>CANQFQ010000006.1 GCA_947599835.1 uncultured Bacilli bacterium
AATTCGTAAAAAAATCGATTCTTCATATTTTCAATATAGGAGATAAGTGATATAATTTTAAACGTGAGGTTTAATAAAATGGCATTAAAAGAAATTGTTATTGTATCCTTTAAACATAATGGTAAAGTCCATCGCACATGGTATCAAACATATTTAATTCAAGAAAATGAAAACTATATTGTTTGTGGGAGTACGCATTCTTTGGTCGTTGAAGCTGATGGTCGAAGATGGCGTGCCAATGAACCAGCAATTACAATATTTTTTAAAAACTTTTGGTTTAATGTTGTTTGTATGTTACGCGATGAAGGAATTTTTTATTATGTAAATATGGCCTCGCCTTGTATTTATGAAAATGATTGCATTAAATATATTGATTATGATTTAGATTTTAAAGTGAATCCAATGTATGATATTAAAGTGTTAGATGAATATGAGTATCGTAAACATCGTAAATTATTTGCTTATTCTGATCAATTGCATCACATTATTAAATCAAAATTTAAAGAAATTAAAACGATGATTATGAATCATGATTTTCCGTTTGATCATGAAAGTATTCATCAATTTTATCAAGCATATGAAAAGATGATTGCTGAGGGGGAAAATAAATGATGTATAGACGTTATAATTTGGGATGGATTGAAGTTATCACAGGATGTATGTTTGCTGGTAAAACAGAAGAATTAATACAAAGAATACGAGTTTTAGAATATGCAAAGCAAAAAATTCATGTTTTTAAACCTAGTATAGATAATCGGTATAGTGTGGATGAAATTGCTTCACATGCAGGAAGTCATTATCAAAGTTATGTTGTTTCTAATGATTTATCTCCAATAAGAAATACCATTAATAACCCTGATATTGATGTTGTCGTTATTGATGAAGTGCAATTTTTTGATTTTGAAATTGTCGACATTTGCGAACAATTAGCCAATGCTAAAAAAAGAGTTATTGTTGCAGGGTTAGATACTGACTTTAGGGGCGAACCTTTTCCGGTTGTTGCCGCATTGATGGCTAAAGCTGAATTTGTAACTAAATTAAGTGCTGTTTGCACTAAATGTGGTGCTCCTGCTACGCGAACGCAACGTTTAATTAATGGCGAAGCGGCAAATTATGATGACCCTATTATTCTAGTAGGGGCCAAAGAATGCTATGAAGCAAGATGTCGTAAATGTCATAAAGTTAATTACCGAAAAAAAGATCAAAAGTAAACCATCATTAAAGTTGAAAATAAAACAAGATCAAATGAAATGTCTTTTATGCTTGATCTATGCGAATCAATGCTAAAGTGACATCATCTTTTGTTTGCTTCATTTCCATAAATTTTTCATATAATTCTTTTGTCAAAATTGATAGACAAGTTTCTTGGTTTTCTAAAAGCAGTGTTTTCATTTCTTCATTATATTCATCCATCAATCCATCACTCATTAAATAAATGATATCGCCAGGTTGTAATTGGATTTCCATAACATTAGGAATGATTTTATCAACGATGCCAATCGGGAGTGCATAATTTTCTATCACTTTCATTTCATGATCTCGTTGAATCAAACTTAAAAAAGCACCTGCTTTATAAAATTTTGCAATTAAAGTTGTTTGATCAATTTCGATTAAGTCGATTGTTGTATATGTATCGTATTGATTTTTAAGTTTTAATAAAGAATTTGTAATCATCATTCCTTCAGTAGGGTTAAGGCCAGTTTTTATAGTCGAAAGTAAAACATCTAAAGTAAATTTACTTTCTTCATTTGCTTCTATACCATTTCCCATTCCATCACTAATGGCAAGATAGAATTTATTTTTATAACTACAATATTGAATTGAATCTCCACAATAAGAAGGATTTTTTCCATTTTGTTTGTAATAGAAAGTTATTCGTTGTTTTTTTGTTTCTTGAATGGATAAAACAATATAATTACTTATTAAATTATTTAAATGTATGTCGATAATTTCCATTGAACAATTTAATATGTGACTAATAATGGACATCACTTGGTTTTTAATTTGTTTGGTAGGACAATTGGCAATCGCAATATCAAAACGGTAATGATTTAAATCTGAAAAATTGTTAACATATAAAACATCATAATGATAATATTCTAATTCTTTTTTGATATTTTGATAAAATGAATTTGCGATAATGATACGATCCTCAAGTAAATGTTCTTTATAACTATCCATAATTTTACTAAATCCTAAAAATTGATTTGAAACAATATCCTTGAGTAAGCACAAATCATCTTTTTCAAATTGCTTGATTAAATAGCTTTGCATAAATTGGTCAATTAGTTTTAAATATGCATCGGCTTTTAGGCAATTTTTTTTAACATAATTGATTTTATTTTCATTTAAAGTATGCATAATTCCATCTTTAAGATAATTTAATAATAAATGATTCCCATTTTGATGACAAAATTGATTTTTAAAACAATTTGCACAAAGTTTATCAAAAACTTCAATATTGGCTTGCTCTAAAATACGACTTTGTTTTGATTTAATAAATTGGTTAGATAAACTTTTAAATAAAGAAGAAAATTCTTCTAATTTTAGTGAAATATCTTGTTGGTTTTTTAAATACATTTCATAGTATTGATCTTTTTTAGTTATCGGCTTAAAAATAAAAGATGGAAGAAGTAAAATAATCAAAAGTGTAATGCCGGTTTCTACTATCTCATTGATTTGATTTGCACCCTTCATCGCAAAAATAAAAATAATGTTAGAAATAAGGTATAATAAAGCAACTCCCCATTTTTGTTTTTCTTTCATAAATCCAACAATAATTGCCGGTAAAATCATGATAAATAGATCGTTACCTAAAGGTATGTCTAGAACATAAAACGATAAATATAATGCGGCCCCAAAGGCTAAGGTTGCCTGAACACTCCCTTTAATTGCACAAACGACGAGAAGTAATCGAAGGCATACGATACTTATACTTTGCTTTTGAAAAAAAGATAAATACAAAGAAAGTAATAAACAAGAAATGATTAACGCATTTTCATTCTGATAGATGACACTTTTTAAAGGAAAAGTATGAATGATAAAAGCAAATAGAATACTTATAATGCAAGAAAATACTAGAATGGTAGAAAGCGTTAAATAATGGATCGAATGATTAAAAATTTGATAGCATAAATAAGTAAAAAAGATTGAAAATGTGCTACTAAAAGTATGGTTTACAATACTTTTAATTTTAAATAGTTTAAAAATGAAATAAATTATAAAATATAGGCATATGGCTAGAGCACTATAATATGTATTTTGATTGTAAGTAAGAATAGAACTGATGGTTAGACCTAACACGGAAAATAAAAAATAATCAATACCGATAAAAAAACAAAAGGAGAACAAAGGCACTATAAATAAAATTTGAAGATTTTCAAACGTGAATAATGGTGCCAATAAACTACAAATGATGACAATGATAATTTTAAATAAGTAAATGTAATTTCTTTGCCGATTTTGTTTTTTTTCAATGTTTTCTAAGGTTGTCATAATATCACCCTAGGATAGTATAAAAAAACAGTCCTAAAAAGATTGTCGAAAGAAGATAAAATCGCAAAAAAATCTACAAATAATGAATTAAATGACTTGGATTAAATAGCGAATCAAGAAAAAAGCGGCCATTAAAAAACAAATGCAACTAATTGCAATGCAAAGAATAATTTTAATTTTGCTTTTTATGGGCTGCTTTTTCTTGAATTCGTTTTGCATTCTTTTCATAAATCCGATTCCTTAATTTTAATATCTTTATTTTTATTATATCCTTTTTTTTAGAAAAGAAAAGATGAATTTTTGATAGTTTATGTTCAATTTTACCGACAATTTTTTCATATATACAAAGTAATGGAAAAGATAGAAATTTCATGTAAATGAAACCACCCAAAATTAAAAATAAAGGCATATAAATACTTAAAATAGCATCGTTAATCAAGAAAAGAATAAAAAAGTAAATCGTACTTAATACGCTAAAGAAAATTAGTTCTAAAACAAAACGAACTAATTTTCCTCTAATTTTATAAAAAGTGCGGTTAAAAATGTCATAACAGGCTAAAAAAATCATTCCAAATAGCAATGAAAAGAGGATAACTTGAAATTGTTGACCTAAATTCATTATTTAAAAAGTTTTGTAAAAAAGTTTTCTTTTTTTGTTTTTGCCTCGTTGGAATCGGATTTTTTATCTTGAATATAACTGATTTGATCAATTTGTCCTTTAATTTGTAAAATGCCATTATCGGTATCCATTTTTGAAATGGTTAAATCCTTACCCTTAATATGAACGGTACCATAAGGACTTGAAATTAAAAATTCTTGGTTGTCAAAACTTTGAATCGTTTTAACTCCTGATAAATCTAAAAGATTGCGATCTTTTAAGGTAATCGTATGATTTTGTTGAACTAAATTTGTGAATTGTTCTTCCATAAAAAAACCTCCCATTCAAACTTTATGTTTGACTATCGGAGGATATGACTTCTTCTTTTAAAATGCGATAAAGGGATATCACAGCATCTTTTGAAGTAAAATGCGGATCAATACTTAAAACTTGAATGGTAATTTTTTTATTTCCTAAAGAAAGAATGATGGTATCACCAATATTGACTTGAGAAGCAGGCTTTGCAACACGACCATTGAGTAAGACTTGTCCAAAAGAAATAATATCTTTACTGACAACTCTTCGTTTAATTATTCTACAAAGTTTTAAATATTTATCTAGACGCATAGAATCACCATTTGTCATTATAACCTAATTGAAACTAACTATCTAGTTGTTTTAAAATAAATTTTTTAAAATATAAGGCAATTTCATTTTCACAATTTTGTAATGATCGATCGTTTTCAAGTAAAATAAACAAGCCATGTAATATTTCACGGCAATATAGAGGAAAAATATAACCTAATCGCTCTTCGTTATGTCCCGATATAAT
Source organism: uncultured Bacilli bacterium (assembly GCA_947599835.1). Classification (GTDB taxonomy): domain Bacteria; phylum Bacillota_I; class Bacilli_A; order RFN20; family CAG-631; genus Caccosoma. Next base: position 4,926 of record CANQFQ010000006.1, read on the forward strand.
TTGAAAGTTTTTCTTTTTTACTAAATTTTGTTGCATCACATCATTGATTAAAGTTTTATCAATATATTGTTCTATATAAAATTCGCTTCCTTTACCATAACTTACGATAATTTTATCTGTATCCGCAATGATAATTGTGGCTCCACTAAATTCGTTAATGACTTTAGCAATATTAAATAACTCTTCTTCCATACCAAATAAAGTAGAAAATTTTTTTAAAATAATTTTGTTATTTTCGTCCATATAAATTTCTACATTGTCTCCAGTATTGATGCGTAAATTTTTACGAATCTCTTTTGGAATAACAATTCTTCCTAGTTCATCTATTCTTCTTACAATGCCCGTTTCTTTCATAAAGTCACCTCTAAATTAGTATGTGTATAATTTAAAAATTTATAATTTCAATGATTAAAAATAACTTGAAACGAATTTTGGAATAAATAAATGGAAATCATTGCCAAAAAGTAATCCTTTTCTAATATTTTTTTTCGATTTTTTACTTGACTTTTAGTATTAAAAAAAATTATACTTATGTAGTAAAGATTATTTGCTTCGGAAGGGGGGAAATCATATGCCAAAAACTGTTGTTCGTGAAAATGAAACACTTGATGATGCTTTACGTCGTTTCAAAAGACAAGTTACTAAAGCTGGAACTCTCGCTGAAGCACGAAAAAGAGAATTCTATTTAAAACCTGGAATTCGTAAAAAATTAAAATCTGAGCAAGCTCGTCGTAAGGGTTATGGTCGCTAGGTTTTAGTTTAAAACAGTGTTTGATTAATAAAAGGGTGTCATGTGATTGCACTCTTTTTTTTGTTTCAAGAATCCATCCCTTTAAAATGTATTTAAACAGAAAAAATGAATAGGTAATTTTATTATTATTTTTATACTATTTTTACTTCTTTTATCATAATTTTTAAAGAGGTGAGATCATGATTTATATTGAAGAAAATAAAATGAGAATTCAGAAATTTAGTAAAATACTTAGAGTCAGTGATCATTGCATTATCGTAGCTTTAAAAAATAAGAAAATCATGATTGAAGGTATAAAACTATGTATTACTTATTTAGAAAAGACAGAAATTATTATTGTCGGTGATTTTATACTTTTAAAATTTCATGATATTGGAGAAATGATTGCATGAAATCCTTAGATTATTATGAAATTAGAATTTTTGATATCTGTCGTGGATTAAATGATTTAAAAGCGAATAAAGTCACAATTTATAATTTACATAAAACGGATGCGTATACTTATCAATTTTTAGCTTCTCCGTATTGTCGAAATCGTATCAAAAAAGTTTTTGTTAACCCTAAAATTATAAAAAAAGTGGGTTTATTTCATGTTTTTGAAAATTTTTTTAAATTTAAAACAACATTAATTGCTTTAGTATTTTCTATTGCCTTATTTTTTTTATATAGTAATCGGATATGGAAAATTGAAATATTTGGTAACGCCAAGCAATTATATCCAATGATTCAAGAAACTTTGAAAAAAAATCATATTCAAGTTGGAATGAGTAAAATGAATGATGATGCTCTTTTAGTCATTGAGGAAAAAATGCTTTATGAATTAAAAGATAAAGTGGAATGGTTAGAATTAAGAAAACATGGATCTACGATTACCGCTAAATTTTTAATAAAAAGAACATTGAATCCACCTATATTGTTAAATAATTCTTTATATGCAACAAAAGATGGTGTGATATGTGCATTTGATATAAAAAATGGTGAAAAAATGGTAAAAATTAATGATTATGTTAAAAAAGGAGATTTACTCGTTCGAGATGTGGTTACGACAGATCAAAATCAAGATGTTTATGTAGGGACGTATGGTGCAGTTTATGCTTATACTTGGTATATTGTGGATTTAACCTATACGATGAAAGAAGCAGAAATTTATGATGAAGTAAGTATTTTTACAAAATTACTGATACAAGCTAGAAGTGATATTTCAAAAAACTTTGATAAAAATGAAAGCATTCATAAAGAAAATGTGTTAAAATTTATTAAAGAGGGTAGAATGATTCATATGCGTGTACATTTTACTTGTATTGAAGATATCACAAAGGAATGATCGAAGAATGGAGTATGTTTTAAACTTTAAAGATTATCATTTGAATATTGCTGAAATTTGTGCTTTTTATGGTACTAATGATCAAAACATTAAACAGATTGAGAAGTATTTTAAAGTGCAATTTCATGGTCATGGTGAATCGTTAATCGTTCAATATGATCAAGAAAGTGTTGCCGAACAATTAAAGCAATTATTCGATTTAATGGTTGAAAAAATTAAGTCTGGAACAGAATTAGATGAAATTTTATTAAACCAATTGATTCGTGGTATTGAAAATCATCATCATTTTAATGATGAAAATATAAAATTTGTTTCGACATATCAAAAAAAATCTATTCATCCTAAAACAGCTGCACAAGTAACATACTTTCATGCTTTAGAAGAAAATACCATTATTTTCGCTACAGGCGCAGCAGGTACAGGTAAAACTTATCTTGCCGTAGCTTATGCTTTAGATCAATTAAAGAAAAAAAAGATTCAAAAAATAATTATTACTCGACCTATTGTTGAGGCTGGTGAAAATTTAGGCTTTCTGCCTGGAGAACTTAAAGAAAAAGTAGATCCTTATTTAATTCCAATTTATGATGCATTAAACGATATTTTAGGAAAAGAACAAGCTCAAAATTATCTTGAAAAAGAAATGATTGAAATTGCACCTTTAGCCTATATGCGCGGCAGAACATTAAGTGATGCTTTCGTGATTTTAGATGAAGCGCAAAATACGACGCCGATTCAAATGAAAATGTTTTTGACAAGATTAGGGAATCATGCAAAAATGGTAATTACCGGTGATGAATCTCAAATTGACTTAAAAAATCCAAAATTATGTGGACTCTTGCATGCCAAAAAAATACTTCAAAATATTGATCAAATTGCTTTTATTGAATTTACTGCGGCCAATGTGATAAGAAATCCTTTGGTGGGCAAAATTATTGAAGCATACGAAAAAAATAACGAATAAAAGGCGGCTTATTCATTTGTATGAATGAGTCGCCTTTTGACATTTATTTTGTTTGGTAATAATTCCATACATGATTCATTAAATTAGGATCAAATTGTTGCTTACGAAGCATTTCGATTTCAAAACGATAAGGAGGATAACTGACTTTAGAATTTTCTAAAGAATAAGAAATCCAAGGAGTTTCTAAGATAAAAATTTTGTCTTGTAATAAAGGGTGATGGATAAAAGCGCACAACGCATCAAAGCCAATTTGTCCATAGCCAATATTTGCATGACGATCTTTTTTATCCCCACACAAATTTTTAGAGTCATTAAGATGGCAAACTTTTAATTTATCAAGGCCGATAATATTATCAAATTGTTCGAGTAAAACGTCAATATTTTGAATATCATAACCGGCATCATGAATATGACAGGTATCTAAACAAACGCCAATTGAATTTTGATTTTTAATACCAGATATCATTTGTTTTATTTCTTCAAAAGAAATACCTATTTCACTACCTTTTCCGGCCATTGTTTCAATTAATATTGTAATGTTTGGATATTTCGTTGTCACTTGATTCAATCCTTCAATCACATGATGAATAGCAAGATTTCGATCTGCTTTTAATGCACTTCCGGGATGTAAAACGAGATACTTACAGCCAATAGTTAATGTGCGTTCTATTTCAGTGGTCAACAAGCGTAAGGAAAGTTGATATTTTTCATCATCTTCACAATTAGCTAGATTAATTAAATAAGGAGCGTGCACGATAACATTTTCGATATGCATATCGTGTTCTTTTAAAAATTGTTGAGCCTCTTTGATTTTTAATTGATTTACATTTGTCCGAATTGTATTTTGAGGTGCTCCAGTATAAAACATAAAAGTGTTTGCTTGATAACTTAGTGCTTCTTTGCAAGAACCTAATAAATATTCTGGAGAGGACATACCCACATGAGAGCCTAAAAGCATTTTTTATTTTCCTCCTTTATCATTCTTTGCTTGAATTGCTCGTTGTATTTGTCGTTTTTTAATATCTTTTTGAATCATTTCACGCCGATGTTTTTTTTTGATTTTATCAATTTGAGTTCTGACTTTCTTTTTATAATTAGGCTTAACTTTTTGTTTTTTACTTTGAACGATTACTTTTTTTATTTCCAAGTCTAACTCATTGATTTTTTTGGGAGTTCTTTTTGACCTAGAATTATAATCTTTTAAAACAACCCATTGATTATTTTTAATTTCTTGATGAGAAAAATGGATTCCCATCCCAATTAATTTTTGAATCACTTCATTATCTTGCTTATGGTATAGCGAAATACATTGTCCTTTAACATTATTTCTACCACATCGACCGGCTCTATGCATATAGAAATCTAAATTATTTTTAGGAAATGATAAAGAAATAACATGGCTCACACCACTAATATCTATCCCGCGACTCGCAATATCGCTAGCTACAATATATTTGAATTCTCCATTTAATGATTTTTTTATGTTTCTTTTCCGTTCCCGTGATTGTAAATCGCCATGAATCATGGCAACATTATAGCCTTCTTCTATTAAATATTCATAGATTTTTTCCACTTCTTTTTTAGTGTTTGCGAAAATTAAACAAACATAAGGATTAATATTTTTTAATATTAATGATAAAGTTTCAAGTGTCGTTTTTCCCCGGCAAGGAAAAAGAATATGTTCAATGTCTTGATGTTCCACATTTTTTTCATCTTCTAATAAAATAGGATTTTTTAAATATTTTTTTAAAAAAGGTCGTATTCCTACAGGAATCGTTGCACTGAAGATCATAATATGAACGTTTTTATCGACTAAAGAAGCAATTCTATCTACTTCATTAAGGAATCCCATTTCCAATGTCATATCTGCTTCATCAATCACTAAAGTGTTTACCTTAGATAAGTCAATAGCACCCGTATCAATCGTTAAATTTTTAATTTTTTCGGGTGTTCCAATTAAGATTTGAGGTGTAGGACTTAGTTTATTTAAATCACGTTTTGAATCTTGGCCACCCGTAAGACATGTGATTTTTATTTTCGAAAAATTTAATTTAAAAAATTCTTTACATGTTTGAAAAATTTGTAAAGCTAGTTCTCTTGTGGGTAACAAAATAATACATTGTAAATTCGGATCATTCACTTCTAAACGATTTGCTATTGGAATTAAAAATGAATGTGTTTTTCCGCTTCCTGTTTTTCCTTTGCCAATTAAATTAATTTTTTTTAATGCAACTGGAATCACTAAATCTTGAATTTTTGTAGGCTTTTTAAAACCGATATTTTCTATCGACGCTAAAACTTCTTGTTTTAAACCATAATTGTTAAAGTTAGGCATAACATCACCGCTTTCAACTAGTATTATATAACAAAACGCAACTAATTCCTAGTTGCGTTTTATGATTTAAGAAAGAAAAAAATAATTAAACATTAAAATAAGTGCAATGATAATGAAGATAATTATAAAAACAAATATCGTAATTTTAACTGGAGATTTAGGATAATCTCCATAAAATTGTCCGGTTTGACCATTAATGACGAAATGATAAGTGTTTTTACTTCCTTTAATTTTATAAGAACCGTTATACATTGGACATAATAATTGTTTAAATTTGACATTTTTATAATTTGTGTTAATTTTTAACGAACTAATGGTATCGCCACCGATTTCTTTCGTAATTTTATGTTTTAAAATATTAGACATTACATTTTTAGCCCGATTAAATCCATCCACTAAATCCAAAGAAGCGCGTTCCGCTTGATAACCTAGTAAATATTTTTCATCATACTTAATAGAATTTTTAAGATTATAAAAGCCAACTTGATCAATATATTTATCTAAAACATTTTTTGATGCTCGAATGACAATATCATCAAAAAAATATGGCATTGTTCCATGAACAGGAGTCCAATGAATTCTTCTTTCTTGAACCATTTCGACATGTCCGTTTGAAGTGTGTCTAGAAACAGTTACATAATAATAATCACCACGCATCGCAGAATAAGTACTATTCGTGTTTGCATCATAAGTCCATATCGGCATATAAAATGCATGATATAGAGGATGGAGAATTCCATTTTTTATTTTATTTGGTGCCCAAAATCTCTTTTTAATCCATTTTTTGAAAAGTTGATTATTATCCTCTATTGAAATTTGAAAAGGAATTACACCTTCAATGTGAATGTTTTCATTTTCTTCCATTGTTTGCTTAATGGTTTTATTTGAACCACAAAATGGACAAGTTGCGGTCAAATCATTTTTATCGATAATAATGAGGGCACCACATTCTTCACAACGAGCATAAATCTTGGTTTCTTTGTTAATAGAATTTTCGGCATTTTTTTGATAGGTTTGCAAATAAGTCATAAAATCGTTTTCTTCGACTTCTTGATTGGATTTTGGAATTTCAAAAACAGATCCGCAACTATCACAAATTAAACATTGATTTTTAGGATCGAATCGTAAAGTTGATCCACAATTTAAACATTTTCCCTTAATTACTTCAGTTAAATTGTTTGCTTCAAATTCTTTGTTTGTAGTATGTAATTCCATTGCTTTTTTTTCATTTTCATCCATTCTTAATGTCCCCTCTCTATTCGTAAAAGTAAAAATGCAATCGGTCGATTGCATTTAAATAAAATTTTATTTTAATGTTTCACCACAATTAGGACAGAACTTAGCATTTTCTGGAATTTTTGCATGACATTTTGGACATTCTTTATCGCGTAGCACTTGAGCAGCCCCACATTCTGGACAAAATTTTGTACCAGATGGAATTTCTTTGCCACATTTTATACATTTGACTTTCGTAGGGTGAAGTAATTGTCCGCATTCAGCACAAAATTTAGCACTAGATGCATTTTCTTTGCCACAATTAGGACAGATGATTTTAGCTTCATTTGTCGATTGATTCATGACTTCTCCCATCATTTTTCCAAAGCCAATACCTGCACCCAATCCTATACCGACACCTGCAGTACCACTAGGATTATTTGCAGCGTCTTTAATAGAATCAGCCGCTTGAAATTTTGCATAGGCATTTAAATCTCCAATAGCAGCCATTGAAGAACGTTTATCGATTGCTTTTTCAACTTCTTCAGGTAAGGAAATATTTTCAACAATAACAGAAGTTGTAGTCAATCCAATTTGATTTAAATGTTCACGAACTTTTTCTGCTGTGCCTTTGCCGATTTCATCATACATTGTAGCAATGTCTAAAATAGGCATTTTTGTTTCTGCTATAAAATCACTAAAAGAAGAAACAACAATTGTTTTAATGTGATCTTGAATATCTTTAGTAGAATAAGATGGCAAAGTACCAAAAATTTCTTTTAAGAAGATGGCTGCATCATTTATTTTTATGGAATAATTTCCAAAGGCTCTAATTCTAACCATACCGAATTCAGTATCACGTTTCATGATAGGGTTAGACGTTCCCCATTTTAAATTTGTAAATTGACGTGTATTAACGAAATAAACTTCAGCTTTAAATGGAGAATTGAAATCATATTTCCATGACAAAAGTTTTGTCATTACGGGTAAATTTGCCGTTGTTAATTGGTAACGACCTTCATTAAAAATATCAGTAATGATACCTTCATTTACAAAGATAGCAACTTGAGATGCACGAACGGTTAATTGAGCACCATTTTTAATTTCGTTTCCTTCACAAGGGAAACGATAAACCATATCTTGAGAATTTGTATCTTGCCAATCAATTACATTAATCAATTGTTTTTTAAAAAAACCCATAACAGTCACCTCTTTCGACCCTATTATACAATACTTTTATTTAATATTAAATAAAAAAATTACAAAGTCGCATTTTCGAACCATTTCATATTTTTTAAGCTATCTTGTAAATAAACAAAAGGATCTATTTGAATATTTTCGGCTTCTAAAATGCACCATTTTAATTCATATTGATTCACTTTTTTAAAAACAGACTGCATATCTACGATTCCGTGACCAATCACAGGAACATCTTTGGAAACATTTTCAAAATTAGAAGCATCTTTAATATGAATTAAAGAAAGATTATTATGATAATCATCTAGTGTTTTCTCAATATTTTGCTTAGCAATCGTCAGCCAACAAACATCGAATTCGAGTGATATATCAGGAATGTTTTGATATAAATAATGGATAAAATTATGATTATCTTTAAACTCGTGGGCATGATTATGATAACCTAAAGTTATAGAATAAGGTTTTAAAAAATCTTGCAAATTTTGTAATTCAAGTAAGATATTGGCGCCATTATTTAGCCAACTTTCATAAGAAATATAAGGAACTATAACATAGGAAATATTCAGTTTTAAAAAATAGGAAAGAGAATTTTTAATATCATTGATACCCAAATGACAAGAAATCGCTTTTAAATGATATTTATTTAATAAACTTTGAATTTCTTCGGGTGTATATTGATAAAAACTTGCAAATTCTACACCTTCATATCCCGCTTCATGAATCATTTTCAAAGCTTTTTCTAAGCCATTTTGTTGAATATAATTAGATAAAGAATATAATTGAACCGCATAATTCATTTTATTTTCCTCCTTTTTTATAAATCAAAATAATAAATGAAATTGTCGTTTCAAGTTCATTTAATGCATACAAGTTTTTTATTGCTTCTTTAGAGGTTTTGTAATAATAAGGGGTCATCATGAATAAATCATGAATCCTTTCTTGGCTTTCTAATTTAATTTTATCTTCAATTTCTATTTTGTCAATGAAAGAAAAATTAGGAATATCAAGATCTTTCAATTGATTTAAAATAACCTTTTCATATAACACACTTTTTAATTCTAATAAGTGATTTTTTCCGGGTAAAACACGAATATAGATTCCATTTTCTTTTAACACACGACAAAATTCTTTATCAATCATCGGTGCAAAGCAATTTAACATAATATCAAATGATGTATTTAAATAGGGAAGAAACATTAAATTTCCGATACAGTAATTGATATTTTCTAATTTTAATTGTTTGGCTGTTTTAGAGGCCTCGATAATGGCTCTTTTAGATAAATCAATGCCATAAGTGACAAACGAAAAATCTTTAGAAATATTTTGATGAATATAGTTGGTATAATAGCCTTCTCCACATGCAAGGTCGCAAAAGATGGTATAATCCTTTAAATTCATTTTAATAATTTCTACAAGTTTTTTGCGTAAAATAGCATAATAATTTTGACTTAAAAAACGTTTCCGAGCCAAAATCATTTCGGGCCTGTCACCAGGAAAAGAGGAATGGATTTGATTTGCTAATAAAAAATTAGCATATCCATATTTGGAAATGTCATAGGTATGGTGTAGCGAACATTGATATAATTTTTCTTCTTTAAATAAACTGCTTTGGCAAACTGGACATTTATAAATCGTTTTCATTTTGCTATTTCCTTTCTTTTGTTTTGTAATCTTTTTTCTTTATGCTTATTTTTGAAACGCATTTTATAGATAATAAAATGAATCCAATAAATTATCGCTATCATTCCTGTGGCCATCAAAAATCCAAGATAATCAATCATTACATCAGTAAAAGCTCCTGTTCGTTCTGGAATTGCAGCTTGAATAATTTCTGAAAATAGTGCAATGCAATAACCGATGATGAAATGTAAGATAAGACTAAAATACCATTGATCTTTTTTAAAAAATAAGCAATATGTGAATAAAGAAAAAATACTGAATATAAAGAATAAACTGAAATGACCCAAAATTTTTCTTAAATAAAAGGTAAATGTAGTAAGATTATTAATTAATGGTTGTTTTTTAATTACAATAGAAAGGGTTATTTTTAAAGGATTTTGGATGCTAAAATGATCCGTATAATATATATAAATGTCAGCATTTCCTTTTTTGAGTGGAATGATAACGCCATCAGCCCCCACTTTTAAAACTTTTTCATTGGATGAAACAAAAGTTACTTTTGTATAGGTAGCCTCTTTTGAAAAATTCACTTGAATCGTTGCTTTTTTGCCATTCAGTAATTCATATTTGTTTTTACCGAGAGATTTGATACTATCGCTAGAAATAAAGTAAGGTAGTTCTGGATCAAAGGCAAGTCGATTCATAACTTTTAATTCAAACTGCGTCGTCGTTTGATTCCCATAAAGATTAGTTACCGTAATGGTTGTTGTTCCTTCATGGATTGCATTAATAATTCCGCGAGAATTAATTTTAGCAATTTCATTGTTGGAGGATTGATAGTGAAATAATGCTCTTGAATATGAAAATTGAGAAACGACACCTAATTGTATTGAATCGGATTTATACATTACAAAATTTTTATCGATAAATTCGGGAATTTCTTTACTTATATTTTGTAAATGCATTTGTTCAATGTCGAGATGTACGACTTCAATCATTAAAGAAATACTTACAGTAGTTTTTAAAATTGGCGTTGTAATAGAGGCAGTTATTTGGATATTTCCTTCATTTATAGGGAAAAATAAGACGGCGTTTTCACTATCTTTTTCAATCCGCCCTATTGTTTGATCTTGTGTAGGAGTTAAAGACCATTCGATTTGCTTAAAAGTAGCTTGATTTTCACTAAATAATAGTTCGAATCGATGATAGTGATCCATAGCGGTAGAAATGTTAGAATTTAATGCAGGTATAGGCATTTGCAAAACTTCATCTTCAATTGCTTTATTGTCATACAAAAGAATTAAATCAGTAGGTAACTTTTCTTGAATTTCAAATTTAAAATCCGCATATGCTCCGCTTTCTATATGGTAAACTCTAAAAAAAGCAAATCCTTCTTGATCATTAGCAGTTATTGTATTTAAGATAGGATTGTAGGTTACCATTTCTTCGGTATTAAAGCAAAGATTATCATATAGTGATGGATCATATAACGAGGTTGAAACATGACGACTTTGCATAGGAATAAATTCTAAAACATTGTTATTTGGATGAGATAAAGATCCATTTATCGTAAGAGAAATTTCCACCAAATCACTTAAAGCAATAGTTTGTTGTTTAGTGATTGCGTGGACTTTATTTTCGATGCTGAGCAAAACATTTTCAGTTGTTGTTTTAGGAATGACATGAACATTTATCATTTTAGTGATTTTATTATCGTATATTACTTTGATAATTGTAGACCCCTCTTGAACTCCTAATACATTTCCTTGCGAAGTTACACTAGCAACATTTGGATCGCTTGAGATAAATTGAAAAGCATTTACATCTAATTTGGCTTCTTTTGGTACAGGGGTAATTGAAATCAATTTCATTGAACCGACCACTAAATTTTCAATGCTATTTGGAATGTTGAAATCGATGATATCGGGTAAATTATGAACCACTATTTCGATTGTTGCATAAATGAAAGGATTTCTTTCATTGAAAGCCGTAATCGTTGTTTTGCCTGCATTCAATGCTGTGATCTGTCCATCGTCATCAATTGTTGCGACGTTGATATTGCTACTTTCATAAATAGTTTGCGTAAATGAAACATGGATAGGTTCATATTTGACAAATAATTTTTTTGTTTGTCCAATCCATAAAAAATCAGTTTCTAACGGATAAAATGATAGTTTCGTAGGTTCTATTACTTCTTCAAAATCGACAACAACTTTCAAACTAGTTTGAATAGAAGCATCAGCTTTTGATTTTATCGAAAGGGTAATTGGCTTTAATTGGTTGTATTTTAATGCGGTAAGATAATCATCATTAATGGCAATACAATCGCTATCATATTCATAAGTATAACTTTGATTTGTAGTATTTGTAGGGAAAAAATTGATTTGGATTGGATAACTATGACCTAAATACACTACATATGTGTTTTTGACCGCATCAAATATAGCATCTTCTAATGTAACTAAAATTTGTGAAGGAAGAATATCATGAATCGTCATATTTAACTTATCCGTGATATTGTGATTATCCGCACTAATTACTTGAATAGTGGTTGTTCCACTTTTATTAAATGATAATAACCCTTTTTCTGAAACAGATGCAATTTCAGGATTTGAACTTGAATAAATTAACGATTGATTCGTTGCATTTTTAGGGTATATTTCTGTGTTTAGTTGATAAGTGTCCCCCACGCAAAAAGAAATTTCTGAATCTATCGGATTTTGAATCTTAATTTTATTGACAGCAATATATTTGGCTTGATCTTTAGAAAAATTATTGATTACTTTACTTAAAGATTGACCTAGAGCATTACTTTGTTGTGCACTATTTTGCCCTTTAATACAAGATTCAATCAAAATCGTTAACGCACAAAAAACATACATCACTAAGATAAATGATTTCAAAATATTTTTTTTGATTTGTTTTTTTGCTTTTTCTTTCATATCGGAACCTCTATCTTTATTGGCAAATAATATATAATTTATTATATATCTTAAATTTTAAAATGATAAACTATAAAACAAAAAAAATTGTTAACTTCCCATTTTCAGTATATAATAAGTAAAAAAGGTGTCAAAAATGATAAAAAAGAAATATACAAAAGCACAAAAAGTAATGATTGCCATCAATATTATAGCTATTTTTTTAATCTTAGGGATCATTTTTTTCTTATGCTTTTATTTTTCTGATTTTTTTAAATTATTTTCTGACAAAAATGGTAAGGAAGAAATCATTCGAGAAATTAAAAATACAGGTGTCGTTGGATTTTTAATATTACTTTTAGTCGATATTTTTCAAATCATAGTCGCATTTATTCCAGGGGAAATTGTTGAAATTGTTGCGGGTGCCATGTTTGGACCATGGTTGGGGACCTTATTATGCTTAATTGGATTAACAATAGCTAATTATTTTGTGTATGGGTTAGTTAAGTGGTTAGGCAAACCTTTTGCAACGCTCAATGTAAAAGAAAAAGAATATACAAAATTTAAATTTTTAAATGAGCCTGGGCGTGCTTTAATTATTTTGTTTTTTTTCTTTTTAATTCCGGGAATTCCTAAAGATTTTGTTGTTTTTTTAATTCCATTTACACCCATTAATATTCATAAATTCGTCTTAGTTTCATTAGTGGCTAGGATTCCTTCAATCATTCCTTCGACTTTTTTAGGTGATGCTATTTCTTCCAATCATTATTTAGTTGCTGGAATTATTATGGGAATTATGATTATTATTTCTGTCCTTGGAATTGTTTTTAATAAACAAATCTATCATTGTATTTTATCGTGGCAATCCAAAAGAAAATTAAAAAAAGAGGAATCTTCTCATGAGTAACCTAGTCAAAAAAAATGTTATTAAAAAAATAATTTTAGTTGGACTTGAATTTTTATTAATTATTTTATGTTTAGCTGCTCCATTATTAGAAAAAATGTATGTAAATGATTATGATCAATGGTATAAAAATTATTATATGATTGATATTTTTAAAAAATATCCCTTGTCTATTTTTCATCAAATTGCCTTTTTAACTTTTTTAATAACGTCTTGTATTTTGTTCATAGTAACAATGATTTCACTATTTATAAAATTAAAATGTGATTTGATCAATATGATTTTATTCTTTTTGCAATGTCTTTCTAGTTTTTTCTTTTTGATGCATTTTAATTATTTTGGTTTTCTATTTGAATTTTTACTTGTTCTATCTTTATTTATAATATTTATGATAAAACAAGAAAATAAACAAAATCAAAATGGAATTTTTCATAATGTCATTTTTAGTTTGATTTTAATTATTTTTATGATTGTTGTTATTGTCAGTGATCTTTATTATTTTTGATTTTGTGTATAAAAAATGGTTTCTTGATAATACTTATTTTAGAAAGTGAAATCATCACTTTGAAAGGAAGGAAAATGAATAATACAATAACAACAAAAGAGTTATCAGGAGTCGAGGATATTTTATCCCATTTTGCAGTAGCAATAAAAAAAGCGGCTTATTATCAAGAAATAAGTACAGACAAGAAAATTAAAAAAGTTTGCGATGATTTATATAATAAAAACATTGCCAATTTTCAAGATTTACTAGAATATTTAAATTAGAGGTGAAATATGCAAGATAAGGAAATTCTAGAAGATTTATTAAATGATGAAAAAGAATTAGCGATGTTATTAAACACTTTTGCTTGTGAATGTGCCAATGTTAAATTAAAAAATCTATTATTAGATGTTTTGGAAGATACGCAAGATAATCAACAAAAAGTATTTACTTGCATGCAAAATAATGGATTTTATCAAGTAAAAAACGCCAATGCAGAACAAGTAAAACAAGTTTATAAAAAATTTTCAAAAGAAGAATTTGCCGCTTAAACAAAAGAAAGAGTGTTGATGCACTCTTTTTTTTAAAAAAGATTGACAACCAGTTTTGTTTTTGGTATGATAACCACGCATGTCAGTTTCGGAAACGAAACTTTATTTTAAGGAAAGCACTTGGAACACCTGGTAAAGTGTGTTTGCAAAAGAAAGGAGAAATGAACATGCCAACAATTAATCAATTGGTACGTCAAGGCAGACAACAAATCGTTGAAAAATCAAAAGCACCTGCACTTGGCAAAGGTAGAAATTCATTATTAAAAAAAGAAATTAAAGTGAATTCTCCACAAAAGAAAGGTGTTTGCACCCGTGTAAGCATTATGACTCCTAAAAAGCCAAATTCTGCTAACAGAAAATATGCCCGTGTACGTTTAAGTAATGGCTATGAAGTTACGGCTTATATTGGTGGTGAAGGTCATAATCTTCAAGAACACTCAGTTGTTTTAATCCGTGGAGGCCGTGTTAAGGATCTTCCTGGGGTACGTTATCACATTATTCGTGGATGTAGAGATTGTGCCGGAGTTAAAGATCGTCAACAAGGACGTTCTTTATATGGAACAAAAAAGCCAAAGGCAGCAAAATAGTAAAGGATTAGGAGGAAACAATTATGCCACGTAAAGGAAAAGTTGCTAGAAGAGATGTTTTACCTGATCCAGTGTATAACTCAAAACTAGTTACAAAATTAATTAATAAATTGATGTTAGATGGTAAAAAAGGAACCGCAAAAACTATTTTATATAATGCTTTTGCGTTAGTAGAAAAGAAAACAGGCGAAAATGCTGTTGATGTATTTGGTAAAGCATTAGCTAATATTACACCAACATTGGAATTAAAAGTTCGCCGTGTAGGTGGACAAAATTATCAAGTTCCAGTTGAAGTTTCAACCGAAAGAAAAATTACTTTAGGTTTGAGATGGTTAGTAAATTTTTCAAGAAATCGGAATGAAAAAACAATGGTAGAACGTTTAGCAAACGAAATTATTGATGCAGCTAATGGAACAGGTGCTTCAGTTAAAAAACGTGAAGATACACATAAAATGGCAGAAGCTAATAAAGCCTTTGCTCACTATCGTTGGTAATTTAAGTTAAGTCGTTAATGGAGGGAAATTATGACGCGAAAATTTAGTTTGGAAAAAACAAGAAATATTGGGATTATGGCACATATTGATGCTGGAAAAACAACAACCACGGAAAGAATTTTGTTTTTCACTGGTGTGACTCATAAAATGGGGGAAGTGCATGATGGTTCTGCAACAATGGACTGGATGGAACAAGAAAGAGAACGTGGTATTACGATTACTAGTGCTGCAACAACGGCTGAGTGGAAAGGTCATAGAATTAATATTATAGACACTCCAGGACATGTCGATTTTACTGCAGAAGTCGAAAGATCTTTGCGTGTATTAGATGGTGCAGTTACCGTATTAGATGGTAAAAATGGTGTTGAATCTCAAACTGAAACTGTATGGCGTCAAGGAAGTAAGTATAATGTCCCTCGTATTGTTTTTGCAAATAAGTTAGATGCGATTGGTGCTGATTTTGAAATGTGTGTAGAATCCATGCATAAAAGATTAAATGCCAACGCTTGTGCGATTCAATATCCAATCGGTCGTGAAAACCAATTTCATGGAATTATTGATATTATCGAACAAAAAACTTATTTTTATAATGATGATAAAGGATTTCCAACGTCAGTAGATGAAGTTCCAGAAAACTTTGTAGAAAAAGTAAAAGAATTGCGTACCACATTATTTGATGCCATTGCTAACTTTGATGACGAATTTTTGGAAAAATATTTTTCTGGAGAAGAATTAACGGTAGAAGATGTTAAATCTGCCATTCGAAAAGGCGTATTGACCGGCTCATTTTTCCCAGTACTATGTGGAGCTTCTTATAAAAATAAAGGAATTCAATTATTGTTAGATGCAATTGTTGATTACTTGCCTTCACCTTTAGATATTCCTGCTTCCACTGGAACTTTAAGTTCAAGTGGTGAAACGGTTGAATGTCCAGCAAAGGATGATGCTCCATTTGTTGCTTTAGCATTTAAAATTATGGCCGATCCATTTGTAGGTAAATTAACTTTCTTTAGAGTTTATTCGGGTTCGATTTCTTCGGGAACTTATGTTTATAATTCAACTAAAGGAAAAAAAGAAAGATTTAGTCGTATTTTGCAAATGCATTCGAATACACGTAAAGAAATTGATCAAGTTTATAGTGGTGACATTGCTGCTGCTGTGGGCCTTAAAGATGTTAGTACCGGTGATACCTTGACTTCTGAAAATTTTCCAGTTGTTTTAGAATCTATGGAATTTCCAGAACCTGTGATTTCTCAAGCGATTGAACCAAAATCAAAAAATGATCAAGATAAATTATCGCTGGCTTTAGCAAAAATGGCTGAAGAAGATCCAACATTCAAAGCCAAAACCAATCCTGAAACAGGTCAAACAGTGATTAGTGGTATGGGTGAATTACATCTAGAAATTATTGTTGATCGTTTAAAACGGGAATATAAAGTAGAAGCAAATATTGGTGCTCCTCAAGTTGCTTATCGGGAAACGATTCGTACATCCGCAGATTGTGAAGGCCGTTTTGTTCGTCAATCAGGTGGTAAAGGTCAATATGGTCATGTTTGGATTAAATTTGAACCAAATCCTGGCAAAGGATTTGAATTTGTCGATGCAATTGTTGGTGGAACTGTACCAAAAGAATACATACGTCCTACAAAGGAAGGGCTAGTAGATGCTTTGGTTGGTGGACTCATTGCTGGCTATCCTGCAATTGATATCAAAGCGACTTTATTTGATGGATCTTATCATGATGTCGATTCTAGTGAAGCGGCTTATCGTATTGCAGCATCTTTAGCCTTAAAAGAAGCGGCTAAAAAATGTAATCCAGTTATTCTTGAACCGATTATGGAAGTTGAAGTCATTGTTCCTCAAGAATATATGGGTGACGTTATGGGTAATATATCGTCAAAAAGAGGAAAAATCACTATGACAGAAGAAAAAGAAAATGCACAAATTATTCGTGCAAATCTACCACTTTCTGAAATGTTTGGTTATGCGACAACATTACGTTCAATAACGCAAGGACGGGGAATTTTCTCAATGCAATTTTCACACTATGAAGAAGCACCTTCTTCCATTATTGAACAGTTGACAAAATCTAAATAATAAAAGTCAATAAATTATAAATATATTGATTTTCATTATAAAATTTATTAAAATAATAAAGTAAAAAGAAAATTTAGGAGGAAAAACAAAAAATGGCAAAAGAAAAATTTGATAGAAGTAAGCCACATGTTAACATTGGAACTATTGGTCACGTAGACCATGGAAAAACAACATTAACTGCAGCTATTACTATGGTTTTAGCTGAAACTGGTGGTGCTACATTTACTCGTTATGATGAAATTGATAAAGCACCTGAAGAAAAAGCACGTGGTATCACTATTAACACTGCTCACGTAGAATATGAAACAGAAAAACGTCACTATGCACACGTTGACTGCCCAGGACACGCTGACTATGTTAAAAACATGATTACTGGTGCTGCACAAATGGATGGTGCCATTCTTGTTGTTGCTGCAACAGATGGACCAATGCCACAAACTCGTGAACACATTTTATTATCACGTCAAGTAGGAGTACCTTATATTGTAGTATTCTTAAATAAATGTGATATGGTTGAAGATGATGAATTACTTGATTTAGTTGAAATGGAAGTTCGTGATATGTTGAATGAATACGATTTTCCAGGCGATGAAGCTCCAGTCATTCGTGGCTCTGCTTTAAAAGCTCTTGAAGGAGATCCAAAATGGAAAGCAAAAATCGTTGAATTAATGGAAGCAGTAGATACTTTCATTCCTGAACCTCAACGTGATGAAACGAAACCATTCTTAATGCCAATCGAAGACGTAATGACAATTACAGGTCGTGGAACCGTTGTTACGGGTCGTGTTGAAAGAGGACGTTTAAATTTAGGTGAACCTGTAGAAATCGTTGGTATTCGTGAAACAACAAAGACTGTTGTTACTGGTATTGAAATGTTCCGTAAATTACTTGATTATGCAAAAGCTGGCGATAATATTGGTGCTTTGCTTCGTGGTATTAACCGTGAAGAAGTTATTCGTGGTCAAGTTTTAGCAAAACCAGGAAGCGTTCATCCTCATCACAAATTCAATGCACATGTATATGTATTGTCTAAAGATGAAGGTGGTCGTCATAAACCATTCTTCAAAAACTATCGCCCTCAATTCTATTTCAGAACTACCGATGTTACTGGTGTAATCGAATTACCTGACAGTGTTGAAATGGTTATGCCTGGTGATAATGTAGAAATGACAGTAGAATTAATTCACCCAATCGCAGTAGAAAAAGGTACTCGTTTCTCTATTCGTGAAGGTGGACGTACCGTTGGCGCTGGTAACGTTACAGAAATTATTGAATAATTTTAATAAATATTGCATAATAAAGATACCTCTATGAGGTATCTTTTTATTTTTTTGTTTAAGGGGGGTGTAACTATGATTATTGCATTAAAAATTATTTTTGTAATAGCAAATCTATTTCTTCTAGCTATACCTTTTTTAATGATGTACATTGGTTATTTAAAAAAACAAGATTGTCGTTTTAAAACAATTTTAAAATTAATTGTTCGATCCATATTAATATTAGGAGGAACAATCTTTATCGTTGTGGTAAGTAATGTGACTTGGTGGTCTGTCATTGCTTTTTGTTTGTTTCATTTATTAAATATTTTGTTCTTTAAAGGACAAAGAAAAATGGATGTATATTTAAGGTAGGTGTTGATCAATGAATGATAAAATTATAATTAAAGGCGCAAAAGAAAACAATCTTAAAAACATATCGTTAGAACTTCCAAGAAATAAATTAATTGTCATGACGGGTCTGTCTGGAAGTGGAAAAACGACTTTAGCTTTTGATACAATATTTGGCGAAGGACAAAGACGTTATGTTGAATCTTTATCTCCTTATGCTAGACAATTTTTAGGTGGTATTCGTAAACCTGATGTAGAATCCATTGAAGGATTATCTCCAGCGATTTCAATAGATCAAAAAACAACGAGTCATAATCCACGTTCAACAGTGGGTACAGTAACTGAAATTTATGATTATTTGCGTTTGCTATATGCCCGTATTGGTGTTCCTTATTGCCCTACGCATCACATTCCAATTGTGGGGCAAACCATTTCAGAAATGGTAAAAACCATTTATACATATCCACAAAATTCAAAATTGATGGTGATGGCGCCCGTAGTTATTCGTAAAAAAGGAACACAAAAAGATCTATTAGAAAAGCTTTTAAAAAATGGATTTATCCGGGTACAATTCGATGATAGAATCATGATGATTGAAGATGCTTTATTAATGGAAATTGATAAAAATAAAAATCATAATGTCGATGTTATTGTGGATCGAATGCTATTAAATGAAGAAAATAGAATGCGATTAGTTGAAGCATTGGAAGTTGCTTTGAAAGAAGCAAAGGGCATTGCAGATATAAAAATTGACGATGAAATCATACATTTTTCTGAAAATTATGCTTGTAAGGAATGTGGTTTTACGATCCCAAAATTAGAACCTCGTTTATTTTCTTTTAATGCTCCATTAGGAGCTTGTCCAAATTGTAAAGGCTTAAGTATCAAATTAGAAGTGGATATTGATTTATTAATTCCTGATGATAGTTTATCTATCAATCAAGGGGCAATTTCCTATTTTAAAAACACGGTTCAAACGGAAAATTTAGAATGGCAAGAATTTGAAGCATTATGCAAACATTATCATATCGATTGTGATAAGCCATTCAAGGAACTATCAGAAAAAGAAAAACATATTGTTTTGTATGGTTCTGATGAGCCTATTAAATTTCAAACAGTAAGTCGTAGTGGTAACATCAATAAACATTTTGATTATATTGAAGGTCCTAAAGTGCATATTGAAAGACTTTACATGGAAACAACGTCACAAATGATGCGTGATTGGTATTATACTTTTATGTTAGAAAAAGAATGTCCAACTTGTCATGGTGATCGCTTAAATGAAAAGGCGTTGGCTGTTCTTGTGGGTGGCAAAAATATTGCTCAATTAACGAAAATGTCTATTGGGAATATTTTGAAATTTTTTGATGAATTACAATTATCTGCTCAACAACGAGAAATTTCAAAATTACTCATAGAAGAAATTAGAAATCGTTTACAATTTTTAGTCAATGTGGGATTATCTTATTTAACTTTGCATCGCATGGCTGCTACGTTGTCTGGTGGTGAAGCACAACGGATTCGTTTGGCTACGCAAATTGGGTCAAAACTTACAGGTGTTTTATATGTATTAGATGAACCTTCAATTGGTTTACATCAAAGAGATAATCAAAGATTAATTGATACACTGAAACAAATGCGTGATTTAGGCAATACGATGATTGTAGTTGAACATGATGAAGATACGATTCGAAATGCAGATTATATTGTGGATATTGGTCCAAATGCAGGCATCAATGGAGGCTACATTGTTGGACAAGGTACTTGTGAAGATATTATGAATAGTAAGGATTCCATTACCGGACAATATTTAAGTGGAAAAATGAAAATCGCAGTTCCTAATTTACGTCGTAAAGGCAATGGAAAATATTTAAAAATTATCGGTGCTTGCGAGAATAATTTAAAAAACATCGATGTCAAAATACCTTTGGGAACCTTTTGTGTTGTAACGGGAGTATCTGGAAGTGGAAAGTCTACTTTAGTTAATGAAATTTTATATAAAACACTGTATAGCAAAATATATAAGAAAAAACTTAAACCAGGTAAATGTAAACGCATTGAAGGTATTGAAAATATCGATAAAATTGTGAATGTTAGTCAAGATCCAATTGGTAGAACACCAAGAAGTAATCCGGCTACTTATACCGGTGTTTTTGATTTTATTCGTGATGTATTTGCGAATACCATAGAAGCCAAAGAAAGAGGATATAGCAAGAGCCGCTTTTCATTTAATGTCAAAGGCGGACGTTGTGAACGGTGTCAAGGAGATGGCGTGATTCGCGTTCCGATGCATTTTTTACCCGATGTTTTTGTACCGTGTGAAGCTTGTCAAGGAAAACGCTATAATGAAGAAACATTAGCAGTGACTTATAAAGGAAAAAATATTTATGATGTTTTGGAAATGGAAGTAGAAACGGCCTATCATTTTTTTGAAAATATTCCAGCAATTAAAAATCGTTTGCAAGTTTTAATGGATGTGGGGCTAAATTATATTAAGTTAGGTCAAAATGCTTTAACCTTATCAGGAGGGGAAGCTCAAAGAGTAAAATTAGCCTTTGAACTACAAAAAAAAGCCACAGGAAAAACTTTATTTATTCTTGATGAACCTACGACTGGGTTACATATGCATGATGTCAAACGATTAATCGGTGTTTTAAATCGTATTGTGGATAATAAGGATAGCATTTTGTTAATTGAGCATAATCTTGATATCATTAAAGTGGCTGATTATCTCATTGATTTAGGTCCTGAAGGTGGAGATGAAGGCGGTCAAGTCGTTGCTACAGGAACTCCTGAAGAAGTGGCTCAATGTGAAAAAAGTTATACTGGACTTTACTTGAAACCTTATTTAAAAACAAAAGAATAAACTTTTAATTTATTTAATAAATAAATTATGATAATATAAATATCGTAAACGAGGTGTTTTTATGCTACAATGGGCTTTTTTTCCTAATAATTCAAATGATAGAGCCATTGCCATTAAGATTGGTTCTTTAGAAATTAGATGGTATGCCATTTTTATTTTAACCGGTGCAATCCTTGCTTTTTTGTGGGCACGACATCTATTAAAAAAAGATAATAAAATTAGGACAATGTACGATACCTTTTTTGTTTTTGTTATTCCAATTTCAATTATTGGTGCTCGTTTGTGGTATGTATTGGGAGATTTAGAACAATTTCAAGGTAAAGATTTATGGTATATTCTCAATCCTGCCACAGGCGGACTTGCTGTTCAAGGTGGTGTCATGGCTGGCATTTTATTTGGTGCGATTTATTTTAGAAGAAAATACAAAGAGGTTCCTTTTTCGTATCATTTAGATACCATTGTACCTAGTGTGTTAATAGGTCAAGCTATTGGTCGTTGGGGAAATTTTATGAATCAAGAAGTTTATGGAAGATGTGTTAGCGAATCTAAATTATGGTTTTTACCTAAATTTATTCTCAACAATATTTCAAGTGGCAGTGGATGTGGTATTCATGAAGTCAATCAACCTTTGTTTTTATATGAATCTATATTAAACTTAATTGGTTTTATTTTAATTGCGATTGTTTTACGTAATTTTTGGAAAAAATATCGTAAACCATGTGATTTGTGTGCTTGTTATTTAATTTGGTATGGTCTTGTAAGATTGATTATGGAACCTTTAAGAGATGAAGAATTTATTATGAAAGTCGGTAATATTCCACTCAGTATTTTAACTTCTATTTTATTTATGGTTGCTGGTATTGCTTTAATGATATTTGCTCGGTTTTATTATAAAAACAGAACATATCCAAATTTATATGTCAATCAATATTCGATAAAAAAAGAACAAGAATTAAAATTGAAACGACAACAAATGATTGAAGAAAAAACAAAAGAAATATTAAAACAAAGAGAAAATATTACGGGACATTTTGAAAGTTAGGTGACTCTATGGAAGTTTATGATGTTATCATCATCGGTGCAGGGCCTGCAGGATTAAGTGCAGCAATCTATACCTTACGTGGACATTTAAAAACGTTAATTTTAGAAAAGGATACACCTGGTGGTAAAATTGTAAGAACGAGTGAAATTACGAATTGGCCTGGTTCTAATTTCATTGAAGGATCAACTTTAGCTTATAATATGTTTGAACAAGTATTATCTTTAAATGCTGTTTATAAGTATGGTAATGTGTTGAAAATTCTATCTAAGAAAGATTATCATGTCGTCATTACGGATGATGCTAAATATAAAGCCAAAGCAATTATCATTGCTACTGGTACAAAATATCGCAGTTTAGGTTTACCCAATGAAAGTAAATTTTATGGGAATGGTATTTCTTTTTGTGCGATATGTGATGCTAAACTATATGAAAATAAACCGATTGCGATTGTCGGTGGAGGGGATAGTGCATTAAAAGAAGCTTTATATCTTTCAAAATTTGCTAGTGAGGTTTATTTAATTCATCGTAGAAATGAATTCCGCGGAAGCGATATATTTCTAAAAAAAATTCTTAAAACTTCCAATATTACGATTAAAACGCCTTGTGAAGTCATCGCTTTAGAAGGTGAAAATCATTTGGATAGTATCAAAATCGTAGATAAAGATAAAAATGAAGTTTCCTATTTATACATTTCTGGACTTTTTTCTTTTATTGGTAGTGATCCTGCCACGGGTTTTGTTAAAGATTTATTAAATTTAAATCCACAAGGATATATTAAAGTAAATCAAAATATGGAAACCAATGTGGAAAATATTTATGCTGTTGGAGATGTGATTGAAAAAAATTTAAAACAAATTATTACTGCTTGTAATGATGGAGCAATAGCTGGACAACATTTAGTGGAAAAAAACATCATTTAAAGGAAAGGAGTGGGAGTATGTCTTTTTCATCAGATATTAAATCAGAAATCGCTTTATTGAATGATGAATATGAAAAGGACACCATTGCTGCTCTTTTAAGAAGTGCTGGGAATATTCAAATTTCTAATCAGGGTTTAGCGTTAGAATTTAAAAGTGAAAATTCTAAAATTGCTCAAAAAGTTTATAAATTTATTACTAAAAATTATCAAATTAATTTAAAAAAAGCGATTGTTAAAAATATGAAATTATTAAAGAAAACGCAGTATTTAATCATTATTCAAGAAAAAACAAATGAAATTATAAAGGATTTAGGAATCATTGATGATGAAGAATATATTAAAGAAGTTTTAAAAAGTAAAGCAAGGACACAAGCTTATTTAGGTGGATTGTTTTTAGGATGCGGAAGTATCAATGATTTAAGAACATCGAATTACCATTTAGAATTTTGCGTTTTAAATTATGATTTTGCCAAAGAAATCGTTAAATTACTTGCTAAAATTGATATTCCATCTAAAATCATTCAAAGAAGATCACAACAAGTTGTTTATGTAAAAAAAGGAGAAATGATTGGTAATTTTTTGAGTAATATCAAAGCGGTTAATGCTTATTTAGAATTTGAAGATGTACGTGCGTATAAAGATATGAAAAATAATATCAATCGTTTTTCAAATTGTGATATTGCTAATTATATGCGGATTACTAATTCTGCACAAATGCAACTTGAAGATATTGCAATTATTGAGAAAAAAGCAGGTTTAAAAGTGCTGGATGATGATTTACAAATTTTATGTGAATTGCGAAAAAAATATCAGGATAGTTCTTTAAAAGAATTAGCAACAAAATATACTGAAATCACTTCTAAGCCAATTTCTAAGTCAGGAATTAATCATTTATTTATTAAAATCAAGAACTTTGCTATGACATTGGAAAAATAATTTTTTTCCTATCATAAAATCAAATTTAAATAAAGCGTTGAATTCTAACTGTTTTAGAATTCGATGTGTCCAGTCGTAAAACGAAGTAATGTAAAGTGTTAAAGTATAGTAATTATAAATCAAAAGAAAGGAATTCATCGAATCTAATGGATGAAAATGTGAGCTATGAACAATGAAATGCTTCAAGAACAATTAAAAGTTCATAAAAATAAATCTAAAATGATTGGAGTTTTAGTTTTTTGCTTATTAACTAGTTTTTTAGGATTTTTAATTGGTCTTAAAATAGGTACGCCTAAAAATGAAAATGCTGCTGTAACTAAAGTTTTAAATATTTTAGAAAATGAATGGTATTCAGAAATTTATTATGATTCATATAAAGATGCGCCTATTGCTCAATTTATTTCAAGTGTTGCAAACTTAGACTCAAGTAAACAATTAGATCCTTATACTTATTTAATTAAAAGAAGTACTGGACAAGGAGGAACAACTACTTCAAAAGAATATGGAAAATTAGGAATTAAGATTCAAAGTCTTTTTAATTCTAATTTTCAATTTATAAAAACTGTGTATCCTAATTCTCCTGCTAAAAAAGCGGGACTTTTGCCTTATGATGTGATTTATGGTGTAAAATTAACTGATGGAACGATGATTACAGATGATTATGAGAATTATTTTCAACAAGAAGTGAATCATTCAATGACTCTTTTAATTAAACGATACGAACAAAATTCAAATACATTTGAATCTATAGAAGTGCCAGTTACATTTGAAAGGTATAGTTATCCATCAGCATATCAATTAGAAACTACTCTAGCTGATACGTTATATGTTAAAATTGATGAATTTAATAGTGACATTACGGGTATAAATACCGTTGATGAAGTGGAAAAAATATTTAAAAATAATCAAGATTGCAAATATCTTATTTTAGATTTAATCAATAATGGTGGTGGCGCTGTTGATTCTTTGGTTGAGATTTGTGACTTGTTTTTACCGGCAAAAAAACTAATTTCGACCATGGAAGTAAAAGATAAATCAAAAACCAAATATAAAACGAAAGATAAAACGGTTTATCATTTTGATCATATTTTTATTTATATGAATGGAAATACTGCTTCGGCTTCTGAAATGTTAATTGGTTGTTTAAAGTATTATTTTGATAATTTAACACTTATAGGTACAAATACCTTTGGAAAAGGCATTGCGCAAAGAACGATTAATATTTCCCCACAATATGATTTTCAATATACTTTTGCAAAATGGTTTACTCCGGATAATCAATGGATTCACGAAAAAGGTTTTGCTCCAACAGAAGAAAGTGATTATATGTTATATAGTTCAAATTATCAACAATATTTAATGACATCATTAGATAAGAATTTATGTTTAAAAAAAGATATGGTTGATACAAAAAATTTAATCGCATTACAAAAACTTTTCAATGCGGTTTTTGATGGAAATGTTCGAGTAGATGGTTATTTTGACGATAAATTAGAAACTTTTGTTAAGCAATTACAATCAATGTATAACTTAGAACCTACCGGTATCATCGATTATGATTTTATTTTGAATTTGGCATTAGATTTTGCTAAAGAGTCTTATAAATACGATATGCAATATGAAGTACGCGTTCATACGATTATTCAAGAAATAGCAGGTGCAATGATATAATATGGAAAAATTTGAGTTAATATCTAATTTTTTGCCTACGGGGGATCAACCCGAAGCAATAAAAGAATTGGTTGCGGGATTACAACAGCATAAAAAGGTGCAAGTATTATTAGGTGCAACAGGAACGGGGAAAACTTTTACTATTGGTAATGTTATTGCACAAGTAAATAAACCCACGTTAGTGATTGTCCATAATAAAACTTTAGCTGGGCAATTATATGCAGAATTTAAGGAATTATTTCCTAATAATCGGGTAGAATATTTTGTATCGAATTTTGATTTTTATCAACCAGAAGCTTATCTACCACAAACGGATACCTATATTGACAAAACTGCAAAAACGAATATGGATATTGAATTGATGAGAAGCTCTGCAGTGAGTTCTGTATTGTCGAGAAAAGATACTATAGTTGTTGCTTCAGTTGCTGCTATTTATTCATTATCGAATCCAGAAGATTATCAAGGTTTAGTTCTTGATTTTCGTTTAAATGAGCGTTATGACCGAAAAAAATTAATTGAAAGTTTAGTTGAGGCACAATATACTAGAAATGACATAGATCAAACGAGGGGGACTTTTTCATTCAAAGGTGATACTTTAGAACTCGCACCTATTAATAATGATGAAGAACTGATTCGAATTGAATTTTTTGGCGATGAAATCGAGCAAATTTCAGTTATAGATCCATTAACCAAAAAAACAAAACAACGATTAAATTTCTTTTCCTTGTTCCCAGCATATGAAAGAATTAGTCAACGTAGTAAAATTCAACATGCTTGTGAAACAATTAAGGAAGAATTAGAAATGCGTTTAAAAGAATTTGAAAAAGAAGGAAAACTACTTGAAATTGAACGATTGAAACAACGTACTTTGCATGATATAGAATATTTAATGGAATTTGGTATTTGTTCTGGTATTGAAAATTATGCTAGGCATATTGATGGTCGACAACCTG
Organism: uncultured Bacilli bacterium; assembly: GCA_947599835.1. Classification (GTDB taxonomy): domain Bacteria; phylum Bacillota_I; class Bacilli_A; order RFN20; family CAG-631; genus Caccosoma. The sequence goes on from CANQFQ010000006.1 coordinate 32,361, forward strand.
GAGAACAACCTTATTCTTTATTTGATTATTTTGGCAAAGATTTTTTATTAGTGATTGATGAATCACATGTCACTTTGCCTCAAATTAGAGGAATGTATGAAGGTGATCGTTCTCGAAAGAAAACTTTAGTTGAATATGGATTTCGTTTACCTAGTGCGTTAGATAATCGTCCTCTTCGTTTTGATGAATTTGAAAAGAAAATTAATCAGGTTATTTATGTTTCTGCCACTCCTGGCGATTATGAATTAGATCAAACGAATCATCAATTTGTCGAACAAATCATACGTCCTACAGGATTATTAGACCCAAAAATTAAAGTCTTACCAACGATGGGACAAATTGATGATTTAATTAGTCGTATAAAAGAGCGAATTGAGCGAAAAGAAAGAACTTTAATTACAACTTTGACTATTCGTATGGCCGAAGAATTGACACAATATTTAAAAAATTATGGGTTAAAAGTTGTTTATATGCATAGCGAAATCAAAACGTTAGAACGTACTCGAATTTTATATGAATTAAGAAAAGGTAAATATGATGTTTTAGTTGGTATTAATTTATTGCGTGAAGGACTTGACTTGCCTGAAGTATCTTTGATTGCCATTTTAGATGCTGATAAAGAAGGATTTTTACGTGGAGAACGTTCATTAATTCAAATAATTGGCCGTGCAGCACGTAATGCGAATGGTGAAGTAATTATGTATGCTGACCATATCACTGATTCTATGCAAAAAGCAATTACTGAAACAAATCGTAGAAGAACGATTCAACAAGCTTACAATGAAAAGAATCATATTATTCCAAAGACGATTATTAAGGAAATTAAAGAACCAGCGACACTTAAAACGATTATGGAAGAAGATAATGATTATTCTAAAATGAAACAAAAGGATAAAAAATTTACGAAAAAATCTAAAGAAGAGTTAATTGCAAGATTAGAAAGAGAAATGAAACAATTTGCCAAAAATCTTGATTTTGAGCAAGCTGCCACGTTGAGAGATATTATTTTAGAGTTAAAAAGTGAAGATGACGTATAAAAAATGAATTTGTTCAATGGAAATAATAAAGTTGACAATTTTAAAGCAGGTAATAATATTACTTAAACCTACCAAAATACGATAGCCAATGAATATGAAAAATTCAAAAAAAATACTAAAATAGAACAGTATTAATAAAAATCCTTACAAACCTAGAAAATTTTCCAAAATTTACTACCGACTTTCAAAAATAACCTTTTCAAAACCTTTTAATTTTTTCCTTTCTTTTTTTGCTTTAAAATAGTCAATACATATGTAAAAGTTATAATTTTTGTTGTTAAATTTTACTTTTACAACGAGAAAAAAAACATAATTTAAAAAAAATGTTTATTTATATAAATAAATATGTTATAATACTCGTGCTTAGATCGTAAGCAATAAAATGCAAAGGAGAATGTTTATGGTTACATTTTTTAATATATTGTTTTTAATCAGTGCTGTTGTCCTTGTAGTTTCTACCCTTCTTCAAGGAGGTAAATCTGCTGGTGCCTCTGGTGCGATTATGGGTGGCGGCATGAATCTATTTTCAAATGTAAAAGAAAGAGGTATTGAGAAAATTGTCTCTCGTATCACATTGATTAGTGGCATTGCTTTCATGACGTTGGCAATTCTTATTAAATTAGTTCAAAATTGAAAATATGACAAAATTAAAAAAGAGCAGCAATGCTCTTTTATTTTGTAAAAAAGGAGATTTATATGATAGAACGATTAAAAAAATTATTACTTTCTAATAATTATAATCGGATGACTCCAACGGAGATTGCATCTGTTTTAAACGTTCCTAGCGAAGAATTTAAAAAATTAATGAAGGCAATTAATCAATTAGAAGAAGAATGTTTTCTCCATATTTCAAAACAAGGATATATATTTTTAGCAAGTAAATTAAATATTTTCTTAGGTGAAATAAAGAATGTTAAGCGTTATTATGCAATTTGTAAAGTTTTCAAAGGCAATGAGGAAATCGAAATTGAGATTCCTTTTGAAAAATTAAATCATGCTTATACTAAAGATTTAGTCAAAATTCAAATGACTTCTAATCAAAGTGGCCAAGTATTAGAAATTATCAAAAGAAACTTATGGGAAATTATATGCGAATATCGACACCATAAGTTTATCCATAATTATAAAAATTTTTATTATAATATTCGTTTAAATTATCGAGATAATCAATATCATTTAGTTGATGGACAGGTGCTTTTATTGCAAATTAAACGTTATGAGGAAGATACGGTTTTTTGTGAAATTAAAAAAATTATTGGCCATCGAAATGATCCTGGCATTGATGTTTTGTCAGAAATTATTGCAAGTGGTGTTCCTTATGAATTTGATAAGAAACTTTTAGATGAATGTGAAGATCTTTTGAAACATGGTCGTCTAGAGTTAGAAAAAAGAATGAATTTAACGCAAGAATTAATTGTTACGATTGACGGAGAGGATGCTAAAGACCTAGATGATGCTATTTCTTTATCGATCTTAGAAAACGGCAATTATTATTTAGGCGTTCATATTGCTGATGTGAGTCATTATGTCAAGGAAAATTCATTGCTAGATAAAGAAGCTTTTTTAAGAGGTACCTCAATTTATTTGGCAAATGGGGTTATCCCCATGTTGCCGCATGCCTTATCTAATGGAATATGTTCGTTATTTGAAAATGAGTTAAGACTGACCATTTCCTGCTTTATGGAAATTGATTATCAAGGTAATGTTGTAAATTACGATATTCAACCTAGTTATATTCGATCGAAAGCAAGGTTGAATTATCATGACGTAAATTGTTTATTTAATCATGAGACCTGCGATTATATTTTTAGTGATGAACTCAAGCAAATGCTATTTATGATGAAAACATTATCCTCTATTTTATCGAATAAAATGAAAAATAATGGATATCTTGAATTAGATATAGATGAGGCAAAATTAGTGATGGATGCAGACAATAATAAAGTTATTGATATTTTGAAAAGAATTCAAGGCCCCGCTGAAAAGATGATTGAAAATTTTATGATTACCGCAAACGAAACGGTTGCAAGTCATATTTACTATCAGCAATTGCCTTTTATTTATCGAATCCATGCCGCACCAACTATCGAAAAAATGGCAACATTAAATGCGTTTTTTGAAGATTTTGGCATTTATTTGAAAAACCGAAAAAAATTATTTGATGCTAAGGAATTACAAGCTATCTTAAATGAATTTAAAGGAACAGAGCAAGAAAATTTAGTTTCGCAAATGATTTTAAGAAGCTTATCTAAGGCTGTATATAGTGTAGAAAATATAGGTCATTTTGGTCTTGGAAGTAAAGTTTATACTCATTTTACGTCTCCTATACGTCGTTATCCTGACCTAATAGTCCATCGTTATTTAAAAAAGTATCATTTTTTGCATGAATATAATTTGGATCAGAATTTACAACAATTATTGGTCATTGCTGAGCAATCATCTTATTGTGAACGAAGGGCTGTAGCGTTAGAAAGAGATATTGAAGATATTAAAAAAGCTGAATATATGGAAAACTATATTGGAGCTAAGTATGAAGGTATTATTTCAGGTATCATGGAATACGGTGTGTTTGTTAGATTGGAAAATACTTGTGAGGGATTTATGCGGTATGACACTCTACCTAATTATAATTTATTGGATCCAGGATATATCGATAAGAAATTTAAACTAGGTACAAAAATAAATGTGGAATTAATTTCTACAAGCAAAAAAAATGGTGAAATCAATTTTGCTTACTATGGAAAGATAAAAATAAAAAATCACAAAGGAGATAAAGAGAATGGCTCAAATTATCGTTGAAAATAAAAAAGCGGCATTTAATTATTTTTTAATTGAAAAAATGGAAGCCGGAATTGAATTACATGGCAGTGAAATTAAATCCATTCGCAACCGTTCTTGTCAAATAAAAGATAGTTATATTGTCATTCGAAATGGTGAATTATTTATTTTAAACATGCATATTTCAGAGTATAAATTTGCTAATATTTTTAATCATGATCCATTAAGGGTAAAAAAATTATTGATGCATAAAAAGGAAATATTAAAATTACAATTAAAAATTAAACAAGAAGGTTTTACACTTGTTCCGACCAAAGTCTATGTGAATGATCGACAAAAAGTAAAAATTGAAATTGCATTGGCAAAAGGAAAGAAAAATTACGATAAACGGGAAAGTTTAAAAGAAAAAAGTCAACAAAGAGAAATACAAAAAAAATATCGCGATAGATAAGGATAAAACACTAAATAAAATTGAAATTTAACATTGCAATAAATAGAAAAAAAGATGCTTTTTATCGAGAAAAAACATCTTTTAATTTTCGCCAAATAAATATTTATTTAACTTCTAATAATTTTAAAACTTTTTTTGTATTAATAAAATTAAACTTAACGTACTCTTTTAAAGCATCAATACCATATTCTTTTGCAATCGAAGCAGCTAAGGCATCAACACTAGCGTCGGCACCTTTAAGAATGGTTTTGTTTAATTTTATTGACATAGCATCTAAACGTTTTAAAAATTCATAACGTGCAATGATGCTTGCACAGGCAACCGCTAAAAACTTATTTTCTGCTTTTATATAAAAATCAATATTATTCTCAATTTTCGTTGCTTTATAGTCTTTAAGATAATTATAAAACAATTCTTTGTCACAAAATTGATCGACAATTACGGGTCCATCAAATTTGGTTTCCTCGCGTAATTTTGAAATTAAAAAATAATGTAAGTATGCTTTAATTTTATTTAAATTACTGTATTTTTGGCCTGAATAAATTTCATTATACTTAGCATTACTTAAAATCGAAATTTTACATTTTATACGTTGCACAATTTTAGGAGCAATTTCACAAATCTTTTTATCGGTTAACTCTTTTGAATCTTTAATTCCCAATTGATTTAAATAGTCATAATCGGTATCTTTTACTAAACATGCTGCAACAATGATTGGCCCAAAGTAATCTCCAGTACCTACTTCATCACTGCCAATATGTGCCAAAAAGTCTTTATCAAAATTGTGCCAAATCGCATATTCATTGATGGCCTTATTTCCTTGAATTAATACTTGATGATTGTGATAAATTTGGATAGTAAAATCATGTGTGGCAGCTCTAAACGCAATATTTGGATCCGTTGTTGTGACCTTACAATAGTCATAAAATTCGATAATTTTATTGATTTTTTCATCATCAGCTTTGAAAGTATAGTTTTGGTTACACATTTTCAGCTACCCGATTCTTTAGTTCATTTAATAAAAAACGTAAAGCCTTTCTTGGTTTTCCACGATGTTCTGGTGCAAATACGGAAATGTTTACATCAGTACCGCTTTTTGAATTTGTTAAAGATAAAGTTACTTCAAAACCAGCTTTGTGTGCAAAAAACTCATTATAGTCGCTATTAAAATGAATTTGTTTATAACTTAGATCTTCAAGCATGGTTTGGATATATTTTTTTAATTGCTCAATGCCTAATTTAAAATTTAAAGTCCGTAAAGTAGGATCATTATTTGTTTCACTACTTTCTGAATAGGTTTCAAACATAGATTTAATTTTCTCAAACATATGATATCACCCCATTTCATTTATATTATAGCATATTTTTGCTTTTTAGGTAAAAAAATGTTATTATATTTTTCAAAGGAGCCGATATTATGCAACATTATTTTGTTGATAAAAAAAATCAAAATTTTTATTTTAAAGATTGTGATTTTCATCATGTAAAAAATGTGATGCGAATTAAAAATATGGGTGAAATTGTTTGCATATATGATAAAAAAAAGTATTTATGTCAAATAGAATATGTTGCTAATTCGTACCATATTCATATTCTTCATGAAATCGAAGAGACGAAAGAATTAAAGATTGATATTATTTTATATCAAGCATTAATTAAAAATGATAAATTTGATTTAGTCATTCAAAAGGCAACAGAATTAGGAGTTGCTGGAATTGTTGGCCTTATTTGTAATCGAAGTATTATCAAAATAGACGAAAAAAATATGCCTAGTAAGATTCAAAGATATCAAAAAATTATAAAAGAAGCATGTGAGCAATCGACGCGTTCAATCATTCCTAGTTTTTTAAATTATTGTCATATCAAGGATATTGTTTTAGAAAAAGATACTCTTGGACTTATTGCTTATGAAAAAAATAAAGAAACTGAATCCTTTGTAGAAAAATTAAAAAATTTATCAAAATATAAAAAAATCGCTCTTGTGATAGGTCCAGAAGGTGGCTTTGAACCTTCTGAAGTGGAAGCGTTAATTGCCAAAGGATTTCATTCTATTTCTCTTGGAAACCGCATTTTAAGAAGTGAAACTGCTGCGATTGCAAGTTTAGCAATACTCAGTCATTATATTGAAAGTTATGGTGATTAGAAATGGCAACTTTTTATATTTATTCTTTAGGTTGCAAAGTGAACACTTATGAATTAGAAAGTATTAAAGAAAGCTTGCTTTTTCGAGGTTATCAATTAGTAAGTGAAATAAAAGAAGCTGATTATATTATTATAAATACTTGTTGTGTTACGAATACAGCTCAAAAGAAAAGTAGACAAAGAATTTCTAGTTTTAGGGCAGAAAATCCTAATGCCTATATCATTGCTATGGGATGTTATGTACAAGGATATGAAGATGAAATTCGTCAAAATTTAGATGTAAATTTATTAGTGGGTACAAAAGATAGATTAAAAATTGTCGATGCAATCGAACATTTAGAAATTGGAAAACAAATATCTTTAGTCAATGAATTAAAAAAAGAAGATATTTATGAAGAATTAAAATTATCTTCTTATAGTGAAAATACACGAGCTTATTTAAAAATTCAAGATGGGTGTAATAATTTTTGCAGCTACTGTATCATTCCTTATGTTCGTGGTAGAATTAAAAGTCGAAATAAACAAGAAATTATTGATGAGGCCAAGCAATTCATTCAACAAGGATATAAAGAAATTGTGTTAATTGGAATTCATACCGGGAGCTATGGAAAAGATTTGAAAAATTATACTTTTAGTGATTTAGTCGAAGAATTATTAAATTTACCAGGATTATATCGTCTTCGAATTTCTTCCATCGAAGAAAGTGAGTTAGATGATAAATTTATTGAATTAATGATGAAAAATGAAAAGCTAGCAAGGCATTTACATATTCCCTTACAAGCAGGCAGTGATCATGTTTTAGGCTTAATGAATCGAAAATATAATTTGAAAACTTATATGCAACGAATTCAAGAATTTCAAAATAAAATACCCAACATTGCAATTACAACGGATATCATTGTAGGTTTTCCTCAAGAAACAGATGAAGATTTTTTAAGTACACTAGCTGTATCCAAACAATTAGGCTTTGCAAAAATTCATGTTTTTCCTTATTCTATTCGAAAACATACGGTTGCTGCGACTATGGAAGGGCAAATTAATGGAATGATAAAAAAGCAAAGAGCAGCTCAATTATTACAATTATCGAGTGAACTAACATCTCAATTTAATCAAAAATATCTCAATCAAGTATTAGAAATTTTAGTCGAAACAATTGATAATGGGTATGCCATAGGTCATTCTTCTAATTTTATAAAAATAAAATGTAAAATCAATACTACTAAAGTGACTAAAAATGATATAATTAAAACGAGAATTATTAAATTAGATAAAGAGATTGCAATAGCAATTAAGGAGGATTAAAATATGCAATTAAATAAGATGATTGATCACACATTGTTAAAGCAAGATGCGACTTTAGAACAAATACATGAACTATGTAATCAAGCTATTAAATATGATTTTGCATCTGTTTGTGTAAATCCATGGTATGTGAAAGAATGTTATCAATTATTAAAAAATAGTAATGTTAAAGTATGTACAGTGATTGGTTTTCCACTGGGCAGCAATACATCTGAAGTTAAAGCATATGAAACGAAAAATGCAATTGAAAATGGCGCTAGTGAAATCGATATGGTTTTAAATGTTAGTGCAATGAAAAATAAGGACTTTGATTATGTTTTGAAAGATATTCAATCCGTCGTAAAGGCCGCCAATGGAAATTTAGTTAAGGTGATTTTAGAAACTTGTTTATTAACACAAGAAGAAATCGTAAAAGCTTGTAAGTTAGCGCAAGTAGCACAAGCACAATATGTAAAAACTTCAACGGGTTTTTCAACCTATGGCGCAAAAGTGGAGGATGTTGCTTTAATGTATCAAACCGTTGGAAAAGAATTAAAAGTAAAGGCTTCTGGCGGTATTAAAACTTATGAAGACGCTAAAAAAATGATTGCAGCTGGTGCAAGTCGCATTGGTACTTCTAATGGTGTTAAAATCATCTTAGAAGCAAATCAAAAATAAGTAATTTATGGTTATTGGCATATTTGATAGTGGTTTAGGAGGTTTAGTTTTTTTAAAAGAATTACTTGATCAGCATAAATATGCTCATTATGTGTTTTATGGTGACTATAAACATAATCCATTAGGAAATAAAAATGACATGCAGTTACGAAAGTATTTTGAAAGTGCAATGTCATTTTTTTTACAACATCATTGTGATCAAATTATTGTTGCTTGTAATACAATGGCTAGTGTAATAGAAAATAGCAATTATAAAGTACTTACTCCTATTCCCTTTGTTATTCATAAAATATTACAAAATAGGGATAAAGTTTTTTTGATTTTAGCGACAAAAAAAACTATAGCCAGCCAAATCTATCATCAACCAAATACGATGAATATAGCCTGTCCTTTATTTGTAAAAAAATTAGAAAAAAATCCCAAACAAGATATGATTCCATATTTAGATTATTATTTAAAAGGTTATCAAAAGTTTGATGGAATTGTTTTAGGTTGTACGCATTATAGCTTACTTCAGCATGATTTGAAGCAATATATTCATCGTGATATCTTAATTATTGATAGTTGCAAAGAACTCGCAAATCACGTTGCCCCTTTCAATGAACAATTACAAATAGAAATTTACTTAACAAAACAAAATCCTACGATCTTACGAAATATTTATTGGCTATTCCAAAATTATAAAATTTCTATAAAACAAATATAAATTCGTTTATAACTTACTTTGTTTGTGTTAAAATGAAAAAGAAATTGGAGGCAAAAAATTATGAAATGCGGATTAATTTTAACGAATGCCTATCAAAAATTAGAACATAGTCTAAATCAAGTCAAACGATTAAAAGAAGAATTCCTTAAACTTGGTGTTTTAATAGACGTAAAAAGAAATAATGATTTTGCTATTTTTATCGATAAATGCGGAAATATTCAATCGCAATTAAAAAAATATGATTTTTGTATTTATTTAGATAAAGATAAATATATTTCTCAACTTCTTGAAAAATTAAAAATTCGTTTATTTAATTCACATCAAGCAATTGAAAATTGTGATGACAAAATGACGACAGAAATTTTATTATCCAATGAAGGCATTAAAATGCCAAAAACTTTACCTGGATTGCTATGTTATAATCAAAAAGAAACCATTTCTAACAGTATAATTGATAAAATTGAAAAAGAACTTTCTTATCCTTTCATTATAAAAATGAGTTATGGATCCTTAGGTAAGGAAGTTTATTTAGTTCATCATCGCGATGAACTTTTGAAGTATGCCAAAAAAGTTCAATGCGCACCGCATCTATTTCAAGAATTTATTCAAACGAGTTATGGGAAAGATATTCGTGCCATCGTCATTGGGAAAAAATTTGTAACCGCAATGATACGGCAATCTACAAATGATTTTCGTTCTAATATTGAATTGGGTGGTTATGGAATTCCTTTTAATGCCGATGATGAATTTCAAAAAATGTGCGAAAAAATTGCTGATTTATTACATCTTGATTATTGTGGAATTGATGTTTTATTCGGCAAAAACGAATATTATGTTTGTGAGGTTAATTCAAATGCATTTTTTAACGAAATTGAAAAAGTGACCCAAGTTAATGTAGCCAAAATTTATGCTGAATATATTTGTCGTTGTGTATATGAAAATCATGATGAAATCAATTAAAATTTCAAACGATGATTTAAAATATTATGCTTGACAGTTATGGATAAAATGAGGTAAAATAATAAAGCTTGTTAAATAGCAGCACTTATATACACTTTGACTGATGTCTATAACATCTTAATGGATGTGAGTAACTTTGCTGGAATGCGAAAACATTTATATAGATATCCGAAAGTTAGGAATATAAGCCAGTTGTTGTTTGATAAAAAACATACAAAGGGAGGAAAAAATATGTCACGTTATACCGGTTCAAGTTGGAAACTTTCTAGAAGATTAAATTTTTCAACTTTAGAAACAGGAAAAGAATTAGTTAAACGTCCTTATGGTCCAGGACAACATGGAAAGGAAAAAAGAAAAAAAGTTTCTGAATATGGAAAACAATTAGCAGAAAAACAAAAAGTACGTTTTACGTATGGAGTAAGTGAAAGACAATTTAGACGTTTCTTTGAAATGGCAAAAAATTCTAAAGGAGTTACAGGTTATGAATTTTTGAAAATTCTTGAATCTCGTTTAGATAACTTAGTATACCGTTTAAGCATTGCTAGAACTAGAAGACTTGCTCGTCAATTAGTTACACATGGTCATATCTTAGTCAATGGTAAAAAAGTGGATATTCCATCTTATATAGTAACACCAGGCCAAGTGATTTCTGTTAAAGAATCTTCAAAAAATATTTTTCCAATTAAGGACTCTGTTGAATTAGTAGGAAATATTATTCCTAACTATTTATCATTCGATAAAGAAAATTTGAAAGGAAAATATGAACGTTATCCTGAAAGAAAAGAATTATCTAATGATATTCATGAAGATTTAATCGTTGAATTCTATAACAAAATGTCTTAATTTAATAAGACTCTAAAAGCAGCATTTATTGCTGCTTTTTTTGTGATTTATTTGAATAATTATCAAAAATTAAACGAGTTAGGACAAGAAAAGAAAATCATATGATAATGAAATGTTGAAAAATTTCTATGCTTATCTAAAACAGCAATGTTTTAGAATCATGAAGCATGAATTAATAAAAGAAATGACTGACGATATTCATTATTCTAATTATGATAATGCTAAAGTAAAATTAAAAGGATTGTTACCTAATTGAATTTAGGTTACAATCCTGAAATTGATTAAACTATCTAACTTTTAAAGTTCGTTTATTTTTTATAATCTTCTTGAGATTTAGGATGATAAGCGAGATGGCGTTTGTGTTCACTAATGCGATGTAAATATAATAATCTTTGCTTTTTATTTTCATCAACCGTTTTGCCTTTTAAGTATTTATCTAATTCTGCATAAGAAACACCAATTTCATCTTCGTCAGTTTGTCCTTCATACAATCCTGCTGTAGGAGGACGAGAAATAATTGGTTCTGGTACACCAAGAAATTTAGCGGCTTCTATGACTTCACCTTTGGTTAAGTGAATAATGGGTGCAAAATCGACGCCTCCATCGCCATGTTTGGTAAAATAACCAATGTACCATTCATCAGCATTATCCGTACCAATAACTAAATAGTTTCTTGATTGTGCATACGCATATAACGTAACCATTCTTAAACGAACTTTCGTATTGCTTTTTGCATTTTTATAATTTATAGAAGATTCATTTTTAAAATTCGTTTCAAAAGAGTCCATCATAACGTCATAAGTATTAGACAAATCGACGACTTGGTAAGGAATATCAAATTTTTGACAAAGATCAATTCCAAGTTCTTGATCGATTGGCTTACTATGACAAGGTAAAATCAAGCCTAAGGTATCATTAGGAAAAGCTTTTTTTGCAAGAATTGCGACGACTGCAGAATCAATTCCCCCTGAAACACCAATAATTACTCCTTTTGCATGAGCATCATTCACGATTTTTCTAATCCATTGTACTAAATATTCTAAATAATCTTTCATTATTCAACGCACTCCTATTCATAATATTCGAATTCATATTCCACAATTTTTACAGTATCTCCTTCGCGAATTCCTGCTTGAACTAATTTTTCTTCGACGCCATTATACCGAAGAATTCTAAGAAATTTTAAAATTCCTTGATCAGTAGATAAATTACTTCGATGGTATAAAGCTTCCACTGGTTTTCCATAGACAATAAACATCCCGTTTTCTTGTTTTATTTTGCAAAATTCTTCTGGTTTATATTCATAAAGTTTATAATCAGCTTCATCAATATGAATAGGAAAAACAGGCGCCTTGTCTAATAAATCGGAAATTTTGAGCATGAGTTCATTTACGTTTTGATGGGTTAATGCACTAATTTCAAAAATTGGAATATCATCGGTTAATTGCTTTTTAAATTCTTTTAAAAATAATTGCGCTTCTTCTTGATCCATTTTATTTGCAACAATAATTTGGCTACGCTTTAATAAATCTGGGTTAAAATTTTCTAATTCTTTTTTAATAATTAAATAATCTTGATAGGGATCTCTACCTTCTGTTGCAGCCATATCAATGAGATGAACTAACACACGACATCGTTCCACATGTTGCAAAAATTGAAATCCCAAGCCTTTACCTTGACTTGCACCTTCAATAAGACCGGGAAGATCAGCGATAACAAAACTTTTTTGATTAGAAATGCGAACAACACCCAAATTTGGAGTTAAGGTTGTAAAATGATAAGCAGCGATTTCAGGCTTAGCTGCTGAAACAACGGATAATAATGTTGATTTTCCTACGGAAGGAAAACCAATTAAGCCTACATCTGCTAATAATTTTAATTCTAATCGGATTTTAAAATGTTCACCAGGTTCACCATTTTCTGCTATTTCAGGAGCTTGATGTCTTGAATTAGCAAAATGGCAATTTCCTCTACCCCCACGTCCTCCTTTGGCTATAATGACTTGTTGACCTTCTTCGCTAATATCAGCAATGAAAAAATGGTTGAGTTCATCATAAATAATCGTGCCTAGGGGAACTTTAACATAAACATCTTCGCCTTTTTTTCCATAGCATTTCTTGCCCATTCCATTTTGCCCATGAGGTGCGGATATTTTTTGATGATATCGAAAATCAATTAAAGTATTAATGGATCGTGATCCAACAAAAATGACATTGCCTCCGCGTCCTCCATCGCCACCGGCAGGTCCACCTTTTTCAATATATTTTTCATGTCTAAAAGCAATTGCACCATTACCGCCGTTTCCAGCAATAACTTCAATAATCGCTTTATCTATAAACATGGTTGATCGGCTCCCTTCTAAATAACTAAAAAAAGCCCTTCTAGGGCTTTGACATACGACAATTAAGCTGCTGCTTTTGGATAGCAAGAAACTTGCTTTCTATCTTTTCCTACACGTTCATATTTTACAACTCCATCAACGGTAGTAAATAAAGTGTCATCTCCACCTTTTAAGACGTTTGTTCCAGGATATACTTTTGTACCCCGTTGACGATATAAGATGGAACCTGCTTTAGCAAATTGGCCATCAGCAACTTTAGCGCCTAAACGTTTTGAATGAGAATCTCTACCATTTTTAGTAGAACCAACACCTTTTTTAGATGCAAATAATTGCAAATTTAATTTTAATAACATGTTATACACCTCCATGAATTTTAGTGATTTTAATATATTTTGGATATGATTCTTCCAATGTTTTTAATTGTGTAATCATCATGTTCAGCAATAATTGTAATTCATAAGAATCATGTTTGACTTCAATGAAAGAATAGCCATCTTTTAAATCAAAAAGAATATCTTCTTTCGTTAGTAAATCATCAATTGAATTGATAGAACCATATACGATAGCACTTACACCCGCACATACAATGTCTTTTCCATGAATGTTTTGATTTGCATGGCCTTGTATAAGTATAGAAGAAATAACATTTTCATTGAATGTTATTTTTATAGAAATCATTGATTTTAGCCTTCAATATTAGTAACTTCAATTTGAGTATATGGTTGGCGATGACCTTTTAAGATGTGATAGTTCGATTTTGCTTTGTATTTAAAAACAAGAACTTTTTTACCTTTTCCATTTTTAATTACTTTAGCTGTAACTTTAGCACCATCTACATAAGGAGTTCCGACTTTAACTTTTCCATTTTCACCGACTAATAATACTTCTTCAAAAGTTACTTCGTTTCCTGCTTCAACATTAGGCAATTTTTCGATAAATAATTTATCTCCTACTTCAGCCTTTAATTGTTTTCCGCCAGTTTTAAAAATTGCATACATATTTTTTACACCTCCGTTTAATTGTTGCTTTATGACTCGCCAAATACAGGTGGAAATCTTCACTTAATAACCTTTTTTGTGCGGTTGTACCCTAAAGCCTAAGGTGCAACACTGAAATATTATCAAAAAAATAGGAAATAGTCAATAATTTTTTATATATATTATATTAATTAATATAGGGCGATATCATTGTTTTTTATTAGTATTATTTAATAATTTCATTGCAATTTTTTGATCATTTAGTATTATTCCGTTTTCAAATTTATAATTGTTTGTTTCTTTATACATTTCATAATTTTTAAGTATTTTAAATTTTTTGTGTTTCTTATTATAGGTTTTATAAATTAAGAATTTATGATATAAAATAGGAATTTCTTTTAAGTACATAAATTGCATAATAAAAAGAAAAATAGTGATTACGATTTGCGGGTTATAAAGATTGTATATTAATAAAAAAACAAAAAATACAATTGACAAAATTAACGATAGAATGAGTGTTTTTTTATACGATAAACGATATTGTATAAGGCTATTTATAACTTGGTAACCATCTAAAGGATAAATAGGTAAAAGATTAAATAAATTAATCGCCATGTTTGCATTTTTTGAAAATAGGAATGTCGTGTAGCTTAATATATTTTTGTGGTACATTATATGAATTAACAATAAATTGACAAAAAACATGAAAGGTCCAAATAGATAGATAATACAAATTTGATATGATTTTAGATATTGTATTTCATCTATTTTAAGATTGAAACCAAATGGTAAAACTGTTATTTTTTTCACTTTCACCTTAAAAATTAGACAGGCAATAAGGTGTCCTAATTCATGAATAAAGGAAAGCGTTAAGAAAATAATTATTGGTTTAAATTGTCCTGTTAAAAAAGTTAAAAATAAAAGTAAAAATGTAGAAACTTTTACATCAATGAAATCATTTATTTTGTATAATATCTTCATAGGAATATGTGACTTTATCTTTAATAAAATAAAGAGCAAATTCAGTTTCAAAATTTCCAAGCTGCGTATCACTTGTTACGCGATCATATTCTTTGACGAAGCAAGTGTCTAATTCTTCATAAATTCCTAAATAACTATTATCATGACGAACTATGATTTGATAAGTGCTCTCTTCATAATTAATACTTAAAACTGTACCACTAGAAAAGGAATAGGCTGTTTTATTATTATTGGTATAGTAAAAATCACTGACTCTAACAAATTTTGAATTTGCAGCTACTGGTAAATCATCGTTGTTTGTAGTTGTTTCTTTTTTTGTACCAAAAGAAAAGAAATTGGTCAATTGATTGCTAAATTTTATCATTTTTTGATTTATAGCGGTGAAATTTATATTTGTATGAAATAATCGATTAATAAAATTAGCATTTGGATCTTTGTATGCATAAATTAAAAAAGCTAGAATCAAACACAACACGCCCAATAAGCGATTTATTAATTTTAATGCGCTTTTCTTTTTTTGTTTTTTTTGATTTTTGTTTTCAAACTTCTCTTGCTTTCTTTCGTGAATACGTTGGTATATTTTTTCGTAATCTTCCATAAAAAAATCCTCCCTCATAAATTTTATGAAAGAGGAAATTTAAAAAGAACATTAATCTGTACTTACTTGAAGCGATGATGTTTCATTTTCAATTCTTTCCCAAGTATTTTTTACCAGTGTTTTATATCCCATCACAATGGCACTAAATACACCTATAACAATTAAAATACCTAATAATTGTGCTTTAAATTCTGACATTTATTTCACCTCTTTTGAAAAATTTCATATTTTTTAGTTATTTTACGATCAAAAGCACCATCAATGAATAGTTTTGAATCATAATTTTTTACAAATAAAATTTTATAATGATAGCAATAATCTTGTAGTGTTCTTTCAATGTTAAACTCATCAATGTCATATTGTTCAACAAAACTTTTAATTTCACTTTGGGTATAACCATTTTTTTGAATATAATTAACAATATTTAAGGTTTGTGTATTAAAAGTAGTTTCAAATGATTGATAAGCAAATATATCACTGCAAACCCCTAAAAATATCGATAAAAACAGAAAACTAAGAATTAAACCAATTTGATTAGACAAGCCCGTTCACCCCAATTGATTGAAAAATAAATACGGAAAATAAGACGATAGCTAAAGCAGATAAAATAAGTGGAAATAAATAAAATTTTTCTAATGATTTAACCTCTTTTTCAACATATTCATTGATTGCTTCGTCTTGAATTTGAAATAATGTATTTCCCATATTTTCTAATAATTGCGCATTTTTGGAATTTTCTTGTGATTGATATAGAATTAATATCATTTGCTTAATTTGAATGTTTTCAAATTGATTTGAAAATTCAATAAAGGGTTGAATAGAACTATCATTTTCAATATTTTCTATTAATTTTAATACATCATTTTTGATTGTTTCATCGACAAAATCTATGGTTTCTTTTAATGCATTGTATATAATCACTTTATTTTCAAGTAGATTAATTAAGTTCCGATAAAAACCAAAAAATGCAATTTCTTTAGAAGCAATTAAATGATGGTATTTTTTTTCTAATTGAAAAATATGAAATAGAAAAATAGGAATAATAATCAATAAACTAAAAATACCTATTTGATAATTTACAAAAAGAATCAATAATAAACTACAGATTCCTACGAGAGCTATTTTTAATATTAACGCTAAAATATTCTTTTTAAAGTCAATCTGTAATTTATCACAATAAAGTCGATAGTTATTCACATTCTATAACCCCCTAATTTTATTTTGATAAAAGGTAATCCATAATTTTGCAAATGAGTATAATCCAATGATTAGCATTAAGGCTAAACTTAATTTACAGATAGGATTATCGAGCATTTTTTCAAAATATTGTCCTAATCCTATTTTTAAAAACACGAGAACAAATATCCATAGAAAATAGAGAACAAATAACTCAAATAATTTAACCTTTTTTTTCTTTTTTAGTTGCAAATAATGAACTTTTGTTTTTTGACATAGATCCGAAGGTGCCTTTGTTAATTTATAAAAATCTCCTCCATTATTTGTATAAAGCGTTAATGTATTAGCATATAGTTGAAAACCTATCAATGGGAAATTATTTGCGATATCTTCTACTTGTGTTGTAAATTCATCGCCGCTTAATCCCTGAAATTCATTTGAAAGATAGGCTTCTATGGCTTGATATCCTTCATAAACGTTTGGTGTAGAAAGCATTTGTACATTCATAAAATTAGTAAATTCATAAATTATCTCAATTTGATGATAAAAATTTTTATCTATTTTCTTATTTTTTAATACCCAAAATGTCATTGAACCAGCAAATAAACTAATTAGTAATGCTAGGATCCAATCGTTAATAATGTAAAAACTTAGTAAGAAAGTTAAAGGAACGCTTAAAAAATATATTCCATCTTTTTTATTCATTTTGTTCCTCCTTTATAAATTGAGAAATATCATTAAAATATTCTTTATTAAATTTTAATTTTTCAAATAAAAATGGACTCATTGTACCATAGATTGCATCGTTATTATTTTTTATTTGATATAAAAAATTACAATTGTATCCATCTGTAGATGGGACATATTCGATAACTTCACTTATAAAACGAATGATTTTATTGTTCTCAAAACGTTTTTCAATATGCAAACCAATTTTTAAGTTTTTTGCAATATCTTGTAACATATTTTGTTCGGTAAAATCAATATTTTTTTGAAATAATTTAATTAATCTATGCAAACTATTTTTTGCAGAATCACTATGTATTGTAGTTATCATAGGATGCCCTGTTGCAATCGATTGTACCAATTCAAACGCTTCATTGCCACGAGTTTCTGCGACGATAATCCAATCTGGATTATTTCTTAAAGAAGCTTTAATTAAATCATTTAAATTCTCAGTTTGATGACTAATAATCCATGATGTAATATCGCGGTGGGGATATAATTCTTTTAAATAGGTTTCATAACTATCTTCAATAATGATTATACGATCATTTACATTCATTTTTGAAACTAAATATTTTTGTAATTCTGTTTTTCCACTACCGGTAATACCGCTAATAATTATGGATTGGTAATTTAATAATAATACTTTTAACAAATTATGGACTGCTTGTGGACAAAGTGTAGGATCATTTTCTTTAATTTTTAATATGGGTGCGATTTTTCTTAATGAAAATGTTACAACTTTTTCATTTTTACTACGTGCGAGTGACGGATGCATGGCATTTAGTCGATAATTACCAAATGAAACATCAAGTATGGGATTTTGCACCGAAAATGGTTGTAGGGAATAATTAGCAATCTGCTTGATCATTGAAAGAACTTCTTCATTATCCATTTCAATATTTAATTTAAATCTTCCAATTTCATTATCTTGGGCATAGAAATGATTGCCGTTATATTGAATATCTGTTAAGGTATCGCTAAAATAATCTTTTAAAAAAGATGACTCTATGATTTCAACACATTTTTCAATATTTGCTTGTACAATGCCATTATTTTTAAACTCTTTCTTTAAGTTCATATCTCAAAATCCTTTCTTGTTCAAAATCCATGTATGTAATCATAATTTTAATTTGTACACTATTACAAGAGACGGGATATATCGAACAATTTCTTAATGTTTTTGCATCATAAAAATAGTAATAAAATTGAAAATCAAATTGTGGAAACGAATTTGTTAGTGTAGAACTTACATATGTTTTTAGTAAATCTTTATCGATTTCTATTGCTGAAAATCCTAATTCTCCAGCTTCAAGAACACTATCTAAATTTAGGCAATTATAAATCATTGACGTATCAATTAAATAAGTAGCACTATTCATTTTATTTAAATGATTACCATTTAAAAAGATTTGCATGCATCCTAGCCATGCTAAAATTAAATAATAACAATTATGCATTATTGTTCATACACTACATCTAATAAAGGACTATCGATGGATTGGTAGTAAAATTTAGAACCCGTGGGCCCAATAATATTTCGATAAATAGAGAATTCACCATAAATATAAAAAGTGTTTTTTAACATTCCAATTTTTGAAAAAATAATACAATATCGAATAGGATTTACTAATAATGTAGCGTTAAATGGAATAAAAAATGGATGCATTACATTTCCGCATTGATTATTTTTAGTTTCATAGATGGTTCCTGTATATTTATCTTGATAAAATCGATTCTCATTTGCAATATAAAACCAATTTCCTTTCCGTTGAACGGGTAATTCAATGTCGACAGAATGACTTGTTGGTCCAATTAAATCCGTATCAGGAAATACGGTATCGTATAATCTTAAGGTTGCAACTGAAATATCATCAAGATTATAGGCTTCTGAAGTTTTAATGAAAAGGGATAAATTAGAAAATGTGATGTAGCGATTATAATCATTCATAATGGGCTTAATGGATGTCGTTGTAACATATTCATAATCATAATTTACCGTTGCTTCAGAAAGTTTATATGCCATTTTAAAATATGAAACTACTGGTGCTTTAAATTGATAGGTGTTGGTATTTATTGCATTATTTGAGTAACCGACTCTCATGCAACTACTAATCATAATATCGTTCGAAGTCAACACTAATTCAAGCCATTTTATTTTAATTAAAATTTTTTTGGTAGAATTCCAACTCGTAAAATTTTGATTATAAAACAAGGTATATTTACCAGTTTCTAATTCTTTTCCATTGACTATATTTGTTTGCATGAGAGTATTCCCCTCATAAATTTCAAAGGTATAATTCAATAAATGACTTGCGTTCGTAATCGAGTCGAATGAAATTTTTATAGGTTCATAGACTTCAGTTACAGGAATAGATCCTTGTGCTGAAATAATTGGAAAAGGCAAAGATGAAGCAAGCTTTAAAGGTTTTCTTAGTGTATTAGGAACACTAGGTGAAATAAAAATTACGTTTAACCAAATGAAAAATTTAAATAACATAGGTTAAAAAAATCGTCATTGCTTTTTTCTTTAAACGATAAAAAGTACTTTTAGAATAAATTCCATACCACCATTTTGAATCCGCATTTGTAAAGAATTCGTTTTGTAAAATACGATTGTATTCATAATCAATCATATTTAAAATGTTGTCAATGTAGGTTACATAATTTTCACAATAGCTGATATTGATTTGGTTTTGTAGATCTACCATGCTGTAGATGGTTTCTTGTTCTTTAATCATATCAGTTAAGATTGAATGATTCGCTAATAAAGTTTTAACTCTTAAATACTCATTACCGAATTGTTTTAAACTTGCACATTGAACTTTAAACGAACTTTTTAAAATAGAATCATCAAATATCATAACCATTCCTCCTTTTAGACTAATTATTCCATTTTTTTTGTGCGTATTTTGTCAAACCGTGTCACACGTTGTAAAAAAATGTCCACATTAATACAATAGGCAATAAATAAAAAAAAGACTTAAAAAAATAAAAAAAACTAAGAATAACCATATGAACTGCCATTTTTAAACAAAATGATTTCAGTTCATGATGTAGGTTCTTAGTTTTTATGGTTATACAACAACCATTATTTTCTTGAAGATTTTTGTTTTCTTGATGTCGATGGATTGGATTTACTTCTAGATCTTGAGGTACGTGCTGTAGAATTTCTAGGATCATTTCCATATGAAGTAGCAAGTCTAATTTTTCCATCTTTTCCATGAATTAAGAATTCACTAGAGGTTTCCATGGCCAATTTACGTCCATATTTCATGGCTTCTTTTTGCGTATCATAATTGCCTTTTGACTTGCTAGAATCCCCATTGACAACATGCCATTTACCATCTGTTTTATGGTAGGTTACATGTACTGTACGTTTCATAATTATCAGTTTCCTTTCTTTTTTCTACCTAGTTATATTTTTATTTAAAAAAAGAAAATTATTCTTAAATAGTCAAAAAATTGCAATTTTTACCATTTTTTTCATATATATAAGATAGGTGAAAAAGAATGAAAGTTTTAATTTATAATGAAGATACAAATAAAATGGAATCCTATAATCGTTCATTAGGTTCTCCAATGCCTTATATAAAAAATAGATATTTAACATTAAAGGAATTTAAAGGAAGCACTAAAAGTCAAATTTTATGGTCCACAAAAAGAACGATGGAGGCCTTTAATAAAACAAGAGAAAGATGGCGTAAACCGATTTATGTTGGATATGCATTTAAAAGAATTTTTGAAGGTGGTCATTCAGGACAAAGTCAGCATTATGTGGGTGTTTCCTTTGATACTGCCCAAAATTTAAGTGTAAAACAACGAACAGAATTATATAATTTGGCAAAAAAATTAAAAGTATGGGTATATGTTGAACCATTGAGGTTAACTCCTCGGTGGTTGCATTTTGATAAAAGGGCTACGCCAAGCGCATGTTCAGCAGGATATCCTGCATTAAAAATGAATTCGAAAGGGAATTATGTTTTAGTTTTACAAGATGCACTAAATACTTTAAATTATAATACTGGTGGATTAGATGGAATTTATGGTCAACAAACCAATCGTGCAGTACAAGCATTTCAATCACGATACAATATTTCAGAAAATGGAGTCCAATGTAAAACTTGGCAAAAATTATCTTCCCTTGTTGTTGGAAAAGGAAAAAGTAATAAAAATGAGTATTATTAATAAAAAAGGATTGAACCCATGAATTCAATCCTTGAATAAAATGTTAGTTAACATTGCTATTACGTTTCATTTCTATTTTTGCTTTTTATTCTTCGTTATTACGAAGTGCCAGTCTTCGATCTAATTTCGTTAAATAACGTTTTCTTAATCGAATTGCAGTCGGAGTAATTTCAACAAGTTCATCATCTTCAATAAATTCTAATGCTTCTTCAAGTGTCATAATGCGACATGGACGTACAGTCGCAGACATATCTGTAGCTGTACTTCTAACATTAGATTGGTTCTTAGATTTTATTGGATTGACCGTTAAATCATTACTTAATTTATGAATTCCAACGATTTGTCCTTCATAAACTTCTTGACTAGGAGGGACTAATAAAGTGCCACGTTCTTCTAAAAATTGTAATGCATATGCCATTGTTGTTCCTGTTTCAGATGAAATTAAAACACCATTAGTTCTTCGTGGTAATTCTCCAAGATATGGAGCATAACCCGCAAAAGTAGTAATAATTGTTCCTTCTCCATGCGTTTCATTCGTAAATTCATTGCGATAACCGATTAAACTTCTTGTGGCTAATAAATAAGTAATTTTAGTATAGCCATCCGTGGTTTCCATATCTTCCATGACGCCTTTGCGCAAATTAAATGCTTGAATGACTCTGCCACTATATTTATCGAGGACATTCACGATTACGCGTTGCATAGGTTCATAGAGAACACCATTTTCTTCATGTAAAATGACTTGTGGGCGCGACACAGCAAATTCATAACCCTCTCTACGCATTTGTTCAATTAATATAGATAAATGAAGTTCACCACGACCCGAAACTTTAAAACTATCCGTGGTAGGATTTTCTTCAACTCTTAAGCCAACATTGACTTCCAATTCTTTCATTAAACGCGCTTTGATTTGTAATGATGTTAGAAATTTTCCGCTTTGACCGGCAAATGGCGATGTGTTTACACAAAAATTCATCGATAATGTAGGCTCTTCAATTTTAATGAGTTCTAGGGGCTGTGGATTATTTACATCAGAAATAGTTTCCCCAATAGATATTTCACTAATGCCTGAAATTACCGCAATATCACCACTATGTATTTCATCCACAGGGATTCGCTTTAATCCTTTATAAACGTAAATTCTTGAAATTTTTGCTTTTACAATCGAGCCATCGGATTTACAATAAGAAACTTCTTGATTTGCTTTTAATGTTCCTTGAAAAACACGACCAATACCTAGACGACCAATATAATCATCATAGGCTAAAGTTGAAATTTGCATTTGTAAAGGTAAGTTATTTTTAGAAATATCATAGATTGCTGTATGATTTAATAAAGTTTCAAATAGAGGTTGTAAATCTTTGCTATCATCTTCGGGATTGTATTTAGCAATCCCGTATTTAGCTATTCCGTATAAAATTGGAAAATCTAATTGTTCATCAGTTGCATGCAAATTGTCGAATAATTCAAAGACTTCGTCGACCACTTCGGAGCATCTAGCATCTTTTTTATCAATTTTATTAATAAACAAGATGGGTTTTAACCCCATTTCTAAAGCTTTAGATAAAACAAATCTCGTTTGAGGCATAGGTCCTTCGCTAGAATCAACCAATAAAATGACAGTATCGACAGTACGAATAATTCTTTCAATTTCACTTGCAAAATCTGCATGTCCTGGAGTATCAACAATATTAATTTTTATATCCTTATATTGAATGGAACAATTTTTAGAATAAATGGTAATTCCTCTTTCACGTTCTAATTCATTATTATCCATGACACAATCGACAACTTCTTCATTTGCCCGAAAAACGCCACTTTGTCTTAAAAATGCATCGACTAATGTAGATTTACCCGCATCGACATGAGCAATTACCGCTATATTTAATATTTTTAAATCAGCCATAAAAAACATCTCCTAAGAATTACTTTGTCTTTTTTTATTTTCAGCATCTTTTTTTCTTATTTCTAATTCTAATTTAATTTGATTGAAACGTTCTCGATTTAAATTTGCTCGAATACCAAAAATAATTGAAAGTAAAAATAAGACGCTTGGTAATACGGCAATCACATAACGAATCGCAATTAAAGAAGAGGCAGAAGTTTGAGCTACCCAAGCACCACCATAACTTTCTTGATAACCAAATAATCCCAATATAAAGGAAACTAATGCGACAGAAATGCCGGATGCTGTTTTATACATAAATTGAACCACGCCATAATAAGCTCCTTCACGGCGAACATGATTAACATATTCATCCACTTCAATTACATCTGGAACACTAGAATATGGAAGAATTTGAATGGCACTCATACCAAAACCGACAGCAACGACGACCACGCCTAATCCAATAAAGGCCTCTGTTTTATTTGTCCCATCAAATTTTGGAATAAATAAACAACATAGCAAAGAAATCACAATCCAAATAATGGCTATAATATAGACTTTTACTTTATTGTATTTTTCAGATAATTTAACCCAAATGGCAGCAGTTGCAATGGCCACAACTAAAGGAATGGCAATAAATATCATAGATACTAAAGAATCCCCCATGGCGCCAAAATTTAAAGAGTCATTTACAAAGAATAAAAAGACGGCCATGATAATGTCAAAACCAACCATGGACAACAAATAATACATCATCGTATTGCGGAATTCTTTTAATTTAAAAAATTCTTTGATCGTTGTAAAAAATGGTTTCGAATAAGTTGCATCACTGTCATAACGTTCTTTAACATTTAAGGCAGAAATAATCATAATGATAGCAGCAAGTATGCCAAAAATCGCAGCGCCTACTGTATATCCCCATTTTACACTATTGAATGCTTGAGCTAAAATACTTCCTTCACCTTCAGATAATAAAGAGAATAATGCAGCACCAAGAATCATTCCGATGTTTGCGAGAATAATTCGAATACCATTTAAGGAAGTTCTTTCATCATAATCTTGTGTCATATTAGCTGTTAAAGCATTATATGGAACGTAAACGACAGTCCAAATGGTATTAAATAACATATAAACAAATGTAAAGTATATAAATCTAATAAAATCACTCGTTGCGGCATTAAATGGAGAAATCCATAATAAAATAAATAATAACCCATATGGAATTGCACCAAACAACATATAAACCCTACGTTTGCCAAATTTTGAATTTGTTTTATCCGATATAATTCCCATAAAATAATCAGTTAAAGCATCCCAAAACTTTGAAATGATAAATACTAAACTTGCTAGATAAGGCTTTAATCCAGCAACGCTAATCATATAATAAAGTAAATAAAAATTAATGGCAGCAAAAATGATGTTACAGGATAAGTCGCCTAATCCATAACAAAATTTTTCTTTTTTTGATAAACGATTCATAGAGTCATCTCCTATAATTTAACGCTAGCATTATAGCACGTTAAAAAAAACAATTCAAATAGAGTAGTATTATAAGTAGAAAAATCAAAGGGCATATGATATGATATTAATAGGGTAGGATTAAAGAATGCAAAATAAAGAAAAAAAAGAAAAGGCAAAAAAACCTTCAATATTCTTTCGAATAGGACAAGTTTTTGTAAAATTATTTACGACAAAATATCAAATTCAATCTTTAGAAGAATTGAAAACCGATGGCATACGTATTATTTGTACGAACCATGCACAAATGGGCGGACCTCTTGCTTATCAACTTTATTATCCATATAAAAAAAAGATTTGGTGTATCAGTGATGTATTTAGTCGTAAAACTTTTCCACAATATGCAATGAAAGAATTTTGGCCTAATAAGCAAAATAGCAAATGGTATAAAATGAACTCCCATCTTTTAGCCCCCTTGGCCTCTTTTGTATTCAAAAATGCCGATGTGATTCCGGTTTATCGTGATCATCGTTTTTTAACAACCATTCGTCAGACGACAAAATGTTTAGATGAAGGATATGATATTATTATCATGCCTGAAAAACATGAAAAATATAATTTAGTGGTTAATGAGTATGAAGAAAATTTTGTTAGTGTGGCTAAACTTTATTCTCAAAAAACGCAAAAAAAAGTTTATTTTTATCCTAGTTATGTTGCACCAAATTGTAAAAAAGTTTTGATTGGTCACCCGATTGAATATAATCCTAATAATGATTTTGATGTTGAAAAAAAACGGATTTGTGCTTATTTAAAAGAAAACACAACCGATTTAGCTCATTTATTACCTTCACATATAGTTGTTCAATATGTGAAAGAGCCTCATAGCAAACCTTGGGTCTATCAAAAAAGTGATAAGAATACCAGTGCTGAAAATCAAAAAATGTTTGTGACATTAACAAAGAAAAAAACTCGCAAATAACACGAATTTATCGATAAAATTTTAAATTTTGCAAGGACATTATGACTTAGATTTGTTCTTGTCATTGTGGATGTTGTGCCCATCTTGATGATTTTATCGAATCTTGTTTTTATATTCATCTAGCATGCATCATCGATTTGCTTCAAAAATAGCAAATTTGAAATGAATGATAATTAAAAAAGGTATGAAAGAATTCCATTTTGTAATCAAATGAATCAAGAATTTGTGATGTGTGATTTTAATAAAAAAAGAACATTTTAAAATGAAAATGTTCTTGAAAATAATATGAATTATACTGATTTTATCGAGAATTATTATTCATAACCTTTAGGATTTTTCTTTTGCCAATTCCAAGCATCACGTGCCATATCATTTAAATTATATTTTGCTTTAAAGCCAATTTCTTGATAAGCCTTTGTAGGATCGGCATAGCAAGTTGCGATATCTCCAGGTCTACGCGCAACAATTTGGTAGGGGATATCAAAGCCAACGACTTTTGAAAATGCATGAATAATTTCTAACACACTATAACCCGTTCCAGTTCCCAAATTATAAATAACTAAACCACAGTTTGTTTTTAATTTATTTAGGGCAAGCACATGGCCTCTAGCCAAGTCACAAACGTGAATATAATCACGAATGCCTGTACCATCTTTGGTAGGATAATCATTTCCGTTGACTTTTAAGTAGGGTAACTTTTTGATAGCAACTTGAGTGACATATGGAACTAAATTGTTAGGAATTCCGTTAGGATCTTCACCAATTAATCCAGAAGGATGCGCACCAATAGGGTTAAAGTATCTTAAAATTGCGATATTAAATGTCGGATTGCAAGTATAAAAATCTTGTAAAATAGATTCAATAAATAGTTTTGTTCGGCCATAGGGATTTGTTGCGCTTAATGGTGAATCTTCAGTAATTGGTAAAGTTTGCGGATTACCATAAACCGTTGCACTAGAGCTAAAAACAAAATTTTTAACATGATATTTTTTTGCTAATTCTAATAAAACTAATGTACTATTAATGTTATTTGCATAATATTGTAAAGGTATTTTAACAGATTCTGGGACCGATTTTAAACCGGCAAAATGAATGATTCCATCGAATTTTTCTTCTTTAAATATTTGCTCCATTCCATTATAGTTGCAAACATCCATTTGATAAAAAGGAATTTTTGTTTCAGTAATTTGTTCAATGCGCTTAACTGCTTCATATTTCGCATTGGATAAATTATCTACAATTACGATTTCATCATTGGCTTGAATTAATTCTATGCAAGTATGTGTACCAATATAGCCGGCACCGCCTGTAACTAAAATTTTCATGAAATCACCACTTTCATTGATAATGTAAATTATATACTAAAACAATGCAAAAAAGAATATAAATTTATTGTTTTTATAGAAACATTGCGGTTGTCTAAGCGAATTTTGTATTGATTAGATTTACTTTTTCATAAAAAAGTAATTAATTTGATAATTCTGTAGTATTTTTAAAAAAAATATTATATAATAATATTTTGTTAGGACAGAGGTGTTATTATGCCAAAATTTAGTTTTGATAAAATTGTAAATCATACAAAAATCAGCGGTTTTGTCTATCCGGGTTCTGAAATTTACGGAGGCCTTGCGAATTCATGGGATTACGGTCCTTTAGGTGTGGCTTTAAAAAATAATATTAAAAAAGCTTGGTGGCAAAAATTTGTTGTTGAAAATCAAAATGTTGTTGGCTTAGATTCGGCCATTATATTAAATCCTAAAGTATGGGAAGCTTCAGGACATGTTGCAACTTTTAATGATCCTTTAATTGATTGTAAATATTGTCATTCTCGTTTCCGTGCTGATAAATTAGTTGAAGAACATGATAGTTCTATTCGTGCTAGTGTTATGACGAATCAAGAACTTGAAGATTATATTGCTAAAAATATTGTTTGTCCTAAATGCGGACACAATCAATTTACGAATATTAGACAATTTCAATTAATGTTTAAAACTTCTATAGGTGTAATTGAAGATGCGAAAAGTCAAGCCTATTTAAGACCAGAAACTGCACAAGGAATTTTTATTAATTATAAAAATGTCTTAAGAACTTCAAGAAAAAAAATTCCTTTTGGAATTGGACAAATTGGAAAAGCATTTAGAAACGAAATTACTCCTGGAAATTTTATTTTTAGAACTCGTGAATTTGAGCAAATGGAACTCGAATTTTTCTGTAAGCCTGGAACGGATTTAGATTGGTATGCTTATTTTAAAAAATATTGCATGGACTTTTTATTGAAACTTGGAATGAAACCTGAAAATTTAAAATATTTAGAATACGAAAAAGAAGAATTAGCCCATTATTCTAAAGCAACTTGTGATATTTTATATGCTTTTCCATTTTCTGATCATTTTGAAGAATTGTGGGGAATCGCTCATCGAAGTGATTATGATTTGACCAAACATCAAGAATATAGTGGAGAAAAAATGGAATATCTTGATGTGGATACAAAAGAAAAGTATATTCCTTATGTTATTGAACCTTCTGTCGGTGTCGATCGTCTATTACTAGCTTTGATTTGTGATGCTTATGATGAAGAAACTTTACAAGATGGTGATATGCGTACAATTTTGCATTTTCATCCTTCTATAGCTCCTTTTAAAGCTGCTATTCTTCCATTAAGCAAGCAACAAAATGATTTGGCCAATGAACTTTATCAACAATTAGTCAGCGAATTTGAAATTGACTTTGATAGTACTGGAAGTATTGGTAAACGTTATCGCCGTCAAGATGCGATAGGAACGCCTTATTGTATTACAATCGATTTTGATAGTCCAAACGACCAATCTGTTACAATTCGAGATCGTGATACGATGACGCAAGAAAGAGTTAAAATTTCCGACTTAAGAACTTATTTGAATGATAAAATTAAATTATAGGAGAGATATGATTGAGCAATATTAGTATTGATAAAATTAATGAAATAAGAAATAGCGTTGATATTGTTGATGTAATATCGCGTTATTTAAACGTAGTAAAAAAAGGAAAAAATTATTTTGCTATTTGCCCTTTTCATAACGATACTAATCCTTCATTAAGTATTTCTCGCGAAAAGCAAATTTATAAATGTTTTGTTTGTGGTGAAGGTGGCAATGTTATTACTTTTATCCAAAAATATAAAAAGATTCCTTATATCGATGCCCTGAAAGAGATTGCGTTAATTGGCGGTGTTACTTTAAATATTCAAGAAAATGTAAAGCGAGAAATAATTGATCCTAAAATTCAAGTTTTATATGATTTATTGGAAGATGCTACGAAATATTATCAAACGGCATTATCTTCAAGTCAATCCGCGATTAATTACGTGACTCAAAGAGAACTCCATAGTGATATTTTACATGAATTTAGAATCGGATATAGTTTAGATGATGAAAAAATGATTAAATATCTAAAAAGTAAAAAATATAGTGAGGAAGATATGATTCGAAGTGGCCTTGTAATTGAAACAGAAAATGGTACATTAAAAGATCGTTTTGCAAATCGTTTAATTTTTCCAATTCAAGATATCCAAGGACGTGTCGTGGCCTTTAGTGGCCGAGTTATTGAAAAAAGTACATTGGCTAAATATTTGAATTCACCAGAAACAGAAATTTTTATTAAAGGTAACACATTATATCACTATCATTCGGCATTAAATAGCATAAAAAAGAGTAAGAAGGTTTACATTTGTGAAGGCTTTATGGATGTCATCGCATTATTCAAGGCCAATATTTCGAATGCAATTGCATTAATGGGAACTGCCTTTACCAAGGAACATTTAAAAATATTAAAGTTTTTAGGTGTGAATGTTGTTTTATCTTTGGATAGTGACAATGCCGGACGATTAGCTACTAAAAAATTAGCAACTGAATTAGAAAAAGAAAATATTAACGTACAAATTGTCAGCGATTATGATGAAGTTAAAGATGCTGATGAATATTATAATCGTTATGGAATGAGTCAATTATTACTCAAAGTTCAAAATCCTATTACTTTTTTTGAATTTAATGTTAATGAAATGAAAAAAAGTAGTTTATTGCAGGATAATTTAGAAGAAAGAAAAAAGTTTGCTCATAATATGTGTCGTTATTTAGCAAAAAAAGATGATTTAGAAATAGATTTTTATCTCAATAAAATGGTTGAAGATTTAAAATTTCCGAAAACTACTTTATTAAAATTAGTAAAAAAGGAAAAAGAAAAGCAAAATTCTAATTATATCCCAACTAATTTTACAATGAATCAAAGATTATTGAAACGCAATGAAAAAATTAAATCGGATGTTGTTTTTCAAATGATTCAATCGAGTGAAGCCATTGAAGAATTTCAAAAAGAAGAAGTTTACTTTTCTATGCAAGATGATTGTTATAAAACGTTAATTATGTATATTTTAGATTATTATTTAGAAAATAAAAATTTTACGGAAGCCGATTTATATTCATATATTAGCAATATAAATCCAAATGATGATGAAATCATCAAAACTTTAACAGAAGTATTAAATACGCATGAAATGGCACCGATTTATACAAAAGAATATTTTAAAGATTTAATTTATGAAATCAAAGAAATTATGACTTTAGAACAAAAAATTGATTTCTTAAAAGAAAAATTAGAATACATTGCTGATCCTAAAGAAAAGGGAAATATTACCAATGAAATTATTCTTTTAAATCAGCAATTAAAACAAAAAAAATTTAAAACAAAGGAATAAGGAGGAGGCACCATATGAAAGCAGAAAAAGATTTAGATGAAATGTATGATAATGATGAAATTACTGAAGTAGACATTGATGAAATTAAGCAAAAGCTTCAAAATGATATGAAAGCAGGAAAACAATTAACGAAAGAAGATGTCTATAAAGCTTTTGAAAATGCTGATTTAACAGATGATGAACTTGCCGATATCATTGATTATCTTGAATTAAATCAACCCTCTGATTCTGACTTAAAAGATGCAAAAGATTTACAAGATATTTTTTTAGATGATGATGTGTTTGTCGATGAAGCATTGTTAGAAGAAGAATCGATTCCTGATGATATGGAAGATTTAACGAAATATGATTACGATTATGATTCTGAAACAAAAATTAATGATCCTGTAAAAATGTACTTGCATGAAATTGGTCGTGTACCTTTACTTGGAGATCGTGAAATTGAAGTGGCCAAAAGAGTTGCAGAGGGCGATGAAATGGCTAAACAAGAATTAATCACTGGAAATTTGAGATTAGTTGTTTCAATTGCTAAGAAGTTTTTAGGAAGAGGCATGTCCTTTTTGGATTTAATTCAAGAGGGCAATATAGGTTTGATGAAAGCCATTGAAAAATTTGATTACTCTAAAGGATATCGTTTTTCAACCTATGCTACTTGGTGGATTCGTCAAGCAATCACGCGCGCAATCGCTGATCAAGCAAGAACCATTCGAATTC
This sequence comes from uncultured Bacilli bacterium, assembly GCA_947599835.1. Lineage (GTDB taxonomy): Bacteria > Bacillota_I > Bacilli_A > RFN20 > CAG-631 > Caccosoma. Next base: position 63,992 of record CANQFQ010000006.1, read on the forward strand.
CTGTTCATATGGTGGAAACCATTAATAAAATGACTAGAGTGCAAAGGCAATTAACTCAAGAATTAGGAAGAGAACCTACGGCAGAAGAAATTTCTAAACGTATGGACGGAGATATGACTCCAGATAAAGTTCGGCAAATTCAAAGAATCAATTTGGAACCTGTTTCATTAGAAACACCGATTGGAGAAGAAGATGATTCCCATTTAGGTGATTTTATCGAAGATAAAGAAGTGATTACACCAAATGAATATGCAAGCAATGAACTTTTAAAAAACGAATTAACTAAAATATTGGATGAATTAACCCCAAGAGAAGCCAAAGTATTGCGATTACGTTATGGTTTGGCTGATGGACGACCTCATACATTAGAAGAAGTTGGCAAAGAATTCAATGTTACGCGGGAAAGAATTCGTCAAATCGAAGCTAAAGCATTAAGAAAATTACGCCATCCAACGCGTTCAAAAAAATTAGGCGACTGGCGTTTTTAAAATGATTCATTTACCCAAAAGACTAGCACGTATAGCAGAGTTGGTGGATCCTTGTCATTTACTTGCAGATATCGGAACGGATCATGGGTTATTGCCGATTTATTTGTGTCAAATAAACAAAGTTGATTTTGCTATTGCGAGTGATATCGCAGATGAACCTTTAAAAAAAGCCAAGCAGAATATAAAAAAATATCATTTAGAGCATAGAATTCAAACGATTTTAACGAATGGACTAATAAATATTGAAAAATGCACGAATACTATTGTTATTGCAGGTATGGGCGGGCATTTGATTGCAAATATCATCCATCAGTCTAATTGTAATTTTCATTGTTTAATACTCCAACCCAATACGCATACCGAAAAGTTACGTCAACAGTTAGTGCAAGACTCGTATCAAATTGCTGATGAAACTTTAGTTTATGATCGAAAAAAATATTATAATATTATTAAAGCAATAAAAGTTTCAAAAAAAGTTTGCTATACTCCTTTAGAATTAGAATTTGGTCCTATTTTGATGCAAAAAAAAGAGCCATTATTTCTAGAAATGTATCAAAATAAATTAATTAATTATCAAAATATTTTAAATACAATGGAAAAAGGTTCTAAAGGTTATAATGAAATTTATGAAAAAATGCAAAAAATTTTAAAAATCATTTAAAAAAGCTACCTTTGATAAGATAGCTTTTTTTTAAATGATTATAATCCGTATTTTTTATTGAATTTATCAACACGACCATCTGCTTGTGTGAATCTTTGTTTTCCAGTAAAAAATGGATGACAATGTGAACATGTATCTACTTTTAAAGTTTTAAGAACAGATCCTGTTTCAAATTCACTACCACAAGTTGTACATTTAACAACTACTTTTTGATAGTCAGGGTGTATTTTTTTCTTCATAAACATTCTCCTTCCGCCTTAAGTCATCTTTCAACTTAAAGTAAGTCCGCTACATAATATAACATATTTGAATTCAAAAAACAATAATAATTATCAAAAAAAATAGAGAAAATAATGTAAATATCTAAACTTTTTCCATAAAAGATGGTATAATAATTTCGACAATTATTTGAGGGTGATATCATCATGATTATCTTAAACAAAAAACAAAGAGCCATAAAAAAACTAAGAGATAGTGAAAACGATTTAAAAGAGAACGAAAATATCGAAAATTATATGAAACATTTAGAAATTATTGTTGCTGCAAATGAATCATATATAGAACAATACACTCGTTTAAAAGAAGCATGTGAAAATTTATTATCTAAAGAAAGAACTTCTTTGATTGGAAGAAAAACGACATTACTAAATCGTTTTAATAAGGCTAGATTAAGCAAAGATATTTATGATTATACTAAAAAATTTGATATCGATTTAAAGGCTTATAAGGATGCATTAAAAAAATTAGAAGGTGAATTTGAAAATATATTTAAGCCTTCAAAAGACTTAATTGATCGACTAGTGACCCCTAAAATTCATCTTCGTGAAATAAAAGAAGATTTTGAAAAGTATAAGGATAACCTTTCTTGTTGCTTGGAAGGATTAGAAAGTTTTTTAGATTCTATCGATAGAAAAGTTGAAAAATGCGAGCAATTCATTTCTACTGCATATTTTGATCGGGCGGAAATATTAATTGATAAAATAGAACGTGACATTTCAATGATTTATGGCCGTATCGAACAAATTGCACAATATTGTGATTTAGTGTGTGTGCAAATTCCAGAAGAATTAGAAACTTTGCTAAATAAACAACTACAATTGACTTTTGAAGGATATTTTATTAACCATTTGAAAATTGATGATTTAAATGATAAAGTTCGACAAATGCTAGAAATCATTAAAGGTAACTTTGCGAAACTACAATTCGGTGGTTTTGAAAATCAATATGATGAAATTGAATCAAAAATAAATATGGTCAATCAAGCTTTGGAAGAAGAAGTTCATTGCAAAGAAATTTTTGATAGTCAACATAAAGAAATTTTATTTGAAGTTCAAAAATTAGAATCACAAACAATTTATACCAAAAAACAATATAATTTAGCTAAAGAATATTATATTTTGAGTGATGCTATTGAAGAAAGATTTGCAAAATTTCATAATGACATTGCTTTATTATCCGATAAAAAGGGAGAATTTCAAAATTTTGTTTATAGTTATGCAAAACATTCCTATTCTTTTATGATTAAAAAAATGGATGCGATTCGTTTTCAATGTCAATCTATGAGCGATGAAATTCAATTTTTTAAAAATTATTTTTATGATTTAAAGGTGACGGCCGAAGATATAAATACAAAAGAAAAAGAATATGAAAAAAAGTTAATGCAAACGATTGCAAAGATTAGACGTAATAAATTTTATGAAATTATCGATAGTTATCAAGAAAATATTAATCAAGGTTTCATTTTATTGAAGCAAATTTATAACGCTTTACGAACAGTTCCCATTAATATCGGAGATTTAACGACGAAATTTGCAGATGTTTCAACACATATTGGGGAACTTTGCAATTTTTTAAATAATCGATTAGATGAGGCTACACTTGCTTTGCAAGCAATTTTATATGCCAATCAAATTCGTTCGGAATTTAATGAAGTAAATATTATTTTGGAAGAAGCCGAAAAACTTTTTAGACAGCAAGAATATAGTCAAACTTCTAAGATGGTCATTCAAATTTTAAAAGAATATCATCCTAGCGCTTATGAAAGATTAGGTGGACATTAGAATGGAATTATATTTAGATAATGCATCTACTACTATTGTAAATCCTAAAGTTCAAGAATTGTATATCTCGTTATTACAAAAAAATTATGGTTCTACCGGATCTTTGCACAAACTTGGCGAACAGGCATTGGCATTAGAAACGAATGCACGACAAGAGATCGCAAATCTTTTACACGTTAATTTTCAAGAAATCTTTTTTAATTCTGGTGCCACAGAGGGAAATAATCATGCAATTAAAGGGGTTGCTTTTCAATATAAAAATAGAGGAAATACTTTAATAACAACTAAAGTAGAGCATCCTAGTGTATTGGAATGCTTTAAGCAATTAGAAGAAAATTTTGGATTTCATGTAATCTATTTAGATGTAAATGAGCATGGGCAAATCGAACTTGAAGATTTAAAAAAGGCATTAAATAATGATGTCATTTTAGTTTCGATTATGTTTGTCAATAATGAAGTCGGAACCATTATGCCCATTAAGGAAATTGCAAACATACTGAAGCAATATCCTAAAATTATTTTTCATTGTGACATCACTCAAGCTATTGGAAAATTGCCTATCGATTTTCAATGGTTTGATCTCGCAACGTTGTCCTTTCATAAAATTCATGGCTTGAAAGGGTGCGGATTACTCTATAAAAAGCAAAAAGTAAAATTAGTTTCTTTATTAAATGGACATCCAGCACAAAACACGTTAAAAGCCGGTACAAGCCCATGGCAAAATCATGTTGCGAATGCTTTGGCATTAAAATTCGAATTAGAAGAAATGCGTAAAAAACAAGAAGAAGTGGCGTTGACACAAAAAAAACTTTTAAATGAATTGTCAAAAATTCCTGAAATCACTTTAAATACTGAAATGGGCTATACGATTCCTAATATTATTAATTTTTCAATCAAAGGTTATAATCCTGAAGTTGTTATTCGTCAATTTTCAAATATGGGAATCTATTTATCTTCAAAAAGTGCATGCAGTGTTGCATTAAAAGATTCGTTTTCACCGACTTTATTAGCTATGCATAAGGATAATGAAGTTTGTCGTTCTTCGATTCGTGTTAGCATGGATCATGCGTTAACGGAGAGTGAAATTAAGTATTTTATTGATTGTTTAAAGCAAATTTTAAAAATTATTAGAAAGTAGGTTATAAGATGGTATATACAGATATAATGATTCGGTATGGAGAATTAACCTTAAAAGGAAAAAATCGGAAGGATTTTATCGATTGTTTATATCGAAATCTAAAAAATGCATTTATAGATATGAAAACATTAACTTTTGAAAAACAATATGATCGAATGTATATTCATTTAAACGATGAAAATAAAGAAGAAATTATTCGTCGTTTAAAATATATTTCAGGTATTTCAAGCTATTCGTTGGTCGCAAAAGTAGAAAAAAATATGTCTGCGATTGAAAAAAGCGTTGTCGATATGATCAACGAACAATATGATGCATCGTGGAAAACATTTAAAGTGATTGCGCGTAGGAGTGATAAATCTTTTCCAATTATTTCCGATCAAATCAATCGTTATGTCGCAACATCCATTTTAAAAAATACTTCATTATTAGTAGATGTTCATCATCCTGACTTAAAAATTAAAATAGAAGTACGTTTAGATGCATGTTATGTAAGTATTTTTAATTATGAAGGTTTAAAAGGTTTCCCTCTTGGAAGTGGTGGAAAAGCATTATTAATGATTAGTGGCGGAATCGATTCCCCTGTTGCTGGTTTTTTAATGATGAAAAAAGGAGTAAAAATTGAAGCGATTCATTTTTCAAGTCCACCATATACAAGTGAAATGGCGGTTTTTAAGGTAAAAACTTTGTTAAAAGAATTAGCAAAAATTCAAGGAACCATTAAATTTTATAATATTCCATTTACTGATTTGCAAGTGAAAATTTATGAAAAATGTAGTGAATCTTATGCTATTACAATTATGAGGAGAATGATGTATAGAATTGCTGATATTATCGCTAAAAAAGATAATTGTCTTTGCCTTGTGAATGGTGAAAGTGTAGGGCAAGTGGCTTCACAAACTTTAAATAGCATGCAAGTAATCAACGAAGTGACGAACACAGTTATTCTTCGTCCATTAGCAATCATGGATAAAAATGATATCATTAAAATTGCTCAAGAAATAAATACCTACGCGACTTCTATTTTACCTTATGAAGATTGCTGTACCATCTTTGATCCTAAAAATCCAACAACTAAACCAAAATTAAGCGAATGTTATTATTATGAAGGAAAATTTGATTATAGTGCAATGATTGCCGAGTGTATTCAAAATGCAACGATTGAATATATAAGTGTTGATAAATAAAAAATAATCGATAGAATCGTGTGTTCTATGATTATTTTTTTATTTCACTTTCTAATTCTTCAACACTTTTTACCATGAATACACTTTGCATAATGTTCGTTAAATTTTTAAAATCATTTCCTAAATAAAATTTAATAATAGGAACATATAAAAGTGCTAATAACCATTCAATTTCATAATCTTCAAGCGTAAATTTATCAAAATATTCTGTTAAACAACCAGATAGATCAATAGAACCAAAATATGAATGTTCAAATAAGGATTGTATTTCATAAACTGGTGAACAAATCTGCATTTTTTCATTTGAAATAATTTTATCTTTGGCAATGAATACATGACTATAATCAAAATTTTGATGTGTGATAACTTGCCTTATAGTACTTTTATCCTTAGTTAATTCTTTAAATTTATTCAAATGTTCTTTCGATTGATCCAATGATTTAATAAATTTAGTATAATTTAAAGTATAATACCATTGAGAAGGGGACTTATAATCTAAACGTTCAATATCTTCCATCATTTTATCTAAAATATGAAGCGCTTGTGTTTGTAACTCTTCTATATGTGCAGCCGTTTCTTTGTAAAAACTAATGCTTACATTGGAAGTAAAAACAGTCTTTTGATGTACCTCTCCAATTCTAGATAAGTAGTATTTTAATTTAATATCTTTTGCTTCTAAATACTCTTCTTGAATCCAAGGTGTTAATCGGATGACTTTATTTTTAAAAGTGGGTGTAATAGTTCTTTGTTGTGTTTGTATTGGCATTGCAAAATAATCAATGTGTAAAGCTTTGAGTTTTTCACAGACTTTACCATCATCATGATGATTTATATATTTTAAGCAATAAGATTCATTTTCACATTTAATTTGATAAACTTTATCAGAGCACTTTATTAAGGCTAATGGTTCAATATTATAAAGTTGTTTTAAAGTGTCACGCATGGTTAATCATCATTTTCTTTGCGGTGTATTTTATAGAATGTAACATAAGAATCCTTTTGCTTAAATAGGTCATTTGCCCAGTGATAAGTTGATGTTGAAGGCGAGGGTTCTGTCCTTGATTCTTCTATTATTTTGTCAATTACTAAACTTGAATCATGTTCATTATGAAGGGAAATAGGAACGGGTTCGACTACATGATTTTCACTATTAAAATCATCTTTTATCTCATTGTCTATAGAAGAAAGATCATTTTGTTGATTGGTTATTTTTGTATCATTGAATTCATCGATTAATGTATCATCATATAAAGGCATTGTGTCATTTATTACTTCATCAATTTCATTTGTTAGATTATAAATATTATTTTCATCACCTTGAATTTCAGGCTCATTCGGTTCATTAATTTTTCTAAATCCAGTGACTTTGAGGCATATTTTGAAAACGACAATATTTCGTAAAATTTGAAAATCATATTGTTCCACGGATAGTGAAAATTTATTTTGATCAATTACTTGATCAAAAGGTGCAAAAATATCCACATCAATATTTTCATCGAAAGGTTCCATTCCTTTTAATGATGAGGCAATTCCAGAAAGTTTAACTACACCGACAACACTACAACCATCATCTAATAATTTATAGTCAATTGAATCTTTCACTGAAACATCATACAATTGTTCTACGTTTGTAGAAAAATGAATTGCTTTTTCTAAAATAATTTTATCCATCACAATCACTCCTAACATTATATATGCTAGCAATTTTAAATTCATGATATAAAAAAAGCGAAAGAAATATCTTTCGCTCATATCATTTTATTTTGCTTCTTGATATAAAAGTTTAATCAAATCTACAACTTTTTCATAACTATGATCTAAACTTGAATAATAAATAATGTTTTGAATATCAAATGCGTTTTGAATTTCTTGAATTTGTAAATTAAGTTGATGTTTCATTTTTTGATTTAATTTGTCACATTTACTTGCAATGATATGCACAGGAAGATGGACACTATTAGCAATTTGAAGTAAAGAAAGATCATTTGCTGTTATCCCTATTTTAGCATCAATGACTAAAATTAAACCAATCAAACAATCGCGTTCATACAAATATTCACTCATCATTTTTTGAAACGACGCATCACTTTGGATAGAAACTTTTGCATATCCATATCCAGGAGAATCAACTAAACGATATTGATGATTAACATCAAAAAAATTTAAATATTTTGTAAGCCCTGGCGTTTTAGAAACTTTAGCCATATTTCGGTTGTTGGTTATTTTATTAATTAAAGTAGACTTCCCAACATTACTGCGACCTACAATGCATAATTCTTTTTTTGAATTATCCGGCCAATTTTCTTTGCTTGGACATGAAATCAAATAATTTACGTTTTTAAGCCACATTAGATGATTCCTCTAAGGCTAAATTAATGACTTGTTCCACATGTGAAACTGGAATAAATTTAATTTCATCTGTGACAATTTTAGGCAATTCTTCTAAATCCTTTTCATTGTCTTGAGGAATAATTACAGTTGTAATACCCGAACGATGTGCACTAATAGATTTTTCTTTTAAACCACCAATAGGTAAAACATTTCCTCGAAGAGTGACTTCTCCGGTCATAGCTAAATCGGATTTTACCGCACGTTTTGTCAATGCACTGACAATTGCAGTAGTCATGGTAATGCCGGCACTTGGACCATCTTTAGGTACTGCACCTTCAGGAACATGGATATGTAAGTCAATTTTTGCAAACATCGAAGAATCAATATGATAAGTATTTGCATTGGCTTTCACATAGTCAAAGGCAATACTTGCTGATTCTTTCATTACATCTCCCAATTGTCCAGTTACAATAAGTGCACCTTTACCATCGAAATAATTCACTTCGATAGGTAAAATATCTCCACCAAATTCAGTGTATGCTAGACCTGTAACGACACCAATTTGGCTGACTTTTTCTTTTTTAGAATAATCAAAAATTTCTTTACCTAAATATTCTTGTACCATTTTAATCGTAATTGTTTTAATGTCTAATACAAGATTATTTTTTAATTTTCTTACAACTAATTTACGGCATATTTTAGCAATTGCACGTTCTAAATTACGGACACCTGCTTCACGAGTATAATAACGAATAATATGCATTAATGCATCTTCTGTAAATGAGATATTTTCATTTTCAAGTCCATGAGCAATTAATTGTTTAGGTACAAGATGTTTAATGGCAATATTTTCTTTTTCAATTTCTGTATAACTTGAAATTTGAATTATTTCTAATCTATCCCTTAAAGGTGCAGGAATATTTTCAAGATAGTTTGCTGTTGCGATAAATAAAACATTAGATAAATCGTATGGCTCTTCAATATAATGATCGCTAAAATATTTGTTTTGTTCAGGGTCTAATAATTCAAGCATTGCACTTGCAGGATCCCCTTTATAATCAGCTCCCATTTTATCGATTTCATCGAGCAAAAACACTGGGTTGATGACTCCGGCTTTTTTCATGGATTGGATGACTCTACCAGGTAGAGCACCAATATAGGTCCGACGATGGCCACGAATTTCAGCTTCATCTTTGACGCCACCCAAAGACATTTTTACAAACTTACGATCTAAAGCTCTAGCAATGGATTTTGCAAGAGAAGTTTTTCCTACACCGGGTGGTCCAACAAAGCATAAAATAGGTGCTTTGAGCGAACTTGTTAAGGTTTTAACTGCAAGATATTCAACAATTCTTTCTTTGATTTTTTCAAGACCATAATGGTCTTCATCAAGAATCGTTTCAACTTTTAAAATATCAGTATTATCCTCAGATTTTTGATACCAAGGAATATCGATCAGCCAATCAATGTATGTTTTGAGCATTGAGGCTTCACCACTTGCTTGTGGCATTGTTTCAAAACGTCTTAATTCTGATAAAATTTTGTTTTTAATCGATTCAGGATACGGATTTTCATCTAATAATTTTCTAATTTCATCAGCATCTTTTTCGGAAGGAGTAATGTCTCCAAGTTCTTCTTTAATTACTCTTAATTTTTCGCGAAGATAAAATTCTTTTTGACTATCATCAATATGTTTTTTAATTTTCATACTGATGTCATCTTCAATCTTTTGAATATTCATTTCTTTTTCTAAATAAATAGCAATCGTTTCTAACCGTTTTAAAACGTTAGAGGTTTTTAACAAATCAATTTGTATCTTTAAATCATGAACACCATATTGTGCTACAATATCAGTAAATTCAGAGGCGGTAACTCCTTTTGTTAATTTATTTAGAGAATCTCTAGCTACATTGTTGAGAAAATCATTATATTTGGTATTTTGTTGAATTTTTTCACTAATGTGATGAATATATGCTGCTTCTTCATCCATGTTTTCTTCAAAATCTTCAACAATTGAAACTTGACCAAAAAAACAATTTTCTTTCGAATGGAAAGACAATAATTTTACGCGTTGTAAACCGATTAAAGTAACTGTTAAGTGAGTGCTAGATATATTGTTATGATCAATTTTAGCCATTGTTCCATAATTAGCAATGGAAGTTTTGCGAACAGTATTACTGTTAGGATCTAATTGAGGAATTACAACAATATAGCCCTCATATTTTTCTATTGATAGATGAATGGCATTTTGACTAAAATCCCTTCCTACTTCAACAGATGTTTTATTTTTTGGAAATAAAACGGAACCGCGAGTACATAAAAGAGGATATTCCATTTCTAAAGTGTTATTTTGTTTTTCATCCATTTTATCTTCCCCTTTCATTTCAAGTATAGCCTAGTTTTAAAAAAACTAACTAAGTTGATTGTTTTGTTTTAAGAAATTCACAACTTTATCAAATTTAAGTTGATATTTGAAAGAATCTAATTGATTTTTCAAATATTCTTTTACTTTTTTCAAAGTAATATGGTTAGTGTCTGCCATTTTTTGCAATTCTGCTTCTAACTCTTCATCAGAAACAGAAATATTTTCTACTTCTGCAATTTTATTTAGAACAAAATATTGGCGCGTTGATTTTAAGGATTCCTCTTTAGCTTGTTGCATTAATGTTGCTTCTTCTGTATTGGTCATTTTCAAATAGTCTTCATAAGTTAATCCTTGTTGTTGTAACCGAGCTTTAAAATTATCCAAAATCGAGTTTGCTTCTCTTTCAATATATTTTTCATTGGCTTCAAGTTCTGCGTTTGCACAAATTGCATCAATTAATTCTTGGGTTTGCTTGCTTTCAGCTGCCTTTTCTTTAGATTCCATAATCGATTTGTTATAATATTCTTTTAATTCGGCAACTGTATTTACTCCTTCAATATTTGCTTCTTTAGCAAGTTCATCAGTTAATTCAGGAATAACTTTTCTTTTAATTTCGTGTAGTTGTACTTTAAAAAGTGCCTCTTTATTAGATAAGCCAGCACCATAATTAGCTGGGAAAGTGACTTTAACATCGCCTTCTTCATTAATTTTCATACCAATTAATTGATCTTCAAAACCAGGAATAAATGTTCCAGAGCCAATTTCTAAAGAATAATTTTTAGCACTGCCACCTTCGAAAGGTTTTCCATCAACAAATCCTTCGAAATCAATCACAGCAATATTGCCTTTTTCTAAAATACCATCTTCAACGATCTCAAATTCAGCATTTTGATTTAATAATTCTTGAATTTTTTTATCGATGTCTTCTTCTGTAACTTCAACTTTATCTTTTTCGATTTTGATGTTTTTATAATCGCCTAAAGTTACTTGTGGAATGGTAATAATTTCAATTTCTACTTCATAAGGAACATCATCTTTATTAATTTTCAAAGTAGGTTGAAATGCTGGATGAATATTATTTTCCAAAATAGCTTGTCGATAAGCCTTATTAATTAGATTATCTTTTATACGATTGTCAAGTTCGACTGGATTTACTTTGCCTTTAATTAAATTAAGAGGAGCTTTTCCTTTTCTAAATCCAGGAACTGTAATATTTCTACCTAGTTGTTCAAGAGCAGTATCAAATTCTCCTTCAAAGTCACTAGATTCAAGTACAATATTAATTTTGCATACTGCATTTTCAAGCTTTTCATAATTTATTTTCATTGTAGGTACCTCCTTAAATATATTAACGCTACAATTTGATATTATATAATAATATTATATAAAAAACAATTGTTTTTAAAATAATGATACAATTTTTTGATAATAATATTCTATTTTTGATGGATAGGAAATAGATTCTTTTAAATATGTCATTTTTAATTGTTTAGTTAAATGATTTCCATTTTCTAGAAATTTGCATATCGCATAAAAAATCGCATAACCATCTTCCAGAGGTGGCTCTTCAGGATAAATATCTAAAAAAATGGATTGACCAATCATTTTAAAGTATTCTATTTCATTGATGGCCATATCTTTTTTATGCTTTTCAATTAAGGCAAAGAAAACTTTAAATGACTCGTAATCACGAAAATCCTTTGAAGTGGATGGATTGACTAGATAGTAAAGTTGATTCTTTTTGACTTGAAAAGCATAATTTATTTTCATATCTGCCAACAAAGCTAACAATAAAGATTTTAATTCGTTAGAAATGTCATTACGTAATAAAATAGTTTGTAATTGCCGATAAAATGGCTCTAAATTATAATATTTTAAATACGATAAATAGGAAAATATTTGTTCTTCATTAGCTTCTCCCATTTTTAATAAATCGTCAATAGAAACTTGATTTTTCGATCTTTGTTCACTTTGACGAAGGGTATTCAAGGTTTCTTTTAAAAATATTTCGAATTCAGTTGGAATATAGGGTAATTCTAATTCGTTTAAAATGATTTGGATTGCTTTTTCATCTTCATGATTTTCAATAAGCGCATTGATTTTATAAGGCGCAAAGTCATAATATCGTTTGGTTATTTTACCTTCATTTTTTAAAATAAACGATAATTTTTCCTTGTTAAAATTTAAAGAATCAATAATTTTTAAAAAATCAATAATTTCATCTTCATTTAGACTTATATTCGATAAATATTTATTGAGTAATTCAACTTTATTTTCCTTTTTAAATTGTTTTTTTAATGCATCTAAATAATCCATTTTTATCCCTCATTATTTATCTATTTTTGTTACTTTATATCCTGCTTTTTGAATGACTTTTTTAATTAGTTTGCTATTTAGATTTTGATTATCAATAATGGCTATATTTTTTTCTAAATTAACGCTGGCATTTACATGAATGGAGGTTAATGCCTCTTCAATATGTTGCTTACAATGATCGCATGTCATTCCTTTAATATGTACAATCCATTTGTTCTCATCGTTTTGAATAGCCACATTAAATTTTGGCTTAAACCATCTCAATCTTAATGCATTGCAAACGACAAAAACACTTGAAAAACTCATTGCCAAGGAACCAATCATTGGACTTAATTTTAATTTAAATGCGGGATAAAAAACACCAGCAGCAATTGGAATTCCAATACAATTATAGAAAAATGCCCAAAAAAGATTTTGCTTAATATTACGAACAACACGTTTAGAAAGTTCAATAGCGGTCACAATATCTCTTAGATCATTTTTCATTAAAATGACATCAGCAGAATCGATTGCAATGTCACTTCCTGCACCAATAGCAAACCCTAAATCAGCACTGACCAAAGCAGGTGCATCATTGATACCATCGCCAACCATTGCGACATAATGGTATTTATTTTTAATTTGATTAATATAATGTGCCTTTTGATCGGGTAATACACCCGCAATAACGCTATCGATATTACATTCTTTAGCAATAGCATTAGCTGTCACTTCTTGATCACCAGTTAACATAATGGTTTGAATATGCATATCATGTAATTTTTGAATTGCGATGATACTATTTTTTTTAATTGCATCTTGAATGGTAAAAATAGCCATGATTGTAGTTTTATTTGCCAAAAACATAACGGTTTTACCTTGTAAAGAAAAGTTTTGAATTTGTTCTTGATACATCGAAAGATTATGGCCGATTTCCTGCATCATTTGTTTGTTTCCTAAAAAATATTCGTTTTTACCGATAAATCCTTGTATTCCTTGACCACTTTTGGCGATGAATTTGCTGACTTCTAAAAAATCAATTTGATGTTCGTTGCCATATTCAATAAAGGCTTTTGCAATCGGATGTTCAGATTTGTTTTCTAAAGAAATTGCAATTTGAAGTGATTTCTTCTTATCACTATTATTTAAAACAATCATATCTTGCAAAGTCGGTTTTCCTTCAGTAATTGTTCCAGTTTTATCAAAAACTACACATTTAATTTTACTACAATTTTCTAAGGCTGTCGCATCTTTAAATAAAATGCCATTTTCAGCGCCTTTACCAGTACCAACCATGACAGCAACGGGGGTAGCAAGTCCTAAAGCACAAGGACAAGAAATGACTAACACAGAAACACCTAACATTAATGAAAAACTAAAGGTTTTACCGATGATTAACCAAATTATGAACGTGATAAGTGCAAGTATCATGACTATTGGAACAAAGAATGAAGATACGGTATCTGCAAGGGAGGCCATCGGTGCTTTTGAATTTCCGGCTTCTTCTACTAATTGAATAATTTTAGCTAAAGTTGTATCGCTTCCAATTTTTCGAACCTTAAATTTAAAAGTACCTAATTGATTAAATGTACCACCAATGACTGTATCATTAATATTTTTTTCTACAGGCATACTTTCACCGGTAAGCATAGATTCATCGATTGAACTACTTCCTTCAATGATAACTCCATCACTAGGAATTCGTTGACCTGGCTTTACAATCACAATATCATCAATCATAAGATTTTCTATGGAAATTAATTGTTCTTTTTGATCTCGAATGACTAAAGCTTCTTGAGGAGTTAATTGAATTAATTTCGTAATTGCATCTGTGGTCCGTTTTTTGGATTTTGCTTCAAAAAACTTTCCTAAACTGATTAAAGTTAAAATCATTGCTGAGGATTCAAAATACAAATCGTGAAGATAAGGATGCATAGACAAGTTTCTACTCACAGCATAGGCCATTAAAAATAAATTGTAAAAACTATATATAAATGAAGCACTAGATCCAATGGCAATTAGACTATCCATATTTGGATGACCTTTAAATAATGATTTAAAACCTCTAATAAAATATCCTCGATTAATATATAAAATTGGCAGCGTTAGCAATAATTCAGTTAATCCTAAAATTAATGCATTTTGTTCGCCTTTAAAAATAGAAAAAATCGGATATTGAATCATTGTCGACATTGAAAAATACATTAATATTACTAAAAAAACGATAGAACCAATTAAACGTTTTTTCATTTCTTGCAATGAAGTATCCTTATTGATTTTTGTTTTCTTTTTATCAATACTATTAGAGACACCATCTAAATTATTAAGAGAGGCGTTGTAACCACAATTTTGAACTTCTTTTATAATCATTTGATCATTTAATACTTTTTCATTATATTCAATTTGCATAGAGTTAGTTAATAAATTAACATGTACATGTTTAACTCCATTCACTTTTTCCATGTGCTTTTGAATATGGCTACTACAAGAAGAGCAAGTCATTCCTTGAATATCAAATTTGTTTTTCATTGCATCACCCACTTAGCACTCGTCAAGTTTAAGTGCTAAGAATATTATAATATTGAAATAAATCTATGTCAATGAATTTGAATAAATCGATAGTATAAGAAAATATATTTAACTTTTTTAAGTAAAAAAACTATAAAATAAAGATAGCATTTATTTTGCGTTTTATTCCAGTTTAGCATTAATTTTTTAGATACTTAAATATAAAAAAGCCCTAAAAATCGGGCTTTTAGATTCAATGGTACCCACAGCAGGATTCGAACCTGTGACCCTGCGCTTAGAAGGCGCATGCTCTATCCAGCTGAGCTATGTGGGCATCGACAAAATAATTCTATACTAGTTTAAGTATATTTACAAGTTTTTTTTATTTAAAAATCATATTGAAAAAAAAGAATTAATATGTTATATTGTAATAGCGCAATGCAGATGTAGTTCAGTGGTAGAACATTAGCCTTCCAAGCTAATTATGCGGGTTCGATTCCCGTCATCTGCTCCATTTTAGATGAAATTACTCCCATTTCTTAGATTGAAATGGGTTTTTCTTTTTCTATTATAGTGTTATATGTTTTTTAATTCATGTTCGTTAAAAATGCCAATCTGCACTGCGCAGAGTTAAAATAAAATTCTTTTGGTGTAAAGCGTTTGTTTTTTAAGTGTTATAACGATTTTACTATCGATACTTGAAAAAAATTATTTTTATAGTAGTAAAATTGGAGTTTCAAAAGGATCAAATTGGTTAAAAGGGATTTACCCTAAATCTGTCTTTTCGTACTTCAATGGTTGATTATAAAAAAATCGGCTTTTGCATCATTTTAATATCCGATATAAACCATTGCTTTGAATGAAAAATAATTGAAGTTTTGCAGAAAAAAGAGAAATTCAATAGCAATTTTATTTTTTTCGTTGGCTTACATTTTTAAAAATATTTTATAATGGGGTTGAAAATAATTCGACTTTAGATTATAATAAAATACGAAATCGAATTATTGGAGAAAAAACTATGAAAGAAAAAGAATTTTTTTACGAACTTGGAAAAATTATTTATCAAATTGATGGAATCTATGAAACTTATGGTCGGCATTGTCATTTAACTTCACCTAATTTGTTATGGATATTATATGCTTTAAATGATGGTAGGGAGCATAGTCAAAAACAAATTTGTGACGATTGGTTAATTCCTAGAAGTACAGCGAATACAATTATTAAAGAATTAGAAGAAAAAGGATATCTTTCTTTACATCAAATTAAAGGAAAACGAAGAGAATTGAATGTTTCATTGACCCAATCTGGAAAAGAATATGCGAATCAACTTCTAGAAGATTTATATCTTAAAGAAAAATCAGTGTATCAAAAAATTCATAATCCTGAACTGACATTGCAAACATTAAAAGAATTAGTTCAAAATTTGCAAATAATTTCAAAACAAAAAATAGAAAGGAGTAAATAAAAATGGAAAAAATTAAACAAAATGCTGGAAAAAAACAATTAGGAGATTTTGCTCCCGATTTTGCATATTATAATGATTCGATCTTATTTGGTAAAAATTGGAATAATCAAGATATTGATTTAAAAACTCGATGTATCATTACAGTTGTATCATTAATGTCTTCTGGAATTACGGATAGTTCACTCACTTATCATTTACAAAATGCCAAAAATAATGGAGTTACCCAAAAAGAAATAGCCGCGATTATTACTCATTGTAGTTTTTATGTGGGATGGCCTAAAGCTTGGGCGGTATTTCGTTTAGCAAAAGAAGTATGGAATGAAAAAATGATAGAAAAAACACCTAAAGATATTTATCAAAACACAATAATGTTTCCTATTGGTGAAAAAAACGAAGCATTTAAGAAATATTTTACTGGGCAAAGTTATTTAGAACCTATTTGTCAAAATCAAGTGGGTATTTTTAATGTTACTTTTGAACCTGGATGTCGTAATTATTGGCACATTCATCATGCGAAACAAAACGGCGGGCAAATTTTGATTTGTGTTGGTGGCAGAGGTTATTATCAAGAAAAAGGTAAAAAAGCGATTGAAATGACACCAGGCGATTGTATTTATATTCCAGCTGGTGTAAAACATTGGCATGGTGCTGCTAGAGATAGTTGGTTTTCTCATTTGGCAATCGAAGTTCCTGGAGTAGAAATAAGCAACGAATGGTTAGAACCTGTAAGTGATGAAGTATATCAAAAATTAAAATAAAAATTAGAGTAATTTTTATGAAAATCAAAAAAATTTTTGTTAGCTTGATGACTTTATTATTATGCGGATGTTCTATGTCATCTGTAAAGGAGCGTAATTCTAGTAATATGAAAAATCATTCGTCATCTATTAAAAGTGAACATGATAATATAAAAGTGGTCTATTTTAGTTGTACGAAAAATACTCAAAAAATTGCCGTTAAAATGGCAAATGATTTAGAATGTTCGATTGATGAAATTATTCCATATGTTCCTTATACAAATGAAGATTTGGATTATCTTGATGATACTTCAAGAGCTAATTTGGAGCAAAACGATAATAATGCTAGACCTGCAATTCAAAACACAATAGATTTTAATGACATAGATACTTTATTTTTAGGATATCCTATTTGGTGGGGAAAATTACCTAAAATAATCTATACTTTTTTAGAAACTTATAATTTCGATAGCGATACGATAATTCCCTTTTGTACTTCTGGTGGCAGTGGCATTTCGAATAGTGTAAGTGAAATAAGGCAATTAGAGCCAAATGCCATCGTTTTAAATGGACAAAGATTTGCATCCAATGCAAGTGATTCTATGGTGAAATCTTTTATTGATTCATTAAATCTTTAAGAAAGGAAAATAAACAAAATGGAATTTGAAAAAGTGATTAACGAAAGATTTTCTGTAAGGAAATTCAAAAATCAAGCAGTAAATAAGGTTTTAATTGAAAAAATTTTAGCCGCAGGGAATTTAGCACCTACAGCTAAAAATAATCAGCCACAAAAAATTTATGTGGTGCAATCAAAAGAAGGCTTGGCAAAGATTGATAAAGCAACACCTTGTAGATATAATGCGCCTATTTGCCTCATTATTGCTAGCGACAAAAATATTGCTTGGCAAAAGGGTGATTATTCTACCTATGAAATGGATGCATGTATTGTCGCAACGCATATGATGCTAGAGGCTACAAATTTAAATATCGATAACATTTGGATCAAAATGTTTGATAAATCCGTTTTAAAAGCAGAATTTAATATGGCTGAAAGCATCGAGCCTGTATGTCTAATGCCTTTAGGATATAAGACAGATGATTGCAAACCATCATTAATGCATACGAAAAGAAAAAATATACAAGATATTGTCGAATATAGGTAATTTAAAATGAGTTTAATTATTCATATTTATTATATGGGTCAACATGGCAATGCGAAAAAATTTGCTGATGAAATGATTTCAAGGAAAATTGTTGAACAAATAAAAAATGAAGATGGAAACGAACAATATGAATATTTTTATTCGCTTAATCATCCTGAAACAATTTTGCTCATTGATTGATGGAAAAATCAAGAAGCGTTAGACATGCATCATAAATCTGAGATGATGAAAGAAATTACTAGGTTAAGAAAAAAATATTCTCTTCATATGAAAGTTTATAAATATGAAGATAATTCGTAAAAAGGCACTATTTTAAATGATATGACAATTAAAAATTATCTTAAATCACGTTATATTTCATCTTGTTTAAAGGGATTAATAAAATGTCTGTGACTAAGATAATTTTTTTTGTTGGATTCATGATTTATTTAATAATGTGTTTTTATCGAAAGATGATTCGCATAATGATTTTCCAAAAAATGGAATAATCCACTACTTAATAGATAAATTTATTGATGGAATGGAAAAAATCAATAAATAAAGGCTTTTTTGAATTCAACATAAAAAAATATTTTTTTATTGTATTGAATTTGTTATAATTTGAATGCCGAGGTGATTATATGCGCCAAAAATTAAACAAAAAATTTTTAACAAGTTTTTTAATTTTGTTTTTATTATGCTCTTGCTCTATTGTTGAATCTACTTCTAATGACAATAGTTCATCTACTTATTTTAATTCTTCTAGTCTATCTAGTTCGGAATCGAGTAGTTCGAGCAGTTCAAGTAGTTCAAGCAGTTTAAGTTCATCTAGTAGTTCAAGTAGTTCGAGCAGTTCGAGTAGTTCAAGTAGCTCAAGCAGTTCGAGTAGTTCAAGCAGTTCGAGTAGTTCGAGCAGCTCAAGTAGTTCAAGCAGTTCGAGTAGTTCAAGCAGTTCAAGTAGTTCGAGCAGCTCAAGCAGCTCAAGTAGTTCGAGTAGTTCAAGCAGTTCGAGCAGCTCAAGTAGCTCAAGCAGTTCGAGTAGTTCAAGTAGTTCAAGTTCTTCATCTAGTAGTACACTACCAAAAGATGATAATCTTGTAATTTCTAATATTACATACAATAGTGATAATGGAACCAATGGTATATCAATTTGGACAGATAAATATATTAATGGGACCATCGCTCCATTAAGTCCAAATATTTCTAGCAAGGCCGCTTATCGTCATTATGCGAAGACATCGAATAATTGGCGTTGGTTTTTTACTGTTGATGAAAATGGCTATGTTTCATATGCGTCTTTTGCTACTAATGAAGGATATGGTTCACCAAGTGATGATTTCTATCATCGAGTAGGAGAATGGGATCAAAATTGGACAGTAGAACAAAAAGTTTCTTCTTCGTTTTCTTCTTTTGTTTTAGCGGATGATTGGACAACTTGGACTCCAAATGATTCTTTAGCACGTTATAATCATTGGGATTTTGTTGTTCCGGAAAATGGTTTTACTATTACTGGACGAGGTGAAACTCAAGATTTTGTCGACTTTTTTAACTATCTTTTAGGAGATGATGTATTAGAAATAGATGTTCTTGTCGCCGAACAAAATAAAGAATTTGGTCATCAAAATGATTTCATTTTAGGACTTACTAAAGGCATTTTTGATGATTACTATGTATGTATTAATGAAAATAAAGAACTTGAAATTTCTAATAGAAAAGATCAACAAGACACTCCAGCTTATCGATATGATAATGAAGGAACTCCTACCGATGGTTATAGTCATTTACCAGAAGTTCGGTTTAGTTC
This sequence comes from uncultured Bacilli bacterium, assembly GCA_947599835.1. GTDB lineage: Bacteria > Bacillota_I > Bacilli_A > RFN20 > CAG-631 > Caccosoma. The sequence goes on from CANQFQ010000006.1 coordinate 84,170, forward strand.
AACTTTTGAATATGCTAAAGAAAGCAAAATTGGATATAAAATGAGAGTTCCATATACCGATACTTACAAAGTGGAATGGTTAAATAATGCGATTCAAAAATATACAATTTATTCTAAAAATGGTGTTGAAATATGTAGTTCTACTAAATCATTTACGACACCACAATTACAAAAAAATGACATTATCTATGTTGAAATGGAAGTAATTAAAAATACAACGATTGAAACCAAAGTTACTGCAACCAATCATGTTTCAGTGTTACCTTACGATTCTACATTTAGTATCGATCCTAGTACCATCGATGTGAATCAATCGATTGCAACTATGCAAAGTGCTCAAGTTAATTATGTTAAACGTAATGATGGCACATATATTAATTCAAATAATCCGGAAAAATTAATTAACTCTGATTTAAATAATTCTTTATTTAGGAAAAATTTATCCGGTGAAGTATTCTTTACTTTTGAACATAATAATGCTCCATCCCTATCTTTCTTTTATGGTTTTCAATTAAAAAATAATAATACAACGAATCTTTATATCACCATTAAAAATATTGGTTTTCAATTAGATGGTCCAGGTTCTTGGCTAGGCCAAAATGAATGGATACAATTTTATAATACTAAATTCCCATTCAATTATGATCCAGATCATTGGACTGAAGAACAAAAGAATACATTTAATAACGATTATGGATTTTCAACCACTTATGAACCAGCAAATCATCAACCTCAAACAATTGTTTTACCTCCTGGAGAACAAATTTATGTTATGGGCGGTACAACTGCAGATAGTTTTCAAGGTTTTAATGCTTATGATACTGCAGATAAAGCAATTAAAGGCGGTTGTTCAAATGCTGCCGTATTATTTAATGTTGCGGGTGGAGAAGCTGTAGGATCATTCTATGTTTATACAAATCCTTCTTTAATTGAACAAGAAAAAGAAACCTTAGGCTACATTTATGACGTAGGTCGTGAACCAGATGGCTCCGATGCAGGTCATATTTATGGTCATCAATATGGAGGATATGATACTTGCAATGGTGTTGTCGATAATGAAATGATGTTTACATTTAATGATATGATTACTTCACAATATTTACCTGTGACTTACACAAATTATTATAGTAATAATCCAATTAAAAATGGAAATGCAACACCATATAGCGCTGTTGGCAGTACGGCACATGTTCAAAATGGAATATCCTGGGTAACCCATATTAATCCACAAAACGTAAATGCTGCTGTAGGTACGGATATGACACGATATATTACGGTTGATTCAAAAACAAGAAAAGAGATTGTTATTGATAGTGACCATTATGATGGTACTGGATCACTTGCAAATATCGGCAATTGGATGATTGATTATCAAGATCGGTTTACATTAGTTAATACCGGTTCTATCGAAAGAACGATTACAGTAACGTTAGATGGAGATACAATTGCCTTAATGGTACGAGATGCCAATGGAAACATTATTGATCAAAGATTAGCTTTAAGTCGTGTTGAAAAGATTACATTTAATAATGAAAAATTTTCTTATATTTATCGTATTAATGTTCCTGCTCATAGCGTTAAACAAATTACATTAGAATATAATTTACTTGCAAATTCTTATGGTAGTATTAGCCATCGCGTACATCTAGATTAAAAAGTATGATTTCTAACATGAAAAGGGAGAATGATTCATCGTCATTCTCTTTTTTTAAAACTCCTACAAAATTAAAAAATAAAAATATTCATTGAATTTGCTTGCTTTTTTTGATATAATCTTACCAATTATATAAAAAGGAGACATTTTTATGAAAAAAACAAATCTTGGCTTAATTTTATTAGTTGCATTTTTCTTAGCAAGTTGTGACGATAATAACAACTCTAGCCGCAATCATGTATCAAGTAGCAGTTTTATATCAGAATCCAGTTCTTCAAGTTCAAGCAGCAGTAGTCAAAATAGTATTGAACAAGATGCAAATACAATTTATGATTTAATTGAAACTTGTATTACGACACCTAACTACACATTAACATTAGTCGATGGAGATGGTACATTAATACGAAAATATACCCCCGCAGCTTATTATGCCACGGCACCTAATGACATGGATACGATTGGCTATGCTAAAGATGAAAAAGGTATTTTTTCATTTAAGTATGAAAATAATCAAATCGTACCAACCAGTCAATATTTAAAAAATAGTGAAGAAGAAGTTCTAAAAGATTTATATACGGCTAAAGTTTATGATTCATTTGAAGATGCAGAACTTAATATCATTTATTCATTTGCATTACTAGAATTATCTAATTTTGCTGATTTAGCCGATAATTATACAACTAACGGCTATACGCTATCGATTTCTTCGGTATTAGATTTGCTTCCTTATTTATCACAACAACAATATCAATCAGCACAAGTGAAAGTTGCCTTAAATGCTCAAAATAATCTTGAATTTAAATTTAATGTTTCTATCGGATTTTCTTCTACTGTATATACGTTAGTCGTAAGTGATATTGGAACAACAACGATTGATTTAATTGAAGATTATTTAGAATCTGGATCGGGTGCCTTAACTGATGATAGTTCAAGTCAAACTAGCGATTTAAAAGAACAAGTGAGAAAATTATTTGCGTCAAACAATTATGCATATATGTGTGAACAAACAGGATTAATGGGAGTCATGAACGAAAAATTTAGTGCAGTATGTTTACAAGATATGGCAATGGGCTATGTTGATGTTACTGAAAGCATCGATGATTATCCTGAAGGATTACATTCATTTATGTATAATAGTGATGAAGGATTGATTATTGATCAAAATGTGGATACTGAAAATTTTCAATTAGTCGAAACTTATGGATTTTCAGGTGAATTTATTGATTTATTTACTTTTGATAGTGAAGAAAATAAATTAGTAACTTCAGATCCTTTATTTGTTTATGGTTATTCTAATCGTTTTGATCCTACAATGGAAACGTCGATTGGCGCAATTGAACTTACATATGCAGATGAAATGATCACGATGGTTGCTCATATTTATAACGTAGACTTTGTTTCAGAAACTTTAACAGATACAGGGAATACGATTGAAATGACAGTTATGCTATTTGGTCAAGCAAATGCTGAAACTTTAGGTGAAACTCTTCCGTTTTTATATGAACTTGAAGGGTTTTTGAATCAATAATTGAAACTGGACGGGATAGAAAAATGAAAAAAAATATTGTAATGACATTATCCTTTTGTTTATTAACTTTAGGTTTAAGCGCCTGTAACAAGAATGCCAATGACGATATGCTAACAAAGATGATAGATGGACTTGCTAAAGGTGTGCGTATTGAAGGAAAAATTGATGAAACAGCTAATTTCTTAACTGGATATCATGGACAAGTTACTGGCGAAATGGCAACGACTAGATTCGATGTCGATTACGTTTTTGAAAATCGTGATCTCAATGGTTTTGAAAGAAAAGTATATGCTTATGAAGCGGATGGAACACGATATAGTCTTGTCAATGATGTTTTGATAGAAGGACAAGATGGTCTTGCTTATTATAATGAACTCGGATATGAAAATAAAATTGTGGATGTTCCAGCTACCAATGGCAATGGACTTGATGTCAATTTTGGTTATTTTTGTGATAATCCTTTTCGTTATTTATCGAAAAATGATTTTACAAAAATAAATAAAAACACTTATCAATTAGAAAGAAAAAAAGCATCCTTTATTGCTAGTAAATTATTTTCTAGTGTTGATTCTATTTTTGATGAAGTGATTAAAGTTGCCACATTCACTTTTGAAAATGAAACACTAACGAACATTGAATTTCAACCGGTTCAAATAGAAACCTATGATACTTTTGGTATTGATAATCGATATTTTTTGTTGGATGCACGAGTACAACTTCAAGTATCTAAGATTGGCACTGCTTCCGTTTATCGCCAAAGTGTTCGTCCACATTATGAAAGTCATACCCCTTTAAATAATGCTTTTAAAGAAATTCAAGATAATTATACTTTAAACATTGCTTATGATTTCAAATTAGATAATGTGAGCCAAGAAACAGTTTATTATCAATTTAATTATACGGAAGATGGTCTTTTTTGGAAATGTGATCAAGGTAGTCAACCTACTGAGGCAGATCTACTCATTCGTTATGATGATAATGACTTGACTACACCATATAGTTATGATGCTGCGACTGAAAAATTTACGACAGAAGCAGCGGTTGTAAATGGTTATCAAGCCTTATTTAATGCTAATAAGGATTTATATGTACCTATTGTTAGTGATGTTGCAGCAGAAGTTTTTGATTATAGTGCTAATCAAGATGCTTATCATATTAATGTTGCATTACAATCCTTTATTGGAATAGAATGTTTCATTCCTGCATGTGTTGCCATAGATTATTTAAATGGCTATGGAACTGATTGTGTTGTGACTTTAGATGAAGAGCAACATTTGGATACGATTGAAATTTCATATTATCGTCGTGATAGTTTTTCCGATGAATCCGGTACTTTTACCCTTTCTTATAGTAATGTAGGAACTACTACTTTACCTTATGATTTTAATTAAAGGAGGAATTTTAAATGATTAAAAAAGGATTTCTTCCTTTTTTCGTTTTGTTACTTTTGGCAGGGTGTAATCAGACAGAAAAAAAGAATAGTTTAACCTCATCTTTATCGAGTTCTACACCCAAAATCTCTAGTTCATCTTCTTCTAATAGCGAATTAGTTACAAATATTCGTGACTTTGAATTTGTAGAAAATGAAGATCACACGCTTAGTATACAAAAGTATAACAATTTTCTACCTAAAAGAGTTTGTTTACCCGATGAATATCTAGGAAAACCAATCACAGGTATTCTTTCGGGTGCCTTTGCATCTTCTGGTGGCATTGAAACGATTGTCATTTCAAAAAATATTAAAAATATTGCAAGTGATGCTTTTATTTCTTGTCTTACAATAACGAACTTTGAAGCTGATACGGAAAATGCTTTTTTTCAAGCTGAAAACGGACTTTTATACAATAAAGAAAAAGATGCATTGTTATTTTGTCCTACAAAAAGAGAAGGTATCGAAGTAGCAAGTACAATTACAAAAATCGGAGATGGCGCATTTCAATATTATCGTGGAACTTCTATTCAATTAAATGAGGGTTTATTGGAAATTGGTGCATCAGCGTTTGCTAATACTGCATTTTTAGAAACAATCACCATTCCAAATTCTGTTCAACTCATTAAAGAAAATGCCTTTTATTTATCGGGGATTCGTTCAATTAAATTAGGAACAGGAATGAATCGATTAACTTCTCAAACTTTTATGAATTGTACGAATTTGACTGAACTAACGATACCTGGAACTATAAAAACCATTGAAAATAGTGCTATTCGTAATAATTTAAAATTAAAAACGCTAACTTTTAATGAAGGCGTTGAAACGATTGCAAATGGGGCATGTCCAGATAATGCAGTGCAAACTTTAAACTTACCTACGTCATTAAGAACGATTGGTGATAATGCATTTATCAGAAATCGTTCCCTTCTAACAGTAGATATTCCTGAAGGTGTAATCCATATTGGCAATGGTGCCTTTTCATATTGTGAGCAATTAACAGAATTATCGATTTCATCGACAATTCAGACAATTGGTTATTCCATAGCAGCCTATGATCGAAATTTAAAAACGATTCAAGTCGATTCCCAAAATCAGTATTTTATCTCCTTAGATAATGTTTTATACTCTATAGATTGTACAAGATTGTTAGTATTTCCAGCTTACCATAGTGCCTTCGAATATGTAGTGAATTCAAATGTAACTTCTATCGATCGTGAAGCATTTACTTATTTGCTCCGTTTAACTAAAGTGGTATTACCTGCTTCCATCCAATTTATTGGTGCCTATGCATTTAGAATGTCAAATACATTGACTACCTTAGAATATCTTGGAAATCAAAATCAATTTAAAAATATTACTTATAAAGAAACAATTGATGAAATTGATATTACTTGCTTTGAAGCTAGTTATATTAGTAGCATCCATTGTCAAGATGGTGATCTCAATGTTAATGAATTATAACATCAAAAAATGTTCTTTATTTTTGGCCATTTTATTGCTTTCTTCATGCAGTGGCATGAAAACAAACAAGAGTAGTTCGAATGCAATCACGCCTCCTATAAGCAATTTTTCTTCCTCATTTTTACCGATTGAAGAAACTTATCAAAAAATGGAGGTCATGGATAATGCCGTTTTGGCCACTTTGTATGACAACTATAAAACTCCTGTATTGCCAAGCAAAGGAAATCAAAAAATACTTGTGATTCCTGTTATTATCAATGGTTATGAACAAAATGCTACCGATGAAGTTTTACAACAACTCGATATTGCTTTTTTTAATAAAAATGAGTCGGTTGCTTATGAATCTGTAAGTAGTTATTATCATCAATCAAGTTATGGGAAGTTAACCTTAACCGGTAAAGTAACAGCGTGGTTTAATCCTAATGTTACTCCACAAGAATTAATGAATCATGCGAGTGAAACATACGAGGATGGTGGTTTGTACTGGTTGCTTGATCAAGCACTTGAATGGTATCAAACCCAATATGATGATTTACTTAACTTTGACCAAAATCAAGATGGTTATGTGGATTCGATTTATCTTATTTATAGTGCTCCAAATTATTATAACGACGCGACTTTATCGAGTTTTTATTGGGCATTTACCTATAGTCATTTATTAAATAAAGAGAGAGGTCAGCAAGCAGGGTTAAAAGCTATGCGTTATTCGTGGTCATCTTTTGATTTTTTGTATCAAGGCTATGGTAAACAAAAAATTGATGCCCATACTTATATTCATGAAACAGGCCATTTACTCGGACTTTATGATTATTACGATACGGGTGCAAGTAATGTTTCACCTATGGGACTTGTGGATATGATGGATTATGATATCGGCGATCATTCAATGTATAGTAAATTTGCCTTGGGATGGACAACACCTTATATCATTGACAAGGCAGGAAGTATTACTTTAAATAGTTCTACTTTGACAGGAGATTTTTTAATCTTTAAAACAAACAATATGAATGAAACACCGTTTGATGAATATATTATGATGGAATTTATTACACCAACGGGGTTAAATGAGTTAGATTATTTAAATGGCTATCAAAAATATTTTGATAGTTATCCAATCAAAGGGTTTGAAACGGCAGGTATTAGAATTACCTATATTAATTCACGTGCAGTGGATATAAACAATCAATTTAGCGATAATCTTTCAAAAATGATAGGAGTTAAATTTTCAAATACTCCACGGGGAAATGTTGAGGGATTTTTATCGAATGAAGGCCAATATTACATTCTTTCAACGATGATTCCTAAGGATTGTAAATTTGGCAATAATGGTTTATCTGGTGCTTCTTTTCATGCCAATTCAAGTCATTTATTTATAGAAAATGATACTTTTGATTTACAACACGAATCGCAATATCGTGATATGCTGCCGCATTATAACAATCAATATGATAAGCCAAATGCTGGTTTTTTTAAATATATTGTTACTATTAAAAATATGAATGACACCAGTTGCACTCTTGAATTTCAAACTTATTAAATGAACTTATAGCATTTATGCAGTGAGTATAAAAATGCTTTTTATCTATTTATTAAAGTGATATAATATTTTTTAAAGGTGGAGTGAGGATGAAGAAAGAAAAATCTTGTGGTGCTGTAGTTTATAAATATGAAAATAATCAGCTCTATATTTTGATTTTAAAAATGAAATTAGGTCATTTTTCAATTCCTAAAGGACATGTTGAAAACAATGAAACAGAATTGGAAACAACTTTAAGAGAAATCAAAGAAGAAACCAATTTAGATGTGATTGTAGATACTAACTTTAGGGAAAAAATTACTTATAGCCCATATGAAGGAATTACCAAAGATGTTATATTTTTTGTTGCATCCTATCAAAGCGGCCTTATTAAAGAACAAAAAAGCGAAGTTGAAAATGCTTTTTGGGTATTAGCCAAAGATGCTTGTTCTTATTTAACGCATCAAAGTGATAGAGATGTTGTTCATTCTGCCATTCAATATATTACAAAAAGAAAAGAGGCATAATATGATTTCGTTTGTTTCAATTGATTTAGAAAAAATTTTAAATTCAATTTTAGAATGGATTTCTACAAGTGGCGTTCGTTTAGTGATTGGATTAGTTGGTTTATTTGTTTTATTTAAAATCATTAATGCCATTGCAAAAAGGATCAAACGTCGACTTGAAAAGAAAAATGCTGATAAGACCATTAGTGTTGTTTCTTATCATATTATTCGTAAAGGATTGAAAATTGTTGTTTTTGTATTATTTTTAGGTTTTATTGGTATTGATACAGCTGCCATTGGTAGTGTGATTGGTGCTGCAGGTATTGCAATTGGTCTTGCTATCCAAGGATCTTTATCTAATTTAGCCGGTGGAATCGTGATTATTTTAATGCGTCCATTTAGAATTGGTGATTATATTATTGCACAAGGTGTCGAAGGAACAGTAGAAGATATTCGTATTTTCCATACCATTTTGGTTACTGTGGATAAAAAAGTAATTTATTTACCTAACGGAGCGCTTGCTAACGATAAAATTGTAAATACATCTCAAAAGGATATTCGTCGTGTTGATAATTTATTTAGAATTTCTTATCAATCTGATATGAAAAAAGCCCAAGAAATTTTATTAAAATTAGCTGATGAGCAAGGTTTAGTTTTAAAAGATCCAAAGGCTACAGTTGAAGTGTCCTATGCTCAAACTGGATTGGAATTATCTTTTAGAACTTATGTAAAGACTGAAAATTATTGGACCGTTTATAATTATTTTAATAAAGCAGTAAAAGATGCTTTTGATAGCCAAAATATTGCCTTTTCATACAATACATTATCGGTTAATTTAGAAAACGAAGAAAAATAGGAAAATAACAATGACAAACATTTTATCCAATGAACAAATTAAAAAATATTATCATCAAGTCTTAATTGATTCTCATTTATCTTTGTCATGTTTAAATAAAAAAGTGGGTAAAATGATTGCAAACAAAATTAAGAAAAGATTTGCAAATCCAAATCTTTCTTTTTTTATTTTAATTGGTAGAGATAGTAATAAATATGGATTTGAACTTCTAGAAGAATTAAAACATTATTATAAAAACGTGGTATGCTTTTATAATACCGCTCTTGCTGATTTAAATGAAATATTAAAACAAACTTTTGATGTCATCATAGATTGTTTTTTGCCGGTAGAAAGCGAACAAATAACTGATAATGAGAAAAAAGTATTACATCTTGTAAATCAAGCAAAGGCTTATAAAATTGCGATTGATTTGCCTTCCGGAATAATTGAAAATAATGGAGTAGCTTTAGAAGATGCTTTTTTAGCAAATTTATGTTACGCTATTCAATTTTATCGTTATGGGCACTTTTTTAACGATGGAATGGACTATTATCAAAAAATCGAGGTACTTAAAATTTTTAATCAAGATACTATGACCTCTTCAATTCATTTATTGGATGCTGTGGATTTTAAAAATATCCTTCCAAAACGAAAACATCATTCTAATAAAGGAAGTTATGGAAAATGTGTCCTCATTTCTGGCTGTAAAGAAACTCCTGGCGCTGCTTTACTTGCAAGTAAGGCTTATGCAGCATTGAAGGTTGGAATTGGTTATGCTACAATTGCTATTCCTAATTCATTATATCCATTATATGCTTTACAACATCCAGAAAACATTTATTATTTGCTAGATGATGAAAATGGTCATATTCAATTTCAAGAACAACAATTAATGCCCTTATTGCAATATGATGTTGTTACGATAGGAATGGGATTATCAAATCATGAAGCGACATATCAATGCGTGCAATATTTTTTAAAACATTATGAGAAAACTTTAATTTTAGATGCGGATGCTTTAAATGCACTATCTATGCATGATTTATCCATTTTAAATGATAAAAAGTGTCAAGTAATTCTGACACCCCATTTGAAAGAATTTTCACGTTTACTCCATTGTGAATTAAGTGAAATTGAAAAATCTCCAGTTGACTTAGCGATGGCATTTGCAAAGAAATATCAAGTCGTTTTACTTTTAAAGAGTCATGTTCATTTAATTGCTGATTCAAATCATAGTTATATTGTAAATAATGGTAATCCATGTCTTGCAAAAGCAGGAAGTGGCGATGTAGTTTCAGGCATTTTAACGGGTTTATGTGGATATTTAAATTACCAATTAAGTAAAGTGGTCGCTATTGCATGTTATGTTCTTGGAATGGCAAGTAATTCTGCTATCGTCAATGAAAGTGAGTATAGTATTACGGCAAGTGATATTATTCAACAATTAGGCAAAGTGATGAAAAAATTACAAAGAAAGGATGACTAGTCCATGTTTAAAATTTTATACAAAAAAATACTTAATCCGACCGTTACTTTAATGAAAATCGAGGCCCCTTTAATTGCTAAAAAAGCTAGAGCAGGTCAATTTATCATTTTAAGAGTGGATCAAAATGGTGAACGAATTCCTTTAACTATTGCCGATTATGATAGCAAGGAAAATACCATTACCATAATTTTTCAAATTGTGGGGGCAACGACTTTAAAATTAAATCAATTAAATCAAAATGATTTTATTTTAGATATTGTAGGACCACTAGGTAATCTAACAGAAACTGAAGGGTATCAAAATGTTGCCATTATTGGCGGCGGTGTGGGCTGTGCCATTGCTTATCCTATTGCCAAGCAATTTTATTTGCAAGGTAGCCACGTTGAAACGATTATTGGCTTTAGAAATAAAGACTTAATTATTTTAGAAGATGAATTTTCCAAGGTCAGTCATCAATTAGATGTTTTAACAGATGATGGTAGTTACCATAAAAAGGGTTTTGTCACTCTTCAACTAGAAGAACTTTTAAAGCAAAATCATCATTATGATTTGGTTATGGCAATTGGTCCTTTGATGATGATGAAAGCGGTATGCGATGTGACAAAAAAATATAATATTAAAACAATTGTGAGTATGAACTCCATTATGATAGATGGTACTGGAATGTGTGGATGCTGTCGTTTAAGTGTGGCAGGGAAAACTCGTTTTGCCTGCGTAGATGGTCCTGATTTTGACGGGCATTTAATTGATTTTGATGAAGCTATTGAACGATCAAAAATGTACATTTCTACCGAAAAAAAAGCATACGATCATATATGCAATTTATTGAAGGAGGAAAAATGATATGTTGAACAAATCAACGAAAAAAAATATCATGCCAACACAAGATCCTGCGATACGAAATAAAAATTTTTCAGAAGTTACTTTAGGTTATTCTGCTAATCAGGCAATTAGTGAAGCCAATCGTTGCTTACATTGTAAACATAAACCTTGTGTTTCAGGATGTCCTGTTAATGTAAAAATTCCTGAATTTATCGATAAAGTTAAAAATGGATTATTTGAAGAAGCCTATCAACTCATTACGCAAACGAATGCTTTGCCAGCGATTTGTGGTCGTGTTTGTCCACAAGAAAATCAATGTGAAAAAAATTGCGTTCGTGCTTTAAATGGTGAAGCTGTAGGAATTGGTCGTTTGGAACGTTTCGTTGCGGACTATCATTTTCAAAATAACAAAGTTGAACCTGCTGAAAACAAAATAGTAAAAAAACAAAAAGTGGCTATTATTGGTTCTGGACCTGCAGGACTTACTTGTGCAGGTATACTTGCTAAACTAGGATATCAAGTTACAATTTTTGAAGCTTTGCATTTAGCGGGTGGTGTTTTAGTTTATGGCATTCCAGAATTTCGTTTACCCAAAATCATTGTTGAAAAAGAAATTGAAAATTTAAAAAAAAGTGGTGTTCGTATAGAAACTAATGTTGTGATTGGTAAAACAATTACCATCGATGAATTAAAAAATACTTATCATTTTGATGCCATCTTTATTGGTAGTGGTGCTGGCTTACCTCGTTTTATGAATATTCCTGGCGAAAATGCGAATGGTGTGTATTCTGCAAATGAATATTTAACTCGCATCAATTTAATGAAGGCTTATCAAAAAGAGACAGATACTCCTATTTTCCATGCCCATCGTGTGGCTGTGGTAGGGGGTGGAAACGTTGCTATGGATGCGGCTCGCTGTGCTAAAAGAATGGGCGCTACGGATGTTTTTATCGTTTATCGTCGGTCAGAGGAAGAATTGCCGGCACGAAAAGAAGAAGTTGAACATGCCAAAGAGGAAGGTATTCAATTTTTATTTTTAACTAACCCAATTCAAATTTTAACGAATGAAGAAAACTTTGTTCATCAGCTTCGTTGCGTTAAAATGAAATTAGGAGAAATAGATGCTTCTAATCGCCGCACTCCTGTAAAGATTGAAAATTCAGAATTTGATTTAGATGTCGATTGCGTGATCATGGCGATAGGCACCTCCCCAAATCCTTTAATTCGTCATTCTTTACCAGAGTTAAAAGTGCAATCCTGGGGCGGTATTGTTGTTGATGAAGTTACCCATGCTACTTCTATCGAAGGAATTTATGCAGGCGGTGATGCAGTTACTGGAGCTGCCACTGTAATTCTTGCTATGGGCGCTGGTAAAAAGGCGGCGGAAGCTATTCATAATTATTTAAAAAATAAAGAAACCTCATTTTAAACGTTAAATGAGGTTTTTATCGTCAAAAATGAATTCCCCTTATAATTTTATTATAAGTATGCTATCATATTATTAGTCAATGACAAAATAGGAAAGTAGGGTGATGGAAGAATGAATTTACGTGTTAGAACGGATAATACTTTCTTAACTAGTACGCTTACCGTTTCTAAGGTAATTCAGCAAAGCCTTCGCTTTTCCTGCAAAGCTGCAGCTATTTGTGATTATAATAATATGTTTGGTGTAGCTGAGTTTTATTATAATTGTTTAAAAAATCATCTTAAACCTGTGATTGGCGTCGAATTGAGTGTTGATTTCCTTGAGGGAGACATTTCGACTATATTATTATTTGCACAAAACACCACAGGATATCAAAATTTAGTCACCTTAACTTCTTTGGTAAACCGTTATAATGTACAAGCTTTAACGATTAAAGAGCTCAGTCAATATCATCAAGGACTCACCGCCGTCATTCCTTCTGATCAACCTTTTTTGTTAAAACGATTAGAAAATAATCAAATTTATGAAATGAATGAATGGATGCATACTTTGCAATCCATCTATAATAAAATTTATTTTGGCGTTTATCGTCACCGCAATGGAAATCATGATCAAATTCAGTTTTTAAAAGAATTATTTTTAAATCAAGGAATTCTATCTCTTGCCATGCAAACTGCTTATCATTTAAATGAAAAAGATACGTTAATCGTCAATTTATTAGATTGTATAAAAAATCAAACAAAAGCAAATAAAGAATTTTTAAAAAATTATGCTATCGTTGATGCTTATTTCAAAAATGAAAATGAATTAAGAATCATGTATGATCAAGAAGAATTAGAGCATTTGCAACAAATGATAAGTGAACTTCATGTCCAAATACCGACCCTTCCTTTTGATTTACCCAAACCTTATCCCAGCCATCAAGACCCAGTTAAATTGCTTCAAAATGCTTGTTTACAACGTTTAAAGCAATTAAATTTGGAAAATGAAGAGTATTTGAATCGTTTTAATATGGAATTATCTGTCATCATGAAAATGGGCTTTGTGGATTATTTTTTAATCGTTGCTGATTATGTTAACTATGCTAAAACGCATGACATTATGGTGGGACCTGCAAGAGGAAGTGCTGCTTCATCGCTAGTTGCTTATTTGTTGAATATTACAACCATTGATCCTATTCAGCATCATTTATTTTTTGAGCGTTTTTTAAATATAGCACGAATTTCAATGCCGGATATTGATATTGATTTTTTAGATATTAAAAGAGATCAAATCATTGAATATTTAAAAGAAAAGTATGGATATGTACATGTTAGTCATATTGTAACTTATTCTACTTTAGGTGCTAAAAGTGCCATTCGAGATATTGCAAGAATTATGCAATATAGCAATGAAGATGTCGAATATTTATTATCTTTTTATCCTAAAGATACCCGCGAAGGCAGTTCTTTAAAACAAGCTTATCAAGAAGTCGCTTCTTTTAGAGAAATTGTTGATCGTCATCAAAAATTTAAACAATTAGTATCTTTTGCTAGCCAAATCGAAGGACTTAAACGTCAAAGTGGAATGCATGCAGCTGGGGTTGTTTTATATCGTCATCCTCTATTCCAAATGGTTCCTACATTTGAAGTTGATTCACACACTTTAGTGACGCAATATGACTATAAATATATTGAAAAAATCGGCTTAATTAAAATGGATATTTTAGGATTGAAAAATTTAACACTGATTGATTATTGTTTAAAATCAATTAATGAAATGTATCATACCGATTATACCATTGAGAATTACAATTATGATAATCGAGAAGTATATGAATTTTTATCAACGGGAAACACTTTGGGAATTTTTCAATTGGAAAGTGAAGGAATGAAAAGAACGATTCAAGAATTAAAACCCACTTGTTTTGAAGATATCGTTAGTTTGCTTGCCTTGTATCGTCCTGGACCTATGCAAAATATTCATAGTTTTATTTTAAGAAAACATGGAAAAGAAAAAATTACCTATTTGCATGATGATTTGAAAGATATATTATCGAATACTTATGGAATTATTCTTTATCAAGAACAAATTATGCAAATTGCTCAAAAAATCGCCCATTATACACTATCAGAAGCAGATTTATTTAGAAGAGCTATTGGAAAAAAAGATTTAAAAGAAATGCAACATCAAAAAAACATTTTCATTGATCGAAGTATAATTAATGGTTATTCTAGAGAACTTGCTGAGAAATTGTTTGATTTAATTGTTCGATTTGCAGATTACGGATTTAATAAAGCTCATTCTGTCGCATATGCAAAAATTGCAGTCACAATGGCAGCGATGAAATATCAATATCCAGCCATTTTTTATGCGACATTATTAAATATAAGTGATGATAGCGATTCTAAAAAAATTGCCGTTATTAATGAAGCAAAGTATTTTAATATTGGTTTTCTAGCTCCTAATATTAATGAATCTTTTTATACTTTTAGTTTAAAAGGAAATCAGCTATTATTTGGCCTCGCAAATATTCGAACTTTAAAAAATAAAATTGCTGAAGATATCTTAAATGAACGGCAAAAAGGTTTATTTGTGGATATTTATGATTTTATGATTCGAATGATTAAAATAAATCTAAGCATGAACAATATGGAAGTTTTAATTTATAGTGGTGCTTTAGATTGTTTTCATTTAGCAAGGGAATTATTAATTAATAATTTATTAACTTTATATGAATATGGCAAAATGTTTATCGATTTGCCTTATCAAATGGGTGATTATGTGCATTATGATTATTTGCCTGTGCCTTTATTCATCAATAAACCGATGGATATCGATATTTTAGATAAAGAAAAAGAATATTTAGGAATGTATTTAAGTCGACATCCATTAACATTAATCAAAGAAAAATATGCACAACAAGTGATTGACATTGACCAAATACAGGATCGTGAATATGATACATATTTGATTGGAAAAATTCATCAAATCGATTTATCTAAAAATAAAAATGGGAAAGCAATGTTGAAAATTAAATTGGAAGATGAAACCAATGCCATTTTTTTATATGCTTATGAACAAACTGCCGAACAATTCAAAAAACAATTTCATAAACATGAAATCGTGTTAGCCGCAGTTCATGTAAAAAATAAAAAAATGATTTATGTAAATAAAATGCGTTTGATAGAGGAGGGTAACTAAATGAAAAAGTTAATTTTAATTGATGGAAATGCACTTATTTTTAGAGCTTTTTATGCAACTCAAATGCGGATGACAAGAACTGAAGATAATCGTCCTACCAATGCCCTTTATCTATTTTCAACGATTATTTTAAAATTACTTCAAGAACATAATTTTGATGATATTATCGTTGCCTTAGATAGTCCAGGTAAAAAAATACGTCATCAAGAATTTGAAAATTATAAAGCCAATCGTAAGCAAATTCCTGATGAATTAAAAATCCAATTTCCAATGATTAAAGAGTTTTTAAATGTCGCTAATATTCAAACCATTGAAGTTGAGGGTTACGAAGCGGATGATATTATCGGATCTTTATCAAAATTGGCGATAAAAGCAGGATATTTAACTCAAGTTTATACTGGTGATAGAGATTTACTACAACTCATTGATGAAAATGTTCATATATGTATGATGCATAAAGGCTTATCTGAAGTCGAAGTTTTTGATAAGCAACATTTAAAAGATGTTTATCAAATTGAACCTCGTCAAATCATCGATGTAAAATCATTAATGGGAGATGCTAGCGATAATATTCCAGGCGTTCGTGGCGTAGGAGAAAAAACAGCTTTTGATTTAATTATTCGTTATGGAAGTTTAAATAATGTTTATGCATCGATTGATGAAATCAAAGGTAAATTACATGATAAATTATTAGTTGACAAAGAAATGGCTTTATTAAGTTATCAATTAGCGACCATTGATACTAAAATGCCACTGGATTTTGATTTTAAGGAATCGAAATATGTCGATTATGACAAAAAAAATATGAATGTGTTTTTAAAAAAATACAATATAAAATCTTTACTTAAATATACAATAGAGGCCGATACAAACGAAGTTTTCGAAGTGAATGTTGAAATTGTGAATCGCGTATCGCAAGAACTTTTGCAACCTAACACTTTTGTTTATGTTGATTTTGCAGGTGAAAATTATCATTATGGACAACTTCGTGGCATTGCTTTGGCCAATGCTACGAAATGTGAATATATTGAAAAAGATTTATTATCTTTTGATTTGGATTGCATTGATTTTTTAAGTAATGAAAAAATTGCTAAGCAAGGTTATGATTTGAAAAAAAGTTTTGTATTACTTGAAGCCTTACAAATTTATCCTAAAGGATTTGATTTAGATATTTTGTTGGCAAATTATTTATTGAATCAAAATATTAACGATGATCCTATGACCATGTTAGATATGTACGATATTCATATTGAGCCACAAAAAAGAATTGCTACTTTTGAAGAATATGCCCATTATGCCGGAAAAATTGCTAAAGGTTGCTATATTATAAAAGAAAAAGTTTTACAAAAAATTAAAGAAATTGATAATGAAGATTTATTATTTAAAGTGGAAATTCCATTAGCTATGATTTTAAAAAATATGGAGCAAAGAGGGGTTTTAGTGGATACCGTTTTGCTTGACCAATTAGCGAATGAATATGAAAACAAAATTCAAAGCATTGAAAAAGAAATCCGCCAATTAGTGGGTAAAGATGAAAGTTTTAATTTAAATTCAAGTCGCCAATTAGCCGATTTACTTTATAATGAATTACATTTACCTTGTAATAAAAAAATGTCGACTACTGCGGAAGATTTAACCAAGATAGCCTCCTTACATCCGGTGGTCAATATGATTTTAGAATATCGCAAATATACGAAACTTTTGAATACTTATATTGATGCATTTTATACTTATAAAGATGATACGAATCGAATTCATGCTTTATTCAATCAATCTTCGACAATGACGGGAAGGTTATCTTCTTCTCAACCCAATTTGCAAAACTTAAGCGTGCGGGATGATTCAAGAATGATTATTCGTAAATTAATGATTGCGCCTCAAGGCTACAAGATAATTTCTTTAGATTATTCTCAAATTGAATTGCGGTTATTAGCTATTTTATCCAAAGATGAAACCATGTTAAAAGCTTTTAAACAAGAAGAAGATATTCATACTTTAACGGCCTCAAAAGTCTTTAAAGTGCCTTTAGATCAAGTGAGCAAAGAACAAAGAAGAATCGCTAAGGCCGTTAATTTTGGTATTGTCTATGGAATTTCAAGTTGGGGTCTATCCGAGCAAATTAATGTCGATGTAAATACGGCAAAAAATTTTATAGAAACGTTTTTTGAAACCTTTCCAAAGGTTAAATTGTTTTTAGAAAGTAATATTCATTTTTGTAAAGAAAATGGGTATGTCGTTACCATGTTAAAACGCAGAAGAAGTGTTCCAGAAATTCATGCACAAATGTATCAAATGAAAGAATTTGGAAAACGTGTTGCGATGAATACTCCTATTCAAGGAAGTGCCGCAGATATTATCAAAGTAGCGATGATTGCCGTGGATAAATATTTACAAGAAAATGCCAATAAAGCTTATCTTATTTGTCAAATTCATGACGAATTATTGTTTGAAGTCAAGGAAGAATATGCAAACGAAATCGCCAATGACATTCAAAAAATTATGGAACAAGTTATCGATGGCGAAATTACTTTAAA
The DNA here is from genome assembly GCA_947599835.1 of uncultured Bacilli bacterium. Lineage (GTDB taxonomy): Bacteria > Bacillota_I > Bacilli_A > RFN20 > CAG-631 > Caccosoma. The sequence goes on from CANQFQ010000006.1 coordinate 102,553, forward strand.
AGTCAATTATAGTATTGGCAACAATTGGCTAGAAGCAAAGTAGGATGATGTCAAAATGCCAGAATTACCAGAAGTAGAAACGGTTAAGGAAACCTTAAAAAGATATGTTTTAAATCAACGTATTGAAAAGGTTATCGTACGTTATCCAAAAATGATTGAAAATTGTGATGTGGTTACTTTTATTACTCAATTGTCTTTTCAAACGATTTTAGATGTTCAGCGAAAAGGAAAATTTTTAATTTTTATTTGTGATCGAGGATATATCATTTCTCATTTAAGAATGGAAGGGAAATATTATTACAATTCGCATACCGAAGATAAGCATACCCATTTGATTTTTGTGTTTCATGATCATACAACTTTAGCTTATCATGATGTTCGTAAATTTGGTAAATTTTATTATTTTGATCAAACTCAAAAAATCGAACAGCTACCTCCCTTAAATCGGTTAGGAAAAGAACCCTTTGAATTATTAGATGGAAGTTATTTGTATCAAAAAATTCATTTACTTAAAAAGCCAATTAAAACGCTTTTATTAGATCAAAGCATTCTAGCTGGAATTGGAAATATTTATGCCGATGAAATTTGCTTTGCTAGTAAAATCTCACCTTTTAAAAGTGCAAATCAAATGACAAAAAAAGAATGCAATAGGATGATTGAACAAGCTAAAAAAATTTTAACTGAGGCCATCCAATTAGGTGGCTCTACGGTTCGAAGTTATCAAAGTGAACATGGCATCAATGGCAAATTTCAAACGAAATTGCATGTTTATGGGAGAGAAGGATTGCCTTGTGATATTTGTCAAACAAACATTATCAAAACAAAATTGAATCAAAGAGGAACGCATTATTGCCCTCATTGTCAGAAAGGAAAGAAATATGTTAATAGGAATAACAGGAGTTATAGGTAGTGGGAAATCTATGGTAGGTAAACTTTTAAAAAAGGAACATTATTTATTTTTTGATTGTGATCAATTTGTCAAAGAAGCCTATGAACAACCCGCGATTCAAATCCAATTAGAACAAAACTTTCATTGCTTTCAGCAACAAAAAATGGATAAACAACGCATTATTCAAGCAATTTTAGAACAGCCATCTAAAGTATTATTACTTAATGAAATTATTCATCCATATGTCATCCAAAAAATTGTCGAATTAAAAGAAAAATATGCTAACCAACTTTTATTTGTTGAAATTCCTTTACTTTTTGAATGTCATTTGCAACATTATTGTGATTATACTTTGACAGTTGTTGCTTCTAGCGAAATGATAGAAAAGCGACTCAAAGAAAGAAATATTCAAAATTATCCTTTAATGCGCATTTTACAACAATTTCAATTAAATCAAGAAACAAAAGCAGAAATGGCAGACCAAATCATAGAAAATATGTCGACTATTGAAGAATTAGAAAAAAATCTACATTCTGTAATTGCTAATTTTAAATAAATTAGATACAATAAATAAGTAACGAAAAGTTGAAAAAAGGAGGTTGTCAATAATGTCAAATGATGTCAAAGAATTTGATACTTATACGATTGAAAGAAGTGGCATTATTACGGATTTTGATCAAAAAGTGATTTATCGCTTATATCAACCAATCATTGGACATTGTGCGACAGCGCTTTATTTTACCTTGCTATCTGAATCTAATGTCAATAGTATTATTGCCAATCATCGTTTACATTCTCGGTTATATTCCATCATGCAAATTTCTAGTCCGGAATTTATCGCTGCTAGAAAAAAACTTGAAGGTATAGGCCTCTTGAATACAAAAGTCAAAGAACATGAAAATCATATTGCCTTAGAATATCTCTATATTTTACATTCTCCTAAAGCACCCAATGATTTTTTTAAAGACCCAATATTGAATAGTTTATTGTTGCAAAAGTTAGGCGAAGATGAATTTTATCGCACTCAATATTTTTATAGTGATAATCATTATTCTAACGATGCTTATGCGGATATCACTTCAACATTTGAAGAAAGTTTTGAAAAAAGTCAAGCCTCTACAGTTTCAATTTCTAGCCATTATAGTGAAAAAGTAACGCAAAATATAAGTTCTGATTTTGATATGGATCATTTCATTTTAAAAATGGCGGATCATTTGATTCCTAAAGCTGTGTTTACTGTCGCAGTAAGAAAAGAAATTTTGCGGGTCAAATTATTATTTAATTTGAGTGATACCGTTTTAGAAAGTTGTGTTGTGGCTTCTATAGAAATGGGTCAAAATAATAAAAAAACCATGAATTTATCGAAGTTTAATCAAATTGTGGAAGAAATGACACAAAATGAAAATGAAAATCGTGAAGATACGCCAGATTCATTATTTTTCTGTAAAAAACTAGATTCGACAGATCCATTTAATTATTACAGAGAACTTTTAGGTATTTCTGCTTTATTTAAAGATGATCTTTTAATGATTAAAGAATTTGTAGATATGAATATTCCAAAAGGTGTCATTAATGCTACTTTGTGGTATTGTTATACATATAAAAAAGGCGATTATAATTTTAAAGGTTATGTGAATCGTGTGATGAGTTCTGTAGTCAAAGAAAAATGCAGAGACGCTTATCAAACGTACCTTTATTTTAAACAACGGAAAATGGTAAAACCAATAGAAACCCAAAAAGATATGGATGCAAGCAAAAATGCTACAAATGCTCAAGAAAATCCAATTTCCGATGATTTATTAAAAGAAATTGCAAAGAAATGGTGTAAATAAAATGGAAAAATTTAACTATCAATATCAAAAATTAATGACAGATGACGAAATTTTAGCAATGATTCATCAATCCCAACAAGCAAATGATTTGATTGCTCAATTAAAATTATCGGATGAAGAAGTTTTAAATTATAGTGAAAAAATTTTGTTTTTTATCAACGAAAATAGGCCCTGTGAAACATGCTCTGGAATCAAACATTGTCCTAAAGCAGAAAAAGGCCTTGTTTATTGTTTGTTTCGAGATGATTACAATGAATTAATGGCTAAATATCAATCTTGTGAGCCTTATTATCAGTATTTTGGCAAAGCACAAAATATTGTTTATTCTTCTTATCCGATTGAAGATATTTTAGACGCCAAAACGGATGAATTTATCTCCTTACTTTCAACCCAAGATAGTCAGTTTATATCGATGGTCGCTGCATTAGTTAAACAAGCAAAAACGAAGGGATGTTATCTTACTTTTAAAAAAGCAAGTGAGCATAAAAAGTTTGTTTTAATATTGGTTTCTGTATTAATTAATACCTATTTTTGTGCTATTATAAAAATGAGCTCTTTTTTACAAGAATTGAAAAGTTGTTTTAAAAATAAAGAAAAATATGACCAATTATTCTATAAAGTAGAAAATGCACCGATTTTGATTATTGACCATCTAGGTGAAGAAACGATTTCTGCTTGGAGTCGTGATGATGTTTTATTAAGCATTTTAAATTATCGATTAGATCACGATTTAGTGACAATATTTGTGAGTGAATTTGAGTTAAAGCAATTATCTTTACTTTATCGATTACAAAATGATCACTTGAAAGCCGACAAGTTAATTTCAAAAATAAAACAACTTACACAATATGAATAAAAAATCATCGCAATGAGCGATGATTTTTTTATTAACTTAATTATAATTTTTTAATATTTCTTGATAGGATCGTGTAATATGTTGCAAAATGTCTTCATATGCAAAATCTTTACGATAAATAATATCGGTTTCACGGGCCATGCTTAAATTTTCAATTTGTAAAATTTTGATTTTATTTTGTTGTAAATCTTTAATACATGCACTTCTAGGGAGAATTGAAACACCTAAATTTTTTTGAACAAGTTCTTTGATTGTTTCAATATTATCGACTTCTAAGGTAACGTTGAAACTATGAATACTTTCATTGATGGTTGCTAGCGTTGATTCAAATAATTCACGCGTCGCAGAAGAAGGCAATCTTAAAATCATTTTTTCTTTTTTTAATTGATTTAAAGTAATGATAGCACCATTTGCTAAATAATGATTTTTTGAAAGAACACAGACAAGATAATCGGTATCTAGCATTAAAGCATTAAATTGGGCATTCGTGTTTTTTTCTTCAATTACCGCCATATCAATTTCATAATTGGATAACCTATCATAAAGATTTTTTTTAGTATCAGTAACAATAGTAATAGATAATTTATCAATATCATTTACACATTTGGCAAAGACTTCCGTCATCATATTACTTTCAGCTGTATGTGTAATGCCGACTCTAATTTTTTTTAAACATTGACTTGGATTAAGTAATTCTTCGGTCATTTTTTGATCGATAGATTGCATCATTTTGGCATATTTATAGACGATTTCGCCCTCTTGTGTCATTCTAAGATTTCCTTTATTTCGTATGAAAAGTGTGGCATGCAATTCGTTTTCCAATTGTAAAATATGGTGGCTAACAGCTGGCTGTGTCAAAGAAAGTTCTTTTGCAGCTCTTGTAAAATTTTTAAGTTCAGCAACTTTAAAAAAAGTTAACATTTTGTTTTCAATCATTTTATCACTTCCATAAAAAAAATTTATCATTATCAAAAATATTATAATTGGTTTTTTATCACATTTCAACATATAATGTAGATATTAAATAATTAGTAATGGGGTTCTTATTATGGTTTTTAAATTGAAATCGATTTATGACTTATTAAATATTGACTCAATGGTAGCTAAGGTAATTATATCTATCGCTTTTATGCTATTTGCTGGTTTTTTAATGACTCGAATTACCAAATTATTAAAATTACCGAATGTAACGGCATATATTGTAGCTGGAATTTTAATTGGACCATTTTGCTTAAATTTAATTCCTACAGAAGTCAGTTCGGGGATGGATTTTTTAGCCGATATTGCTTTAGCTTTTATTGCTTTTTCGACCGGCGAGTTTTTTAAATTTTCAACGTTAAAGAAAAATGGTGGTAAAGTAGTGGTGATTACAATTTTTGAAGCTTTACTTGCAACCATTTTGGTATTTATCGTGACTTATTTTATTTTAGGATTAAGTTTAACTTTTTCTGTGGTTCTTGCCGCTCTTGCGGCTGCAACGGCTCCGGCTTCAACAATGATGACGATTCGGCAAACGGGTGCCAAAGGAGATTTTGTGGATACTTTATTGCAAGTGGTAGCTTTGGATGATGTTGTTGGATTAGTTGCTTATAGTATTGCAATTTCGATTGCGCTTGCTGTAGGAACGGGTCATTTTAATGCATGGAATGTGGCTAAACCCATTTTGTTGAACCTTGGTGTTTTTGTCTTGGGTGCCGTTTTTGGTTTATTGATGAAATTTTTGATGCCACAAAAAAGAACAACCGATAATCGACTCATTATTTCCATTGCATTAATTTTTTCGTTTTGTGGAATTTGTACCCTTTTAGATGTTTCGCCATTACTTGGCTGTATGTCAATGGGAACTGTTTATATTAATATATCTAAGGATGATAAACTTTTTAAGCAATTAAATTATTTTACCCCACCCATTTTATTATTGTTTTTTGTTCGATCGGGTGTTTGTTTTGATTTAAATGCTTTGTTCAAACCAAGCAAAATGTCGGGTGGAACTTCCTTAATCATCATTGGTGTCGTTTACTTTTTCGTTCGCATTTTAGGAAAGTATTTAGGAGCCATGGGCGGCTGTGCACTTGTGAAAAAAGAAAAAAATGTTCGAAACTATTTAGGTCTTGCTTTAATTCCACAGGCAGGAGTTGCTATTGGACTTGCTGCCTTGGGTGCGCGAACCTTAGGTGGTGAAACTGGAAATGCCTTGCAAACCATCATTTTAGCTTCGAGTATTTTATATGAATTGATAGGACCAATGTGTGCTAAATTATCTTTATACTTATCGCATTCATATGGTATTTCTAATTTAGATGAAGTTTCTCTTGCAAATCATGGAACAAGTCCTACAAGCAATGAAAAAGTGTTACCGCGAGAAACTTTATTAAACGAAATTCAAAAAATTCAAAAAGAATTGCCAGAATTTTCACATCATCACGAAGAACTTTCTGAAGAAGAGGCCGCTTTTTTAGAGGCTGCAGAAGAACAATTAAATGCGATGCAACCAAGAAATCGCATGAAAAGATAGGAGGAAATCAAAATGACTTTATTTATTGATCCATTGGCAAAATTATTGGGAAAGTGGGCTGAAAATCTAACCGTTTGGTCGATTTTACTAAGAATTATTTTAACGATTGTTTTATCTTTTGTTATTGGTTATGAACGTTCTAGGAAAAGACATTCTGCAGGACTTCGAACGTTTATTTTAATTTCTTTAACCGCTTGTATCACAATGATTTTAGATATTTACTTAATTGAAAAATACACTTTGGCAATTGCATTGCTCTCCGCAGCTACAATTATTGGAACCGCAATGTTGAGTGGTAATTCCATTTTATTTAGTTCTAAAAAGCAAATTAAAGGGTTAACAACATCTGCAGGGCTATGGTTTAGTGCAGCCATTGGATTTACAACAGGCGCAGGTTTATATCTTATTACGCTCATTTTATTTGTAGCATTATTGTTAATTCTTGCAATTTTACCAAATATCGAAGTCTTTTTAAAAAATCACTCCAATCATTTTGAAATTCATTTAGAATTAAAAAATCGAAGTGATTTGCAAAACTTTACTGCAACCATCCGAAAATTACAATTACAAATTGATGATATCGAATTAAATCCTGCATATATTGGTACCGGATTAAGTGTGTATACCATTGCAATTTCAATTCTTAATAAAGAGCAAATGAAAAAATATAAAAATGCCCAAGAAATTATTGCTGCTTTAAGCTCTTTAGATTATGTTGCCTATATTGAAGAACTTCATTAATTAAAAGATTATATCGTGAATTGAAAAAGTAAAATCCAGAATCATAAAGTGTAAAAAGGATGAAAGAGAGAAGTCCAGAAAAAGGGCAA
>CANQFQ010000007.1 GCA_947599835.1 uncultured Bacilli bacterium
CTTCTTCGTCTTCTTTTAATTGATTTTTTATATATTCTTTTATTTTATTCGTATTTTTTCCAACAGTATCTACATAATACCCTCTACACCAAAACTCTTGGTTTCTGTATTTATATTTCAAATTTCCCCATTTTTGATATATCATTAAACTTGATTTTCCTTTCAAATATCCCATAAATCTAGAAACACTCATTTTTGGTGGTATTTCAAGCAACATGTGTATATGGTCTGGACACACTTCTGCTTCTATTATATTTACTTCTTTCCACTCACACAATTTTCTTAGTATCTGCCCTATTTCCATTCTCTTTCCTTCTATATTTTGGTGCAAACACAACATGATACTTACAATTCCACATCGTGTATGCTAAACTTATATTGTTATCTTTCATGATAACGCCTCCTTTGATTCTTTTGTTTACAGCTATGACGAACTACAAATAAATTATATCAAAGGAGTTTTTTTGTGCAAAACTATAAGTTATTTCGAACTCTCTGAATATCTAGGAGTTTTTACTCGAAGTTTTATAAAACTTCTCATACAATAAAAAATGGCTAGATTTACCCGGCCATTTTTTATTTAAAAATTTATTTTTCAGGATTCATTCTTTTATTAAAGAATTCTTGTTGAAGCTTTAATGATAAATTATCTTCTTTTAAAATTTTAATTGCTTTAGCAATATTACCAACATAAATTTCTTCTAATGCTTTTCCTCTTTCTGGAGAAGCAATTTCAGGATTGCCGGCAATATGGAAAGGATATTTTGCATACCACCATATCGCTGTATAAATTCCATTTTCTTCTAAAACATTAAGACGCGTATTTTCTCTAGATTCAGAAACAACCAATCGATCCATATGAACAGTATTAGGGTGACTATACATAATTTCACTTGTTTCCATCATATCCGCATGACCTCCACCATCAAGAGGACCATACTTTTTCAAAAACGCTTCTGTTTGTTGATAAGATCTATAATGTGCATTCATAGTATAGCACACATAAGGATGCGGTTTTTCCAAACGAGATTGGGCAAAATATTTTAAAAAGTTTGTGGCACCACCATGTCCATTAATAATAAGGATTTTATTATAACCATTTCTTGCTAGTTCATCACATAATTCTTCTAAAATTTGATATTGTAATTGGCTAGTAAGCGACAATGTCCCTGCACGATGTTGAGCTTCACTAATAATTCCATAAGGAGCAATAGGTACAACAAGTGCTGGCTCTTTTTCTGCCGCCTTGATTGCAAGTTCGCGAGCAATAAACATATCTGTTCCTAATGGCAAATGATAACCATGTTTTTCAAGGCAACCTATTGGAATCAAAGCAACACCCTTTGTAACTTTTCTAGCTTCAATAAATTCTTCAGCAGTTAATTCTTCCCAAAGCATATCTTTTCTTCCTTTCTATTTTCCAGAAACAACAAGATTTCTAACATAAACGCTTGGCGTTTCAATACCTGAATAAGTAATTGTTGCATCATTAGCAACATCCACAATATTTTCAAACAATTCAAATAAATTACCTGCAATCGTAATCAAATTCACGGGTTTACTTAAAACTCCGTTTTCAATAAGATAACCATTAGCTTGTAATGAAAAATTACCACTTAATCCATCCATTCCAGCATGTAATCCTTGAATATCTGTAATATATAAACCATTTTTCATTTTTTGCATGATTTCATCTTTTGATTTTTTGCCTGCTTTTAATACCAATAATGCCGTTCCAATTCCGATATTTGCGCCACTTGTATAACCATTTCCCGTAGAAGTGGTTCCTGCTTGAGCCGCAGCTTCTAAATTATAAAAGTATGTTTTTAAAATTCCCTTATCAATGATTTTCTTTTTTTCAGTTGCAACCCCTTCATCATCAAATCCACGATAGAAATAAGGATATTTTTTACTATGTGGATCTTCGATTAATGTAACTTTACTACTTGCCACTTTTTGATTCAGTTTACCGGCTAAAAAAGATTTGTTTCGATTGACTTGTTCGCCAGAAAGAGATCTTTTTAACGATGAAATCATACTTGACATTACTTTGCCATCTAATAAAATCTTGTATTTTTTAGATTTTACGGGTTCTGCATTTAATTGACTAATTGCCGATTGAGCAGCCTCAATTGCAACTTTATCAGGATCAAATGCGTCGTAACTAGAAATAATTTGATATTCAAAACCAGTCTTTAAATCATCATTTTCTTTAGCTAACACTTCGCAAACACACATAGCATCGTTTACTTTTTGAACAAGATTTAATCCTTTAGAATTAACCAAATGAAATTTTGTTTCTTCCTCTTCATAAGATAAACTTGCAACTTCGGCAATTCTTTTATCATAGGCTAATGCCGTTTCTTCTGCTTTTAATAAACGATTAATTTTTTCTTTAACAGGTACTTTAGCAAATGAATCATTATGTGTTTTCATTTTGTGATATTTTTTACTACCTTCAAAAATAATTGCAGGTCTTTTTTCTTCAATAATAGAAGCATTTTTAATAATTTCATTAATGATATAATCTGTCGATTGATTGGTTAAATTTTCTGTGCAAACACAGCCCATTTTTCCTTGATATATGCCTCTTGCAGATAACGTTTCATTTTCAGCCACATTATAACTTTCTACTTTTTTATGAAAAATAGAAATCGATAATTTCGTATGTTTAGAAATCGATAATTCTAAATCTTCTATGCCTTTTTCTTTTGCTAAAGAAAACATTTTATTAAAATTCATTTTAGTTACCTCCTCTTCCACCAACAGTCATGCTTGAAACTCGAAGGGTAGGTTGACCTACGTCAACCGGAATGTTGCCGCTCGAAGCGCCACAAATTCCTTGTGCGCGTAAAAGATTATTAGCCACCATATCAATTTTGAGTAAAACATTTGCTCCGTTGCCAATTAAAGTTGCACCCTTAACTGGTTTTGTAATTTTTCCGTTTTCCACAATATAACCTTCACTAACAGAAAAATTAAAATCTCCGGTCGCTGGATTTACACTTCCTCCACCTAAAGATTTTGCATAAAGTCCATATTTGGTATTGGCAATGATTTCATCAAATGTGGATTGACCATTATCTATAAAGGTATTTGACATTCTCGAAGTGGGTTCATTTTTATAAGACTCTCTACGACAAGCGCCATTTCCTTGTCGATTCATAGCTCTACCATTAAAATTATCAATTAAATAATTTTGTAAAATGCCATCTTTGATTAAAACGTTACGATAGGTTGGATTTCCTTCATCATCAAAATTAGCCGATCCCCAACCGCCATCAATTGTACCATCATCAATAGCGGTAACAATATCGCTCGCTATTTTTTGTCCTAATTTATTAGAAAAAATAGATAAATTTTTAGAAACAGCGGATGCTTCTAGTGGGTGTCCACAAGATTCGTGGAAGATAACGCCCCCAAAACCATTGTCTAAAATCACAGGCATGACTTTAGAAGGACATTCTTCTGCATTTAACATTGTTATGGCAGCTCTAGCGCAATCTTTAGCTATCGCCTCAATATCGACTTCTTCTTTAAAGAATTCAAATCCCTTTTGTGCCCCTGGTCCTACGCCATTAGCTTGCATTTGATCATTCTTTTTAGCGATTGCTGTTAAATATAGACGTCCTCGACACCGCGTATCTTTCACAATTTTTCCATCCGTATTAAAAATTACCACTTTTTGATTACTTGTAGAAAAATTAATATCCACTTTATCAATGGCAGAATCGTAATTTTTTGCTGCGCGATACCCTTTTTTCAAATAATTTAATTGTTCTTCAATAGAAACTGTATCATAAGGAATCTTCGCAACATGCTTTGCTTTCACTTTTACTTCTTTTAATGGTTTTACTTCACAAATCTTTGTACCATCAAAACGATCTTTTAAAGTGTTCGCTAATTTCATTAAACTTTTCATGGATAAATCGTTTGTATATCCATAAACACATTTATCATTTTTTAAAATTCGAATTCCACAACCATATTCATTGCCGCTACTCACCTTGGATACTTCACCATTTTCTAAACGCATATTGGTACTTGTAGTATCTTCAAAAAACAATTCTCCAAAATCAGCGCCTGTAGCCAACGTGACATTTAATATTTTTGTGGCATTAGCTTTACTTATCATTTGATCATCTCCTTTGTTTTAATTATATCATTTTTTTATTAGATTATTAAATATCAATATCACCTTTCGAATTCATTTTTGCAAATAGAGAAATAAAAAAGATATTCTTGTTGTAATGTGATAGAATGAATACAAAAGGAGATTACTTTATGAAAAGAGAAAAAAGAATTAGTTATACCATCGATTATATCAATCCTACCAAAGAAACAAATCCATCCGCTGCATATGTACCCGCCTTTCGTGGTCAAGATCAATTAAACATTTACACAGACACTTATATTTATCAAACCAAAGATCATTTTACCGGAACAAACCCTTGGGGAATCGAGGCGGCGGTAGATAAAAATCATAGGGTTATTGCTATCAATGATCGCGTTAAAATCCCAGAAGGTGGTTTCGTCATTAGTGGAAACTCAAAAGGACAAAATTTTATTAGTGAAAATATTGAATTAGGTGCCATCGCAACTTATAATCCGGCAACAATGAAACTTGAGCTTTCAATCAATCTTTTTGAAACCACACTTTATTCTTTAAAAGTTAAAATTAAACAAATCAAAAAAAGAATTCATAAAGCAATCCAAGATATCGTCATTTTTAATCAAGAAATGGTTCTTACGATATTCAATGAAATTCAAAATTTATATAAAAAACTGCAAACCATTGCTAAAGGTAAAAGTCACAAAAACGATCGTAAGTTTTTTATTTACAAGCAACAAATTCTCGATAAAATCGATATTATATACGAACTTACAACACGAAGTTCTATGCTCGAATCTAGAGGTGTTTGGTACCGCCCACACGAAACAACTTTAAAAGAAATTCAAAAGACCTTAGATGTCATGAAAAAATGTAATCTAAACGTTCTATATGTTGAAACTTTTTACAATGGATCCATCATAGGTAAATCTAACATCACAACCACAAATGAAGATGTTATCCATTATCACGATACTTTACATCGTCATGATTACTTAAATGCTTTAATTGACGAGGCTCATTTACGCGATATTGAAGTCCATGCTTGGGTTGAAAATTTTTTCGTGGGAGAAAGCATAAAATTTGATAAGAATTATCCTGACGATTTTAGAATGATAAACTACAACGGTTCTACCATTCAAGGGCCCAATGATGGAAATAGCGAAATCGTTGAAAATGGTTTTATCTTCTTAGATCCTGCCCATCCAAAAGTTCAAAACTATATTCTATCTATTTATAAAGAACTTATTGAAAATTATAACTTAGATGGTTTTCATATTGATTATGTCCGCTATCCCCACGGGAATTTAAATCTTGAAACTAGTAATGGATATAGTTTATATGCCATGAATGAATTTAAAAAAAGATATGGTTATTCACCGAAGGAAGATGTAAGAAAATTAGTCCTAGACCCTAAAATTTATCAAGAATGGGTACACTATCGGTGCAATAAAATCACACAATTTGTTAAAAAAGTTCACCACCTCATTAAATCCGTTCGGCCGAATTGTAAAATTTCTATGGCCGTTGTTCCAGAAACCACCTATGCAATTCAAAACAAGATGCAAGATTGGGTTCCTTGGGTCAAAAAGGGATGGATTGATATCACTTTACCTATGGCCTATTATTTTGGAACCAGTGAAATTGAAAAATCAACCCGTTCTCTCGTAAAATTGAATCAATTACGTGCGTATAGTTACACGGGTATTTTACCCAATTATAAAAATGCAAAGGATATCAATAACACCTTTCAAATCGAAGCTTGCATTAACAATCATGCACAAGGTTATTCTATCTTTCAATTAGAAGATTTTTTACACAACAAAAATCGGCAAAAAATATTATATGTAGGAACGAATCGTTTGCCAGCAACAAATCCACATCAAAATTTTATGAAAATCAAAAATGCCTATCTCAATGAATTATTATTAAAATATTCTTTCTATCAATTGAGGCAGCCATCATCTTATGATCAATATCTAAAGCAATTAAAAGAATTAACCGATGCTCATCAAGCGATTGTATTAATTTCTAACTATTTAAACACCCAAGCAAAAAAGGATTTACATGATTCAACTTATTTAAGTTTTAAAAAACAAACACAATTTTTTTTGAAAATATTAAAAATTCATCAATATCAAGAAACAAAAAATAAAAAATAGTTTATAATAGGAAATGGAAAAGAGGTAATATTTTATGGAAATTAAAATTCTAGATACCAAAAAAATTGATGAAGAAGTTGCTAACTTATTTATTGAAACGATCAATCAAAAACCAAATTGTATTTTAGGATTAGCAACGGGGTCTTCTCCTCTTGGCGTTTATGCTTTATTAGTTAAAGCTTGTCAAGAAAAAAAGGTATCTTTTAAAAAAGTTAAAACATTTAATCTTGATGAATATGTAGGATTAGATGGCAATCACGATCAATCTTATCGTTATTTTATGAATCATAATTTATTTGATCATATCGATATTGATAAAAATAATACAAAAGTTCCTTCAGGATTAAATATGACGAATGAAACAGCTAAACTCTATGATAAAGAAATTGAAGCTGCCGGAGGAATAGATTTACAAATATTAGGCATTGGTTCTAATGGACATATTGCTTTTAATGAACCCGGAACTCCATTAGATTCTATCACACACATTGTAAAACTTGATGAATCAACACGAAAGGATAATGCGCGTTTCTTCAATTCTATTGATGAAGTGCCTACACATGCTGTTAGTATGGGACTTGCTTCAATTATGAAAGCTAAAAAAATTGTGCTGATTGCCACAGGGCCTAAAAAAGCAAAAGCTATTAAAAGTTTAGTTGAAGGAGACGTCACTCCAAACTTACCTGTAAGTATTCTTAAAAATCATCCAAATGCAACTATTTATGTAGATCCTGAAGCTGCTGCCTTATTAAAAAAATAATTATGGAAGAAAAATGTTTGATTTGCTCTAAACAAGCAATGATTACACACAAAGATTTATTAGTTGAAGAGGTTCATTGCCCACATTGTGGCCATTATTATTATGAAAAAGCATTTAAAACCTCTTATACGTTTTATCTTTCTCAACAAGAAAAAGAAATCCATCTCAGGATTCAAAAAATGATGAAAAAATTGATTAAGAAAAATAAGGTTTGCTTTGTGGATGATTTTGAAAAAACCACTTCCGATGAATTTATTGTTTATGAATTAAGAGATATTTTAAATCTTATCGGAATTGATGTTGCACATAACAATACAATTGATAGCAATTATAAAGATTAAATTCATAAATAGAACCCTAAATTGGACCAACAATTTAGGGTTTTTATGACAAATTTTTATATTTCATTGAATTTTTCTTTTTTCGTGCCTTGTTTTGCGATATAATGTTGATGTTGGGGAGTGAAAAAATGAGTAAAAAAAGAAAAGAAAAGAAAGAAAAAAAAGGTTTTATCAAAGAATTCAAAGAATTTATATCAAAAGGTAACATTCTTGATTTAGCTATTGGCGTTATCATTGGCGGCGCATTTAATGCAATTGTTACCACTTTAAATCAAAAAATTTTAATGCCTATTGTGAACTGGGTATTATCTTACGTTTTTGGAAGAAAAAATGCAGAATTAGTTACAGTTTTACCTAATTCTATTAAATTTACTGAAGAACATGCACTAGCAGGTGCTACTCCTGTTGTCGTAAATGGTGTTGATTATTATTCTGTTAACTATATTTCTTGGTCTTCCTTAATTGAAACAATTATTAACTTTTTATTTATAGCTTTAACTTTGTTTATTATTGTTAAAATTGCTAAATATTTGAGCAATAAGAGAAAAGCATTAGAAGAAAAACGTAAAGCAGAAGAAGCCGCAGCAAATCCAGTTGAAGAAACTCCAGCTGAACCTGCAGCACCAGTTGTTACTGAATTAGACATTTTAAAAGAAATTCGTGATTTACTACAAAAACAAGAAGAACAACAAAATAAAAAATAATGATTTAATATGTTTAAAAAATTTTGTTCTTATTATAAAAAACATCTAAAATTGCTTATTCTTGATATAGCATGTGTTTTTATTATGGCCGGAATTGATTTAATTTTTCCACTAGCCACGCGAAGTGTTTTATCAGGAAAATATTCCACTGTCAATGCAATTATAACCATTGGTATTATTTTGCTTGTGTTTTATTTACTTCGATTTTGTTTATCTTTTATTATAGGTTATTATGGGCATTACTTAGGAATCAAAGTAGAAACAGACATGCGAAGCGATCTTTTCAAAAAGTTTGAAACCTTAGATTATCAATATTTTGAAAATAAAAAATCGGGTGAACTTTTAGCAAACTTAACAACACATTTGCATGATTTGTCCGAAGCAGCTCATCATGTCCCTGAAGATTTACTGGTCTCTTTAGTGATGATTTTCGGTAGTTTTATTATATTATTATTTATTAATGTTTATTTGACATTAATTTGCTTTATTTTTATTATGGCATTGCTTTTATTTGCTATCATAAGAAGAAAAAAACTAATGGCTAGTTTTAGAGAAGTCCGTATTGAACAAGGAGAACTTTCCGCAAAGGTAGAAAGTAGTTTAAGTGGTATTTCTTTAACCAAAGCATATAATAACGAACAATATGAAATCGATCATTTTGCCGATATAAACATGCAATATCAAAACGCACGAAAAAAATCATTTAAGGAACTTGGCCTTTTTTCATCAACCATTAATTTGTTTACCAACATAACCAACTTATTGTTATTGGTTGTGGGTTCATTAATGGTTATACACCAAGATACAACAGGATTTAAATTAGAAGATTTAGTTACTTTTTTCTTATATATTAACTTTTTAATTTCACCTGTTTCTAAATTAGGAAATACCATGGAATCATGGCAACAAGGCTGGTCAAGTTTTGAACGTTTTTATAATGTTATGCAAACCAAAACAACCATCGTTTCTAAAGAAAATTGTATTAAAAAACATGATTTTATCGGAAATATCACTTTTAATGATGTAACCTTTCATTATGAAAGCGATACACAAGATGTTTTATCCCACTTTTCTTTACAAATTCATGCCGGTCAAAAAATAGCACTTGTGGGGGAAACAGGTGTAGGAAAAAGTACAATTTCAAAATTGATCCCAAGATTTTACGATGTGAATTCGGGAGATATTTTAATTGATGGAATAAATGTGAAAGATTATGACTTATATTGCTTAAGAAATGCAATTGGACACGTTCAACAAGATGTATTTATCTTTTGGGGAACCATTAAAGAAAATATTTTATATGGTAAACCAGACGCCAGTTTTGAAGAAGTTGTGCTAGCTGCAAAGCAAGCCAATATTCATGATTTTATTATGTCTTTGCCGGAAAAATATGACACTATGGCAGGCGAAAAAGGGGTGCGTTTATCAGGAGGACAAAAACAAAGAATTTCTATTGCTAGATTGTTTTTAAAAAATCCGAAAATGATTATTCTTGATGAGGCCACTTCATCATTAGATAATCTTACGGAAAAACTAATTCAAGAATCATTAAATCAATTATCTGTCAATAAAACTACCATTACAATTGCACACAGACTAACTACAATAAAAAATTGTGATAACATCATTGTCCTTGGCAAAGATGGCATTATAGAACAAGGAACACACACGGAGTTATTGCAATTTAATGGCGTTTATGCCACTATGTACAAAGCTTCTTTGGAAAAATAAATCTTTTTGAATCTTGTTTTAAAGAAGCACTATTGAATAATTAAAAAATAATTCAACAAAAAACTTAAAAAGTATGATATACTTATGAATTGGGTGAGATATGCATGAATAAATTTGACATTAAAGAAATCATTAGAAATACTATTGATGGTGATACATATCCTAAAGCCTATGAATTATATACAAATAAAAAAGTTGTCTTACAATGCCATAGAAATGAATTGGACGAAGATGTATACGAGGGGATCGTCACTGGAATGACCAATAAAAGTTATCCAGTATTGGCAAAAGTTAATCTACAAGGCAAAGTTACTCACGCTACTTGTGAATGCGATTATTATTTGAATTATGAAGGCTATTGCAAACATATTGTTGCATTTTTTCTCAAAATAAATGAAATCACCACAAATAGAAAAGAGGTTAATCAATTATCCTCTCTTTTGGACTATTACAAAAAAAGTACATGTTTAGACGTTCATTTAACGCCAATTTTTCATATTTATCAAAATGAAGTTGGTGTAGAGTTAAAAATTCACAAAACAAAAACATATTTTGTGAAGAATATTCAAGATTTTTATGACAACATCGACAATCATTTATCTTTTAAATATGGTAAAGATTTAGAATTTGTCCACAACATTTCTGCTTTTGATAAAGAAAGCAGAGTTTTAATCATGGATTTAAAAGACTACATTAATTACAAACAAAAGGAAAATAGTGGCTATTTTGATTCTAAAAGAAAAATTCTTTTACCAAATATCGTTTTTAAAAAATGTTTTGATTCACATCTTGGAAATAAAGTGAATTTAGTTTTAAATGAAGCAAATTATGAATTGGAATATACGGGAGAAGATTTTGATTTAGATCTTTTGTTTGATAAAAACACACTTTCTATACGCAATAAAAAAGAAATGCGTTTATTTTGGGTGGGTAGAAGCTATTATGTCATTCGTGGTCAAAAGCTCTATTGTTTAGATAATGTTCACAATCCTCAATTAGTTCCTTTAGTCGTTTCATTATTTCAACAAGATATTGTTTTCACTAGCCAAATGTATAATCAATTTTTTACTTATATATACCCACAAATTGAAAATTGCATTACTATCGTGAATAAAGAAGAATTTGAAAAACACAATAATTGTTCTAATTTAGAAGCGGAAGTCTATTTAGATTTTGATGATGGATACTTAGAACTATCTTATAAGTTTTTGTATCATTCTTTAGAAAGAGAAGAAGCCATTAAACAAGGCTATTTTCCAAACGAAGCACAAGAAGAAACGTTTTTTGATGAACTATTAACCTTAAACTTCTTAAAAACCACTCGAGAAAACGTTTATGTCATCGAAGACGAAAATGATGCCTTTGATTTTTTAAACCATGACATCCCTAAACTTAAGGAAATAGCAAAAGTTTATGTAAGTAATTCGATTAAGAGATTAAATTTTAAAACCATCACTTCACCAGGTGTTGGCGTGCGTTATAAAAACAATTGGTTAGAATTAGTCTTTAATGAAAATATCGTCGCTATCAATGATTTAGAAGAAATTTTAGCAGCAATGAAAAAGCATAAAAAATATCATCTTTTAAAAGATGGTACCATTTTAAATCTTGAAGATGAATATTTAACTGAAATGAAAGATATTGTAGAAACGATTGGTGTCCCTGTAAAAGATTTAAAACCTGAAATGCAAATTCCTTTATTTAAAATGATACGCATTGAAAATCTTTTAGATTCAAAATATATTCCAAAAGAAGTTACTGCTTTTTTAAATGGTCTTAAAACCTACAAAAACAAAAAATATCCGTTAAATAATCAACTAACCAATATTTTAAGAGATTATCAAAAAGAAGGTTTTTCATGGCTATATAACTTGGCTTATTATAAAGCTGGAGGTATTTTAGCAGATGACATGGGACTTGGTAAATCTTTGCAAATCATCGCTTTATTATCCTCATTTAAAACCAATTTACCAAGTTTAATTGTTTCTCCTTCTTCTTTAACTTATAACTGGTATAACGAATTTAACAAATGGCATCAAAATGCGAATGTTGTTTTAATTACTGGGAACGGAATGAATCGAGAAAAACTGATTCGTTCAATAGAAAAAAATCAAATTATTATCACTTCCTATGATTATTTAAAAAGAGATATTGAATTATATAAAAATTTAAAATTTCATTTTATGATCATTGATGAAGCACAAAACATTAAAAATTTCATGACCAAAAATGCAGAGAGCGTTAAAAGCATTTCGGCTATTACAAAATTTGCCGTCACTGGAACTCCATTAGAAAACACTTTAGCCGATTTGTGGTCAATTTTTGATTATTGTCTTCCTGGATATTTAAAAACATATGACTTATTTAAAGAAGAATATGAATACGATATTATCCGATTTAACGATCAAAGCAAAATGAATCATTTAAACAAATTAATGGCACCATTTATTCTTAGAAGAACGAAAAAAGAAGTTCTAAAAGAATTACCAGAAAAAACAGAACAAGTCATTTATGCACAAATGGAAACAGAGCAATTAGATATGTATACAAAAACGATTGAAAGTATTAAAAAAGAAATTACAGAAACGCATAGTACCAATCGCACACTCATTTTATCTATGCTCACACGCTTACGTCAAATCTGCTGTCATCCGTCACTTTATCAAAATGACTACCAAGGCGAAAGTGCAAAATTAAATTTAACTTTAGAATTAGTTGAAAGCAGTATTAGTTCAGACCATAAAATTTTAATTTTTTCTCAATTTGCAACAATGCTTTCCATTTTAGAAAAGCATTTAAAAGAAAGAAACATTAAAACTTTTATGTTTACTGGTGCAACACCAAATGAAAAAAGAGCAGATTTAATCGAGGAATTTAACAAAAATGAAGGTATCAAAGTTTTCTTAATTACTTTAAAAGCGGGTGGAACAGGCATCAATTTAACTAGCGCAGATACCGTCATTCACTATGATCCTTGGTGGAATTTTAGTGCAGAAAATCAAGCAAGTGATCGCGTGCATCGTATTGGCCAAAAAAGAAATGTACAAATTTTCAAATTAATTACCAAAGATTCTGTTGAAGAAAAAATTTTAAATCTACAAATGAAAAAGAAAAATTTATTTGATAAAGTCATTTCAAACGATAGTGATTTCTTGTCATCATTATCGATTGAAGATCTATTAGCCCTTTTAACTGAATAATCAAATATTTTTAGTAAAGAGAAATCGTCTTTTGGGATGATTTCTCTTTTTTTGCTTAGATCACTTCTTTATTGCGTCATTCATTTCATTTGCGTTGTTGTTAACAAAAGCAGGTAGATCATACTTTACTTGTAATGATTCCATTAAATAGCCACATAATGACTCTATCTTTGTATATTAATGTGTTTAACTTTTCATTGCAACTTTAAACAAAAAACAGAAAAGAAAAATCAATCTATGGTTTATATTATTTCTTTTAAAACCATTTCAATGAATGATAAACAAAAAATGGGTTGATAACATCAGCCCATAAAAACCTTCATTTAAAATTAAAAATGTTGTCGATAGAAAGGAATTTATATTAAATTCTTCTAACTGTTTTTTAATCTTGTCGCAATCTTGTCAAAGCCCCAAATAATCCAAGCACCAATACTATTTCCCAAAGTAATTAATAGTAGATAACCAACCCATTTAAAACTCCATGCCTTTGCAACTGTAACATAATACATATCTGCAATCACGTGTTCAAAGCCACATAAAATAAAAACGCTAATACAACCAAAAATGGCAACGATTTTAAATATAGGGTGTAACTCTTTGATTTTTTGCGTATGCACGGCAAGATGAACTAACATCCCACAAAAAATAGCTAGAATTAAAACGCCATACCAACTTTCACTAGCTTTAGCATCTACTACTGCCTTTGCGTAGTTTTGAAATGCTAAATCAAAAAATCTCGTTTGTTGAAACAATAAGGCAACAATGACCGTTCCAATTAAATTGGCAAACCACATAATGACTAAATCGATAATATAGGTCCACTTTTTTTCAAAAACATATCCAACACGGCCAGTAAATAATGCAAATGAATAGCAAATTATAATAAATAAGCCAATACAAAATAAAAAAGCACCCATGATTTTTGAAGTTGGAGCTACCGATAAATAAACGGTGCCACCAATCGCAATACAAATTCCTGATGCAATTCCCATTAAAGATAAATATAAATATTTTTTAAACATACTCGATCACCTTTATTTCATTTTATCAAAACCATCATAAAGTTTAAACTTTTTTCAAAATTTTGTGTATAATTATATAGAAATGTAGGGAGTGAAACTATGATACGTTTTCTTATTAAAAAAACCATTAAGAATTCAGACCAAGTCAAAAACAAAAAAGTTAGAGCTGCCTACCATATTTTAAGTGGTGTTTTAGGAATTATTTGCAATTTCTTTTTATTTCTTTTGAAATTAATTATTGGACTCATTAGCAAAAGTATAAGTGTCATTTCTGATGCATTAAATAATTTAACCGATTTAGCTTCTTCGGTGATTTCTATTTTAGGGGCTAAATTAAGCAATAAAAAACCAGATAGAGGGCATCCTTATGGCCACGGCCGCTCAGAGTATATTGCCTCATTAATTGTTTCATTTATTATTGTTTTCACTGGTGCACAATTAATGATTTCTTCCATCGAACACATCCAACAAAATCGAAAACCAGTGTTTAATTTAATATTACTCATTGTTCTTTCTTTATCCGTTTTTGTAAAAATATGGATGTTTATTTATAATCGATATATGGCCAAAAAAATTAATTCATTGATTTTAAAATCCGTTTCTTACGATAGTTTAAGTGATGTTTTAACCACTAGCATCGTGGTCATTAGTTTGATTATCAATCGCTATGTTAATTTTTCAATTGATGGTGTTGTAGGTATTCTAATCTCCTTATTTATTATTTATAATGGCTTAAAATTGATGATAGAAACGTCTAAAACCTTACTTGGAAAACAAGCTGACATTGAATTAATTCATACTATAGAAGTTTTTTCCTTAAATGAACCTGGAGTGTTAGGCGTACACGATTTATTAATTCATGATTATGGGCCTGGTAGAATGATAGCATCGATGCATGTTGAAGTATCAGACAAGGAAAACATCGTTAAAATTCATGAATTAATCGACAATTTAGAAACAAAAATTTTAGAGCAATTCAATATTCAAATGGTTATTCATATGGACCCCGTATCGATGGATGATCAAAAATATAAAGAATTACATCGACGATTGGAAACTTGGATTAAAGAAACTAAAAAAGATATTTCTTTTCACGATTTAAGAATTGTTTTTAAAGAAAATTACTATAAAATTAGTTTTGATTTAAATTTTAATTATCAAATTCATGAAAATGAAAAAAATGATTTCATTTCCGATATTACAAATAAAATAAATCTACTCTATCCGCATTGCATATTGAAAATTAACACGGATTATCATTAAAATATTTTTTATTTTGTAATCATGAATCATTTTTTGTCTAATTTGACTCATTTTCTTTTTCGTGTTCTTTTTCTTTTTTTAAATTGTTATTTTCTAATAACAATTTTTTTGTAACAAAATTCCAAATCATAACAATCACTGTAGCAACTAATTTATCAATTAAATAACTAATGTGTAGTAAATCGTCGCCGATATACATGATTAAAAGATTAATTAATAATCCTATTACACTCGTAATAACAAATATCAATATTTCTTTTTTCTTGGATAAATTTTCTTTTGCTTTGAAAACAAATTTCATACTCAATAAATAATTTACAACTAAGGAAATAGTAAATGATAAACCGGTAGAAACAACGGTATTCCAATGAAAAACTTCTACAAAAAGCACCATTAAAGAATAATCGATAACAAAAGCAATTACACCAACTATTCCAAATTTAATCATTTGGATCAATAATTTCTTCATTGTTGCCCTTCTTTCCACTTTTTCATCTACATTATAATATGATCTTGATTTTTATTCTACTTTTTTCATAAAAATTCAAATTTCAGCCAAAAAAGCAATAAAATTTATCTTAATTTGCCTTATGAAAGCAATAAAAGTCCTAAAACTAGGACTTTTTTTGGAAAAATGGTGCCAATACGGTGAATCGAACACCGAACTAATCCTTACCATGGATTTGTTATGCCATTTAACTATATTGGCAAGCAAATACTATTTTATCATATTTGCAGCATTTGTCAAAATTATATAAAATTTTCTAACATAAATTGTTTAATTTGATCCATTATTTGTGAGTTTAATGTAATTTTCCCGTTTTCTTTTTTACTCATTCGATTAATTCTGCGTTTACAAATTGATCGAATTGCATCTAATTTTAAATATGAATGGGCGTTTGCCGTTGTTTCTGTATTCAATTCATCAATAACCCCTAAGTCCAAAGATAATTTAGATCCATGTATTGGCTTACTAGATAAAGGAATGACGATAACATTTCCTAAATCAATGGCCCACACCACTGCATAATGTCCTTTCTTGTGATGATCAGATAATTCTGTTCCAACATTGATTCCAAACTCTACCCAAACGACATCTCCCTTACTCAAATCATCGGGTTGTGGACAATAACTACTTTTTTGTGTTGTTTGTTTTAAATAATTTGCCTTTCTATCGAACCAATCTGCAAATTCTAAAGCCACCTCAGAATCTAAAGTAGCTAATTTCTTTTCGATACTTTTTGTGATTTTTAAAAATTTTTGATGTGCTTTAAAATCACTTTGAAATTTCAAACAAACATCACCTTCTTATTTCTCGATAGCAACTCCTTCTATATCATATGCATAAGCCTTTGTAATTTTAACTAGAACATATTCTCCAATAAAAAGCTTTTTAGCACTTTTCACAATAACATGTCCATCGATATCATCAGGAGCATATAAATAACTTCTGCCATAATAATTATTGCCATCAAAGTTTTCAATTAAAACAAGATGTGTTTGATTTATACGTTTTAAATTATTATTATAAGAAATTTCGTGTTGTATTTGCATAATTTCTTTTTTTCTTTTTTCAGCCAAATTTTTATTTACTTGTAAAGACATCCGATATGCTTTTGTATCTTCTTCTTTAGAATAAGTAAAAACGCCTAAATGATCAAATTGAATTTCTTGAATAAATTGCTTTAAATCCTCAAAATCTTCTTTGCTTTCGGATGGAAATCCAACAATAAGCGTTGTTCTAAAAACTGCATTAGGAATTTTTCTTTTAATTTTATTAATAACTTCTCGATAAAGTTCCTTAGTCCCTGTACGATTCATTTGTTTTAGCAAGCGATTGCTGCTGTGTTGAATCGGAATATCAAAATAAGGAAAAATATTGGAATATCTTTCAAAAACATGAATCAAGGCATCACTAATGCGATCAGGATATAAATATAACAACCGAATAAAGACTTTGGTATCTAGTTTTGCAATATCTTCTAAAAGATTTTCTAAAAAGTAATTTGAATAAATGTCTTTTCCATAACGCGTTGTATCTTGAGCAATAATGACAATTTCTTTAACCCCGATATGAATCAAATGTTGTGCTTCTTTGAGTATTTGTTCTTTTTTATAACTATTAAACGGACCTCTAATCAGTGGAATAGCACAATAAGAACAACAATTCGAGCATCCTTCACCGATTTTTAAATAAGCAAACGGTAAATAGGAAGTTAAAACTCGATCTTCGACTTCAAAAGTTTCCTTCATTTTTGATTTAAAAAGTTTATTTAACAAGGTTCCAATATGTGCATATTCATCCACCCCAATAATTAAATCAATTTCAGGGATTTCTTGTAAAAGTTCTTTTTTATACCGCTTAGCTAAACATCCAACGACAATAAGTAAAGTGTCTTTTTTCTTGTTTTGAATTACATCTAAAATGACTTGAATGGATTCTTTTTTTGCGTCCTCAATAAAACCACAAGTATTAATAATAATGGCATCAGCCAATAAAAAATCATCCACAATTTCATTTTGTTCTTTTTTTAATAATCCTAAAATCCATTCGCTATCCACTAAATTTTTAGCACAGCCTAAAGAAATCATTCCAATTTTCATTCTACATTTTTCCTTTATTTTATTAATTCATCTAATTCCTCTACAATTTGCATTGTTTCTTCATAATTTTTGGCTTTTGCACCTGAAGCATTCTTATGACCGCCACCTTGATGTCTAGAAGCCACTTCATTAACAGCGATTTGCCGGCTGCGAATACTTACAGACCAAATTCCTTTTTCAATATCTTCAGTAAATGTTACCCAAATTCGTGATTCATCATAACCAGAAAATAAATTAACATACGCTTTGACTCTTTCACGAATAATATTTAATTCTTTTAATGTTCTATCATCAATATGTGTATAAATAACTCCATGTTTACTGATTTTATAATGATTATAAAAATATTTTAAAATTTTAATATCATCGATACTTTTTGAAAACATTTTTTCATAAATATCTTCAATATTAATTTTTGATTGCATTAAATAAGCTGCTATTTCAAAACTTCTTGCGCTTGTAGAACTATATCTAAAACAACCATTATCTCCCACTAAACCGCTATAAAAATAAGCCGCTGCGGTAGGCTGGATTGGATATTTTTTATATGACTTGATCATTTCTACAACCAATTCGCAAGCAGCACTATAATCACTTTTTACAATTTCTACCACACCAAAATTTTCACACAAAATATGATGATCAATTTTTATCGTCATACTTGCTTTTTCTATAAATGCTTTGCCATCTATTCTATCAAAGTTTGCTGTGTCTAAGATTATCACTAAATAGGGTTCTTCAACGTTCTCTATTTTATCCGTTTGTGGATAAATTTTATTGGTAAAAATCGGATGATCAGCACCTATAGCATAAACTTTTTTGTTTTTAAAATTATCTTGAATCCAAGCTTTCGTTCCAAATTGACAGCCTAAAGCATCATAATCAGGAAGTTCATGTCTTAAAATAACGATAGATTCATATTTTTTTATCGCTTTTAAAACTTTTGAATATTGTTTATCCATTTTTTTGTTGCAATAGTTCGTAGGTATCTCGAACAATCATTAATTCTTCATTCGTAGGTATGATAAGCACTTTAATTTTGGATTGTGCGGTGGAAATTATTTTTCCAAATTCAAATTCTTGGGCCATTTCCTCATTAACTTCAATACCTAAGGCTTGGGAAATCATTGGCATTAACATTTTGCGTGTTGTAATCGAATTTTCACCAACACCCGCCGTAAATACAAGAACATCACATCCACCTAATTCTACAAAATAGGATCCTATCGTTTGTGCCACTCTTGTGCAATATACTTTTTTAGCTAACAAAGCTAAATGCTTATTTTCAGCAATGCCTTTATCAACGTCACGCATATCGCTTGATAATTCAGAAAGTCCTGCAAGACCCGATTTTTTATTTAAAATATTATTCATTTCTTGTGGTGTCAAATTTTCTTTTTCCATAATATATAAAACAAGCGAAGGGTCTAAATCCCCACTTCTAGTTCCCATCATAATTCCACCAAGCGGAGTAAAGCCCATAGACGTATCTATACATTTACCATTCTTAATGGCACATAAAGATGCGCCCGAACCTAAATGACAAGAAATTAAGCGGTATTTTTTTGAATTTAAGTATTTTTCTACTATGGAAGCAATATATTTGTGAGAGGTACCATGAGCCCCATATCTACGAATTGCATATTTCGTATAATATTCATAAGGAATTGGATAGATATAATTTTGTTCTTCCATTGTCCGATGATAAGCTGTATCGAAAACAAAAGTGTGAAATGCATTAGGCAATAATTCCTTAAATGCGCGATAACATTCTAGACTTGCTTTGTTATGTAAAGGTGCAAGTTGCGCTAAAAAGTCTACTTTAGCAATGGCATCATCGGTAACTTCTACAGTGCGATCAAAAAATTCCCCACCTTGTACAACGCGATGTCCAGCGCCTTTAATTTCAGAAACATCACGAATAACTTTCATCTCTAAAATGGTTTTTAAAACAAGTTGAACGGCTTCTTTTTGATTTTTAACAGGTAATTTTCTTTCGGTTTTATTTCCTTGATATTTTACCGTAAATATGGAATCGTCAAAGCCAATTCTTTCGACTTGTCCACTAATAATCACTTGTTCTTCTGGCATTTCGAGAATTTGAAATTTTAAAGATGAACTTCCGGCATTAACTGCAAATAATTTTTTCATATATTTTCCTCCGCTTTAAGTAACAATAGTATTTTACTATTGTTGCTTACAAATGTCAAAACACTAACCTAAGGGTAGCAAAATATAAAATAAAGTATCTTCAGCTTGACTAATAATTTGAATATTTCCGTTATGCTTTTTTATCATTTCATAGACACAATTTAATCCAACACCACTTCCCGATATTTCATCTCTTTGCGCGGTGCTAGAAACATTATTTAAAAATAAAACATTTCCTAAATGCGCATTCACATTTTCTTCTTTTTGTGCTTTTTTAATTAATTTATCAAAATTAATGGGTACTCCATCATTGCTAATTTTTAGTTTAATGTATTGGTTTGTACAAGAACCATTAAGCCGGATGACCATATCTTTACCTGTATAACCATGACTAATGGCGTTTTTGATGATTTGATACACAATTTTATATACATCATTAGCGATTTCCTTTTCTAATCGATCTTTCGAATAAATCGGAATAATTTGTATTTTTTTATTTTCAATTAATGTCTTAAAATCGCTTTGAATGGTTAAAAATAACTCTTCTAAAGAGATGGTCGTTTGCATGGCAATTTGTTCAAATAAATAATATTCCATGACCTTAGATAAAAATTTTTCAATTTGAACATTTAAAATATAAACATCATCTTTTTGTGGATTTGACCGAATTAAATTGATATATTGTGTTTCTAATGCATGCAATATTTGGGTTTCTTTTTTTAATTTTAAAAATCCTAAAGTTCCTTTCATGATATGAATCATGCGAAAACTTTCGTTCATTATTTTATCAATATCAACGAGAGAAAGATTGCTGGGATCTTTTAATATTTCATTTATTTTACAAAATCTTTGATAATCTAAAAGTAAACATTCTTTTAAAAAATGATCACTAACCATAATAAAAACACTCCTTCCATTCAACATAATTCTACACAATTTCATATACGAATTTTATCGAAAAAAAGGCGTGTTTTAATTCTATTTTTGTCGTTTTTTAT
The DNA here is from genome assembly GCA_947599835.1 of uncultured Bacilli bacterium. Taxonomy (GTDB): domain Bacteria; phylum Bacillota_I; class Bacilli_A; order RFN20; family CAG-631; genus Caccosoma. Next base: position 21,048 of record CANQFQ010000007.1, read on the forward strand.
CTATTTTTGTAATTGACTATAGGCTTTTGCAATTAATGCACCAACTTTGGCATTATTAAAAATTAATGCCTTATTAGCAGCAAGGCTTTGTCCTTGTGTTAGTTCGCTGATTCTTTTTAATAAAAATGGGGTAATATCTTTGCCTATTATCTTTTCTTTTTGTGCTTCTTTTAAGGCATCGTTAATAAAAACATTAATCTTATCATTAGGAATTTCTTCTTTTAATGAAATGGGATTAGAAATTAATATACCCCCTTTTAAGTTTAAACTTCTTTTCGTTTGAATAATTTTTGCTGCTTCTTCTGCGTCTTTGACATTTGCATCTAATTTTAAATGACTCGTATGGCTATAAAACGCTGCCAATTCGTCACTTTGATAGCCAAGAACAGGAACGCCAAATGTTTCTAAGTATTCTAAGGTTAATGGTAAATCTAATATTGCTTTTGCACCTGCGCATACGACCGTAACATTCGTATTTGCTAATTCTTGTAAATCAGCACTAATATCAAACGTTACATTCCCATTTCGATGCACGCCACCAATTCCTCCAGTCACAAAAATTTCAATCTTCGCAAGAGATGCAAAATACATTGTCGTTGCTACTGTCGTTGCTCCCCATTGTTTCCGTGCCATAAGAATTGGCAAATCTCTTCGGCTTGCCTTAATAATGTCTTTTCTTGTCCCAAATTGTTGAATTTCCTCTTTTGACATACCAATAACAGCCACCCCATCGATAATCCCGATGGTTGCTGGAATTGCACCATTTTCTCTTACAATTTGTTCTACTTTGAATGCAGTTTCGATGTTTTCAGGATAAGGCATCCCATGTGAAATAATCGTAGATTCCAACGCTACTACTGGTAAATGATTTTTTAATGCTTCCTTGATTTCATTACTGATTCGAATATTTAACATAAAGTTCTAACCTCGCTTTACAAAGTCATTTTATAATAAATCGTTTTCTTTTTAAATGTTTATTTTTTTATTAGAATCATATATAATAGGGATGTATATTTTTGAGGAGGAAACATTATGGCAAAAGTTAGAGTTGATAAAGATACTTGCATTGGATGTGGTATGTGTGTTAGTTTAGCTTCCGCTGCCTTTGCTTTTGATGCAAGTGGAGAAAAAGCAGAAGCAATCACTGATGTTGTTGATAGTTCAGTTGAAGATGCTGCAGCTAATTGTCCAGTTCAAGCAATTGTTGTTGAATAATTAAAGTATAAAATACGAAAATAATACTTCTAAAGTTGCCAAAAAATAATTTGTAGGTCTGCTTTGGAAGTATTTTTTTATACAAAAAAGGCAAACAAATGTTTAAAAAACAATTCATATTTGTTTGCCATAAAAATGAATGTGATTTAAAACGAACCATAAAATTAGAAAAAGAATACCTCAGTTTTTGCTAAGTCTAAATTCCCTTATTTTAAAACGTTTAATAAAACAATTACAATGACTAAAACAACCAAAAGAATCCCGCCAACGCCACACATAACTAAAGAGGTTTTTAAATTTCTAGAATTCCCGTTTTTTTCGAGTAAACCTGTAAATCTAATGGCGGATGTTAAAGGTTTATATAAAATTAAAATAAATGAAATGTTTAATAATACTTTAATGGCATTAAATAATACTATCCATCCTAATAAACTGCGAATTAATTCTTTTCTCGATATGCCACCATATAAAGGCGTCACGATAATATTCCATAATGTCATCATGATAAGTACCGAAACAAAGCCAACAGCTAAAGACAATAATGCGCCTTTAAAGGATCTTTTGGATTTATAAATGAACGCTGCTGGAATCACTAAAGCACAAGTTGAAATAACATTCATAATCAACCCTATCCATCCTTGACTACTAAACGTGACCATTTCTAAAAGTGGAACAATCACCGCAATAATTAAAGCTGCGCTTGGACCTAAAATAAAACCTGTAATACAAATGATAATGTCCTTAGGATCATAGGTTAAAAAAGAAAGACTTGGCACAGGTATAAAACTGAGATGTAGCAAATGAAAAACTAAAGTAGAAACATAAGAAATTGCCGCCATCATGGAAATCAGCACCATTTTTTTAACAGTCGTATTTGTTTTCATTTTTCCTCCTTTGAGCAACAAAAAAATGCTCTTTTCAGGGCATTAAAAAATTCTTCTTCCATCCAGACTTTAACTGTCGGCACTAGAATTTAACTAGTTCATGCAAATTGCTCGTGGGCTTTACCACCGATTAGGAATTACACCTTACCCTGAAGATACTTTTATTATACTCCTATAATCAAAATTGTGAATATTTTTTTTGTTATTTTAATAACATGAATTGAGGTGCATTTCATGGATAATCAACATATAACAAATAATTATGGCCGCGCTGTTGAAAACGATATTAGTTCTTTAACGGTGGGAGAATTAGGACCCACTTTAATTCAAGATACTCAATTAATACAAAAACTAGCACATTTTAATCGTGAACGAATTCCTGAACGCGTAGCCTTCGCTCGTGGGGCTGGCGCATTTGGCTATTTTGAAGCAGAAAATAATATGAAACAATTTACCAAAGCCGCATTTTTAAATCAAAAAGGAAAGAGAACAAAAGTTTTTGTTCGTTTTTCAACTTTTGTATTAAATCAAGGCTCATCTGAGGTTGTAAGAGATTTACGAGGATTTAATATTAAATTTTATACTGAAGATGGCAATTATGACTTAATAAACATCCATTTGCCAGTATTTTATGTCAGAGATGCAATGCGAATTCCTGACTTATTACACGCTTTAAAGCCATCTCCGGTTACAAATTTAATCGTCCCAGAAAGAACATGGCAATATTTTTCGCTATTACCAGAAACCTTACATACCCTTACATATCTATATAGTCGATATGGTATTCCAACTAATTATTGTAAAATGGAAGGCCATTCTGTTTGTGCTTATAAATGGATTAATGAAAATGATGATGTTTATTATGTTAAATATCATTTTATCCCTGTCGGCGGTGCAACCTATTTAACCAAACAAGAAGCACAAGAAATTCAAAAAAATACATCGGCTTCTGCCACAAATTCCTTATATACACAAATTGAAAATAAACAATATCCAAAATGGGAAGTTTATGTTCAACTACTGGAAGAAAAAAATTTAGATGCTTTTCCGTTCCACCCATTTGATCCAACTAAAATTTGGAATGAAGAAGTAACTCCAATGGTGAAAATAGGAACCTTAACTTTAGATAGTATTCCTGATAACTTTTTTGAATATAGTGAACAAGTGGCCTTTGATCCCGGTTCTTTTGTCCCTGGAATTGAAGCGTCAGAAAGCAAATTACTACAAGGTTTATTATTTGCTTATCCAGATGCCAATCGTTATCGTTTAGGCATCAATTACCCCTATTTAAAAGTGAATTTGCCTTTAAATGGTATTCATAATTATCAACAAAATGGAAAAATGGATATAAGAACACAAAAAGGAGAAATCAATTTTTATCCTAATCATAATGAAAATTTGCCGCAAGAAACGAAAAAAAGTCATGATAGCGAAGGAAAATCTTTTATTAAAGGGGTTGTCATTGCAAGATTTAAAAATGAATATAATGATAATTTCGAACAAGTTGGAGAATTGTTCCGTTCCTTAAGTGAAGAAGAACAAAATATTTTAATTGAAAATTTAACCAACGCATTACAAGGCGTGAGTCGAAATATTGTCGAACAAATGGTTTATTATTTTTATTCAGCCGATACCGATTATGGACAACGAATTGCCGATCGTTTTAATCTTAATTTACAAACCATTATCTTAAAATATGATCAAGCCTTAAATTAATCACAAAGTCATTTTATAATGACTTTTTATTTTTTTCTTTTTTAATAATTAAAAAAGTTATACAATACTTAGTGGTGAAGAATATGAATGAAACCATTGTATCCTTGAGTAGTGGGGCTAGCAAAGCCGCAATAGCGATTATACGATTAAGTGGCGATAATTGTTTTGATATCGTTCGTCATATTTTTTCTAATGTAAAAGAAACCTATGAACATCAAAAATTTTATTATGGCCATATTCTGGAAAATCAAGAAATCGTCGATGAAGTCATGATTTCTTTCTTTGTAGCACCCAAAACTTTTACCTGCGAAAATATGGCAGAAATTAATTGCCACGGCAATCCTTTGATTATTCAACGAATCATTTCTTTGTGTATTCAATATGGTGCACGTTTAGCAGAACGTGGAGAATTTACAAAAAGAGCCTTTTTAAACGGACGGATTGATTTAATTAATGCAGAATCAATTAATGATTTAATCAACGCTACAAACAAACAAGCTATTCGCCTTGCATTAAGTGGCCTTAAGGGAATCACTTCTGATTATGTAACAAATTTAAGTCATGAATTATTAGACGTATTAACCACTATTGAAGTGAATATCGATTATCCTGAATATGATGATGTCGAACAATTAACGCATTTAACTATTTTACCAAAACTTGAAAAAAATATCGCTTTGTTAGATAAAGTCATACAAGATACAAAAAAAGGACAAATCGTAAAAAATGGAATTGACACCGTAATCATCGGAAAACCAAACGTTGGCAAATCTAGTTTGTTAAATGCATTATTAAATGAAGATAAGGCGATTGTGACCGATATTGCTGGAACCACTCGAGATATTGTTGAAGGTTCCATCGATTTTGATGGTATTTCTTTGAATTTAATTGATACTGCTGGTATTCGAAAAGGAAAAAACAAAATCGAACAACTGGGAATACAAAAGTCATATAATGCTTTACAAAAAGCTCAATTCGTACTACTTGTCTTGGATGGTTCGACACCACTTACCGAACAAGATAATGAATTACTCGAATTAACAAAGGACAAAGAAAGAATTGTGATTTTAAACAAAACCGATTTAAAATCTGTTGTTCATTTAGAAGAAAGTGTCAATATTTCGGCTAAAAATAGAAATATTTCAGAATTAGAAAACAAAATTAAAGAAAAATTTAAAACTTTTTTATACAATGAAGAACCTTTACTATTCAACGCAAGACAATTAGGGTTGCTTCAACAAGCCAAACAACATTTGTTGGATGCCAAGAATCAAGCGTTAGCAAAGCAAGTCATTGATCTTATTTTTATTGATATTCAAGAAGCTTATAAGAATATTTTAGAAATTTTAGGAAAAACAACATCCTTAGATATTTTAGATAATGTTTTTTCAAAATTTTGTTTGGGGAAATAATTATGATATTCAATACTCATACTCATTTAAATGATTCTCAAGTTATCGATGTCGATACTTTAGTTCAAAATGCGCACAACAACAATGTGACTCATATGGCAGTTGTGGGTAGTGATTTTCAAACCTCTGTAAAAGCGCTCGAAATCGCTAAGCATTATGAAAATATTTATGCTATTTGTGGTCTTCATCCTAATGATAGTGAATTATTCAATGATTCTTTGCAAATCTTTTTTCCATTATTGCAAGATCCACGAACCATTGGAATTGGTGAAATCGGTTTAGATTATCATTATGAAAATACGAATAAAGAAAAGCAAAAATATTATTTTGAAAAATTTCTATCTTTGGCTAGCGAAATACACAAACCTGTGATTATTCATTGTCGCGATGCTTATTTAGACACTTATGAATTACTAGAAAAATATCATCAAAAGTTAGACGGCATAATATTACACTGCTATAGCGGAAGTGTAGAAATGATGCAACGTTTTCTAAAATTAGGCTGTTATATCTCTATTGCAGGTACGGTAACTTTTAAAAATGCTAAAGAAATTAAAGAGGTTGTACAAAGCGTCCCTTTGAATAAATTACTCGTAGAAACAGATGACCCTTATTTAACTCCTGTTCCTTATCGTGGAAAACAAAATCAACCTGCTTATGTCGTTTTTGTCATTCAAGAAATCGCAAAACTCAAAGCTATGAATTATGATGACATTGCTGCCATCACTTTTAATAATGCTAAAAAGGTATTTCACTTATGAAAGAAATAAAAGAAGTCCTAGTTGTCGAAGGAAAAACGGATAAAGCGTACTTATCCACTTTTATAAAAGCAGATATTCTAACGTGTAATGGCTCTGCTATCGATGGCTTTTCTATGGAATATTTAGCATCTTTAGCCAGCACCCGCGGAGTTATTCTTTTAACAGATCCTGATTTTCCTGGTGCGAAAATAAGAAACGAAATCAGTCAAAAAGTTCCAAATTGTAAACATGCTTTTATTGATAAACAAAAATCAATTAAACATCATAAAGTTGGCGTTGCGGAATGTGATCAGCAAGAAATTTTGCGCGCTTTGAACCACGTGGTTACTTTTACCGATAAAATCAACAATCATCCATTAGCTATGCGAGATTTAATGGAAATGCATTTAATCGGTCCAAACAGTCAACTCAACAAAGAAAAAGTTTGTCATTATTTTCATTTAGGCTTTTGCAATGCTAAAACAATGCTAAAAAGATTAAATTTATTACACATCACTAAAAATATGCTCGAGGAGGCTATACAATGAGAAGTAGTAAAAAATATGTTGATGGCACACTTCGCAAATATCATTTGACTGCCAACAAAGCATTAGGACAAAACTTTTTGGTTTCTCAAAATATTACCGATAAAATCGTTGAAAATTCAGGAATATCAAAAAAAAGCATCGTAATTGAAATCGGCCCTGGATTAGGCGCTTTAACTGAAGCTTGTGTTAAAATTGCAAAACAAGTCATTGCGATTGAAATTGACAAAAATATGTGCAACATTCTTCAAGAAGAATTTAAAGACGCTTTAAATTTAACAATCATTCATCAAGACTTTTTAAAAATGGATTTAAATCAACTCTTTACTTTTGATATTTGTTTATCTCCAATTACCATTATTTCTAATCTGCCTTATTACATTACTTCACAAATCTTAACCAAAATAATTTATGGTAATTATCCGATACAAAATTTAATCGTTATGATGCAAAAAGAAGTTGCAAATAAATTGATTCATCCAACTTTAAAAGAATATGGCCCTTTGCATATCATTTTAGAATATAAATATAAAATAACCACAATCACTCACGTCAGCAAAAATGACTATTTGCCTCGCCCAGAAATTGATTCTATGGTATTACGAATTGAAAGAAAAAAGCCTAAATATCAAATAAATGATGAATTAAAATTTTTTCAAATCGTGAAGGACTTATTTAAAATGCGAAGAAAAACGATAGCCAATCATCTTACGCATTATTTTTCAGACAAAAATGAGGCTATTCTTTTTTTAAATCGTTTGAATATCTCTGCAGATTCCAGAGCAGAACAACTGGATTTAGAAAAATTTATTCAAATTGCAAAAGAATTAGGTGCTTAACCTAATTCTTTTATTCTTTTATTCATACTTTGTTATAGGTGATACTATGAAAATTGGAGATTATGTAACACGAAAAAAATATCATCATGATATTGTGTTTAAAATTATCAAAATTGACGGTAAACAGGTATATTTACATGGAGAGATGTATCGTTTAATTGCGGATGCCACTTTAGATGATTTACAACCTTATGAAGAATCAACTGAAACAAAAGAAGTGGAAATGATTTTACAACAAAATAACCATCTTATCAAAGGTAAAATTTTACATATTGATGGAGATAAAACTTATTTGAGAAAATGTATGGATTTTTACAAAGAAAATATGACTCCTGTCGTTGGCTGTTATATTCAAGAAGACAAAATGAAAGAAAATATTATTCCTTTATTAAAAAAACATTGCCCAGATATTTTAATTATTACTGGGCACGATTCTTTCAGTTTTAAAAGGGCACAAACCGAACACGAAGGCTATAAAAATTCACATCATTTTATAGATGCTGTCAAGCAGGCGCGTTTATATCAGCCCAACAAAGACGCTTTAATTATCATTGCTGGAGCATGCCAATCGAATTATGAGGGCTTGATAAAAAGTGGCGCTAATTTTGCTAGTTCACCCACAAAAATCAATATTCACGCACTCGATCCCGCTTGTATTGCGATATCTATAGCCAATACACATGTAAATCAATTTGTAGAAGTTGAAAAAGTGCTTGCAGATACCATTTCAAAAGGAAAGGGAATCGGTGGTATTGATAGTCGTGGCGTTGCAAGAAAAATTTATTCTAATTAAAAAATCTACTTTTATATAAAAAACGGCTTTGGGATGTGAATCTTCTTTCTTTTACAAGAAATAAAGTTCACTTAAAGCCGTAATTTATTTATAAAGATATGATTCGATAAGCCTTACAAATATCGTAATTATCTTTAACTAATTGTGCTTTCGCTAATCGATATAGTTTTTTGTTTTTAGAATATGCAAAGCAAGCACTTCCACTTCCTGACATTCCTACAATTTCAAAGCCAAAAGACTTTAATTCTTTTAAAATTGGCTCAATATCTGGATTGAGTTTCATTGCCGATTCTAATAAACTATTGCCAACATGACGACTCAACAAATCAACGTCGCCTTCCTTCATTGCTTTTTCAACCTTATTAATATTTGGATGTATAAGATCGTTTAAATTCAAACCCGCATAGACATCTTTTGTACTGCATCCACTTTTTGGTTTGACAATCAATATTTTTCCTTTAAGTTTAGAATCAAACGGAGATACGTCATTTCCTGTTTTTCTAACTCTGCTTGTTAAAGAAAATAATTGATAAGGTGCATCAGATGATATTGGTTTTATAAAATTAATCATTTGTACGGCAGACATATTCAAATGGAATTTTTTATTTAAAATTTTTAAAACGGCTGCTGCATTTCCACTACCGCCACCTAAACCCGATTGTTGTTGAATTCTTTTGATAATATGAATTTCGTATCCGAAATTCAATTTAAATGTTTGTTGAACCTTATGAATCACTTTAATAACGATATTGTTTTCGTCTGTTGGTACATTTTCATCATTTGAAGTAATTTTTCTAATTTCACTGTCGTGATGAAATTTCATTATAATCGTATCATGTAATCGAATAGATACATTAATCATATCTAAATCATGATATCCATTAGATAAACGATTAAGCACATTTATCGCTAAATTTACTTTTGCATAACTTTTTTCTCTCATTTTTATCACCTATTTATTATTATAACAAAAATTGTTTTTTTTGTGTAACAATGTTAAAATATTTGTGAAGAGAAATGTTTTTATTATGCATTCTTTAATTAAAAGTGTTGAATTCACCGATGAATTTGAACTGTTACCAAGCATTTAAGGAAAGGAAAATTTTGCCATGTTAAGTCCGTTTTCATTTATTTGTTTGATTTTATCCTTTTTATTTTTATATCGAACCATCATTTCTTTGTTAATCGTTATTAACAAAAAATTTATTATTGATGAACAACAATATATTTATTTAATCTACCTTTCTACGCTTTGTTTAATTGTAGCTATAAGTAAAAATATTATCGTTGGAATTGTGGGTATTTGTTTAACACCCATCGTTTTGATTATCTATTTTTTAGTTATTAAAAAAAGAATTTATTGGATTGTCAATGGGACACATACGAACTTAGCTACCTATGGTAATGCATTAATACAATACGATGCAAAATATAAAGATAGTCATTATATGAAAGAACATCTTTCTATGCGAAAAGTAGAATCTAAAATTAAAATTACTTTTGAAAATATCAACTTACAAGAAAAGGAAAATATTGTAAAATTATTCAAACTAGTGGCTAAACAACACGCAAAAAAATGGAATACAAAGCAATTTATCTATTTATTAATCAATTTTCTTGTATTCATAGTATTTTTATCTCTTGGAATCGTTTATTTGTAATACAACTTTTTTTATTTCAATAAATATAATACTTAAGTATATATTTATCTGCCTAAAAATGTTATAATTCATTATAAGAGGTGATTTTTGTGTTAAGAAAAATTGCTCAGCATAAAATTAGAATTATCATTTCTTTTTTGTTTGATTTTCTAATTGGGGTTGGCCTCACCATATTTATTTTTATACATGGGATAACAAAAAAATATGATTTATATATTCTTTGTGGCTATTTTTTATTAGTCATTCTTCATAGTTTTATTAATATTTTAATTTCAATCAAAAAAACAGAAAAATTCCTTATTCGATCGGATATTAATATTTCTTCAGTGTTTGGAAATGAAATGAGTTCATTATTTGATTTTGGCGATGTAGCAATGCTGATTTATAACGAAGAAGATGAAATTATTTGGTGTAGTAATACTACCATGTTTAAAAAAACTAGTGTCGTTGGAAAAAACATTTATGACATTGTAGAAAATATGGCTGGTTATTTGGAAGAAAATTTAAAATCTGAAAACATTACCACGACTATTGATGGAAAAATATTTGCTGTAGGAATTAACAAAGGCTTACATGTTATTTATTTAAAGGAAATCACTGATGAAGTTTATCAACGCAAGTCAATGAATGAAAATGCTCCTTTTATTGGATATATTGTAATTGATAACTATCAAGATATTATGACTTTATATAATGAAGCAGAGTTTCTAACCAAAGTAAACAATTTAAAAAATACCATTATGGAATGGGCAAATAATTATCATTTATTTATTCGTGCTTGTGGTGTTGATACTTATATTATTTTAGGAGAAGAAAAAAAATATCAAGAAATTAAAGAAACGAAGTTTAAATTGTTAGATGATATCCGTTCAGCCGTTGATAATGAAGAAAATGCACTGACAATCAGTGTAGGAATTGGTAAAGGTCAAACTTCTATTTTAAGATTATCTGAACTTGCTTATCGGGCTTTAAATATGGCTCTAAGCCGCGGCGGAAATCAAGTCATTATCAACACTTTTGGTAAGGCAAGTGAATATTTTGGAGCTAAAACAGAAATTAAACAAGTTCGTTCTCACGTTCGGGGTCGTGTATTATCTGTTGCAATTACAAACTTAATTAAAGAAAGCAACACCGTACTGATTATGGGGCATAAAAATATGGACTATGATGCGTTGGGAGCTTGTTTGGGTATGCAATGTTTGGCTAGCGGCATCAACCCATCGGGTCAAAATCTAATTGTCTATGACGCTAATTTAGTAGACCTCAATACTAGACGAAATTTTGATGATGTATTTTCTCAAACCGAAATTGCAAAATTGACTGTCTCTCCAGACAAAGCCATCGGTTTAGTGGATGATAAAACATTAATTATTGTGGTTGACACAAATCGTCCTGCATCTACAATGCAACCTAAATTATTAGATATTAGCAAACGCATATGTGTGATTGATCATCATCGCAAATCTGAAACTTATATTGAAGATCCAATTTATTCTTATCAAGAAACACAATCCAGTTCATCTTGCGAATTAGTTACTGAACTTTTATATTTTCAACAAGAAAAAATTAAAATATCACCTGACGTCGCAAATTTTATGTTAGCTGGTATTTGTTTAGATACAAAGTTTTTCAAAATGAATACAAGTAGTAAAACATTTGAAATGAGTATGATTCTTAAAAATTATAATGCAACCGTTGAAGAGGTTGATGAATTATTTAAGGAAGAATATGAAGAAAAAATGTTATTAATCGGCATTGTCAATAGAGGCGAAGTGTTTAAAACAGGCATTATCATTGCTACAGCTTCAGATGAATATACGGTCTCTCGATCGATATTAGCTCAAGCTGCGGAAGATATTCTAAACTCCAAAGGAATAAATGCTGCATTTGTCATTGGTCGAACTGCAGATAAACAAGTCGGTATTAGTGCTCGATCCAAAGCAACATTTAATGTTCAAATTATTATGGAAAAAATGGGTGGCGGTGGACATTTTAATGCGGCTGCCACACAAATTAACGGAACTACAATTCCTGATGTCTGTGAACAATTAAAAGGAAACATTGAAACCTTTGTTAGAGATGGTGTGTTATAAAAAAGGAGGAACGTTACTATGAAAGTAATCTTACTAAAAGACGTTGCAAAAGTTGGCAAAAAAGATGATATTGTCGACGTTTCAGAAGGCTATGCCACAAATTTTTTAATCAAAAAAGGGCTTGCACAAAATTATAATAAAAGCTCTTTAAATGATTTAAATCATAAAAAAGAAGAGGAAAGAAAATTAGACCTTAAAAAGCGTGAAGAAGCAATGGAATTAAAAACTAAAATTGAAAAAATCATTTTAACTTTCGAAGTTTCTTCTAATAATAAAGAACAACTTCATCATGCCATTACTTCTAAAATGATAGAAAACGAATTCAAAGAAAAATACGATATTACGATTGACAAACATAACATTAAAAATTTCACTCCTTTAAAAACAACGGGTGAAGCCACTTTTAAAGTTGTTTTGTATAAGGAAATTATCGCTCAAATTCATATTAATGTCATTTTCAATTAAAAGGAGGTTATATTCATGGATTTGCCAAATAATCTAGATGTCGAAAAACAAGTATTGGCCAACATGATTTTTTCAAAAGATGTTTTAATCGAAACCATGACTAGATTAAATAGTGAAGATTTCTATTATGAACCTCATCAAATTATTTTCCAAACTTTAATTAACATTTTTAAACAAGAAAACGTTAAAATAGAACCTTCTGTTTTAATCGATCGTTTGTCTATTGAAAATAATCTTGAAAAAATTGGAGATGCTAACTATATTATTGAACTATGCGATTCTTTTATTGATATTAGCAACGCACAATATTATATTAATGCAGTTCAAGAGCGTTCAATTTTAAGAAATTTAATCATCCTTTGTAATAAAGTCGTCACCAATTGGAAAACAGAACTTTCTGATTTAGATGTTGCAGATTATATTAACAAAATTGAAAAAGAAACTTTAGAAGTTACTAAAAAAAGAAAAATTGAAAATTTTGTTAAAATGGATCAAGCCTTAAAGCAATATGCCTTAAGAACACAAGATATACTAAGTGGCAAAGATAATTTCGAAGGTATCCTATGTTCAAGTATCCCTACGTTAAACAAAATGACTCTTGGTTTTCATCCTGGAGAATTAATTATCCTTGCTGCTAGACCTGGTGAAGGAAAATCAGCTTTAGCATTAAATTTGTTAGTTGAGGGCATTGAACGTAGTAAAAAAGTGGGTGTCATGTTTAGTCTTGAAATGCCCGTTTTGCAATTGACGCAAAGAATGCTTGCCTCTAAAAGTGGCGTGGATTTAAGAAAAATTCAAACCGCTTCGTTTAATCGAGAAGAAGAAGCAAGAGTTAGTAGTGCCATTCGTAAATTGCAAGATCTAAGAATCTTTATAGATGAAACACCTAGAGCAAAAGTCATAGATATGCGTGCTAAACTACAAAAATTACAATCGGCTGAAGGCGATATCGGTTTTATTGTGGTCGATTACTTAGGTTTAATTGCTCCCGATTTTCCAACTAGAGGCATAAGCAATCGTGTATTAGAATTAGGTGAAATTACCGCCAATTTAAGAGCGATTGCAAAAGATTTTAATGCTCCTATTCTTGTCCTTGCCCAATTAAACAGAAATGCCGAACAAGACAGTAAAAATAGCGAGCCTAAATTATCAAATCTTCGTGAATCCGGTGCAATTGAACAAGATGCTGATGTCGTTTTATTTATCCAAAAATTAGAATTAAAAGATAAGCCATCGACATCTACAAATCCAAACGAAAATACCAAAAACCAACAACAAAATAATTCAGAAAGCACTAATGCTTCATCTCAAAAGGATTCAAATGCAACAGCAAACACAAACAAAGATGCAAAAGAGAAAAATGTTATCACCGCTGTCAATTTAATTATTGCTAAACAAAGAAATGGTTCTACCGGTAAAATTCCAGTTCGTTTTGTTAAAAATCTAGGCCGTTTTATTGAATATGATAAAGATGCTTCTCTTTTAAATATTGAAAATGTTGAGGAATAAAAGTATGAAATATTATGTTCTTTCTAGCGGTTCTAAAGGAAATAGTACTGCTTTTGTAAACGAAAATGATGAAATCTTGCTAGTAGATTGTGGGTTAACTGTTGTTGAACTGAAAAGACGATTCACGCAAGCGCATTTATCATTTGATCAAATAAAAGCTGTATTTATTACACATACACATAGCGATCATTGTTCTGCTTTAAAAGCTTTTTCTAAAAATATCATTTATGCTCATAAGTTGTCAGGATTAGACATCCCAGAGGATCATCAGTTATGTGATTACGATGATGTAAATATTTTAGGTTTTAATCTATTGGTTTTGCCTATGTCGCACGATGCGACAGGAACCTTGGGCTTTTTGATGAATTATCAAAATGAAAAACTGGCTTATATTACAGATACAGGATATTTACACATACAAATTCAACGAAGCATTAATAATTGTGATTATTATTTAATTGAAAGTAATTATGACCCTAGAATGTTAATGCTTTCTAATCGTCCGCAATATTTGAAACAAAGGATTTTATCGATAAAAGGCCATTTATCGAATATGGATTGTGCCGTTGTTTTAGCAAATGTTATTGGACCAAAAACAAAAGAAATCTGTTTTATTCATCGAAGTCTAGAAACAAATACAGAAGCATTATTATTACAAACATTTTTTAATGTCATGAAAGAAAAAGATATAGATATTTCACATCTTAAAATTGGTATTGCAAAGCAAGATCGTTCTTTGGAAAGAGAGGACTTTTATGAATCAAAAAAACAAGGACAAACATCCTAAAATTGGTTTGGTTTTGGGTGGTGGCGGTGCCAAAGGAGCCTTTCAGGCAGGAGTTCTCAAAGCTTTAAAAGAAGCCAACATTTTACAACAAGTTACCCATGTTTCAGCTAATTCTATTGGCTCTATTAACGCTTTAATGGTAATCAATGACACCATTGAAGAATGTGAACAAATATGGCGTACAATTGGCCGTAAAGATGCTTTAAAGTTTCGGTCAAAAGGAGAAAAAGGCATTTTTTCAAGAAAAGGATTAATCCGTATTTTAAAAGATGCTGTAGATTTTGAACAAATTTCCAAGTCCAATCGAAAATTATATATTACTGCTTACAATAACGACTTAGAAAAAATTGAATATTTTTTAGCTAACGACAAAACGCCAGATGAAATTTTATCATATGTTTTAGCAAGTTCCGCAATTCCTTATGTTTATGGGGCGGTACAAATTGGCAACTATAAATATAGTGACGGCTTTCGTGATAACGTACCTATTAGGGCCCTTAAAAATGCGGGCTGTGACGTCATTATTGTAATTGGTTTACGTCCTGAATACCATCCTTCACCAGAAGAATTGGGTGATATTTCAGTTATAGATTTTACACCCTGTTTTCCTTTAGGAATTGGCAAATTTGATTCTCTAGATTTTAAACCGGAAAATATTGAATTTCGTATTACAAACGGATATGCTTTTGCTAAAAAAGTATTGGAAAATATTAAAAATGATCCTAAAAACCCTTTTTATGAGGAAAGCTTTTTAAAGAAATTCTTTAAGAAATTCTTTAAAACTTCAATCAGTTATAACGCTTTTCCAAATTATTATTATCGATTAGGAAATTTTCAACCTATGGGATATCTCAAAGAAGATAAATCTGCAAAAGAAGAAATTTTATCTATTATAAAAGAAAATCAAGAATGATTTTCTTTTTTTTATAGTATTTTCTTTTTGTTTTTTGTATACTATTTGTGCAAGGTGAACAAAATGAAACAATCCAAAGCATTATTAAAAATAGAAAACGAATCCTTAAAAACAGAAATAGAAATTTTGTTAGAAGAGCGATTTAATCATCAAATTAATTTTGAATGGAATAAAAACATCGCTCAAATCACTGTTTTTGATTGTGATAGTTTTGTTTATGTGTTAAAGCAGGCCATTTTAATGATGATTAGTGACTATGGTATCGCAATTTCTTGCTTTGTAGTTCCTAATTTTCATCCTGTTTTTTATTCTTATCTTTTTTTAATTCACAATGATGTAATGACTGCTTTTGAAATTTTTTTACAAAATTATAATCATGAAAAAGTTAAAAAAGATATGCAATCTTTATTACAAAATATCAAAAAAGAATATTTAGAAACCGCAAATGTTTTTTTAAATTGCAACATGAACGCCTCTCAAGCTTCTAAAGAATTGTATTTACATCGTAATTCTTTTAATTATAGATTAAATCAATTTATGGAAAAAAGTAATATGGATATTCGCGACCTTGACACCGCATTTTTTTTAAAATTAATTTTTGCTAGTTATTTATTTTAAATTTGTGCACATTGCACAAATAAATATAACGCAAAATAGATTATAATTAAAAAGTAAAAGGAGAATAGTATATGGCTACATTAAAATTTAAAGATATTAATAAAATTTATGACAACAAAGTACAAGCCGTTTTCGATTTTAACTTAGATGTTGATGATCATGAATTCATCGTTTTCGTAGGTCCTTCTGGTTGTGGTAAATCAACCACTCTAAGAATGGTTGCTGGACTTGAAGAAATTACAAGCGGTGAATTATATATTAACAATCGTTTGGTCAATGATATTGCGCCAAAAGATAGAGACATCGCAATGGTATTCCAAAGTTATGCATTATACCCTCACATGACAGTGTATGATAATATGGCTTTCGGCCTTAAACTTCGTAAAATCCCTAAAGAAGAAATTGAAAGACGTGTGAACGAAGTTGCTGCTATTTTAGGTCTTGAACCTTACTTGAACAGAAGACCTAAAGCTTTGTCAGGTGGTCAAAGACAACGTGTTGCTTTGGGTAGAGCTATTGTACGTCACCCAAAAGTATTCTTAATGGACGAACCTTTATCTAACCTAGATGCTAAACTTCGTGTTCAAATGAGATCTGAAATTATTAAAATTCACGAACGTGTTGGTGCAACTACGATTTATGTAACACACGACCAAACCGAAGCTATGACAATGGCAACTCGAATCGTCGTTATGAAAGATGGTTATATTCAACAAATTGGTACTCCAAAAGAAGTTTATAATAATCCTGCAAACATTTTTGTCGGTGGATTTATTGGCTCCCCTGCAATGAACTTTTTGAAGGGTAAATATATTGGCGATTATTTTGAAATTGAAGGTTCTAAAACCGAAAGAACTATTCGCATTTACATTCCAAAAGAATTAAGACCTAATATTCAAGGTTATGAAAACGAAGAAGTTATTTTAGGTATTCGTCCTGAAGATATTCATATTGATGGTCCAATTGCTGAAAAGTATAAAACATCTTCTACTGTCGTAGAATGTGATGTTGTAGAATTATTGGGTCATGAATTAATCGTTTATGGTTATATGAACGGACAACGGATCATCGTTAAAACTTCTGCTAACAACGACATTCAAGTTCATGATAAAGTTAATTTCGCATTTGATATGAATAAAGTTCACTTCTTTGATCCAACAACTACAGAAGTTTTAGTTGCTAAAAAAGAAAAAATTGGTTTAAAAAAAGCTAAAGAAGAAAACAAAGAAGAAACTACAGATCAAGCCACAGATGCTAAAAAATAACAAATAAATCATTCATAAGAAACATAAGGGCAATAAAATTGCCCTTTTTTAAAGGTGAGAAAAAATGGCAATTTTAAGTGTAACTGATTTAACCAAAAGTTATGGTGATAAAACTGTTTTATCACACGTTACTTTTGCTATTAACAAAAATGATAAAGTTGCTATTGTTGGTGATAATGGCGAAGGGAAAAGTACGCTTTTAAAAATCTTAACCAGAGAAATTCCTTGCGATTCTGGTTCGATTTATTTTGAATCAAACGCTTCATTGGGTTATTTAAGTCAAGAAGTGATTACGAATTTAGATCATACTTTACTCGAAGAAATGAAAATCGCTTTTTTACCTCTCATTAAAATGGAAGAAAATTTGGCTGTTTTACTCGATCAAATGAATCGTTTCCCAACAAGTGAAAATATCAAAAAATATACTTCTTTAGAAGAGCAATTCCAAATGCTTGGAGGTTATGATTATTCTTATAAAATTGAAATGCTATTAAACAAATTTGGTTTTAACAAATCATATTATCACAGAAAAATTTCTAGTTTTTCTGGTGGTGAACGAACCAGAGCAAGTTTTGTAAAATTATTATTAAATAATCCAAATATTTTACTTCTTGATGAACCCACAAATCATCTTGATTTAATTATGATTGAATGGCTAGAAAAATATTTAAAGACTTATTCTGGAACCGTTATTATCGTTTCTCACGATAGAACTTTTATTGATAATTTTGCCAATAAAATTCTAGCTATTGAAAATCATAAATGTGAATTATTTACTGGTAATTATGAAACTTATAGCAAAGAAAAAATTTTGCGTTATGAACAGCTTCTAAAACAATATCGTTTACAAGAAAAAGAAATTCAACGTTACGAAATGCTCATTCGGAAATTTAAACCAAAGCCGACCAAAACATCTTTTGCCGCTTCACTCGAAAAAAAACTAAGCAAAATGGAAAGAATAGAAAAGCCGAAAGAAAACAAAAAAACAATTAAAGCCCATTTTGATACGCTTTTAACTCATCGAGTCATTCTTCATGCTTGCAAAGATTTAACCTTTGGCTATAATGAAATTCCTTTAACTGAACCACTAAATCTTGAAATTTATAATCAAGATAAAATTTGTATCATGGGACAAAATGGTTGTGGAAAATCAACATTAATTCAATGTCTGATGAACGACGCTCATAAATTATCCGGTATAAACGATGATTTTAGAAAATTTTCTTTTTTCTATTTTGATCAAAACCAAGAAATATTAAATCCGCAAATGACATTATTTGATACCATTCAAAGTGAGTTCCCTTTAATGACAAATACTGAGGTTAGAACTTTATTAGGACGTTTTTTATTTTATGAAGATGATGCTTTTAAATTCGTATCAAATCTTAGTGGTGGAGAAAAAATGCGACTCATATTTGCTCTTATCACTTTACGGAAATATGAAGTTTTGTATCTTGACGAACCCACAAATCACTTGGATTTTTCGACCAAGCAAGTTATTGCAGATATCTTAGAAGAATATCAAGGAACCATTATTATGGTAAGCCACGATCGATATTTTATCAATCGTGTAGCGAATAAAATTATATATATTCAAAATAAGCATTTTATTATTGAAGAAGGGAATTATTCTCATTTTATTGAACTTCATGAAATTGAAAACAATCATTTTATGCTAAATACACCGAAGAAAAAGGATAAAAACTCCAATTTTGTTCAAAAAAATAAAGATAATAAAAAAGAAAAAAGTCAAATTGAATTAAAAATCAATCAAATTGAACAGCAAATTCAAGAATTACAAGGACAAATGAACGATGTTGAAACACAATATCATTGGAGTGAATACCAAGAAATGTCAAATAAAATTGAAACACTCGAAAATGAATTGTATGATTTATTAATAAAACTTGATAATCTTAAATAATTTTAAGTTTATTTTTACATGAATTTGTAATATAATGTTATCAATTAGATGAGGTGAAATGAATATGGTTGAAGCCGAAAAAATATTATTAACCAAAAAGGGTGTTGAAGAATTACAAGAAGAGTTTCGTAATTTGATTGATGTTGTTCGCCCTAATGTAATTAAAGATTTACAAGAAGCAAGAGCACAAGGTGACTTATCTGAAAATGCGGATTATGATGCTGCTCGTGCACGTCAAGCAGAAGTTGAAGCACGAATTAAAGAAATTGAACACATTCTTGCTAATGTAACTATTATTGATGATAATAAAAAAGGCAGAGCACAAAAAAGAATTCACGTTGGTTCAACGGTTACCTATTTAGATTTAGCTGATAACGCTGAATATACAGTAACTATTGTTGGTTCTGTTGAAACAGATCCAATTAATGGTAAAATTTCCAATGAATCCGCCCTTGGTGTTGCTTTAATTGGAAAAGAACTTTCTAATAAAGAAATTGATGTGCAAAGTGAAGTTCCTTATAAAATTATTATAAAATCGATAGAGTAAACATGTCATTTTTAAAAAACGATCACTATCATAATTACTGGAGGGATAATTTATGAAAGTAATTATAGGAGTGATCGTTTTTATTTTTGCAGTCGTTTCTGGATTGCAAGCAATTGAAAAACAAAGAGCAAAGTTTTATGCGCAACTAAATGAACAAATGGAACAGTTACCCAATGATTTTTTTACTAATGATGAAATAGAAAATCTTGAAATAACCATTACAGGCAACGTGAAAACGCCTGGAACTTATTCGATAGAAAGCGGAACTTTTTTGCAAGATGCGCTAAACATGGCCGGTGGCACATTAGAAAATACAGATTATGATGCGATTAATCTTTATCTTTGCATTCAAAAGAATATAAATATCTATGTGCCTCAAATTGCTGATAACAAAATTTCGATCAATACAGCTACAATTCAAGATCTTAAAACGTTACCATCGATTGGTTCTATTTTAGCTGAAAGAATTATTCGTTATCGCGAAGATATAACTCACTTTACTTATCTTGAACAATTAATGGAAGTTTCAGGAATAGGAACAAACATTTTTAATCAAATCAAAGATCGCGTTGTATTATGATCAAAGGAATGTTTTTATTTTATGTTATTTCAGCTATTTTAGGAATTTTATTTATTAATTCTTTGAATTTCTTTTATTTAGTTTTGTTATTCCTTTCTTTGCTCTTTGTTTACAGAAAAGTAAGCATACAGCCGATAATTATTATGGTTGTATGCTTTCTCTTTTTTTGTCTATATCGACCCAATACTGAAAAAAATTTACCCTTTTCTTATCAGCAATTTGAAGTAAAAGTCAAAAGTTCAAAAGACACCTATAGTATTGTCAATTATAATAAACAATCAATTTTGTTATATACAGATCAAAAATACACCAAAAATGATGTCTTATCATTTAATGCCAACTTAATAAAAATTGAAAATAGTTCTTCTTTATATGGATTTGATTTTAAAAAATATTTGCGTCAACAACGAATTTATTATCAATTTACAAATGTCGATCAAATCATATTAAAAGCTCACAATCCACCCTTATCTTCAAAGATCATCCAACAATGCACTAAAAATTTAAAACAGTCTACGTATACGATGGTTTCTATGCTCTTATTTAATAATCATAATGTAGATGATTTAATTTATGAAGATTTAAAAACCATTAACGCTTTACATTTATTTGTTGTTTCCGGATTTCATATTTTATTTTTAAACCGATTATTTTGTTTTTTATTTCGTTGGTTATTTAAAGATAAAGTGAATTATTTTTCTTTTCTATTTTTAATTTTTTATTGTTATTTATTAGATTTTTCTGTAAGCGTTTTTCGTGCTGTCTTTTGCTTGATATTTTCTTTTTTTGATAAAAAAGAAAAATTTACTGCGTTAGATCGTTTATCTATTAGCGGCTTTGTGTTGTTATTCATTGAACCATTAACTATTTTTTCGTTATCCTTTATTATGAGTTACACGCTCGCCTTTATTTTAATTATGTCTAAAAACATATTTTTACAGCACAACAAAATAACAAATCTATTTTTATTATCTTTTATCTGTTTTATGATCATGTTACCTATTCAATTAATCATTAATTATAAGATCAATTTTGTTAGTTTCTTTAGCAACATTATATTTAGCTATGTGGTTATTTTCTTATTCATTTTATCGATAATTTCAATGCTTTTTTCTTTTTTTAAGTTAAATTTATTTCATTCCATTTATCAAACTTTCTTTCAAAGTGTTCATTGGATAAACAATCAATTTCAACCTTTGATTTTTGGTAAACCTTCGACTATTTTTATCCTTATATTTTATCTTTTGTTTTTTGGCTTACTCATTGGACTCGAAAAGAAAAAATATAAAAACACCTTATTTTTCCTTTTCTCAATGATTGCTTTTACCTTTTTTCTATATCACAAAAACAAATTTATTGGTTACGAACAATTAACCTATCTAGATGTCTATCAAGGAGATTGCGCCGTTATAGAAAGTAAGTGGGGGAGGGGTGTGATGCTCATTGATACGGGTGGAATTAAAAACTATGATATTGCAAATCAAAAAATTATTCCCTATCTTGAATATCGTGGAATCAAACAAATTGATTTGATTGTCATTAGTCATAACGATTATGATCATTGCGGAGCATTAGATACTTTAAAGGCAAATTTTAAAGTATTAAAAGTTATCAATGATCCTAGTGTTCAAGAAATTCGTTTGGGTTCTTTACATTTTACAAATTTAAATAAATATTATACACAATATGAAGATAGTAACAATCAAAGCATTGTTTTATATGGAAAGATTGCAAATGCCACCTGCTTATTTACGGGAGATATTGATTCCCGATTAGAAAAGCAAATCACCCAAGATTATCCTACATTACAAATCGATATTTTAAAAGTAGCCCATCATGGCAGTAAAAATTCAACATGCAAAGAGTTTTTAGAAGTTATTCAACCAAAAATAGCTATCATTAGCGTTGGAAAAAATTATTATGGTCATCCTACCAAGGAAGTTTTAAATTTATTAAAACAATACCATGCTACAATTTATCGTACCGATCTCAACGGAACCATAAAAATTGCTTATCCTTATTTTTTTTATTATATCATTACGGCAAAATCATGATATAATAGTCAAAGAAGGAGAAACGATTTCTTGTAAGAAATCTAGTGTTATAATTAGAAATTATGATTTATCTTATTCTCAGTGATCAAAGTTTAATTCTAAAATCTACGCTCAATCAAATTATATCTTCTTCAATAGATCATATTGATGATTTTAATTATGCTTCATTTGACTTTGAAAATAATCCTTTGGAAGAAATTATCGATTTTTTACAAACTCCCGCATTTGCAAGCGATAAAAAGGTTGCTCTCGTTAAAAAGCCTTATTTTTTTGTGGATGAAAGAAAAAAGCTTCCTTTTACTAATGATTTAAAATTGCTAGATAAATACTTAAGTCAACCAAATGAAGATGCAGATTTAATTATTCTTTGTGAATCTTTATATTATAAACCTAAAAATAAATATTTTACTGCAATAAAGAAGGTCGCAACTGTTAAAAACTTATTCTTTGAAACAGAAGAAGAATTACAAGAATATGCTTTAACTTTAATCAATAAATTACACATCGAACTTTCAAAAGAAGCATTAAATACATTACTCGTGCGATGCAAAAATGTCGAAAGTATAGAAAAAGAAATTACTAAATTATCCTTATATGGGGGATATATTAATGAAGAGATCGCAAAACAATTAATTCCACAGCCTTTAGAAGACAATGTTTTTGAATTATCCAATGCATTAATGAGAAAAGATACACGGCAAGTAATGAAAATCTATAATGATTTAAAATTATTAAAAACCGAACCTATTTTTTTAATTAATCTCTTAGCCAATCAATTTAGAATTCTTTTGCAAGTTGGCATTTTAAAAAAGGAAAATATGAGTAACGACGAAATAGCTACAACTTTAAATATTCATCCTTATCGTGTAAAACTTGCTTCAGAAAGTATCAAAAAATATTCTCTCGTTCAAGTAAAAAAATATCTTGTAGATTTAGCTAATTTAGATATTGATATTAAACGCGGAACGAAAGATCGATATATTGATTTTGAAATTTTTCTTTCTACTACAAATCATTAAAATTTTAATTTTCCTCAAAGACATCAACGGATAAGTTTTTGAGGATTTTTATTATTTTAAAAGCGTTGCTGCGCCAACAAGTCCTGCTTTGGCTTTAAATGAAGAAAGCTCTACAACAACATCCTCATATCCTTGTTCTTTTAACTTTTCTTTGATTAATTCTATGTGAATTAAACCACTTTCCGTAATTCCACCGGCTAAAATAATATGGCTTGGATCTAAAAGCAAGGCAAGACTTAAAATGCTTTCTGCAATATCAAGATTCCATTGTTGCACAGCCTTAATAACAATTGGGTGTTGATTATTTGCTAAATCCACCACTCTTAGTCCCCCTAATTCTTTTAAAGGAACAGGATTTTTGCTATGATAATTCACATCTTTTATTGTTTGTACTAAACCCGCTACACTAGCATAGGTTTCAAAACATCCTTTTCTTCCACAATTACATTTTCTAGCTTTATAATTTTTAATTACCATATGGCCAAAATTACCGCCTCGATTATAAGAGCCTGTATAAATTTCGTGATTAATTACCAAAGAGCCGCCAACCCCTCTACCAAAAACAATAAAAAGGGCGTTTTTAGCATCTTTTAATTTCCCATACTCTAGTTCAGCTAACGTTGCCGCTCTACCATCATTTTCTATTTTTATTGTCATTTGAGGAAAGATTTGTTGTAATTGTTTGACTAATTCAAAATTATGCCACTTTAAATTGGCTGCAAAAACAACTACACCATCTTTAATTTCTCCAGGGCAACCTATGCCCATTTTCGTAATATTATATTGTTGAATCCAATGTTGAAATATTTTATTAAAAAAGGGTACTAATTTTTCTTGATGGCCTTTCCAAACATTTTTATATGAAGCAAATTCCAAAATTTGATCTTCTTCTACAATTCCTGTTTTAATGCTTGTACCACCAATATCAACCGCCAAAACTTTTTCTTTCATACTAAAACGCCCCTTATCTTACAAAAATATTATATCACTAATTCCAGTTTATGTAGTAAAAAAGCATTTATTGCTTTTTAGATTTTCAAAGAGTATAATAAGTTCGGAGGTAATAATATGCAAAAAATTATCATTTCTTGTGATACTACTGCCTGCATTAATCAAAACGAAGCACAAAATTTAGGCATTTATGTTTTACCACTAAATGTCATCGTAGATAACAAAGAATATCATGATGGGGTTGACATTGACAATGATATGCTTTGTAAAATGATGAAGGGAAAAGCATCGATTAAAACATCGACTCCTTCACCAGGTGAAATTAAAACCTTTTTTGATCATATCATTGAAAAAGAAAATCCAGATAAGATTATTCACTTTACGATCTCATCAAAATTAAGCGGAATGTTTGAATTATTTACAAATTTTTGCCAAATGAATTATGAAGATAAAGTCACCATCATTGATTCGTTATCTGTTTGCTCTTTTATGGGAAATCTTGTTCGATATGCAGTCAAATTAAAAAATGAAAATAATGATGCTGATACCATTATAGACCTCTCTAAAAAAAGAGTAGGCACCGAACTTGTTCGATTTGTTCCTGAAACTATGCTTTATTTAAAACGAGGAGGTAGAGTTTCTCCTGCCGTTGCGATGATTGGAAATTTACTAGGAATTAAACCTATTTTAAAATTAGGTGTGAATGGTATTGAAAAAGAAGGAACAACAAGAACCTTAAAAAAAGCATATATGGAAATATTAAAAGAATATAGTCAAGTCAAAGACTTAGAAAATTACGAAATTCACATTGTTGAATTTGATTCTTTACCTATTTGTAAAGAAATTGAAAAAGCCGCTAAAGAAATCATGCCTAACATGACTATTAAAATAAGTCCTTTATCGATTAATGTGTGTGCTCATGCCGGTCCCGGAACTTTTGGAATTGGTTTAGTATTAAAAGTTTAATCTACAATGAACTGCGCAGTTTTTGTGCAGTTTTTATATGCATTTTTTTAGAATGTGCATCGCTCTTGTTAAAAAATTAGAAAAACAAAAAAACTTGTTTTTTTCGTTCAAAACAAGTTTTTTTATGATTAAAATCAATTATTCAATTTATTTTATAACGTTATATTTTCCTTTTCCATAATACATATCAACATTGCCTTGTAAAAAGTTATAGGTTGTTTCGATGTTTGCATTAATATCTTTTTCCCAGTCACTTAGTTTACTTTTAATATAGGAAGCCCAACCGGTCGTTCCTAATTTAACATCAGGATTATTATAACGATTTTTCCAACTATCCATGACATCTTTTGTACCACCGGTTTCTGTAGGAATAGAACGTGGAATCGTATTATAGGCATAAACATTTTTAGTAAATTCTTCTTCATAAATTCTTAAAACTTCTTCAAATCCTTCTTGTCCCGAAAAAGAACTTGTCATCGTACGATAATATCCCATTTGAACATCATAATCTGTTTGTGTTGCATCAGGATCTGTCATTGTTGTTTCATCATAATTTTCTGTTACTGTTTCATTATAAGGATAAACAATATCTCTTCGAATAACTGGCAATGTTTCATAATTACCTGTTAATACAACTTTTTCTGTATCAGATAATCCATACACCCATTTTGTCGTTGCCATTGCTTTGGCGGCTCTTGTATCAGCGGCTAAAAATAAAGCAAACACTGCAGCGGCTTCTTCTGCATCTTTATCATTTTGCGTGCATTGTTCTTTTCCATTAACTATTGGACATTGATTACCTACTACTAATCCTTCAGCAATTAAACCTAAACGATTATCGCCATCTTCATTTAATTTTGGAAATGGATAAAAATCAAATTCGCCTACTCTATTCGCCTTTTCTATTAAATTAGAATATAAAGTAAGACAGAATGATCTTGCCATTTCAATGGCATAAATATCATTTTGAGTAAAAACAGTGTTGTAGTTATAGCCTTTAACAACAGAATCATATTCAGGTTTAACAGAAGCTCCGCTTCCACCAGAATAAGAACAAACAGAATATTGTGCCATTTTTTCTTCTAAATCAATTAATTCTTGTACATCATAAGTATTTAATGTAACTCTACGATCGCTACTTAATAATGTTTTATCAATCGTTTCGCTTACGATATCAATCATATCGCTCGATAAAACAGCAGTTCCACCCACTAAATTTTGTGGATTATGAACAGCAGGCAATAATACATCAATTAATTCGTGTATCGTCCATTTATCCAATAAATTATCTGTTTCATAAAAAGCTCTTTCTAATAGTGTCTTATTAATAAACATTCCTGTTGGATAAATATAAAATGGTACAGCAGTGACAAAATCACCACAAGTAAATAAATCTAAAACAGCTGGATTTATCGCCTTATATAATTTTAAATAATCGTATTTAGCAATATTTGCATTATAACCTTTATTTAGTCCTTCTTGTGGTGCTGTAGGTAAATGCATTAAATGTGGTAAATGCATATTGTGTGATTGTTGATATTGCGTCACATAATTATCAAAATCATCGATGTTCGTAATGTTTAAATTTACAGAAATATCTGGGAAAAATTTATTAAATTCTTTCGCAACAGCGTGATATCTTTGGATACCACCATCCGTCAAATCTTCTGTACTATAATGTGCATTTCCGATATCTTTGATAGTTGT
Organism: uncultured Bacilli bacterium; assembly: GCA_947599835.1. GTDB lineage: Bacteria > Bacillota_I > Bacilli_A > RFN20 > CAG-631 > Caccosoma. The sequence continues at coordinate 48,251 of CANQFQ010000007.1, forward strand.
ACCTCCGGCCCCTTGAATGTAAGCCATAATATCCAAATTTCCGGAATATTTTATTTCTGGTAATAAACCTGCACTATCTTCTATTGGTCCGTGTGTTTTACCTTTACCTCCACAACCCGTTAATGCTAATAGAGTTGCAAAAAATACAGGTAATAAAGTTTTTTTATTGTGTAACATCGTATTTCCCCTTTCCATAGTATTGATCTACCATTTCTTGGAAATAAGCATAAACTTGATCAATTCGTGTATTAACTTCCGTTTCCATCGTGCTTAATGCAGCTTTAACGGTTGAAGCCCAAGGCACGCCATTTGTAACGACTAAACTATTATAAGAATATCTACCATACCAATGTTCCATTACATCTATCACGCCACCAGTTTCACTAGGTAAATTATCTGGAACACCATAATAATTTAAGCGATGTCTTCCATTATCTTTGTCATCATAGAAAATTTCAAACATTTTTTTGATGCCTGGTTTCATATTCGAATATTCATATACATCTGGTTCTTCGCCTTCTTCTTTATACCACCATGTTGAATAGCAATTAAACCATTGTTTTAATTGTTCGTAAAAGATATATTCTTCATCATCTGATTCAAAAGAAAAGCGGAAGTTTTTCTTGCTCATAGGTAAATCTAACACACCATGCATTAATTCATCGCCAGATTCAAGTGGTAAATACCAATCGACAGTTGCGCGTGCATCAATACTTCTAGGATCTGCAGTTAAGAACATTGCAAAATAAGCAGCAGCATCTTGAGCAGCTCTTTCATCAGCTGTACATTGTTCAACACCATTGACAATTGGGCATTGATTTCCAACAGTTAAACCTTCGGCAATCATACCATCAAAAAGATCTGTGTCTTCATCTGCTCTTGGCCAAGGAAGATAATCAAATTTATCTTCTTTTCCCTTGTTTGTTGCTAATGTTGAAAGAAGGCCAATATTCCAAGGCATATCTGCATTGAAAACAAATTTATCTTCTTCAATAAAATCTGTGTGACCAGACCAACTAGCAATATTTGTCATTCCTCCACGAATATTACCACTTGGACATTCATAAGCAGTATACTTAGCAAGTTCTGCTTCTAAATCAATTAAATTTTGAACAAGTGGTGTATTTAATCTAACTTCACTATTCAATAAATAATTTTGATTAATGCTTGGTACAGCATAACTTATAAAATCTTGAGACATATGTGATAATCCAGCAATTGAATTTGCAAAATCGGTCGTTCTTTTACAAACATCTACAAAGTTTTCGAACGTCCATTTTGAAAAGTCAACTTCGCCACTGCTATCTATACCCAAAACATCTTCCTCGTATTGAATATATTTTGTATCTAACAATCCAGTATTTACAAAAACTCCCATTGGGAAAATCATATAAGGAACAGCACCTTGAAATCCACCGAAATTAAACTCTGCTAAAATACTAGGATCATAAGATTGATAATATTCAGTGTCTTTATAAGTAGATAAATCCACAGCAAATCCTTGTTGAATAACTTCATTTACATGGTCAACACTATGTAAAATGTGTGGATAGTGTCCCTTTTCACTGAAATATTTAATAATTTCATTTCCATAATTATTAATGGAACACCATTGCATATTGATTTTAATATTTGGTGCTAACTTATTAAATTCCTCTGCAGCAATAATAAATCGTGCTTGTGTTGCATCTTTTAAATCTTCTGTCGTAAATTTCCCGCTTCCTATATCTTTATATTGACCATCTTGTCCTTCAATATAAACTAAGCAATCAATTTCTCCAGACCAATTTAAAACATTTTCTGGAATTAATTTGAGTTTATCTTCTCCCTCTCTTTTGCCATTCTTATTTCCACATCCTGTTAATGTTAAAGCTAATGTAAGCGTTAACATCATGGTCGGCAATAAAATCTTTTTGTGTTTCATTTTCATTTTTATTCGCTCCTTATACGAAATTCTATCTTATTATTATTATATAACCTAATAATAATAATAGCAATCAAAAAAATTTTTTCTCTTTTTAGTCCTTGTTTTTTTACAATATGCTATAATTAGAAAAAAGGAAAAAATTAACATGGAATACATTGCAACAATTTTTGATCTCAACGATATATTTCAATTAAATCATGCAAACACAATTCTTGTCGGTCATGATCGTTTTGCTGTTCGTTTAACAAAATCGTTTAATCGTACAGAAATTAAAAAAATCAAAAAAATCTGCGATAGTTTAAATAAAAAAGTATATGTTTTAGTCAATAAAATTTTTTATGATGAAGAATTAGAACAACTCAAAAATTACTTGCAATTCTTAAAAAATATCGATATAAACGGCATTTTATTTAGTGATTTTAGTGTCTTTGAAACCGCAAAAGCGTTTCATTTTGAAAATCGTTGTATTTTTTATCATGAAACACTTTTAAGAAATATTCAGGATTGTTTATCGTATAAAAAAATTGGCATTTCAAAAATGGTTATGACAAAAGATATGCATTTAAATGAAATTTTAAATTTACCAGAATCTTTAATCAATCATGTTGGCTTGGTTGTACAAGGCTATTTTCCTATTTACTATACTAAAAGAAAACCTTTAAAAAATCATATCAAAAAATATCATCTAGATCAAAGCCTTCTTGATAATAAAAATTTATATCTTAAAGAAGCTACTAGAAATGAACTATATCCACTAAAAGAAAATCAAAATGGTATGATTTTATTTTATCATCAACCCCTCTCATATTATCAATTTATCGACAAAATCAGTAAAAAAATATCTTTTATTATTATTGATGGAATTTTTAGTGATTTCGCTACAGTTAAAAAATGGCTTGACGCCTATTATCATAAAATTGAAAATAATCAAGATATTCATGAAAATTTTGATTCTTTTTCAACCGCTTTTTTATTGAAAAAAGTAGGAGTAAAATAAAATGTACAAGCCTGAACTTCTTGCTCCAGCCGGAGATTTACAACGCTTAAAAATTGCAATCCTATATGGTGCTGATGCCGTTTTTATCGGAGGAAAAATATTTTCTTTACGAGCAAAAGCCAACAATTTTACCATTGAAGATATAAAAGAAGGCGTGCTTTTTGCACATCAACACCATGCAAAAGTTTATGTTACAGTTAATATTATTCCGGAAGAAGAAGATTTTACTGCATTAAATGATTATTTGTTAGCCTTAGATGAAATTCATGTGGATGCTATCATCATATCCTCCATCACGGTTTTGTTAATTGCAAAAAATTTACATTGTCATTTTGAAATTCATATGAGTACACAACTTTCTATAACAAATCAAAAAGCAATTCAATTTTACAAAAATTTAGGTGCGGATAGAGTCGTTTTGGCAAGGGAACTCAACATTAATCAAATTCGCGAAATGAAGAATGCAACCCATTTTCCAATAGAAGTTTTTATTCATGGCGGAATGTGTTCTTCTTATTCTGGCCGTTGTAATTTAAGCAATTTTATGTCAAATCGCGATGCAAACAAAGGTGGATGTGCTCATAGTTGTCGGTGGATTTATCATCTTTATGATCAACATCAATTATTAGATTCCAACGAATTTACATTGGCTTCGTATGATTTAATGGCAGTCGATTATATCACTCAATTAATGGATGCAAAAGTGGATAGTTTTAAAATAGAAGGAAGAATGAAATCTGCTTATTACATTGCTAATGTTGTGCGAATCTATCGACAAATTATTGATAACTATAGCATGCATCAAAGTATGACCCAAAAACAACGAAGGCATTTTAAAAAAGAGATACTTAAAACAGAAAATCGTTCTTTATCGGCAGTCTTTTTAAATAAAAATTTATTACATGAAGGCATTTTATTGCAAAACGGAAAAGAGCAGCCTAGCCAATCCTTTATCGGATTTGTTTTAACGGATAGTGATTCGAAAAATTATGTGTTAGTACAGCAAAGAAATTATTTTGAAGTCAATGCCAACATAGAAATTATCGGACCTCATAATTTTCAAAAATCAGGTAAAATTTTAAAAATCTTTGATATGGATGGTCAAGTCATCTCCGTTGCTAATCATGCTACACAGCTTTTAAAAGTGAAATTACCATTTAAAGTTGTTGAAAATTCTTTTATCCGATTGAAATAACTAGAATTGAAAATTATTTTCAATTCTTTTTTGTATTTTTCTTTTTTTAAATTCTATATTTTGCTATAATTACACTCGGTGGTGATTTTATGCAAACCAGACAAGAAAGAAACGTTAAAGTGTATCAAAAGGTTGAAGAACTAAACAAAAAATATGCTTTAGATCAAGAAAATCATCCACATCAAGAAAATCAAAAAACGCTTAGTGCCGTTGATCCTACTTTTTTTTCTAATCAAAAAGAAACAAAAAACGAAAAAACAGCACTTCAAAGGAAGAAAAATTATTCTTTATTCATTCAAATTCTTTTATTTTTAATCGCTTTAATTGCATTCATTATAGCAATATACTATATCGTAAAGAAAGCATAGGTAGGTGGTAACATGAAGTATATTACAATTGCTATTGATGGGCCTGGTGCTGCTGGAAAAAGCACGGTAGCTAAAGAAGTTGCTCGTCGGTTAAATTATACCTATATCGATACTGGCGCAATGTATCGTTGTCTTGCTTTATATGTTTTAGAAAATCAAATCGACTATCAAGATGAAACCAAATTAGTCCAAGCAGTCGATTGTTTAGATATTCAGCTTTCCAACAACGGAAAAGTTTTTTTAAATAACAAAGATGTCACGCAAAATATTCGTAGTAGTGCTGTCACGAATCTTGTTTCTAGAGTTTCTTCTCCACGTTGTGTTAGAGAAAAATTCGTTCGTTTACAACAAGATTTGGCTAAAAATAAACAGGGAGTCGTCATGGATGGTAGAGATATTGGAACCGTTGTTTTGCCTCATGCTGATCTTAAAATATTTCAAGTGGCTTCCTCTTCAGTGAGAGCAAAAAGAAGATACGAAGAAAATTTAACAAAAGGTATTCATACTTCCTTAGATGTTTTGGAAAAAGAAATCAAAGAAAGAGATTATTTAGATACCAATAAACCTTTTGGTGCTCTTAAAAAAGCACAAGATGCCATTGAATTAGACACTTCGTATTTAACGATTGAAGAAGTCGTTCAAATCATCTTGAACTATGCAAAGGACTTGATAAAATGAAAAAAGCTACCGTTGCAATCGTGGGAAAACCTAATGTAGGTAAATCTAGTCTTTTTAATCGAATTGTTGGTGAACGTAAATCCATTGTTTATGATGAACCTGGTGTGACTCGTGATCGTATTTATGCTACAGCTTCTTGGTTGACTAAAACTTTTAATCTTATTGATACGGGTGGAATTGAAATTGAAAATAAACCTTTTCAAGAAAATATCCGCGCACAAGCAGAAATTGCAATAGAAGAAGCCGATGTTATCATTTTTATGTGTGATGGCCGGCAAGAAATCACAGATGATGATTTTTTAATTGCAAAAATGCTTAAAAAATGCAAAAAGCCGATTCTACTGGTTGTCAATAAAATTGATGATATTACTTTATCTTCAAATGCCTATGACTTTTATCGATTAGGGATTTCAAATGAGATCGTTATTGTTTCTTGCAGTCACGGAATTGGAATTGGTGATTTACTCGATAAAGTAATTGCTTTATTACCCGAAAACGAAGACGAAAGTTCGGATGACACCATTCGTTTTTGTGTTATTGGCCGACCTAATGTTGGAAAATCATCTTTAGTCAATGCGTGCTTAAATCAGGAACGTGTTATTGTTTCAAATATTGAAGGAACAACAAGAGATGCGATTGATACCGCCTTTACTAGAGAAAACCAAAAATTTGTGGTTATTGACACTGCCGGTCTTAAAAAAAGTGGGAAAATATATGAAGCGGTCGATAAATATGCTGCAATTCGAGCTCTTGGCGCTATCGATCGTAGTGATGTTTGTTTATTAGTTCTTGATGGCGAAGCTGGAATTCGTGAACAAGATAAAAATATTGTGGGTTATGCCTTTGATGAAGGCAAGGCCATCATTATTGTGGTAAATAAGTGGGATCTAGTCAATAAAACAGAAAAAAGTGTCCAAGAATTCACTGAAAAAATTAGAGCAAACTTTAAATTTTTATCCTATTGTCCGATTTTATTTGTAAGTGCTAAAACAAAACAAAGAGTTCATCTATTATTCGATGAAATTCAAAGAGTTTATAATAACGCAAGAAAAAGAATTGCGACTAATATTGTCAATGAAATCATTTTAGATGCTTATGCTTATAACCCTACTCCTGATTTTAATGGTGGTCGTTTAAAAATTTATTATGCAAATCAAGTTTCTACTTGTCCGCCTTTATTTGTTTTATTCGTGAATAATCCAACTTTTATGCACTTTAGTTATCGTAGATACTTAGAAAACCAAATTAGAGAGCGAATCGATTTTGAAGGCACACCGATAAAAATTATTTGCAGAGAAAGACAATAAAATAATATTAAAACAACCTCCTCATTCATATAATAAAATAGGAGGTTTTTTATGAATAATAATTTATTTAAAAAAGTCGAATCCAAAACCAACGTAAAAAAAGCAGATATATTATCGCTTGCAAAATCCATACAAAATAAAGATATGAGTAACGAAAATAATTTAAGAGAACTCATACATAATATTGCCCAAATGGCCGGAAAAGATGTAGATAAAGAAAAAGAAGATAAAATTATCAATGCAGTAAAAAACAATCAGATTAATGATCAAATCAAAAAAATGAACAATTAATATTTTAAATGCTTATGATAATGCTATAATAAAATATAGAAAGGAAATGCTTATGGAACAAATAAAAACGAAAGAAGAATTAGATGCTTTAACCAACGAAAATCAAAATGTTGTAATCGATTTCTTTGCCCAATGGTGTGGACCTTGTAAAATGCTTTCTCCGATTATTGAAAATGTTGCCACTTCAACAGAAAATGTAAAATTCGTGAAAGTGGATGTGGATGAAGCACAAGAACTTGCTAGTATGTATAGTATTTTTTCTATTCCTACTGTTGTTTATATTAAAGAAAAGAAAATGCAAAAAAAAGAAGTTGGTTTCAAGACAAAAGAACAAATTTTAGCAAATATTGAAAGATTATTCTAAGTTTTAATTAAAACTATATTTAGAAGAATGTTATATCAAAAATTCTAAATCTATCATAGAAAAGCGTTACTAAATGTTCGTTTAACCCGGTTGAATTTTCTATCCAATCGGGTTTTTACATCTCAAGCTCGTTATACAAAAAAACACCTCTTTTCTTACTTTTTATAAGAAAGAGGTGTATTTTTATTTGTTTTGGTATTTTTTTGAGAGTTCTAAATATTTATCTAACAATTCACTATATAAGTCCTTTAATTTTGCATCTTTTATTTTTGATACCAAAATTTCTTTTTTTTGTGCTTCTATCTGCTTATTTTCTATCGATAGATTTTCACTTTTTTTAATTTGCTTTATCTTAGCAACTAACTGCATTCTACTTTCAAACAATTGAAGAATTTCTTCATCAATAGCTTGAATTTGTTTCCTAAGTTCATTTAATTCTTTCATTGCGGTTTCGTTGTTACAATCAATGTGTTAGGTAATGGTCTACTATTTAGTCCTCCTATCAAAACTAAATTTCCGCTTCCATTATAACCATCATCATAAACAATTCCTGTCGAACCCCCCCCGTCAAGATTGAAAGCATATTTACATCCTTGATACAACATAAAGTCTGCCACTTCTTTAATTTGCATGGTATTATTGGTTGATGTTGTAAAAATAAAGAGTCGGCCATCATTTAAAATACCAATAGCTGTACGGGCGGCTAATCCTTGTGCTTGATTTGTTGTTTCTTGCGTTACTGTACTTACGACTTTGAAATCACGCACTAGCTCATGACGTCCACCAATGATCACTTTCATATTATCCAAAGCATCATTGCCAACACAATCTACACGACCTACACGAACAACATTTCCTTCTTTAAAACTATAAGCAAGATTATTGTAATATGGACATGCAATCGCTACTTGATTATCTTGTAATGTTAGCGTTCCAGTATAATTAGTTTTGATTTCTCTAATCACACCATCAAAAGGAAAATTAATGTTTCCAACACCATTATCATACTTATCAATTTTTTCTAAAATAGCAACCGTTTTACTATTAATCGTTTTTCCTGAAACCGTATAAACTTGAATGTTATTAGGCTTATTAGCACCTAAATATGCATCAGCAATTAATGAATCATTAATAGAATCAATTGCTACGGATGTCACATAAGCTACACCTTTTGCATCATAAACTTCAATTAAATTTCTCAATTCAATATAATCGGTTGCGCTTTTCATACTATATGTAATAATAGGAACATTATTATAAGAAATACCTAATATCATCATATTGGATTTTAAACTTTCAAAAGAAGCCGGCTTAGCATTGATTACAACACCATCTTTGACAAAAGCGTTGTTTGCGGCAGTAACGTTTGTGGTTGTGTTCCAACCAAAGAAATCAGCGTTCGTTCCAGCCAAAACTTTTTGTCCTTTAGTTGCTGCATCTTCGTAAGATTGAAGTTGCGTCTTTAAAACTTTACCCACATAGGCTGGTTGTGCGCTATAGGTATTGTTTGGTGTTCCAATTTCAATGTTTGCTTTAGATAAATCCACAATTAAAGCTCTAGATGTTAAAGTGACACCTCTAGTCATTGGTAACGTATAGGTGTGCATTTGAACGCCATCACCCACATTGGTAACTACATCTTTATAACTGTCATTTACATAAAAAAAATTATTGTTTTGCTTTGTCCATGTACTTGTAGCAAATGCTGCTGAAGTAGGTAATGAGGATAAATGCGCTTGCTCTACTATAACAGCACAAGTCGCCGTAAGATTGTTTGATGCCGTCGCAATAATATTTGCTGTTCCACTTCTTTTTGCCGTAACAAGCCCTTCATTGGAAACAGAAGCAACTTCGCTATTATCGCTCGACCATGAAATCGAGGTATCGCTAGCATCAGAAGGTTCTACTCTTGCATTTAGTTCAACCGTATATCCGGTTTTTAAAGTTACTTTGGTTTGACTTAAACTTACTGATGTAACTGAAACCGGAACGACCTTAAATAAGATACTATCTTGAATTTGTTCATTTTCTTTTGACTTTACCGAAATTGTCGTTTCGCCTATTGTTTTAATATAGACAACACCCATATTTACTGTTGCCACTTCGATGTTAGAAGATGACCATGACACCTTTTTATTCGTTGCATTTGATGGTAAAACCGTTGCACTTAAAGTATAACTACTTTCTTGGATTGAAACTTCAATAGGTCCCGTTTGATCAATATTCACACTCGTTACAGAAACATTCGTATCGGATGAACTACTAGAACTAGAAGAACTTGAAGATTCATCAACCCCAGATGAAGTACTGCTTGTACTTGAAGTTGAAGATAAAGAACTATCAATCGTTGAAGAAAAAGAAGAGTCGCTTGCTGCCGTTTCGCCATTACATCCAACTAAAAATAGTGTTAAAACAAGTAATGATGCCACTTTTTTCATAATGTGTTTTTCTCCTTTGTAAAGACTATGTCTTTACATAAAATTATACCAAGTTTTATATGAAAATAAAAGTTATTTTAAAAGAAAGTAAAGAATAGATGAAAGAAAAAATCATAAATGATATAATATTGATGAAATCATGGAAAAGAGTGATAAAATGGTTTTATCTATCGACACATTTCAACATAAAAGCTCTTATTATATTCAAAAAAATATCTTAAATGAGGTATATAAATATTGTAAATCTTTTCATCAAATTATCGTTGTCAGCGATGATGGTGTTCCTTTTAGTTATATGGAAACACTAATAAAAAATTTAAAAAACGCTTCTTATTATATTTTTCCACACGGAGAAAAAAACAAATCGCCAAAAACCGTTACAAAACTTCTCGATTTTTTATTACAAAAAGAAATGAATCGGGATGATTTGATTATTGCTTTAGGAGGTGGCGTTGTTCTGGATCTTGTTGGTTTTGTTGCTTCTATCTTTAAAAGAGGAATTTCATATTATGCTATTCCGACAACTTTACTTGCACAAGTAGATTGTTGCATTGGAGGAAAAACGGCAATTGATTATCAACAAATTAAAAATGCAATAGGCAGTTTTTATGTACCAAATAAAATTTTTATTGATTCTAACGTATTAAATACTTTAACTAAAAGGCAATTTAACAATGGCTTATTTGAAATTATTAAAATGGGGTTAATTTATGATGCATCTTTATTTAATTTAATTGCTGAGAAAAACATTATACAAAACATCGATTCCATCATTGAAAAAGCTATCAAAGATAAAATAGATATTGTAAAAAAAGATCCTTTTGACCGAAATATAAGGCAAATTTTAAATTATGGGCACACCCTTGGTCATGCGCTTGAAAGTTATTATCATTTCAAACATCTTCTCCATGGAGAAGCTATTGCTTATGGAATGCTATTAGAAACAAAACAAAAAGATATTCAACAAAAGCTTTGTCGTATTTATAAGAAAATTCATTTCCGTTTGCACAAAGAAATTGACTCTAAGCAAGTATTAAATTTTATTAAAAATGATAAAAAAATTTCCGGTAAATACATTGTTTTACCAATCATAAAAGAAATTGGAAAATGTGAATTAATAAAAATAACCCTCGACGATTTTATAAATTCATTAGGAGGTCATCATTATGAGTAGCACATTTAAAAATAATTTAACGCTTTCTGTATTTGGCGAATCTCATCAACCTACCATGGGAATTGTTGTAGAAGGTTTACCTGTTGGATTTTGTATTGACACCGACTTTATTGACAAAGAATTGCAACGTAGGCGCCCACAATCTCAATTATCTACAGATAGAATAGAACACGATGAATATGAATTTATTAGTGGCTATTTTAATCAAAAGACAACAGGAGCTCCTTTATGTATCTTAGTAAAAAATAAAAATTATCAAAGCAATGATTATCAACCCGGCATCGTTCGCCCTTCTCATGCCGATTACACAGCATATATGAAATATCATGGTCAAAATGATTATCGGGGAGGCGGACATCTTAGTGGACGCTTAACCGTTCTCTATGTGATTGTGGGTGCAATTTGTAAACAATTATTAATTAAAAAAGGAATTCAAATTGCAGCACATATAAAGCAAATTCAAAATATCAAAGATGATGATTTTGATTCCAATCAACTAATAAAGCAAATTACATTCTTGAATCAACAATCTTTTCCACTTTTAAATATGAAAACAAAAAAGAAAATGGAAAATCTCATTCTAAGTACCGCAAAAAACAATGATTCTATCGGAGGAATCATTGAAACTATGGTTTATCCAATGCCTTTTTTTATTGGAGAACCCGTTTTTGATTCTGTAGAAAGCCAAATTTCTCGTTTCGTTTTTGCGATTCCTGCCGTTAAAGGAATTAGTTTTGGCTTAGGATTTGATTATGTCAATGAAACAGGAAAAACCGCCAACGATCTTTGGACGATTCAAAATCATCAGATGATGACCAAAACCAATCACGATGGAGGAATCAATGGAGGAATTAGTAATGGTATGCCTATTCTTTTTTCTACCATTATCAAACCGACGCCATCAATCAAACAACCGCAAAATACCATCAATATGATTACCGGAGAAAATACAACCATAAATCTTCAAGGACATCATGATCCTGCGATTGTTTCAAGATGTGCTGTTGTGATTGAATCTATGACTGCGATTGCTTTATTAGATTTACTTCTTCAACAAGAAGGAACTGGGTGGCTCGCATGAATTACGGATTAATCGGAAAAAATGTCGCTCATTCTTTTTCAAAAATGATTCATGAGCATTTATCCAACATTACTTATGAATGTCTTTCTTTAAATGAAGCTTCTTTTATTCACTTGTTAGAAACCAAAAATTTTTCTGGCATTAACGTCACGATGCCCTATAAAGAAATCGCACTGCCTTATCTTGATGAACTATCTCCAATCGTTCAAAAAACAGGTTCTTTAAACACGATTATTCATAAAAACAATCGACTATATGGATATAATACTGATTATCACGGATTTATGTTTTTATTAAACTATTATCAAATTAATGTCAAAGATAAAATCGTTGCAATTTTAGGAACGGGTGGAACAGCAAAAACCATTAAAACAATAATGGAAACTCTAAAATGTAAAAAAGTATATTTGGTTTCTAGAGATAAAAAAAAGCCTTATATTTCCTATGAAAAATTACATTCTTTGAAAAATCTTGACATCCTTATCAATGCAACTCCAAACGGAATGATCGATCATGAAGATCTTTTTCTGGTTGATTTAGATGCCTTTATCAACTTAACTTGGGTCATTGATGTTATTTATAATCCATTAAGAACTTCTCTAATTTTAGAAGCTCAAAAAAGAAAAATTCAAACCGCTACCGGTTTATTAATGCTCGTTGCTCAGGCCTGTTATGCTCAAGCACTTTTTTTTGATAAAAAGTTTACAACTCAAGAAATCATTGAAACATACCAAAAACTCTATTTTTCTTTAATTAATATAGTTTTGATTGGAATGCCAGGCTCTGGCAAAACCACCATTGCGAATGCATTAAATCATTTTAATAAAATAAACATTTCAACAGATGATGAAATTGAGAAACTTGAAAATATGACAATTAATGATATTTTTAAAAATTATGGTGAGGCCTATTTTCGAAAAAAAGAAACGGAGATCATCAAAAAATATAGTGTTTTATTCAATCAAATTATTGCCACAGGTGGTGGGGTTGTTTTGGATGCTCAAAACATTGCATTATTAAAACATAACGGAATCATCATCTTAATTCAACGTGGAATAGATAAAATAACTTTGAATAATCAACGACCTTTAGCCAAAAATTATGAAGAGTTAAAAAAACTATACGAAACACGAATAAATTTGTATAATCAATATAGTGAACTCGTTATTGATAATAATTTATCAATAAAAAAAGCAATTCAAAGAATTGAGGAATTAATTTATGAAAGTCTTAGTATTAAACGGACCTAATTTAGATATGTTAGGAACTCGCGAACCTTCTATTTATGGTAAACAAACTTATCGCGATTTAGTGATTGAATTAAAAAAAGAGGCAAAAAAAGAAAAGATAAAATTAAAAATCATACAAAGCAATTTTGAAGGCGTTTTAATTGAGTTTTTGCATCGTGCGAATAACAAATATGATTATATTATTTTAAATGCAGCCGGTCTCACACACACGAGTGTTTGCTTATACGATGCAATAAAAGCAATTCAAGTTCCTGTCATTGAAGTCCATTTAAGTAATATTGATCAACGAGAAGATTTTCGTAAAATAAACTATGTACGGCCGGTTTGTTTGGCATCTTTTTATGGTAAAGGGTTTGAAAGTTATAAAGATGCTTTAAAGTATTTAATAAAAAGAGGTGTAAGTCATGACTCTCATCGTTAAAGAAAAACAAAATTTAAATAAAATATTGGATTATTTAAACAATTTATCTATCCCATATAAAGTTAATTCTACAAAAGAATTGTATCTTTTAGACATTGAAGATACAAAGAATCTTTTAGATGAAAAAATTTTGCTTTCGTTTGAAGGCGTGATTTATATGACCCCTTTATTAGACAAGCCTTTTTTATGGTCACGTAAAACCAAGAATGAGGATACAATCATTCCGTTAAATCATTATACGATTGACTCTAAACATATCACCATAATAGCGGGTCCTTGTAGTATTGAAAATAAAGAGCAATTAAATACCATTGCCGTTCAAGTCAAAAACATTGGCGCTCACATTTTGCGTGCCGGTGCTTTTAAGCCAAGAACTTCTCCTTATGATTTTCAAGGCTTAGGAAAAGAAGGATTAACTTTATTAGAACAATGCAAAAAAGAATATAAATTACCCATTATTAGTGAAATCACCGATCTCAGTCAATTAGATTTATTTGTCGATCATGTCGATATTATTCAAGTTGGTGCCAGAAATATGCAAAACTACGAATTGTTAAAAGCTTTAAGTAAAATCAATACGCCGATTTTATTAAAAAGAGGTATGGGTTGTACCATTGAAGAATTATTGTTTTCAGCAGAATATTTGCTAAAAGGTGGAAATAACAATGTTATTTTATGTGAACGAGGAATTAAAACTTTCGAAAATAGTACGCGCTATACTTTAGATTTAAGTGCCATTCCTGTTTTAAAAAAATTAACGCATTTACCTATTTTTGTGGATCCATCCCATGCGGTTGGAGATTGGCAATATGTAGAATCCATGTCTTTAGCCGCAATTGCTGCAGGTGCCGATGGGCTCATGATAGAAGTACACCACACGCCTTTGTGTGCTAAAAGTGATGGGTTACAATCTTTAAATATCCAACATTTTCATCAATTAATGCAAAAATGTAAAAAAATAGCACAAGCTGTTGGAAAAGAAATCTTATGAAAATAAAAGTTTATCCAAGTAAAATAAAGAAAAATGCCAAAATCACCTTGCCTCCATCTAAAAGCATTGCACATAGGGCCATTCTTTGTGCTGCATTAGCAAACGGAACAAGTGTCCTATCCAATATCGAATTAAGCGAGGATATCAAAGCAACAATTGATGCTGCAAAACAAATGGGAGCACAAATGACTTATGATAATCATCAATTAACCATCACTGGAAACCATGGTGTCCTTCCTAATACGCCTCATGAAATTCATTGTAATGAAAGTGGCTCGACCTTGCGTTTTACAATACCTATTTTTTCAACTTTAGATAGAAACACTATTTTTGTCGGTAAAGAGAGCCTTTTTTCAAGGCCTTTAAATGTTTATGAAGAACTTTTTCAAACCTTAAATTTAATGTTTGTTAAACACGAAAATTATTTAAGTGTTCATGGTCCTTTAACCGCAGGAAATTATATCATTGATGGAAAAACAAGTTCCCAATTTGTGAGTGGTCTATTATTTGCTTTGCCTTTATTAGATCAAGATTCAACGCTTAGCATTATTGAACCTATAGGTTCTTATCCCTATATTTTACTTACTATTTTTATATTAAAGCAATTTGGCATAAATATCGAAATGATCGATAAAAATAAGTTTTTCATTTTTAAAAATCAACACTATGAAGCGCGTTATTTTAAAGTAGAAGGAGATTTAACACAATTCTCTTATTTATCTTTATTAGGAATATTGAATCATCCAATCACTTTTGTTGATTTTCCTTTTCAATCTTGTCAAGGAGATCGCATTTTTTTAGATTTCTTACATCAACTAGGAATTAAAACCAGTCAAAAAGAACATGAATTAACCATCTATCCTTCCGCTTATAAAGGTGCTTCTTTTGATATAGAAAATTGCATAGATACATCTTTGGCTTTATGTGCGTTAGGTTTATATAGTCAAGAACCTTTTTTGCTCACACATGTAAAAAGATTAGAATATAAAGAATCTAACCGAATTCAATCCCTGGTTGAAGAATTTGAAAAATTAAATTCCAAAATTATTTATGAAAATGATACTTTAACAATTTTACCGAGAAATCCTAACAAAATTAGAAGGACTTTAAATTCACATCATGATCATCGCATCTTTATGATTTTGTTTTTGCTCGCCATAAATGAAAATAAACCTATTATCATTGATCACTGTGAATGTATAAATAAATCTTTTCCGTCCTTTTTAAATCTCATGAAATCTTTAGAAATCAAATTTGAAATCATAAAAAAATGAACCCTCCTTGTTCAACTATTTTGTCTAACAATTTGAGTTCACTTTAAAACTTTTTTTATTTTTTCAATAAATAAATTACAATCAAAATAACTGCTGCAGGAATACCAAAAATGCCTGTTAATAAAAGACTCCACCATTGAACCGGAACATTTACTTGAGGAATATAATTTACTATTAATAATATTAATCCTCCTAATAATGCATTAATGGCTAATTTAATAATTAACTTTAAACTCACTTTTAAAAATTTTAAAAGAATAAACAAAACTGCAACAAAAGCAATAAAAATGAATATTTTATCCACGGGTAGTGATATTTTATAAATCATAGCATTTCTCCTTAAATAAGACTTTATAATCGTAACGTTTTTATTATTTTTTCTTTACACTATATAATGTTGTCGTTTTCAATCATAATATAAAATATTTTTTCAAAAAAAGCAAAAACTTTCTATAATTCTTCTATTTTTTTCCAATTTTTGGTCAAAGCAAGCACTTGTTTTTTAGCCTCTTTGCTCGTCATTTCCTTGCTTAAAATACGATGAATTAAATATGCGATCTTTTTTGCTTCTTCTTGCGTACACCCTCTGGTCGTTATTGCCGCAAAACCAATGCGTAAGCCGCTTGTTTCTTTAGGTGTCAAAGTATCATTAGGAATCATATTTTTATTCGTTGTAATTCCTGCTTCTTCTAATAACATTTGTGCTTGCAATCCTGTTAATTGATAACTATCTAACGTATTTAATAAAAATAAGTGATTATCTGTATCGCTAACTACAGCATGCATTTTAAACAATTCATCACGGCAAGCTTTTGTGTTTTTAATGACACAATCAATATATTTTACAAATTCTGCGCTACTTGCTTCTTTAAAGCAAATGGCCTTAGCAGCAATGATGTGTTCTAATGGTCCTCCTTGATAATAAGGAAAAACAGCGCTATTTATTTTCTTAATTAAATTCTCGTTATTTGTTAAAATAATACCACCGCGCGGTCCTCTTAATGTTTTGTGTGTTGTGGATGTTACAATATCTGCATATAAAACAGGATTTTGATGCTTCTTAGCGGCTACTAATCCGGCAATATGTGCCATGTCTACCATAAAATAACAACCTATGACATTACAAATATTTTTAAATTGTGCAAAATCTATAGCATAAGGATAGGCACTATAGCCCGCCAAAATTAAATCTGGTTTTTCTTGTTGCGCTATTTTTAGTATTTCATCATAATCTAATTTTCCCATAGAATTCAAAGGATAATGAATAAATTGATATAAATGAGAAGAAAAACTCACGGGGCTTCCATGGGTTAAATGCCCACCATCATTTAAAACAAGGCTTAAAATTTTTCCACCCTTCGGTAATAAAGCGTGGTATGCTGCAGCGTTTGCTTGTGAACCACTATGCGGTTGAACATTTGCAAATTTAGCATTAAATAACTGACAAACTCTTTGAATTGCTAATAATTCAATGGCATCTACATTTTGACATCCTCCATAATATCTTTTATGAGGATAACCTTCCGCATATTTATTCGTTAGTATTGAGCCACAAGCTTCGCGTATTTCTTTACTAGTATAATTTTCTGAAGCAATTAATTCAATTCCTTCATTTTGGCGTTTTGTTTCTAATGATATTAAATCTTGAATTTCTTGATCCATGGAATCATCTCCTAAACACAAATTTTTCAAATTTATTTTAGCATTAATTTTATCTTTTTGACAATTCTTTTACCTATTAATTTATATTGAATTCTCCTTGTAAATTTATTAAAATACATTAAAGAGGTGCTCTTATGAAACTAATATCTATTGCAGTCCCATGTTATAATGAAGAAGAGGCTATTCCTGCTTATTATGCTGCCGTTATTCCGGTATTAAAACAAATAGGAATTGATTATGAAATCATTTTTGTTGATGATGGTTCTAAAGATAAAACATCTATAATTATTAAGCAAATTGCCTTAGAAGATCCACATGTAAAATACATTATTTTCAGTCGTAATTTTGGTAAAGAAAGCGCCATGTATGCTGGACTTTCCAATGCAAAAGGAGATTATGTTGCCCTAATGGATGTCGATCTACAAGATCCACCCGAAAAATTATTAGATATGTATCATGGTATTGTTTTTGAAGGATATGATTGTGTGGGGATTCGAAGAATTACCCGAAAAGGAGAGCCTAAAATTCGTTCTTTCTTTGCCCGTCAATTTTATAAAATTATTAATAAAATGTCAGAAACCGAAATTGTCGATGGTGCCAGAGATTATCGACTGATGACACGTCAAATGGTGGAAGCTATTTTATCTGTTGAAGAATATAATCGTTTTTCTAAAGGAATTTTTAGTTGGGTCGGTTTTAAAACAAAATGGCTAGAATATCAAAATGTTCAACGTGTAGCCGGTGAAACAAAATGGAATTTTAAAAAATTATTAAGATATTCTATTGATGGTATTATAGCTTTTTCATCCTCACCATTAAAAATGATTACTAAATTAGGAATTAGTTTTGTCATTCTTTCTTTTCTTATGTCAATCACTGCAATTATTTTAGCTGTTATTCCCCAACACATTGTTTTTGCCAATGGTTGGCCTTATTTATCAATTATCCTTGTCTTTCTTTTTGGTCTTTTATTTATTTGCTTAGGTATTATTAGCCAATATTTAGCAAAAACATATGCCGAAGTAAAACATAGACCGATTTATATTGAAAAAGAATCTAATATTAATAAAAGAAAATAAAATACATTGATTTTATACAAACAAAAAAGATTAGAAAATTTAAAAGTTCTAATCTTTTTTATTAAATTTTTACTTACTATTTTTTTATTTTAATAAATATTTTACGATTAAATCAGCAATAATGGCATGTCCCACTAACGTTGGATGAACACCATCTGCAGATATCATGTTTGGTGTTATTTTCTTTCCATACTCAGGTAAAATTTCATGTAATGGAATAAGCGGTAATTGATACATATCAGCAAGTTTTAGAATAGCTTCAATTTTTTCGTTTAAATCATCTTTTAATTGTAATACCCAATCCGTTGATGGAAGTATAAATGGCGTCAATAACACAATTTGTGCCTTAGGTACTTCTTTCTTTATAGCATCCAAAAAAGTTCTATAATTTTTTACGAATTGTTCTACAGATGTTGGATCATTCGTATCAAATCTACGCCAAGCATCATTCACACCAATTAAGATAAAAACAAAATTAGGTTGCAAAGCAATCACATCATTATTCACTCTTTCAACTAAATCTTTCGTTCGATTGCCGCTAATTCCTTTATTATACATTTGAATATTTAAATCTTTAAAATTGGTGTTGATATGTGCATCCACCATTAAAGCATATCCTGAACCATAACCGTATCGTACCGGATCCACAAAACGACAAGTATCCGTTACACTATCTCCAAAAAAAACAATGACATCATCTTTTTTTAGTTGCATTTTACTACCTCCTATTCGTTTACGAAAGCTAAAGTGTTTTTAATACTTTTTTCAATGTAATCTAAACGAATTACGCCTTCGTATTCTATAGAAATACAACCAGCATAATCAATACTATCGAGAAATTCAACAATTTCTTTTAAAGGAGTTTGTCCTTCGCCAATAATCGTTCCTTTAGCAAAAATCGTTCCTTGATTACCAATGTATTGTGCTTCTTCTTTACGAACAAGAGCAAAATCTTTAAAATGAACCAATCCTACATAATCTTTTAAATAACGAACAGCTTCTAATGGATTTTCTCCAACTAACATAAAATTACCTGTATCTGTCGTCGCTTTTAAGTGCTTAGAACCCACAGCTTTAATCACTGCTTCAATTTGTTTACTCTTTCCTGCTAATTGACCATGATTTTCTAAGCAATAATAAATATCTTCTTTTTCTGCAACCTTCACACATTCTTTAAAGCTTTTAACAATTAAATCAAATGCTTTATCAAAATCATAACCTTCGCAAACATCACCACAAAAAACACGAATTGTCTTTGTATTAAACATTTTAGCATATTGACATGCTTGTTTTACCATTTCTACTTGTGCTTTCCGTGTGTTTTCATCACAAACAAAATTATTGCTAATGGAGTATGAAGCAACTTGCATACCAAGTTGATCAATCATCTTTTTGGCTTTTAAACGATCTTCATCGGTTTTTAAAAAAGTGTCTAACAATTCAACATATTTTATACCATGTTGGTGCATATGTTGAATGACTTCACAAACGCTCATTTCTTTATTGATTAAAGAAACATAGGACCACAAGGAAACACTAACGTTCATATTTTATCCTCCCTTAACGTTGTATGATGACTTCATGACCTGTTTTTGCAGATTCATAAATGGCATCAAGAATTCTCATTAATTCAACACCATCTTCAACAGGACATAAACATTCTTTATTATTTAAGACACAATCTACAAAGTGATTAATTTCATTTTGGAACATATTACCAAATACGTTTCCAGAATCTTCAATGACTGGTGTAATATTCACCATATAATCATTTTCGTCTTTAAAGATTTCTAACTTAGGTTCAACTAAAGCACCGCCTTTATCGCCAAAAACTTCTAAAGAGGTTTGACCTTCTTTAATATTTAAAGTAAAACTAGCTTCAACTTCTAAAACACTACCATCATCAAAACGAATCATCGCAATCACAGCATCTTCTACTGTGCATTGATCTTTTTCAGAATAATCCATTGGATGCCAATGGCTCACTCCTTTAATTTCTTTTTTCATACCTAATTTTTCAAAAGTTGCACCATATACCGAAACGGCTTTTGGTTTTCCTAGTAAATAACGAGATAGATCGATTACATGAACACCTAAATCAATCAATGGACCTCCTCCAGAACGTTTCTTATCAGCAAACCAACCGCCTGGATTACCATTTCTTCTTAAGTATTTAGCTTTTACAAGATATAGATTACCAAAAGTGCCTTTATCATCAAAATCTTTA
Organism: uncultured Bacilli bacterium; assembly: GCA_947599835.1. Lineage (GTDB taxonomy): Bacteria > Bacillota_I > Bacilli_A > RFN20 > CAG-631 > Caccosoma. Next base: position 68,975 of record CANQFQ010000007.1, read on the forward strand.
AAAGTTGCTGTTGTGCCAGCAAAACGTTTTACAAAACCAACCATTAACAAACGATTATTTTCTTTAGCAACCCGTTGCATTTCTAAAGCTTGTTCAGTATTCATTGCTAAAGGTTTTTCACATAATACATGCTTTTTAGCACGTAATGCTTTTAATGTTTCGGGATTGTGTCCATTATTCCAAACACAAACACTCACCGCATCTAAATCTTTCATTTTTAACATTTCATCAACGTTGCCAAAAGCATTCGGAATACCATAATTTTTGGCATAATCTTTTGCTCTTTGTTCGTTGATGTCACAACAAGCGACAACTTCAACATTAGGATTATTTTTATAAGCTTGTGTATGACTATGTGAAATATTTCCACAGCCAATAATACCAACTCTTAATTTTTTATTCATAAATATGATTCTCCTTTTTTCACACTTCAATATTAGTATATTGTCATTTTATTTTCAAGTATTGAACATAAAAAAACTCATAAGTTTGAGAACTTAAGAGCTTTGCTTAAGAAAATAATTATCATCGATTTTAATTGAATTAATCCATTCAAAAACAGTTTTTGAATAATAAGTTTTGTTTGTTTCATTAAAAACAAGATTAATTTCTAAAATAATATCATTGATGGTATCCAATTGTGAAATTAAAGTATATACTTTGACATCTGTTCCACTCACTGTTTCTAAATAATAAAATTCAAAATAACTATAAGGAATTAATTCAATATTATTTTTTTTCGGTGGAAGGGCATTTTCTGCTATTTTTTGATCTTCTAAAGTATACATATCAATGGTTTTATGCGTTTCTGTAATGATTTCTTCAGGAGTCAATTTGTCTTCTTCAAAATAATAAAAGATGACATTCATTCCTTGATTTTTATAACTTCTATAAAACAAATATGTACCTTCTTGACTCGTTTGAACAAAAGTATTATCTAAAGTAATCGTAATTCCCATATTTTCAAATTTTTTAGGGCTCTCTGTTAAAAAACACGCCGTCATAGTAAAAATTAATGGAAGTGACATCAGTGAACTAGTGATTTTTTTGGGATTCATTTTCTTCATATCTCCTTTTAAAATAGCGATTATACCTATCATTTTCTTCTTTAAAATAAACAACAAGATAAAATAGTGTCATAATCACTAAAAATAAACTAACATACCGAACAATATATTTAACAAAATAATTTTCATACATTCTAATTAAAGAATTATGATTCTCATAATTAATATAATACACTATTCCTTTTTTTAATACAATTGTTGAATATAATCCAGGAAAAATTTCATCGAATGTGCCATAATTTGTTATTTTTTTAAATTGTGTCGTATGTTCAAAGCCAATATTTCCACTATAATAAAAACCATGAGTTGTTTTTATAATTAAACAAAAAGGTCCGCCCGTAGTTATTTTAACCACATGATTTATGTCTTGTGCAATAGGAGTAAATTCGTCATATTGGCGAACATCATTTCCAAAAATTCCTACATCTTCTTCAACAAAATCATCATTAATATAATTGTTTCCTATTGCATAAATCTTTTGCTTATCATCTAAAACAAAAGTTGCATTTTCTATTGCTAAAATTTGTTTAATTGTGGTGGCCGGGCAATTGATTTTTTGTGTTTGAACCTGTTCTAGATCAAGCGTAATTTTTCTTACAGCTGCAACTTGTGTTTCTTCATAAGGTAAAGTTTGTATCTTATCATAATCGATTTCTATTTGATTTTTGATAATTTGTTGTTCATTATTCACATAATAAGAACTATAAATATAACTTTGATCTTTTCTTTGATGTCCTTGTGTCGCCACTTTAGTGATGTTTTCTTGTCCTATTTCTATTTGGTAAAAAAAAGCATCTTTGTGAATATATTCATAAACACGATGTTCATTATTAATTACTGTAAAATTTTGATATCCAACATCAAAATCAATGATATTATCAGCAATTTTTAACCATGGGGATCCTTGTTGAATGGCTGCATATAAAACATATAATTCTTGATGATCCGTTAATACTAAAGTATATCCATCTATAGCTAGTGTACCATCTCTAAAACCATCCACTTTTACAATGTCATGATTAAACTTATAGCTGATACTAATGAAATTATAATAATGTGATGTGGCATCTCCATATTCATTTTCTAAAGGTTCGATTCCTTCATATGCATTCAAATGGCCCATACTTAATTTGTTGTAACTATAATATAACGTATTATCTTCATCTACAGCATATATCACAGAATAATTGTTGGTATAAACTTGTTCAATCTTTTTATGTGAAAAAAGTTCCACAACACCCTTAATGGAGGTTGCAAAATGTGTTAAAGAAACGATAAAAACACATAAAAAACAAAATAACAAAACTAAGGCTGTTATGGTGTTTTTATCTTTGAAATAGCGTTTTACATTTTCTTTATGTATTTTCATCATTTTCCCTTTCATTAATTTCGTAATCAATGATACTGAATTAATTTTTTTCTCCTTTCACCTTTTTTAAAAAAAATAATGTGAACTAGTCACATTATTCATTAACATACACGATGGTGATGTGACGCTTGTTTCCTTCACCTTCACTAACGGTTTTAACATTTTTAAAATTAGAATTAGCGATGACATTATGAATGACACGCCGTTCATCAGCTGTCATTGGATCTAAAACAGCTGTAATTTTTGTCTTAAAGACTTTCGTTGCTTCTCGTTTAGCAATAGCTTCTAATTTCTTATATTTATCTTCTTTGTAGCCATTAATATCTATTAAAACGCGAACTCTCTTTTTAAATTCCATATTTGCTGCACTACGTACTAATTGATTTAATGCTTGCATGGTTCTACCATTTTTACCAATGAGTATTGAATTATGACTACTATCTAGTTGAATTCGAATAAATCCATCTTCTAATCTTGGTTTTATTTCTTTAATTTCTAAACCTGTTTCTTCGATGATTTCGCGAATATAGTTCAATACATATTCCACAACCATGGCTTCGGTATAGGCTGAAATTTGTACTTTTTTCTTTAAACCAAGAAATGAACTACTTTCTTCCACTACTTCATAAGTAATGTTTTCAATTGGACTATTTAATTCTTGACTTGCTTTTTCTAAAGCTTCTTCCACATTTTTACCAGTAAAATACTTCATAACATCTACTCCCTCCACTTTTATTTTGCATTACTATCTGTTTTTACACCTTGAGGAATAGTATAATGTGTTTCTTTTTTCTTTAATTTATATTTTCCTTTTCCTTTTGATGCGTTATTAATATGGTGCATAATGATGCTTTGTAAAACTTGAACTAAAGCACTCGCAATCCAATAAATGGACATTGTTGCTGGCATCATAAAGCCCATAACTAATATCATAATCATAAAAATATTCGTCATCATACTTGTTTGTTTTTGTGCTTTTTTAGCTTCATATGTCATTCGTTTTCGATTTAAAATATTTGGCATTTTCATAGATAAAATTTGAGAAGCTGCCATAAATAAGAAAATGACTAAAGCACCTACTTTAAAATGACCAAAAATATTTTGAGAAATAGTCGTACCTAAAACAACTCCTAAAAAATTACCTGTTCTTAAAACGGCTGTTTGACTTACAGCACGATACATTCCAATAAAAATTGGAAAAGTAATAATCAAGGATAAAAATGGAGCAAAAGGCTTAATATTATATTTTTTATAGACATTCATCATTTCCATACTCATTCTTTGTTTTGCATCGGTAGAATTATTATTCACATATTTTGCTTGAATACGTGCAATTTCTGGTTGAATATCTTGCATTTTTTGCGTACTCATTGTTCCTTTAAAAGTGATTAACATAACTACAATTTTAATAATTAAAGTAACCAATAAAATCGCTAAAACTTGAGCGACACCACTGCCACCAAACCAATTTACAAAACTATTCAATAACCAAGCAATTGGAAATACAAGTAGACCTGTAAAGAAACTGACTTTAAATGCATCTTTCCATGTTTTATGAGCAAGATTTACTCCAGATCCTCCTGGATCAGGTAAACCATCTTTACCTACAACAAAACAAGCTTTTGAATAAGATGATAATCTTTTTTGAACGATGCCATCACAAGTTTTTTCATCATAAGATGGGTGTTCAATCCAATCTGCATAACGTAAGGCTAAATTTTGAATATTATCCATTTTTGCATTTGCCGCTTGTACATTATTGGCATCGCCTTCAAATATAAATTTATTTTCAGCTTCTGGAAGATATGATAATAAAACGACATTATTACTTGTTGCTACATAATTTGCTACTAATTGTTCATTAACACCTGCTTCATTTGTTTTATAATAATCAGCAAAATGGACAAATAAATAAGTGGCTTGAGCATTATTTTGATTCAATACTAATGTTTTACTATCCTCTTGTTCGACAATTAAAAACTTATCTTCATCATCATTTTCATCCGCTAATGCATCTGCAATGTAAGTAGCTCTAATTTTACCATATTCAGTAGATGATTTTTTGGCATTACCACAAAAATCACCATCGTAAATATTATTAGAACAACCTGTTCCTATAAATAAAAATATAAAGGCAAATATTATCCCTAATGTTTTTATCCAACGGTTTTTCATATTTTTTCTCCTATCTTATTTTTAAATAACACGTTTCAAGATGTTTCAAATTTTCTTGAAAAGTATATTCTAAATATTTTTGTCTAACAACCACAACATAATCCATTCGAATATCAAAATTAAATATTTTTTGTATCATTTCACGTACTTGTCTTTTAATTCGATTTCGTTTTACAGCAATACCTAATTTCTTACTTACAGAAATACAAACTCTAGAAAACAATTCATTATTTGGGTCAAAATAAATACAAAAAATTTTATTACTTACAAACTTTTGATTGTGAACAATTCTAGATATTTCTTCATTTCTTTTTAAACTAAATTGCTTTTTCACAAAAACACCTCTTAATAAATCGAAAAAACCACTAGCAATTAACTAGTGGCTAAAATTTTAAGCAGAAAGAACTTGGCGATTTTTACGTCTTCTTCTCGCAATAACTTTTCTTCCGTTTGGAGTAGCCATACGAGCTCTAAATCCATGTACATTTTGATGTTTTCTTTTACTTGGTTGATATGTTCTTTTCATAACCTAATACACCTCCGTTTTTCATTATGCATTTAAGATTATATCGCTAATTGGTCAATAAGTCAATTAATATATTTTATATAAAAAATATATATAATGTGGATATTTTTGTGGAAAACCACTTTTGATGAAGAACTCATCTACATATCATTAGAAAAATATTTTTTTGGTTGTGGAAAAATTTTTTTATATTATCCACTTATTCACGTTATTTATTTTTATAAACAAGTTATCCACAAATAAAAAATGTGGATAATTCGTTTTATATTATATATAATTTTGTCATTTTTTGTGGAAAACTTATTTTTTTATTAATTTATAGTTACTTTTCCACAAATATATGCTATGATAATAATCGATTGATAAAAAAATGAGAAAAGAGGAATATAAAATGGAAATTATTCAGAATTCAACCATAACAAAAATATGGAACGAAATTCTTAATAAAGCGCAACAAAAATACGATGCAAATGCGTTTACAACTTTCTTTTTACCAGTAGTTCCATTATATGTAGAGGATCAACAATTCGTTATTGAAGCTCCCTCAAGATTTGTAAAAGAAGTTTTATTAGGTCAATTTGGTCAAACAATTAACGATTATTTAAAAGAAATCACTGAAACTGATTTTTATTTAGTAGTCAAAGAGGCTTCCGAAAAAAGCACTTTAAACCCTAATACAGAATCGGTAATTTCTACTTTAAATTCCAATTTAAATCCTCAATTTTTATTTGAAAATTTTGTTGTGGGACCTTGCAATAGAGAATGCTATCAAGCTTCTTTAGCAGCAGCTATGGAACCTGGTAAATTTTATAATCCTTTATTTATCTACGGAAAAAGTGGTATTGGTAAAACTCATTTATTACATGCAATCGGAAATTATTGTAAAGAATATCATCATAAATCAATGAATATTTATTATATCACTGCCAATGATTTTGTCGATGAATTCATGCGTTCTAATCAAAATAAAGATATTGATTCACTCAAAACAAAATTTAGAAGCATTGATGTTTTATTATTAGATGATGTTCAATTTTTAGCTGGAAAAGATAAAACTGGAGAAGTATTTTTTCATATTTTCAATAATTTATTTAATGAGAAAAAACAAATTGTTCTCACTTCAGATCGTTATCCTAATGATTTGCGTGGACTTGAATCTCGTCTTGTAAGTCGGTTCGCTTCTGGATTAACTGTAGGAATGGATGCTCCCGAATATGAAACAGCTTATGCGATTTTAAAAAGAAAAATTGAAGCTAAAAATTTAGATATTAATAATATTGATGATGAAGTCCTCCATTACTTAGCAAGTAATTTTTCTAGTGATGTAAGACAATTAGAAGGTTCTTTAACACGATTATTTTTCTATGCTACAACATTTAATAGTGGAGATCGAATTGATATCAATTTGGCTATGGACGCTTTCAAATCGATTACCCCGCCTAAAGGAAATTTATCTTCTTTAACAGCACTTCAAATTAAAAACGTTGTTGCTGAATATTATTCCATCACAGTAGCTCAATTAGATTCAAAAAGTAGAACCAACGTATTAACTATTCCAAGACATATTGCAATTTATTTATGCCGTACTTTATTAAATATGACTTTTGAAGATATCGGAAATGAATTTGGAAATCGGGATCATACAACAATAATGAATGCTTGTTTAAAAATAGAACAATTATATAAAAATGATGAAACTTATAAATTAACTATTAACAAAATTAAAAAGTTATTAACAACCAAATAACAAATTTAAACAAATTATGCACTATCATTTTATTGTAGACTTATAAAATTATATATATTATAATATATATAAACGGTAATAATTAAGTTATCAACAAATCCACTAGACTTATTATTATTGTTAATAAAAATAAAAAAAATAAAAATAAAATATTTAAAGGGGAAGGTGCTATTCAAATGAAATTTAAAATTAATCGGCAAGTATTATTAGCAAACTTAAATAAAGTTCAAAGAGCAGTAAATTCTAAAAATCCTTATCTTGCTTTAACAGGTATTAAATTTACACTCCAAGATGATCAATTAGAATTAATTGGTAGCAATAACGACCTATCGATTCGTTGTATCATAAAAAAAGGAATTCAAGACGAACAAGTTTTTGAAATTGAAGAAACAGGTAGTGCAGTTATTAATGAAAAAATTATCTGTGATATTATTAAAAAGATCGATTCTGATGTTGTAGAAATTATGGTTACAGATAATACAGCTAAAATAAAATCCGAAAATTCAATTTTTAATATCAACACAATTCCTTCTACAGATTATCCTAGTTTTGATTTTACATTTATTGGCCAACCTTTGAGTATGGATGCTTTAGAATTAAAAACAGTATTAGATCAAACTTTATTTGCTTGTAGTGACAAAGAATCTAGACCTATTCTTACTGGATTAAATATTTCTTGTTCAAATAATAAATTAGAATTTGTAGCAACAGATACTTATCGTTTATCTAAAAAAATTGTGGATACTGATTATGCAGAATCATTTAGAGTAACGATTGCTAAAGTTTCGTTAGATGAAATTAATAGGATTATTGAATTAGGATCATTAGTTCATATTTATATTACAGATAAGAAAGCCACATTTGATTTAGGTGATTGCACCATCATTACTCGTTTAATTAATGGAACTTATCCTGATACATCAAGACTAATTCCAGAACAATTTGATCAAATTTTAACTATCAATAATTCTAGTTTAATAAATTCTGTTGATAGAGTTTCTATTTTATTAAATGAACGAAATGATATAGTTAAATTGAATATGAAAGAAGATGAAGTTTTCATTTCTTCAAAAAATAGTGAAGCGGGTTCTGCAATTGAAAAAATTAGTGCAGAAGATTATGGATATGAAGGAAATCCTTTAATTATTTCTTTTAGTGGCCATTATTTAACTGAAGCTGCTAGAGCTTTGAATAGCGAAGAAATTTCTTTACATTTTACTGGAGATATGAAGCCAATTATTATTAAATCAAAAACAAACAGCAATTTAATTCAATTAATTTTACCTGTTAGAACTTATAATTAAAATAATAAAAAAATGAATTTTCATTGAAATTCATTTTTTTTATAAAGAAATTCTTTTTGCATTTTCTATAAAGTGAAATTTAGCATTTATCGTATATGCATATGTTAAATAATTTTGTGCTCTAAAATAATTTTTTTTATGAAAATGATTTAAAGTAGACAAAGTTAAATTATCTTCTAAATCAAAAAATTTTGCAATTGCCGAAATAGGATTTTTCATACAAATTTGAATATAATCATAATAAGGCATAGTTTTGTCATGGGTAATCAGTAAAAGAGGTTGTTCGATATAAGATTGAAAATAATCATCCAATTGGAATTGTTTAAAGATTTGTTTTAAATCATTTAAAGTTATATTTGTATCTTCTAAAACATCATGTAATAGACAAGATTCTTGAACACCATCGTAAGGTAAATGATGATGAATTACAAGTTGAGAATTAAATTGTTTAAAATTATTTTCATTCAATCCTATCATTTTACGATAAGACATTAAGCAACGATAAGGATGAAAAATATAATGTTCTCCATTAACTCTTTTTTGATTACGATGCGCATAGATTGCAATTAATAAAGATAAATAAACAGATAAAGGCAGTTTTTCTTTTAATGACTGATGATCAAAATGAATCGATGATAAATAATGATTAATCTCTTTTAAAGTGGTCATTTGTGTTCCCTTCTTTCTTACAATTTTATAATAAAGTTTTTTTATTTTAATTTGGTAAAATAGAATTTGACATTTTTAAATTAAAAAAATTTGATAAAATGAAATTAAAGAAGGTGAGATTGTGGATAAACATCAAATTGATGAATATATTCAAATGCATACAAAAAATAAAGAAAAAGGAATTTCGTTTGTTTCATATCTTTATCAATTAATGGATAAATATGGTTTTACAAAAGCTTCTACTTTCTATAATAAAGCACATATTTCAAGACAATTATGGTCTTCTATTATAAGTGAGAAATCAAATCCATCTTTAAGTGTTTGTATCAAAATTGTATTTTGTCTTCATGCAAACAATCACGAATGTAAATATTTATTAAAAAAAGCTGGTTATACTTTACCCTCTTCATCAAAATATGCTTTGATTATTCGTTATGCTATCGAAAATAAAATATATGATATTCATCAACTCAATCAAATTCTAATAGCCTATGGATATGAAAATTCACTGATTTATTGATTGTTATTACAATTCATTAGGTATAAAATATTAAACGAAAGGTAGATGTAAATTATGAATAAACAATATTTTGAAGAATTACAACAATTTTATAAAAAAGAATTACAAGAAACTTTATCCTTTTGGTATAACCATGGTTATGATCGAAAACATGGTGGTTTTTATGTATGTTTAGAAGAAGATGGAAAAGTATTTTCTACAGATAAATCTGTGTGGGCTCAAGGAAGAGGTCTTTATATTTTTTCAAGAGCTTATAATAAAATTGAAAAGAACCCTAAATGGTTAGAAATTGCCAAAGATGCTTTTAAATTTATCAAAACATATTGCTATGATAAAGATGGAAGAATGTTTTTTACGGTAACAGATGATGGCATTGGTATTCAAAAAAGAAGATATTATTTTAGTGAAACTTTTGCTGTTGTGGGCAGTGCAGAATTATATAGAGCTACTAACGATAAAGAATGTTTAAAGTTGGCTAGAGACACTTACGCTTCTATTATCAAAATGTTCCATAATCCTTCGTTAAATCCTAGTAAATTTAATGTTGAAGCGGTAAATTGTAAAGGGTTAGCAACACCTATGATTTTACTTGTAACTTCACAAATTATGAGAGAAATCGATGTTGAAAGAAAAGATGAATATAATCAAAATATTGATATTTTCTTAAAAGAAATTTTAAAAGATCATTTACATCCAGAAGCAAAAGCTTTATTCGAAAATGTTGGTCCTAATGGAGAACGTGTAAGTGGTCCTAGAGGACGTTTGGTAAACCCTGGTCATTCAATTGAAGCTTCTTGGTTTTTAATGTCTGAAGCTGTTTATCGTAACGATAAAGAACTTTTAAATCAAGCATTAAATATTCTAAATTGGTCGTTTGATTTAGGTTGGGATAAACAATATGGTGGTTTAATGTATTTTGTTGATGTTGAAAATAAACCTTGTGAACAACTTGAATGGGATATGAAATTATGGTGGCCTCATAATGAAATGTTAATTTCTTTTCTAATGGCATATAAATTAACTAAGAAACAAGAATATTTAGAAAAATATCGAATGATTCACGATTATGCTTTTGGTCATTTCAAAGATATGAAAAATGGTGAATGGTATGGCTATTTGCATCGTGATGGCAGTGTTTCTAATACCTTAAAAGGAAATATTTTTAAAGGACCTTTCCATTTACCAAGATGTTTAATGGAAAATATACTTCAACTAGATGAAATTATCAATGATAAAAAATTTTTTATTGAAAAATAAATTGTAATGTGCTAGTATTATATAGCACATTAATGCAGATGTAGTTCAGTGGTAGAACACAACCTTGCCAAGGTTGCCATGCGGGTTCGATTCCCGTCATCTGCTCCAAAAGATATTATTTGTCGAACTTTTTAGTTCGATTTTTTATTGCCAAGAAGTTGCCGAAAGTATTAATAAAATAATTTTATTTTAATTTTACCACAGAAAAAAGTAGACTTTTTTATTTTTGTCTACTTTTATCATACACTTCACGTTGAACATTTTTTATTTATCAGAAATTTTTTCAAAAACTAATGTTGCTTGAATACGATCGCCACCCATCAAACCTTTACTACCACCATTGGATGTCGTAATTGTATGCAAGCGATAACCTTTTTGAGCTGGATTATTAATGACATTTTCTAAGTCTGTTAAATTTCTTGAACCTGTTCCAAAAAATTTTTCTTTTAATGTTACTTGAAAAACGACATAATGTAAATTCTTACCTGAAGCTAAAGAAAATGTACTAGCATCGTTTAAATCCATCTTTAACACCTCTACTTCCCTTCTTTATCTAATTATTATCCTATTATTAAATTGGAAAGTCAAAAATTTTTAAGAAAATTGATTGAAAAGACTTAACATATGATATAATCTATTTAGTTGATTTAGTCAATCTTTGGAGTATAATTTTTCGAATATAAATAAAGTTATCGTTACAATTTGTATTTTAGTCGAATTTTTTAGTTCGATTTTTTATATTAAAATGAACCATGGTCGAAAAGTGGTCGAAAAGTGGTCGAATGCGTTGATAATTTGTTTTGTTTTGTTAATATAATTGGTGATAAAAATGTATAAGGAAGATCAAAAAACTGAATTAAAAGTTGAACTCACAAAAGATATAAAGAAAGAAGTAGTTGCTTTTGCTAATTCTAATGGTGGAACAATTTATATAGGTATTGATGATAATGGTAATATCATTGGATTAAAAAATGCTGAAAAAGATTTAGAGGCATTAAGTGGAATGATTCGTGA
>CANQFQ010000008.1 GCA_947599835.1 uncultured Bacilli bacterium
TCATTCATTTTTTCACTTATTTTTTCGTTTCATTTTGCAACACTTTCATATCGCAACATTGTGTTGCTTTTTCAATTGAGATTAACAATATTAAATAATGATGGGTAACGTCTTTTTATCGATAAAATGGGTGATTTCATAAAAAACTGTTGAAAGAATATTGAAATATATTATAATAAAATGGTCAGTTGAAAGCGTATCGAAGTGGTTATAACGAGCTTGACTCGAAATCAAGTTGTCTGCAAGGACACGTGGGTTCGAATCCCACCGCTTTCGCCATGAAAGAGAATTTCGTTTTATTATCAAAAATAATAGAACGATTTTTTTCTTTTTATAGCACTTTCATGGTAGTTCTTTAAATTTGTAGACCATAGAATTTTTTGGGAATTTATCAAATTAATAATTTTAAAGTTTTTGAAATATAAAAATAGGCTTTGTTTTTGTAAAGTGATAGTTTAGGGTCATATAGAGTTTGAACCCTAACGTGTATTATGGGTTTGAACTTTTACGATAAAAAAACATCTAACATAGATAGATGTTTTTAAGTAAAAATATAATTCCAAATGCATATGTAAAGATAACATAAAAAGAAAACGTATTTCCCGTGCTTTTATTTAAAAAAAGAAAAAGGCTGTGAACACCAACTTATGATAAGAAGGTTTGTTGCACAGCCTTTTTTGAAAAATTTTGATTAATACATATCTGCAGGATTCATTGCAGGTTCATCATTTTTGTTTGATTTAATTTCACAAACTCCAGCTTCTGTCGTAATAAATAAAGCGGAAATGCTAGCAGCGTTTAAAATGGCGCTACGAGCAACTTTGGTTGGATCTACAATTCCTTTGTCGAACATATTGACCCAAACGCCTTCTTTTGCATCAAAGCCAAAGTTTTCTTTCATTTTCTTTTGTTTTTCAACAATGCTTTCAGCTTCGAATCCTGAATTTTCTGCAATTTGTTTTAAAGGAGCAGATAATGATTCTAGAACAATATTGATTCCTTTTTGAACATCAAGATTTTGTGCATGTAAAGATTTTTTGAGATTCCGTTGAATTTCAATTAATGCACAGCCACCACCTGCAACAATACCTTCACTAACAGCAGCTTTCGTAGCATTTAAAGCATCTTCAATACGTAATTTCTTTTCTTTTAATTCACTTTCAGTAAGTGCACCTACACGAACAACAGCTACACCGGAAGAAAGTTTTGCGATTCTTTCTAGATATTTTTTCTTATCATAATCGCTTGTAGCGTGTTCTGCTTGTGATTTTAATTCGTCAATTCGGTGAGCTAAAGCTTCTTTTTTACCAAAGCCATCAATTAAAGTTGTTGAATCTTTGGTAATCGTAGCTTTTTTCACTCTACCTAAATCTTCAATGGTTAAATCTTTTAATTCCATCGATAAATCTTTAGAATAAAATTTTGCACCGGTCATAATGGCAATATCTTCAAGAATATTCTTTTGATTATCGCCAAATTCAGGAGCTTTTGTGGCAACAACATTGAAAGTTCCTCTTAATTTATTAACAATCAAGGTAGACGTTACTTCATTTTCTAAATCGTCTGCAATCATTAACAATGGTTTGTGTGATTCTACAACGGATTGTAATACAGGTAAGATATCTTGAATATTTGTAATCTTACTATCAGTGACTAAAACATAGGCATCTTCCATTTCTGCTATCATTTTTTCGCGATCAGAAACCATATAAGGTGAAATATATCCTTTATTATATTGTAGCCCTTGTACGACTTCTAATTCAGTATCAAAACCTTTAGATTCATCTACTGTAATGACACCATCTTTGCCAACTTTATCCATTGCTTGCGCAATAATTTTACCAATTTCAGAAGATGAAGATGAAATGGTAGCAACGGATTCAATATCAGCATTCGATTCAACTTTATGTGATTTATTTAATAGCGAATTTGCAACAGCTTTGGATGCTGTTTCAATACCTTCTCTTAAGAAAACAGGATTTGCCCCTTTTTCAGTGGCTTCTAATCCACGATGAATCATTGCTTGTGCGAGTACTGTTGCGGTTGTTGTTCCATCTCCTGCTAAATCATTAGTTTTGTTGGCTACTTCATAAATTAATTTAGCTCCCATATTTTCAAATTTGTCTTCTAATTCAATTTCGCGAGCAATGGTGACGCCATCATTTGTAATTAAAGGTGAGCCATAACCTTTATCAAGAGCAACATTGCGACCTTTTGGACCTAAGGTTAAACGAACCGTATTTGCTAGTTTATCCACACCTCTAAGCATTGAATCTCGAGCATCTTTTGAAAAACGAATTTCTTTTGCCATAATATATTCCCCCTATTCAACAATAGCTAAGATATCTTCTGCTTGAATGAGAAGATATTTTTTATCATTTTCTTCGTAATCCGTAGCTGAATATTCTTTATAAATTACTTTATCCCCTACATGAACTAAGATGGGTTCTTTTACACCATCTTTGACTTTTCCTTCGCCTATAGCGACAACTTTAGCCACATGGGATTTCTTGTTATCGTTGGTTGGTAAAATAATATCTCCTACTTTCTTTTCTGTAGGTTCAACTTCTAATAAAACATAATCATTTAATGGCTTAATCATAATAGATCCTCCTTTTAGCACTCTTTTGTTTAAACTGCTAAGTACATTATAAGCACTCTGATTAGCAAAGTCAATATTGGAGTGCTAGTTTTTTTGCAAAATAAAAAATAGATTTAACCTTTGGTTAAAGATTTACCTTTTAAAACCAAGATAAATCATGCTATAATAAAGTCAAACGAGGTTAGAATATGAATAAAAAGAAGCATTATTCCATCATGATTTGTGTTATTTTTACGTTTGTTTTTATGATTGCAGGAATTATCTTGGCAGTTTTATCGAATCGACAAGTCGGATTTAATCTTTATAATATTTTATCTTTAATTTGTATTTTTATTGCGGCTTGTTTCATTTTTATACCAATGATTGTTAACAAGATACATAGTAAAAGGTTGTGTCAACAACTCATGACACAAAGAACAAGTCATCCCACACAATTTATTGATGCTATTTTTAAAGATTATATGGAACATAATTTACAATTTTCCATACAACATATCGAAAAACAATATTTCGAACCATTAATGAATGAAAAAAACGAATTAGCGGTTCGCTATCATACTTTGTTTGTATATCAAAAGATTGACATTTATATTGAAATTTATTTTCTAATGGATCGTTGTGTCATTTTATTTGATGATGGAAAGCTTTATCAAAAAGAAATGAATTATGATAATCAATCCAATACACAAGATTTTTATTATCAAATATCTTTGATTGTAAATGCTCAATTAGAAGAAATCATTAAGCAGCAAAAAGTTTCGAAAGGGTAACATATTCAAACCCTTTTTTTTGTAATGTTGGAATAATGACATCTAAAGCAGACAAAGTGTTGGTATAAGTTTTACTACCATCATGAAATAACAAAATATCACCATTAGAAGGCTTGTTTAAGACATATTTTATAATTTCTGAATCGGGTGTTTTATCCCAATCTTTAGAATCTTTATTCCATAAAATGATTTTCATATTTAATTCCCCACATACTTTTTTCAATGCATCTGTTACAATGCCATAAGGGGGCCGAACAAATTGAGGTTGATAACCTGTAACTTTTTCAATTAAAGCATTGTTGGATTCTATTGCATTTTTAATTTCTTTTTCTGTTGCTTTTTTAATATTGATGTGTGTATAGAAATGATTGCCAATATCATGACCGGCGTCGACAATCATTTTTAAAATATCTTTTTGATATTCGATTTCTTCGCCTAGGACGAAAAAGGTTGCTTTTACTCGATATTTTTCTAATAATTCTAAAACTTTTGGGGTTTGTACTTTATCTGGGCCATCATCGAAAGTGAGACATTGATAAGGCTCTAAGGTTTTATAATTGCGATAGACTTTTGCCTCAATCGTGCCCGAGGCCATCAACGTAGAGCTCGAGTGACAACTAGAAAGTAAAAAAAAGCAGATGCTTGTAATTAAAAATTTAAATCGCATAGGCGACGCTCCTTAAATCATTTTAGTTCATTATATGAAAACGAATTGTAAATTATTAAATTTAAAAATTTCTTTTTATTATTTTTCGTGTATAATGAAATTAAGTTTAGGAGTGATTTTTTATGAAACATTATTGCTATCAAACTACAGGAACTTGTTCAAGAGAAATTCAATTTGACGTTGAAAACGGCAAAGTTTACAACGTTTCTTTTGTTGGAGGATGTAACGGAAATTTGCAAGGAATTTCTAAATTAGTTGAGGGACAATCAGTGGAAGAAGTTATAAAAAGATTAGAAAATATTCGTTGCGGATTTAAAAGCACTTCTTGTCCAGATCAATTAGCAAATGCGTTAAAAAAAATATAATTATGGTTTATAAACCTGGTTTTAGGAAACAATAAAACTAGGTGATAAAATGAAAAAAAGCAAAGAACAAGAATTATATGAACAACGACAACTTCAAATTGCGAATTCTTTATATGAGTTAGGACTTGAAGAGGATGTTATACAAGCGATTACCAAAATAGAGATGAATCAAGTTTTAAGATTTCGCAATGAATATGAAGCAAAGCAAAAAGAAAAGATTGACTCAGATTCAAAAAATACGTTATAATTGTTCACGCATAAAGCTCTTATTAAGAACCACTAGATAGAAGGAATCGATGACGTGGTAGCAACCCTTTATTAAAGAAGGTGCTTTATCCTCAGCAAAGTTTTACTTTGAGCAATAAGAGAAAGCATAAATAAAATTTGCTTTCCTCTTGGAGAGCTTTTTTATTTAAGGAGTGAAAGTTATGAAGTATCCTAAAGTTTTTACCTCTGAATCGGTATCGGAAGGACATCCAGATAAAATCTGTGATCAAATATCAGATGCTATTTTAGATGCTTGTTTAGCACAAGATCCCTATAGTCGTGTGGCTTGTGAATGTTATGTAACGACCAATCATTTAATTATTGGCGGGGAAATTACGACCAAAGCTCAAATTGATTATCGGGCGATTGCACGAAAAGTGCTTCGTGATATCGGCTATACCAACAAAAAATACGGCATTGATGCCGATAGTTGTAAAATTGATGTTTACGTTAAACATCAATCTTTAGATATTGCTCGTGGCGTTGATGCTCAAGGCGCTGGCGATCAAGGAATTATGTTTGGTTATGCGACAGATGAAACGAAAGGATATATGCCATTACCGATTGTTATGGCACATAAATTGGTTCGTGTGGCGTCGGCTTTAAGAAAAAGTGGAGAATTTAAATGGGCGCGTCCTGATATGAAATCGCAAGTTACAGTGGATTATAGTCATCCTTTATCTCCACGTTTGGTTACAGTTTGTATGTCGATACAACACGATCCCAATTATAAAAAAAGAGAATTTAAAAAATTTATTAAAGAAAAAATTATGATTGAAGTCGCAAAATCTTTTGATATGAATACCGATTTCAAAGTTGAAATTAATCCAACGGGTAAGTTTGTCATTGGTGGACCCAAAGGAGATGTTGGATTGACTGGAAGAAAAATTATTGTAGATACTTATGGGGGTAGCGCTCGTCATGGTGGAGGTGCTTTTAGCGGAAAAGATTGCACTAAAGTTGATAGAAGTGCAGCTTATATGGCAAGATATATTGCAAAAAATGTAGTTGCCGCAGGATTGGCCAAAAAATGCGAAATTCAATTAGCTTATGTAATTGGTAAAGCAGATCCTGTTTCGGTAATGATTGACACTTTTAATACCCATGTTATTCCAGAAGAAAAAATTTTACAGGCTATATTAGAAAACTTTTCTTTAAAGCCACAAGAAATTATTCAACAATTAGAATTACGAAAGCCACAATTTCAACAACTTGCAAGTTATGGACATATAGGTCGCCATGATATTAATGTCCGTTGGGAAGCGTTAGATAAGGTTGAAATATTAAAAACTTATTTGCAATAAGAAAGGAAAAACAAATGAAAATTTTATTGATTGGTGCAGGTGCTATTGGAGGGTCTATAGCGGCTTGTTTAAAAAAAAGAAATGTGGATGTTACCCTTGTGGTAAAACATGATTGCTATGTCAAATTAATTCAAGAAAAAGGAATTCATATTACGGGTCAAAAGGGCGATTTTATAGTTAAAATGCCTTCTTTTGCTAGAATAGAAGAAATCCAAGATACTTTTGATATTATTTTTATTGCTACTAAGGCATATGATGTTGAAGAAATTTTAAAGAAAATAACGCCATTGATGAAAAAAAATACTAGCGTCGTTTCTTTGCAAAATGGAATTTGTTTAGATCTTTATCAAAACTATGTTGGTGAAAAACATACTGTCGGTTGTGTTGTTGGATTTGGTGCAACAATGAATGGTTTTGGAAATATTAAGATAACGAGCACCGGGACTTTAGAAATAGGCAAAATTTCCGATGAGTTTAAAGGAGATCTCAATGCAGTACAAGATTGTTTAAGTGCTGTTTTTACAACGAATATTGTGGATAATATTTATGAATTTTTATATTCCAAATTAATTATTAATTCTTGTATTACTTCTTTAGGTGCGATTACCGGAAAGCCTCTAGGAGAAATGTTAAAGCAAAAAGGAATTCGCGAAATTTTTATTGATATTATTAAAGAAGCCATTACTGTCGCTAATAAAAAACAAATCAATGTACCACCTTATGGCGGAAAATTAGATTATTATAAAATCTATCGTCGAAATTCTAAATTAGGAAATTGGATCAATCATTTGATTATCAAAATCGTTGGAAAAAAGTATAGTCAATTAAAATCTTCTTCTTTACAATCGTTAGAAAGAGGTCAAAAGACGGAAATTGATTATTTTAATGGCTATATTGAACGATTAGGCAAATCTGTGGGAGTGCCTACACCATTAAATGAATGCTTAGTCCAAATGGTGAAAGAATTAGAAACCGGAAAAAGAAAACCACAAATGGAAAATGTTTTAGATATCCAATATAAATAATGATTTGTTCAGTGTAAATTTTCTCAAAGATATGTTACAATAAAAATAGAAAAGGAGAGATTATGCATGAAGTATCAAGTGATTAAAAAAAATATTAGAATTTCACAAAATGAAGAGGAACAAATTGTTCAAAAAATTTCTAGAATAGAAAAAATGTTGAACAAAAGTGAGGAATTAGAATGCCGGGTCGTGGTTAAAAGTCACGGGATTTTAAAAAAGGTAGAAATTACAATTCCAACAAAGTTTCTTGTTTTACGGAGTGAAGTAGAAGCAGAAGAAGTTTTAGATGCTGTAGATATCGCCAAAGAAAAACTCGAATCACAAATTAGAAAAGTAAAAACGAAATTAGATCGCACAAACTCAAAGGCAAATCTTGGAAAAGCCTTCGTATTGAATGAAATCCAATCGGATGAACAAGATGAAGAAGATGTTTATGTGAGAACCAAAAGCATCAAACCTACGCCAATGACTTTAGATGATGCGATTATTTCAATGGATGCTCTGGGACATAGTTTCTTTATATATCTAGATCAAAATGACCAAACCGTTTCTGTTGTTTATAAAAGAAATGAAGGCGGTTATGGGGTTATCGAAATTGAAAATTAATTAAACAAGGATCATGCAAATGGTCCTTTTTCTTTTAAAAGTTAAAATAAAAAATGAAATTTATTTTCTCTATCGGTAAAGAATTTGTTACAATAAGATAGGGCAAGGAAGTGAGCACAATGATTCAGATTATCATTGATAAAAATGATCAAAACAAAAGGTTAGATAATTATATAAAAAAATATCTCAATCAAGCGCCATTATCTTTAATTTATAAACTTTTTAGAAAAAAAGATATTAAAGTCAACAAAAAGCCCGCTAAGCCTGATTATATTACGCAACTCGGTGATGAAATTACGATTTATATTTCAGATACGGATTTGCATAAAAAACAACAAATTGCCGTTTCTAGCCGAAAAAGTTTTGATATTATTTACGAAGATGACAATATCATTATCGTAAATAAACCGATTCATTTATTAGTTCATGAAGGCCAAAACGAAAACGAAGAGACTTTGACACAGCAAGTTTTACATTATTTAATACAAACAAATCAATTTGACCCAGCAAAAGAAAACACTTTTATTCCTGCGCTAGCGCATCGAATCGATAGAAATACGAGTGGTTTGGTTGTTTTTGGTAAGACCCATTTGGCTTTGCAAGAATTGTTTCATGCTTTTTCATCGCATGAAAGTGTGGATAAAAGATATCTTGCATTGGTTGCTGGTTGTTTAACAAACGATGGAAATATTGAAGTTCCATTGCGAAAAGAGGAAAATAAAAAGCTTGTTTTTGTTGATAAAAACGGGCTTTATGCCAAAACAGAATATCGGGTTTTAGCAACTTATCAAGATTGTAGTTTAATTGAAGTACATTTATTGACCGGACGAACGCATCAAATTCGAGTGCACATGAAATACATTCATCATCCATTAGTTGGTGATTTTAAATATGGAAATGAGCAAACGGATAAATTAGCGAAAAAATATCAAATGAATAATTATTTTTTACATGCTAAACAAATTACATTTAAAAATTTTACAAATACATTAGCTTATTTGAATCAAAAAACATTTACTGCACCTTTATATGAATGGCAAAAATTGCTGCTCAAAAGGCTTGAAAAGGAGAATTAAGATGAATACGGCACAAGAAAAATATTTGCATTGGTTAAATTCTAAAGCATTGTCTAAAGAAGATAAAGAGCAATTAAAGAAAATGAGTCAAGAAGAAATTCTAGATGCTTTTTCCAAAAATTTAGAATTTGGAACTGGTGGTATGCGGGGAATTATGGGAATGGGTACAAACCGCATGAATGCATTTGTTGTCAAAAAAGCAACCTATGGCTTTGGTTTATATTTATTAGAACATCATAAAAACGCAAAAAATCGTGGTGTTGTTATTGCGCATGATAATCGATTAAATAGTGATTTATTTTGTTCTATTGCAGCAAAAACATTAGCAACATTAGGAATTAAAGCTTTTGTTTTTGATCGCTTAAGACCGACTCCTGAATTATCTTTTGCCGTTCGATATTTAAATGCTATTGGTGGTATCGTCATTACGGCAAGCCATAATCCAAAAGAATATAATGGATATAAAATTTATAATCAAGAAGGATGTCAATTGATTTTAGAAGAATCCAATAAAGTCTTGGATAAAATTAATCAAATTGAAGATGAATTATCCATTGAAACACAAGAAAATCATGATTTGATCGTGACTTTAGATAAAACTGTGGATGATGCCTATGAACAAATGGTGCTTAGTACCCGCTATCGCAAAGAATTAGATCTTTCGGATTTAAAAGTGGTTTATTCTCCTCAACACGGAACGGGTTATGTTCCTGTGATGAATGTTTTAAAACGTTCGCATGTACAAGTCATTCCTGTGGAAAGTCAAGCCTTTCCAAGTTCTACTTTTGAAAACACTTTATCACCTAATCCAGAAGAAAAAAATGCTTATGTTGCAGCTATCGAAGTAGCAAAACAAAATCATGCTCATTTAATTATTACCACAGATCCTGATTGTGATCGCGTAGGGGTTGTCATCTTAGACGAGAATGAAAATCCAATCTATTTAACCGGAAATCAAACGGGATCGCTTTTAATCGATTATATTTTAAAGGCGAAAAAGGAAGAAAATAGTTTAAGTGCAAATAGCATTATTTATAATACGATAGTGACTTCTCCTTTAGGACAAAAAATTGCAAACAGTTATGGTGTACAATGTAAACAAACTTTAACGGGCTTTAAGTATATTGGCACAGAAATTGAAAAAGCCATGCTACATCATGGACCCGATTTTATTATGGGTTATGAAGAATCTTATGGATATTTGTTAAATCCAAATGTAAGAGATAAAGATGGTGTGCAATCTGTGTTAATTATTTGTGAAATGGCTAGTTATTATCAAAAACAAGGCTATACTTTATTCGATGTTTTTCAACACCTTCAAGAAAAATTTCAATTTCATGTTGAATCGCAATATTCCTATGAAACAAAAGGACTAGAGGGTGCGCAAAGAATGATTCAATTTATGGAAAAATTACGCAATGAAAAAGAAACTTCAATGAATCATGAGCCGCTAGCATATCAAGAAGATTATTTAACATTGACGCGAACATATGCAAATCAAACGACAGAAAAACTAGATTATGAGGCTAGCAATGTATTACGATACGTTTTCGAAGATCATTCGTTTATCGCAATTCGTCCTTCAGGTACGGAACCTAAATGCAAATTTTATTTTGCTTTTTGTGGGAAAACCTTAGAAGAAGCGCAAAAACGGCATGATCAATTCAAAAGTTTTATCTTAGGAAAAATCTAATATGGCTTACGAATATAACGTTACCCAAAAAAGATATCATACTTTAGATTATTATCTGAAAACCAAATATCATAAAAAGGTATTTAAAGTTCCTTTAAATGCTTCTTTTTCTTGTCCTAATAGAGATGGTAGTAAAGGCGTTGGAGGATGTACTTTTTGTTCAGCAATGGGATCTGGTGATTTTGCTGGGAATCCACAGCATGCATTAAAGCAACAATTTGATGAAGTTATGCAAATCATGCATCAAAAATGGAATGATGCCTATTATATTGTTTATTTTCAAGCGTTTAGTAATACCTATGCTCCGATTGATGTATTAAAAAGAACTTTTGAGCCTTTTATTCATCAAAACGATGTGGTAGGAATGTCTATTGCTACACGACCTGATTGTATTAACGAAGAAAATGTGGCTTATTTAAAAGAATTAAGCCAATATTTTGAAGAATTTTGGGTAGAATTGGGGTTACAATCGGCTTATGATAAAACAGCTCTTTTGATTCATCGTGGCTATTTTTATGAAGAATTTGTAAAAGCAGTTCATTTATTAAATGATGCAGGTATTAGAATTGTAGTACACATTATTGATGGTTTACCTCATGAAACAGAACAAATGATGATTCAAACGATAAAAAAATTAAATCAATTGCCTATTTTTGGAATAAAAATACATATGCTTAATGTGATTGAAAATACACCGATAGCTAAAGACTACTTGAATCATAAGTTTTATTTATTATCAGAAACAGAATTTGTAAATATTGTAGTCAATCAATTACAATATTTAAAAGGAAGTGTGATTGTACATCGTATCGGCGGAGATAGTGATCCAAAACATTTAATTGCCCCTCAATGGGCACTTAAAAAAATGAATGTGGTGAATCAAATAGATAAAAAAATGGAAGAATTAGATGCATTTCAAGGAGAAAAATTTAAATAAAAAAGAACATTGAAAAATGTTCTTTTTTTGGCCTTCCATAATGTAATAAATATTGTATTTACCGATAATTTTAATTATTTAATATTCGATTTACGAATAATCATTTCTGCATTTTGATAAGATGCATAATAGGATTGTTCATTATGAAATTTCATAGCATCCGATGGAATGAGTTCAATTTGATCTAACAGTAATCGTTTCGATAACTCTTTTAAGTTTAAAACCATTTCAGTATTCAGTGGATTAAAACCTAATCTACTTGTTTTTTCTTGACCATAATGTCCCCCTAAATAAGTCCAATCATGGATATCTAGATCGTAATTATTTTTAAGATAGTTAATAAAATTATCGATGGATTCAATATATTTTGATAAAGGCAAGGCATCAAAAACTTGCATCCAAACACCACACCCTGAGCCAAATTGATCGCCAGTAAATAAATATTTATCGAATAAATCAATAAAAGTATAACTTCCAGGTGTATGACCGGGGGTTTTAATGGCCTTTATTTTTAAATTACCTAAGTCAAATATCATTTCATCATGAAGCGATATTAATTGCTTAACATATTTTTGATTTTCAGGATTTATATCAAAATTAGGTAAGTCTTCCATTCCCATATAGACTTTATCGAATTCTTGAATATGACCTATATGATCATAATGTCCATGAGTTAAACAAACTATCAGTTCTTTATCAGTTAGTTTTCTTATTAAAGGTAATATTTTGTTATCACTTGGCATACCGGTATCGATGACCATCGCTTTATTTGTTCCTATAACGACATAAATAGAACACAAATCTTCACTATTAATACCATAAACATGGTCATTGAAAGATATAATATCGTACTTTTTCATTTGAACCCCCACTTTCTTTATATTATTTATGCTTTGCTAATTAAAAGTGTTTCATTCTTAAACATCAATTTTAACCATTTGATTATCCATAATGGAGTATAAATAAGTATGAATTGGTTTATTCATCATTGAAGCTATGTAATTTTTATAAGCTAGTAATTGTTTTTTATAAGCTTCATCCGTAGTATGTTTTAGTTTGTAATCAATGATATCCACATGGTCATCATATTCTAAAGCTAAATCAATAATACCATGCATTAAAGTTTCTTCTCCTTGATAAATAAATGGTAATTCTTTATAAATAATGGCATCTTTGATATTGCTTACGACTTCTTGATTTAAGAAGTTTTGAAGTCTTAGTTTTTGTTCGTTATCATAAATTGAAGGATCAAAGTTTTTAAAGTCACATAGTTCAAATAATTCATGGTATTTGGTACCGATTTGCATTATTTTCTTTTGCTCATTACTTAGTATTTCAAAAACCGTTTTAGATGCTTCTTGTTTTTGTAACGTTTCTTTTTTGATATCTAGGTTATGATATTTCATTGTATTCGTTAAGTCTTTATTATCTAGTTTGGTTTCTTTGATATTTAAATACTTACGATGAATGTTTAAATCATCAATGATTATCGTCTTTTGAATACCATTAAAGCAAGAAAATACATAATATAATAAATCATTGAAGTTCTTACAATTTTCTAATTCTTCTTTAGGATTTTTAGCTTCTTTACAAAGGATAATCATATGTTCACGACACCGAGTTAAAGCGACATAGAAGAGTCTTATTTTTTCAGAAAGACTTTCTAGATAGAAATCTTTTTTAACTAAGGATTTAGTGATTGTATGACCCATTCCTTCGTCATAGAAAGGCGTTACAATTCCATATTTGTTATCAAATACAAATTGAGCTTTGATATCATTAATATTGATATCAGAATGGTTGTGAAGAAAATAGCAGAACGGAAATTCAAGACCTTTTGATTTATGAATCGTCATGATTTTAACTTTATCATTTGCTATTGCTGAGTTTGTTATTTCAATTTTTTCGTTGTTATCCTTAAATGATTGTAAATAGTTTCCTAGTTCAAGTATGGATACATCGATGCTAGATAAGTTTTTAGATAAATCATAAAAAGCATTGATAAAATCAATATTAGAATCAATTCTACCAATCTTAATAATAGAATTATAGAAATCAAAAGTATCAATTACTTCTAAAATAAATTGTTCATTACTTAAAATGGTTGCTTGGGATACTAAATAACTGATTTTTTTAAATAATTCTGTTTCTTTATAAGTATGATTTTTGAGTTGAAAATATAAATTATCATCCGATTCATTCACTAAAAAACTCCGACCCAAGCCATAATAAGATTTTTTAAATAGCTGATCGTATTGATTATAATAAACTTCATGAATGATATTAAAAATGTTTAAAAAGACACTAAATAAATCAGAATCTAGTAAGTCATCATTTCTTACTATAATCGTTGGAATATTAAAATATTCTAGGCATTTTTGAATATCAGTAGCTTCTTTTTTCTTTTCATTAAGACTACTTAATAAGATAGCAAAGTCTTGATAATTACAATCTCTAGTTTTCTTTAATTTAGGATCATAAACTTGTACTTTGTTTTCTATTTTTTGTCTTATATCATTTGCCACATGAAACATTTCTATTTCAATATCTTTATATAACTTTTTTTCGTTGTCATAAGTTAATAGTTCAATACAGTGATCAACATGATAACTATTATACGCTTCTAGACCAAAGACTAATTGATGTTCTTTTTGATAATCAATGCCTCCTAAAGAAGGAACCATTAAACGATCAAAAATATGATTCACAATATCAATAACTTCATTATTTGACCGGAAGTTTTTGTTTAAATCAATCTTGATTCCTTTATTGTAATTAGGATTACCATATTGATTGTATTTACTAACAAAAATAGCAGGATTAGCATTTCTAAAACGATAAATCGATTGTTTTACATCCCCTACGACGTAAACATTATCCCTTGCAATCTCATTAATGAAGGCATCTTGTAAATCGTTGGTATCTTGATATTCATCCACCATGATTTCTTTATATTGGCTTTGTAATTCGTCTTTGATCTCCAGATGTTCTTTAACTAATTTTAAAGCCATATTTGCAATATCTATGAATTCAAAACTTTCATTTTGACGTTTATATTCTTGTATTCTGATGTCTAATTCTTTTAAGATTTTAACAATTACTTTTTGATATTTTAACGAGTTTTCTAATGAAGTATAGATATGATTTAAACTCGGATAATAACATAACTCTTTTAGAGTGGCAATCGCATTGACAATGCTTGTTTTTGCGATTGTTTCACTTTCTAGAATAGTTTTATTTCTAGGGGTTTCAGCAGGATTAGTAACAATTTGTTTAATTGTATCATAATCACTAGCTGTAACTAGAAGATGAATCATGTTCAAATAATTATTTACAGTATCGGAGGGTTTTATTCTTGTTAGATAACTTTTGATATCGTCATAGTAATCTTTGATAATTTGAATTTGTTCATCAATAGATTTTAAATAGATCTTTACATAACTATCCATTTTTTCTTTTGTTCCATAAATAGTATCATAATTATCTAAGACTTCATCTTTATTAATGAGATTGATGATCTTTTTATTATACATTTCTAGTATTTCTTTGATTAAAGATGAATCATCTTTATTCGTAAAATTATCGATCATTTCAAGAAAATTCGAATCGTTTGAGATATAAAGATTATTAAAAATGTCATTTAATATCTCGTTTTCTTTTAATTTGATAATAGATGAGGAAATGATTTGGACATTTTTAGATAAATCGAATAAATAATGATAATGTCTAACTAATGAAAACGCAAAACTATCAAAAGTAGTAATATAAGCATTTTCTACCTCATCAATTCTACTTTCAAGTAAAGGATCGTCTTGCATCTTTTCAATCACTCTGTTTTTCATTTCGGCGGCTGCAGCATTCGTAAAAGTTAAAACTAATAGTTCATTAGCTTTAACTCCTGATTTTAATTTTCTAATAATTCTTTCGGTAAGGACTGCTGTTTTGCCACTTCCAGCACCCGCGCTGACGATAATGTTTTTGTTTTCTTCATTGATAGCTTGTAATTGTTCTTTTGTCCATTTTACACTACTCATTATCATCACCACCTTTTGCTTTATGTAATTCGGCTGTGGTTTTATATACCATGTTATTTGCTCTTACATAGCAAACATTCGCATGTTCACAATAAGTACAACTTTCGTTGAGGTTATTAATCATTTTTGGTTGCACTTTAAAGTCGCCATTTAAGATAAGATTTGCCGCTTCAGATAGTTTTTCTTCAACTTTTTGTAGTGTTTCTTCCATTTTATGTTTATCTAATACTTTACATTTTGCATAGAATGAACCGTCTGTTTTGGTTCTAAGACCATTTATCATTAAAGAATTCGTATAACTATCATCAAGTAATGATATTAAACCTTGATCTTTTAAAGAATAGCCTTGTAATTTAAAGACTTTATCTTTATCTTCTTTCGTTGCATTACTATACGCTTTTGGTTTAGCGTTGACAATCTTTTGTAAATATAAACCAAGAACAATAACGTTTTTAAATAAATCAGAATGATGAATTAAATATAGATAAACCGGTAGTTGCATAGAAAGACCAAAGTCTAGTTTGTTAATATCAAATTCAGGGTTGCCTGTTTTAAAATCAATTACAGCAACATAGCTTTGATTGTTTTCTTCAAAAGCCATGATTTTATCGATATATCCAATGACATTTAAATGAATTTTATTACTTTTTTGAATTTTAAATTTTTGTTCGCAAAGAATGGTTTTCAATTTAGAATGTTGCAGCATGCGGCAATTATAATCCATTAAATCAAGTAATTCCGTTTTTAATTTTTGTAAATAAAACTTTTCTTTTGCGGATAATATTTTCTTATTATCAAAATAATGTTGATAAAGCGTTTCAAAATCAAAATCGGTTTCGTATTGTTTTGAAAGAATGTAATGAAAAAGAGAACCGACATCCATTATAAAAGTATTTTGGTTGCTATCTAAACGTAAAATATAAGATAAATAATAATGAAAAGGACATTGATAAAAAGTGTTGAGTGAACTATAGCTTAGTTCTAGATTTAGATTGGCTATCTCCTTTTTAAAGGAGGCTGATACGGTTTTGAATTGGTTATTATATTGATTATATTCAATATTATAATTTTGATTTAAAATATCATAAATTTTTCCGGTATGATGACTAATATCATAAAAACGAGCTAAATCCAACGCATCTTGAAGCTTACAATAAGTCATTGCATAGTCTTTTTCGATGGTTTTAATTTCTAATTTCAATTCCTTGATTAAAAAAGAAGGATATGTCGTTTGATTATTCGCTTTATCATGAAATGATAAAAAAACATGTGTATGAGTGTTCAAAAAATGAATAAAAGCTTCTTTATCTTCATTATTTTTATCAAGACTAGTAGAAATTTGAAGGATTTCTTTTTCTTTGTCAGATAAGTAGTCTTCGTCTTTAAATGATTGAGGAATGATACTTTGATTCATTCCAACAATAAAAATATAGTCGTTTTCATCGACATATTGATGATAATCGATCACTTCAATTGCGTTTTTGATGGAACCATCATAAAACGAATGATTTTTAAAATAATAAGGGGCAAGGATTCTTAAATCTTGGATGTTTTGATAAGGTAAGGCATTGATTGTGTCATATAATGTTTGATATAAATGTGCATATGAATTAGGATGATATGCTTCTTTTAATTGTTCCAAAATTTCATCTAAATGTTCGTGTTCATCTAACAATTTTAAAAATTGATTAAAGAAAGGAACATCCTTTAACAATGGAATAAATAAATTTTGTAAGGGTAACTGATACATTTTAAAGATGCGATCACAAGAAAAATAAAAATCTTTACTAGGTAAACACAATTTAATGTTAGAAATTGAAATTCCCTTTTCAATTAAAGATGCAATCGAATAAGCAACATAATCTAATTCTTTTTCTAATGATTCAAAGCGATAGACAGGAAACAAAATATTTTTAATTACTTTGGTATCCTCGATAAAAGTACATGTTTTATGGATCGATTGGCATAAAGCAATCATTTCTTTTTTAAATGATGTACCATGGTAAACATAAATATTTTTGTCTTTTAAAAAATGTAAATGCGTAGAAGAAATTTCAAAAAGATTTTGAAATTTGTTTTTTGTATTTTGCAAATCTTGTAAACGTTTGCTTTGATAAAAAGTATCTTTTTGTATGTAATACAAATTATTTAAATAGATATTTGCTAAGTCAAGACTCATAGGATAACGTTTAGAAAGTTCAAAGGCTAATTCTAAAGTGTTTTCATAACTTATCAAATTTTTAAAATCCAAAAAAGTGTAGAGCTTAAATTTTGGTAAAAAAGCACTTTTTGAAAGTAAGTTTAAAAGAGTTTCTTTTTCTGCCGAAGAAACAACGACAATATCTTGCTCACTTAAACTTTTCATCCATGTTTCCATAATTTTCTCCATTCACTTTTTTAGTATGAAATATTCATCGTTGAAAGTTCCTTTATTCAGTAATTAAATAATATGAATCTAGGACATCCATTTGGTTAGTTAGTTGTAATTCTAAATAAACATAATGACCTTGAAGGGAATTAATGTTTTTATAAGATTCGTTATAATGTTCTTCAATAAACCAACCATGGCCTGTGTCATATTCTAATGGCCATCTTTGAAGGTTGGCTTGTTGTGCTTTATCTAATTTGACGATGATATCGGAAAAATGATTTAAAACATCATCAATATAAGTGTGTCGAATGGCTGTATATCTTTCTTTAACTTTTTGTAAAAATACAGGGTCATTGAATAAATAATTATACCAAATATCCCGAGTTCGAACATGAAGTTTGTTGGCCCAATATTCTGGATAATCAATAACACCCAACGAAATATCGAAGTCCCAAACAGGGCCCATTTTTAATTTTCCATTGGCATATTTGACATAATATTGACTCGTATCCGCAACATCAACATTTTTGAATAATTCTTCAACAATGTAATAGTCAATAAAAGAATCAACATCGATATAATCTTCATAATTTCCATTTTGAATTGCTTCATTTGTTTCGTAAATATAATTTACAATATAATCATTCACTCCTGGATTGAGCGTATTATCATCGTTAGGTTCAGGATATTTATATTCAAAAACACCACGACAAGAAATGAAGAATTCTACATTTGGAATTAAATTTTCTTCAGGATCAGCAGCTCTAGAATTTAATTCAATGAAATAACTTGGCATACCTGTAACCTCATCAATGTCATCTTCAATGTCGACTCTTCCCTTTCCACTTTGCATTTGTTCGGATAAAAGATAGAGGCCTAAGAATTCACCATTAAAGCAAACTTCTACAAAAATAGATGAAGGTTGGAAATCAAGATAATCCATTTGATTGGCCATGGTGTAGGCTAGATAATTACGGAGATTGGATTTGTCATAAAAATTAGCAAGCAATACCCAACTTTTCGCTTTTGTTAAACCAAAAAGCGATTGTTTTTCGTTAAATTTGATTCTAAAAGGTTTTTTATTTGCTGGCATTGTAGAATTTCCACGAAGACGAATGCCCATCGAAGCATTCACTAGGTCAATCGAATAAGTATCATTTTGATAATCAATAACGGAAATATCCCCATCAATGTAAGTTTCTTTATCTTCTGGAAAAACATTATTGACAGTATGAATATCAAAAATAGGTAAGTCATGATTGTTTTCGATATGCGTAATACTATGATAAGTATAAGTAAAATCTGTTCCAGATACAGCGGCTGTAATTTCGCATACGGAACTGATATCATTTGGATTATTTTTAAGCATTAAAATATTACTATCTAAGTTTAAATATTCATTTCCACGAGTGATATTCCAAGTGATTTGATTAGAAATTCCTTTAAAAGTGATAGGCAATTTAATGTTATTCGTAATAATTTCAGGAATTAAATTGGCTTGATCAAAGCAGGCTTGTAATTTTTCTGTCGTTGCTTCATCAATTTCAGGAAGTGTAGGAGTGTCTACGGTTAGACTAGATGAACTTGAAGAACTACTTTCTTGTTTGCTAGATGAGCTACTTTCTTGCGTGTGTGTTGAACTGGATTGCTTGGAAGAACTTTCGTCGCTATAAGAAGAAGACGAACTATTTCGCAAACTAGAATTTGTGGAGTTGACTTGACTTTCTCCACAACTCACTAACAAGATACTACATAATAAAGTTAAACCTAATTTAATTGATTTTCTTTTCATTTGTTTTTGCTCCTTTAAAATCGTTTTCAGTTAGAACTTTGATTTGATGTTTCAATAATTTTTGTGTAAAAATGCCAGGCTGTTGGATTAAAGTTTGAGAAAAGTTACCATCGTATCGATAACAAAGGCCACAGCTTGGGCTTTTTTCTTTTAAAATGGCTAAATCAATCTGTTCTCTTAATGCAATCGCTAGTGCTTGATTTGCTCCTCGTTCAAAATAAGAAGTAACATCTTCCTGCTTTTCATTTAGAATTTGATGATTTTTGATTTCGCTTTTAAGACGTGGAATGGAAAGTCCTCCCATAACTTCAGGACAAACTAAAATGACCTCTTTGTCTTTTAAAAAAGCAACAATATCGGGTTCGAAATTGCTTTTACCATTATACTTGCAATTGATTCCCATTAAGCATGCGCTAACTAATACTTTTTGTTTAGCCAATTTCATCACCAATAAAAGTATAACATATTTTTAAATAAAATTTAAAAATAAGAATGACAAAAAAAGGAAATTATGTCTTTATTTTCACGGCAATAAACATAAAATTTCGATTTTGCCGACAAAATATAATAAACGGGCACAAAAAATAAAAAATATTTTAACTAAAAAAAGCCCAAATTAACTTGGGCAATAAAAAACATCGCATGCAAAACAATAAAATCCTATGCAACGTTAACATGGGATTTATTATAAAATGTCTAGTAACTTTTGAATATTGTCATGCATATCTTTTGAACCCGTAAATAGAAAAACTGTATTTTCGTAATCATGTTGATAAAATGTGTCACTAAAAAGTTGTATTCCTTGATGTTTGCAAAAAGATTGTAACAATTTTTCTTCATTACTCTCTTTTTGTGTATTTATAAAAGGAATAATAAATGTAGAATCGGCTTGTCGAAATACAGTTAAATAGTTATCAAAAAAATACGCAATGCGGCTACTTCTATCTGGATGAAATATAATTTTTAATGTTTTTGTCGGATATTTTTGCTTTATCGATTGAATTGTTAATTGAATTTCTTTGGGATGATGACCATAATCATCCACAATGACATTGGAATTTTTTTGATAAATATTAAATCTTCTTTTTGCGGGAGTAAAATTTTCAAGCTGATGAATAATGAATGCTATCGGTTCATTTAAAATTAATCCTAAAGCAATACTTGCTAAAGCATCATAAAATAAATGTTGGCCATAAATTGGCAAATGTAAGTTTTCATACTTTTGTTGTTGGTAAATAATCGAAAAAGTGGTGCCTTTAGAATCGTAGACAACGTTAGATGCCATGACATCACTAGGTTTATCTATTCCATAGGTAAAAACGGGTTTAGAAATCAATTCTTTTATAGATCCACTATTTAAATCATCATTATTCAGTAATACAAAGTCCTTTGCCTGATTTAAAAACTGACAAAAACTTTGATTATATTGTTCTTGATTTTTAAAATAATCCACATGATCAAAATCAATATTGGTTAAAACAATAATATTGGGTCGATAATTCAAAAAGTTATCTTGATATTCGCATGCTTCAAATATAAAATATTCAGGATTTTGACGCGCACAGCCATAACCATCTCCAATAATACAAGAACATTGATGATGAAAGAATACAGTATGTATCATATGAGATGTGGTCGTTTTTCCGTGGGTACCACAAATGGCAATTGAAGGATAAATTGTAGAAAGCTGATTTAAAATTTCTTGGTAAGAAACCACTAGTTTTTGCTTTTTTGTTAATTTGTCTATCCATGTGTGATTTTGAAATGCATTTCCTAGAATAATACAATCATAATCTTGATAATGCAGGGATGAAAAATCATCATAAAGAATGTGATGACGATCTAAATTATCTTGCGTAAAAATATAACGATTCACATCACAACCGCTAACATCATATCCTAAATCTTTTAAATAACAGGCTAGAGCCGACATGCCGGTTCCTTTAATGCCAATAAAATAATATTTCATTTGAAGAATCACCAATATATTATATGCAAAAATACAACAGAAAAATTAAAACACACGAAGCAAGATAAAACTTCCAACAATGACATTCGATTTCGTTAAATTTTTCTT
Source organism: uncultured Bacilli bacterium (assembly GCA_947599835.1). Taxonomy (GTDB): domain Bacteria; phylum Bacillota_I; class Bacilli_A; order RFN20; family CAG-631; genus Caccosoma. Next base: position 21,587 of record CANQFQ010000008.1, read on the forward strand.
TTAAGAATACATTAACTAAGTTATAATATAATCAATTCAAGGTAGTAAAGGGGTGATGTCATGCATACCTCGTATAAAGTAGATCAAACGATTAAAAAAATTACGATTAGTTCGATGCTTGTCGTTTTATATGTCATTATTAATCGCTTCATTGCGATTAATATTTCAGCCTTTGGAACACCTGCTTTTATTCGAATTACGGTGTCCACGATTGTCTTAATTATTGCAAGTATTATCATGGGACCCGTATATGGTTTATGTGTTGGAATTGTAAGCGACATTGTTTCTGCTGTTGTTTTCCCAATTGGGGCATTTTTTCCAGGATACACACTGACTTATGCTATGGCAGGATTCATTCCGGGCATAATCTTTTATTTAAGTAAAAAATTTAATATTAGTGATAAAATCTTTTTTATTTTAAACGTTACGATCGAGTCTGTATTACATTTTGGTGCAATTATTTATCTTTTGATTCATCATTCGATTCCAGTTACCTCACAAAAAGTATTTACATTGAAAACACCTTTACTAGTTATTATAATTTTACTATTATTGATTTCTTTTATCATCATTACGATTGTAGGATATCGTCAACAAAAAGAAAAAAAATCGAAGTCATTTTACTCTGTATCTAAAATATGGTTTAGTTATGTGATGATTGAAATCGTTTGCTTTTTCTTTTTAAATTCGTTTTGGTCGACAATTTTGGTTGGTGCACCATTTTCTATTTTGTTTGTTTTAAAAATTGCTAAGTCTTTTTTTACAATTCCTATTCATGTGATTATTGTGATGCCTTTAGTTCGTGTATTAGAAAAAAGAGGAGTTATTCAAAGCTTTCCCGCAAAAGAAAAAGAACAAAAGAATACAAAAAATATTCGTAAGCAATGACAATTCGACAATTGTTTTACTTTTTATGTGCTATATCAATAAAGGGTGAACGAAATGATAAAAGTTGAAATCTATGATGAGGAGCATGAACAAGATTTACAACAAAAAGTGAATCGGTTTTTAGTTAATATAAAAGCAGAAAATTTAATTGATATTAAATATCAAATTCATGCATTTTTATCTGCTTCTAGCGAACAAATTTATTGTTATTCGGCAATGATTATTTATCGTGGATAATGGACTTTGAAAGGAGCATTATTATGTTAAAAAAAGTTTATGAAGAATTTGGACGTTTATTTGGTAACGAAGAACAAAGTCGCTGTTTTTTTTGCCCAGGAAGAGTAAATATTATCGGTGAACACATCGATTATAATGGGGGTTATGTCTTGCCTTGTGCTATTGATATTGGAACTTATTTTGTGATTCGGAAAAATAATAGTGCGCAAGTTAGAGCCTATTCTTTACAATTTCCTAAACTAGGAATTGTCAGTTTCGATCTTAATGATTGTACAAAACAAAAGCAATGGACAGATTTTATCAAAGGAATCATTCAAATTTTTAAAATTAATTTTGGCTTTGATGTCGTTGTCGGTGGAACCATTCCACATAGTAGCGGATTATCTTCTAGTGCTTCTTTTTGTGCGGGACTGGCTTATGCTTTGACTTGTATTGATCATAAAACGATAGATAAAACTACACTTGCAAAAGAATGTCGTCGCGTAGAGAATGAATTTATGGGAGTCAATTGTGGCATTATGGATCAATTTATTGTTTGTCAAGGAAGAAAAGATAGTGCCATTTTATTAAATTGTGATCGTTTAGAATATGAATTCATTCCATTTGATTTGCAAGAATATGGTTTGATTATTGCAAACACCAATAAAATTCGTCAATTGACGGATTCTAAATATAACGAAAGAAAACGTGAAAGTGAAGAAATTTTGTCAATTTTAAAACAAAATGGATATTTGTTTGAAAATTTATGTGATATTCGTGATGAACTAGAAAAATATCTTTTATGCATTCCAGATACAACATTACAAAAAAGATTTAGACATATTGTAAGTGAAAACGTACGCACTTTACAAGCGGCCAAAGCATTAAAAGAAAAAGATATTATTGCTCTAGGTAAACTCCTTACACAATCTCATTTTTCGCTTGAAAAAGACTATGAAGTGACCGGAAAAGAATTAGATACATTAGTTCATGCTTTTTTGAATGAACCAGATTGTTTAGGGGCTAGAATGACCGGTGCTGGATTTGGTGGTTGTGCCATTGCTATTTTTAAAAAATCACGACTGAATGAAGTTAAAGAAAAAGTCAAAGCAATTTATGAAAAAGAAATAGGTTATGAACCTAGTTTTTATCAAGTTTCTATTTGCGATGGTGTAAAAGAAATTGAACATCATGAATAACTAAAAAACAATTGATGAAGTCTTCAATAATCTTAAGGTTATTGAGGACTTTTTATTTTATACATCGTTTTGATTTATTTACCCGATAGATTTCGTGTTGTTAAGAAAATGTTGAAATGTTAAAATAAAAAAGGAGTATTTTATTATGGCAAAAAAAATGAATCAAAAGCAAGAATATCCTGCGGTTAAAGAAACCATTACAGTTCAAAGCAAAAAGCCTTCGCATTTGTCTGCTGGACGAATTTTCTTGCTTTGTATGGTAGGGACATTGATGTTGGGCTTGTTTATTAGTGCTCTTGTGACGAGTTTTAAACCAGAATTGCAACAAAAATTTGGAGGCTGGTTAGCTAAAGCCGCCCGAGTCATTGATCCCCAATTTTCTAGAAATTTAGATGGTGTTTATGGAAAATGGTTATGTTTTGGATATTTTGGTGTAATTTCTATTGGCTTTTTGTTGCTTGGAACATTGTTACGTTATGATCGAAGAAAATTAAGCAAACTTTTTACGCACTTTTTTTCATTTGTGCATTAACCGCAGACGCGTTAGAGATTTATTTTTGTCGCGGACAAGTAGAAATGGTTGCTACAGATACCTATGCAAATATGCCAGATGTTTATAAATTGTTAGGTTTTATTCCTTTGCCAACCGTAGTGTTTTCTCCTTTGTTATTGTTTGCTCGTGGATATATTTTTGCTGCACTTCCTATCGTAGCACAAATTCTCATGCTTACGGCAACGTTTAAATTAAAACGGTTTAAATCTTCGTTTTATGAAGCAATCAACGTATGTGCATTTTTATTGTTAATTGCATTTACGCCAGTATTGATTAGTTACATTTTCTTTACCGTGGTGGCGGTCATCATTATCGTTGCAACTTTATGGGCGATTAAAGGATTTTTTACTATCGATACGGGAAGGTATGTTCAAACAAGCGATGGTGGAACGTTATATCAAGTAGATGGCGATTTGTATTCCGATGGTAATGGAAATTATTACACCTATGATGGAGAATCGTTTCGTTAATTTTTCCATTAAATCAATCAATAAAATCTCAATAGTTGTCCATTTATTGAGATTTTTTTATTTTACGAAGAACATTTAACGCATTATAAATAAATTTAGAGGCCTTCAAAAAAATAAAAACCAAATTATAAGAATAACGTATTTCTTGGTGTTTGATTTAAAAAGGATTATAATGAAAAAGAAAAAGGAGATTATACGTGAGATTATGAAAATAAATTATCAAAAATACCACGAAGAGATGGTAAAAGAATTGCAAAAAATTATTCAAATCAAAACAGTATTAGATACGCCAGTTGAAAATGGTCCTTTTGGATTAGGCAATAAACAATGCTTAGAATATGTACTCCATTTATGTCAACGTTTAGGATTTAAAACAAAAAATTTAGATGGATATTGTGGTTATGCTGAAGTTGGCGAAGGAAAAGAAATTTTCGGAATTATTGTGCATTTAGATGTTGTCCCTGAAGGAGAAGGATGGGATTATCCTCCTTATGAAGGTAGGATTGTTAATGATAGGATGTATGGTCGAGGCACTTGGGATGATAAAGGTCCTGCGATGGTTTCCATTTATGCGATAAAAGCTTTAATGGATGCTGGATTTAAATTTAATAAACGGGTTCGTATTATTTTTGGCTGTAATGAAGAAACAGGTTCTTTATGTGTAGAACATTATATAAAAACAGAAGGGCAAATCACTTATGGTTATACGCCGGATGCGGATTTTCCAGTGATTTATGGCGAAAAAACAATTAATAATTTGACGATTCAAGGAAAAGAAAGCAATCAAGGCGATCTTCAATTGGTTTCGATTCATGCAGGTGAAGCATTTAATGCGGTCATTAGTAAAGCGAATTTTGTTTTAAAAGATTTAAATAATGTAAATGCAACGATTGAACAATTAAAGAAAATATTACAAGAGTTAGATATTGAATATATCATAGATTCTCATGATACAACCATTTTATTAACAGTGATAGGTAAAGCTGCACATGGTTCGCTACCTATGTTAGGTAAAAATGCTGCTTCTTATGGCATTTTTGCTTTGAACAAACTTGGCATAAACAATAGTTTTATTCAATGGTATGCTAAATATATTGCTTTAGAATACAATGGTAAATCTTTAAATTGTTATGCACAAGATGAATATGGGGATATCGCTGTTAATGTAGGAATAGTGAAATATGAAAAGGATCAAAGCTTTGTAGGAATGAATTGTCGTTTACCATTTAATACCGATTCCAATAAAGTTTTGAATGCCATGAAAGAAACTTTAAAAGATGAAAATGTTAGCGTAAAATTAGAATATGATTCTAAAGGTTTCTTAATGGATAAAAATGGTCCTATGATTCAGGCAATGATGAAAGCTTATCAACAAGTAACAAAGGATTATGAAACACAACCGATGTGTATTGCTGGAGGAACCTATGCAAGACATTTTCACAATTGTGTTGGATTTGGTGCTAGTCTTCCATTTTCTCCTGAAGAAAATATTCATAGCGCGAATGAAAGAATTCAATTAAAAAATTTAGATATTTTATTAGAAATCTATGTTGAAGCGATACAAAAACTCTTGAATGAAGTTCATTTTGAATAAAAAAAGAGGCTGTTGTAAAACCCAATGGAAAATTGAGTTAAACAACGCCTCTTTTTAAATTTGTTTTTTATCCACAATATAATCAGGATTGATTTGTGAAGTTATATCGTTTGGTTCTTTATTTACGGGTTGTTCATTGACTTTAATGGTAAACTTTGTTTCTCCGATAATATCGATACTATAGGCCCTTTCAATCGTAAAATAAATGGTTTGATCTTGATGATGCAATTGGACACAAACGGGCTGTTTGCTCACATATTTTTTAATTTCATTTTTGTCGGTTAAATCTTCTTTTTCATCATTAAATAAATAAGGGATTTCATCTTTAAAAGTGAAGATTTGATTGACTAATTTACAATCCGTATCTTGATCAAATCCATACCATACAAAAACTTGATAACTACCTTCTATAAAAATTTGATTCGCTTCTCTTACAATTTCACTTTTATGATTAATGACCCAACACCCTAAAGAACGGGAAATTTTTTCTTCTACCGGAAGAGTTTGCTCTTCTTTAAATTCTTTATTACCTTTTGCAATGATGGCTTTAGTTAATATTTCTCTATACATGTTTCATCTCTCCTCATATCAAGTATATGAAATAGAGAAGAAAATATGTGCTATTTATTTTGTACGATAAAGGTTTGATATAATTCTTTGTTTGCTTCTTCGGCAAAGAAAATTAAACCTGCTTCTTCAAAAGTTAAGTTTGCTTTTTTCATTATAATAATCATTTCGATTTGATTGAATGGCAAAAGACCGCGTTCTTTGTTGCGATAAGTGCGGACACTTATATTTAAAAGCTTTGCCATTTCTTCTTGGGTTAATCCTAAATCACTTCTAACACCGATGACTTTTCTATAAAACATGGCAATCACGTACAATTTAATTACCTAGAAAGATAGATAACTAAATTGTTCTCCTTTCTAGCCAACATTCTTTTTTATAACATTGGTTGGCCATCAATGTTATAATTTATTAAGTACTATGGATTTGTTTCATAAAAATACAGCATATATTTGACTATTTTGAGGAGACGCTTACCATAGTTTTATTTGATTATTGTTAATGTTTAGTTACATTTCAAATGTTTGTATGCGTGATTACATCAATAGAAACCTGTGGATCTCCTCTTTGCTTTATTTTATTACGTAATTGATTTTTTTACAAGAAAGTAAAAGGAAAGAAAACATAAAATTATGATGGGCATATGATAATGTCTTAAGGGATGCTATGCGGTGGATAACGAGTTGTTATTGTAATAAAAAAATGATATAATAATTAAATCGTAAAAAGGAGATGGAAAATATGAGTATTGATCAATCAAAAATTCGTAATTTTTCTATTATAGCTCATATTGACCATGGAAAATCTACACTTGCTGATCGTATTTTAGAAATTACGAATACGATTCAAAAACGCGAAATGAAAGAGCAAATTTTAGATGAAATGGATTTAGAAAGAGAAAGAGGCATTACCATTAAATTAAATGCCATTCAATTAAAATATAAAGCAAAAGATAATCAAGAATATATTTTACATTTAATTGATACTCCAGGACATGTCGATTTTACATATGAAGTTTCGCGTTCGTTAGCCGCTTGTGAAGGCGCGGTTTTGGTCGTAGATGCTTCTCAAGGAATTGAAGCACAAACGTTAGCGAACGTTTATTTAGCTTTAGATAATAATTTGGAAATCATACCCGTAATTAATAAAATTGATTTACCTAATGCAGATCCTGAAAGAGTAAAAACCTCGATTGAAAATGTCATTGGAATTCCATGTGATGAGGCTCCATTAATTTCGGCAAAAACGGGATTACATGTCGAAGATGTCTTAGAAGCTGTTATCAAACATGTACCTGCCCCTAAAGGCGATCGCAATAAACCTTTAAAAGCGTTAATTTTTGATTCTATTTATGATCAATATCGAGGGGTGATTGTTTTTGTTCGAGTGATGGATGGAATTGTAAAAATAGGGGATAAAATCAAAATGATGGCAACCAATGCTGTTTTTGAAGTTGTCGAAGTGGGTGTGCGTACACCTAAAGAAATCAAAAAAGATTGTTTGGTTGCTGGAGAAGTGGGTTTTATTGCGGCAGCGATTAAAACCGTAAAAGATGTCCATGTGGGCGATACGATTACTCTTTTTGAAAATGGTGTAACGGAACCTTTACCTGGATATCGTCCGTTAAATTCAATGGTTTTTTGTGGTTTATATCCTGTGAATGCGCAAGATTATCAAGAACTCAAAGATTCGTTAGAAAAATTAAAATTAAATGATGCTGCTTTACATTATGAAAACGAAACCTCTCAAGCCCTAGGCTTTGGTTTTAGATGTGGCTTTTTAGGTTTATTACATATGGATGTCATCCAGGAAAGATTAGAAAGAGAATATAATTTGAATCTTGTTGCCACAGCGCCGTCGGTTATTTATCATGTTTATTTAACGGATGGAAGTATGATTCAATTAGACAATCCAGCAAAACTTCCAGATATTCAAAAAATTGATCGAATTGAAGAACCTTATGTCTTAGCCACGATTATGACCCCCCAAGCTTACATCGGTCCTTTGATGGAATTATGTCAACAAAAAAGAGGCATCTATGTGGATTTAAAATACATCGATGATAATCGAATGAATTTGATTTATCATTTGCCACTTGCAGAAATTGTCTATAACTTTTTTGATCGATTAAAATCTTGTTCAAGAGGATATGCTTCTTTTGATTATACATTAGATCAATATCGATCGAGTAAGTTAGTCAAAATGGATATTTTACTAAATAATAATGTGGTTGATGCGTTGAGTTGTATTGTACATCGTGATTTTGCATATAATCGAGGAAAAATCATTTGTCAAAAATTAAGAAAAATTATTCCACGGCAACAATTTGAAGTTCCGATTCAAGCGGCGATTAATGGTAAAATTATTGCACGCGAAACGATTGCAGCTTATCGTAAAGATGTATTAGCTAAATGCTATGGTGGAGATATCACACGGAAAAAGAAATTGCTTGAAAAGCAAAAAGAAGGTAAAAAGCGAATGAAAAAGATTGGAAATGTAGATATTCCACAAGAAGCATTTATGATTGTTCTTTCAGTTGATGATGAATAAAATACAAAATTATGTTATAATGAAATATAGGAGATGAACACATATGTTATCCTTTGCCATTGAACCCGGAGGACTAGCCGGTTATATTATTGTTGTTGCTGTAGTCAGTATAATTATTCTGATTGCATGGATTATTCGTAAAAAAGCTAAAATCGGTGTCTACACGAAAGAAGAAGAAGCAAAAATGAAATCAAACTTAGATTTGTTAGTTCAAGAAGAAAAAGTTGAAGATGGAAAAAATTATGAAGATGAAGTCTGAGCCGAACGCGCTTTATGTTCATATTCCTTTTTGTAAACAAATTTGTGCTTACTGCGACTTTGCAAAAGTTATTTATCAAAAAAAATTTGTAAATGACTATTTTGAGTCGCTTTTTTTTGAATTAAAAAAAATACCTAAGAAAAAATATGATACGATTTATATTGGCGGAGGGACACCAAGTTGCCTACCCCTCGATTTATTGTCAACATTGCTTCAAAAATTACAAAAAAAATTAAAGAAAAATTATGAATTTTCCATCGAAAGTAATGTAGAAGATCTGAATGAATCATTTTTAAAAACCATTCAAAAATATGGGATTAATCGTTTAAGTATAGGCATTCAAACGTTTCAAGAAGCTTTTATTCAGCTTTGTCATCGGAAACACACCTTAGAACAAGCAATAAATAATGTAAAATTAGCCGCTCAATTCATTGAAAATATTAATGTTGATATGATTTATGGCTTTCCTTTTCAACGTTTCGAGGATGTTCAAGAGGATTTAGATATTTTGGTGCATTTACCGATAAAACATATTTCATATTATTCATTAATTATTGAACCGAACACTCTTTTTTATCAACGTTATCGAGAAATGGAAGATGATAAATTACAAGCAAAAATGTATCTTTATATTTATCATTATTTAAAAAAACATGGATTTTGCCGATATGAAATTTCTAATTTTTCTCAAAAGGGATATCAATGTAAGCATAATTTGACGTATTGGCATAATCAACATTATGATGCAATAGGACTTTATGCAAGTGGGTATCTTTCAAATCAAAGATATACACATACTAGAAATTTATCCTATTACAATCAAAAACAATACCAACTCGAGATCACCTCTTTATCGCTTGAAGATCAAATGTTTGAAGAAATTATGCTTTATTTAAGATTAGATCAAGGTTTAAATTTGAATCAATTTAAACAAAAATATCAAGTAGACTTTATGGAAAAATACAAAGAAATTGTAAAAAAATTTGAACAGCAAAAATGGCTCAAAGTTTCAAAAACAAAAATCAAAACAACCTTAAAAGGAAGTCTCATGTTAAATCAAATTTTACTCGCATTTATGGAAGAATAACATGACTCTGATTTTCTTGTTTACATGCGTTTTTAATTTCCCTTTTTAATGGTTGATTTCCATAATATTTTATTTGAATATAGTGGTGTTTTATATTAAAATAAAAATAGCAATCAAAAGGAGAAGATAAGGATGGCTAATAAAGATAAAAAAAGATTAGATGAGATCGAAACTTCATCTACTTTAAAAACGCATGATGATAGTACCTCTTCTAATATTAGTATTGATGATTGTAAAACGGTCGATATTATTGTAGATGATGCGGGTGAAGAAGCAGAAAAAGCATATAAGCAAAAAATGCTTGATGCTGCCAATAAAAAGAGAAAATTAACCGCTCCTACAGGAGAATCAGATAAAAAGAAATGGCCGAAACTATTTAAAAAGAAAAACGAGCCAGAAGAAGAACAAATTTTAACCATGGCAGAAGTAGAAGCTACATCCCGTTCGAATACTGTAAAAAGATTCAATCCGCAATTAGATCAAGGATTGACTGAAGCACAAGTACAAGAAAGAGTCGCAGCTGAATTGATCAATAATACGACGAAAACGTATTCAAAAACCTATCGTCAAATTTTTGTAAGTAATATTTTTACTTTTTTTAATATTCTATGTATTTTGATTGCAATTGCTTTAATTTTGGTGGGTTCTTGGGGAGATTTGTTTTTTGTTTTAATTTTAGTTTTAAATACAACGATTGGGATTTATCAAGAAATTCGAGCAAAACGTACGATTGATAAAATGACCATTGTGACAGCCCCTACAGCGACAGTCATTAGAGAGGGTGTCACTAAAGAAATTTCTGTTAAAGACTTGGTTCTTGATGATATTACCATTTTAAAAAATGGAAAACAAATTAGTGTGGATTGTATTATTAAAGAAGGAACGATTGAAGTTAATGAAGCTTTACTTACAGGGGAATCGATACCGGTAAAGAAAACGATTGGAGACCAACTCTATGCAGGTAGTTTTATTTCCTCTGGCAGTTGTAAAGCTTTAGTGGATAAAGTAGGTAAAGATTGTTATATTCAAAAATTACAAGCAAAGGCTAAAAGATATAGCAAACCCAAATCAGAATTGTTGAGATCCTTAAAATTAGTGATTAGTGCCATTGGTATTATCATTATTCCTTTAGGCTTATTTGTTGGCATTACGAATTATAAATCTGCCACAAAGCAAGCTTTAAATCCAAAATATGATAACAATGGGCAATTTAATGTTTATGCCGTTACAGAAAGTGATAAACAATATTTAATCGGTGAAATTGATAACATTGATCATTTAACTTATAAAGATTATTCTTTAGCTACGCAATCCGTAAATAATGAAGATACATTTCCCAAAGAAATATTAAATAGCATTAGTAAAATTAAAATTGTTTATACTAAGAAAGTGTCGGGAAATATTGGTTTAAGTAATCTCGTTGTGAGTGTTAAAACCTCTAGTGAAAATCGGCCGATTGAATGCTTTAAAATTCAAGATTTTTCTTATCAATCTAGCGATGATGAAAAGCAATATGAATTTAGTTTTGATAATTTAGGTAAAAAAGCCTACTATACTAGTGATGCTGAACATCATGCCTTAAAATTTGATGAACAAGGCAACAGCATGACGACCATTGATTTTAAAGATAACATTGGCACATTGGATAGCAATAATTATGTTGAATATTTTATTGTTACGTTACAACTTCGTTCTCATGGTTATGCTAAAGGTAGTGCAAGTTATAATGATTTTGTCATTTATACAACAGTTACAAAAACGGCAGGTTCTTTAATTGGAATGATTCCTGCAGGGATGTTTTTATTAACGAGTATGGCTCTCGCTGTAGGTGTTTTGAAACTTGCTAAACATAAAACATTAGTTCAAGAATTATATTGTATCGAAATGCTTGCTAGAGTAGATGTATTATGTTTAGATAAAACAGGAACCATAACGGATGGTACAATGAAAGTAAAAGAAGTCATTACGTTAGATAATGATGAAAAGATCGATATTGACCAGATTATGGGATCCTTCTTGAATGCTTTAGAAGATAATAACCAAACTTCCATTGCTTTACAAAACCGATTTGGTATCAATGTAGAATATAAAAAGCAAGTGACGTTACCATTTTCTTCGGCAAGGAAATTATCTGCAGTTACATTTGAAGGAAATGTGGGCACTTTTATTCTAGGAGCTCCAGAATTTGTTTATAATGGCAAAAGTAAAAAATTATGGCAAATCGTCAATCAAAAAGCTTCGTTAGGATATCGTGTGTTAATGCTTGCGCATAGCGATGCGCCAATAAAAAACGATAAAGTTCCTGCAAACAATACAGCTTTAGCTTTATTTATTTTAGAAGATCATATTCGTGAAGATGCAGCAGATACGATTCGCTGGTTTAATGAAAATGGTGTTGCTGTAAAAGTAATTTCAGGGGATAATCCAGCTACAGTATCTGAAATTGCCTCTCGTGTCGGCATTGCCAATGCAAAAGATTATATTAGCTTAGAAGGCTTAAGTGCAGCTGATGTAGAAACCATTGCTGATGAATATACCGTTTTTGGCCGTGTGACGCCTGAACAAAAAGCGATTCTTGTTAAGGCATTAAAGAAAAAAGGAAAAGCTGTTGCTATGACAGGTGATGGTGTGAATGATATTCTTGCTATGAAAGAAGCGGATTGTAGTATAGCAATGGCCGGTGGATCCGAAGCGGCTAGAAACGTTTCTCACTTAGTTTTGATGGATTCTAACTTTGCAAGTATGCCTAAAGTTGTAGAAGAAGGAAGAAGAGTAATCAATAATGTTCAGCGTTCAGCTTCTTTGTTTTTAATGAAAACGATTTTTACGATGGTGTTGACTTTAATTACTATTATGTTACCTAAAGTTTTTGTCAATGGTTACCCATTTGTTACGAAGCAATTAATGTTACTTGAATCCTTTGTTATTGGTATACCAGCATTCTTTATTGCAATTCAACCTAACAAGAATAAGATTACAGGAAACTTTTTGAAAAATGTCTTTTCGAATTGTTTGCCGAGTGCTTTGGTTTTGTTGTTATCTGTTTTTGCTGTTTATTTTTTAGGCACGATGAAATCCTTTGATATTTCGAATGCGGAAGAAGCTTCTTCAATGTGTGTGTTATGCATTACTTATGTTGGATTAGTTATTTTATATAATACTTGTCGACCAATGAATACGTATCGGGGTGTTGTTTTTACTCTAATGTTCACTATGGTATCCTTACTTGTGGCTTTCTTGCCTGAATATTTTGGTATTTATAAAATGCCTGGATTAGTAAACACGATGTTAGTAATTATTATCATTTTGGTGATGATTCCTATTGTACATTCATTGAGCGATTTATTAAAACGATTAAATGTTGAAAAAGATAATAATGCCTAAGGGTGTTTTATCATGAAATGAATGAAAATAAACGATTCATTTTGTTTATCAAAGTGTCAAGAAAAATTTAAAAAACTTTGATTAACCATGTGTTTTATTTTAAAGGAATGTAAAAAGCTTAATTTAAAAGAATTAAGTCGATCACATTCCTTTTTTTGTGAAAAAAATAGTTTTTTATTCAATAATTTTATGACATTATTTGCAAAAAATGTGAAATTTTTGAAAAACTAAATCTTCAAATAGAGGACTAGACACGAGCATAATTTTACTATATAATTAGAACTAGCAATGCCAAATAATGTAGAAATATGTCGAACAATTTAGGACCAAATAATACAAAACTATGAGATAAGGAGAAAACAGAAAATTATGGAAAAGTATGATATAAAATGGAAAAACGATCTTAAAATTTATATTCGAACATTTAATAATTTCATATTTGAAGGAAATGTAAATGATTTACACCCTGTTGAAACTGAAGATGGCTATAAATATTTGCCATTGCACAAAGCAATAGCTGAGATGTATGGTCAAGATTATTGTGTTGTCTATTATGATCATACCAAATTAAGCGGAAAAGAAATCCCTGAGGAAGAAAATACGACGAATGAAGATAATCCACCAACGACAACTCCTGTATTTGATGAGAATTGGTTCAATTCTTTTACAATTGCAGATGAATCAAAATACGTCTTTGCATCCACAGGAGAAAAAATAGCCTCGCCAAATATCGCCTTGTTTTTGGAATATTATAAAAATGATTTTTTTAAGAAAATTGAAGAATCTTCCGATAAAGGCTTTCAAGCTAATATGACAATGGACATGCGAAGAATTTATGATGCGATGTCTGAATTTGAAACAAAAAACACCGATGAAAAATATAAAGATGCTAAGCCATTTCTTTTTATTCTGCCTGATGTTTCAAGATATATGACAACTCCAGGAAGACCTAATGAAAAAGAAAGTTCTGTTCTTATGACACTCTTTAACGCAATGCAACTTGAAAAAACCCAATGTAAGCTTATGCTATTTGTTGATAAGATGAATGACCTTCCTACTTGGTTTGAATCTGAAAACTATAACTCAGCAGTAAAGAAAATGTTTTTACCGATGCCTGATAGTAAGTTTAGAGAAACTTTTTATCGCTTAGAATTACGATCAATCATGGATCCCATTTCCGATGATGAATTAAATGCAAAAATTAAAAAGTTTTCTGCATATACTGAAAATTATTCATTAAGACGACTTCAACAATTAAAATCGTTTATTGAAAACGAAGAAGATAATCAAGAAGAAAACGCTCCATCATTGAAAAAATTAGAGTATATCGATAAAACGGTTTTCAAATTTGATGTAGGACAAAGTTATAATCCTTGGAGAGATAAAGAACTTCGTTCAACTATAAAAGGATTGTCTAATTCAATCAAAGAAGACATAAAAGGACAAGGGTTGGCTATAGCTAGGGTGACGGAAGCATTAAAATCTGCTGCTACAGGTGTAAATTCTAGTAAGAAAAATGATCGAAGACCTCGTGCTATATTCTTCTTTGCGGGTCCAACTGGTGTTGGTAAAACAGAGCTTGCTAACAAAATCGCTGAGAAAATTTTCCAAAATAAAGATAGTATCATTCGTTTTGACATGAGTGAATTTAGAGAAGAACATACAGATGCAAGACTTTTTGGAGCACCTCCTGGATATGTAGGCTATGAAGCTGGTGGAGAACTCACAAAGGCAATTAAGCAAAAACCTTTCTCAATAGTTTTGTTTGATGAAATCGAGAAAGCAGCACCAAGAATATGGGATAAATTTTTACAAATTCTTGGAGATGGTCGTCTTACCGATGGTAAAGGGGAAACGGTATCATTTACGCAATCCATAATTATTTTTACCTCAAACCTTGGTATTACCGCTGATAGCAACCTTCAAAGGTCGACAGAAGCTAAACAAGAATTCGAAAAAATAACTGCAGAAATTGGGATGAAAAGCATCGCTGTTGCAAAAGCCGATGAAAATGCAAATGAAAATAAAATAAAACTGATTAAAGAATGGCTTGCCCTTGAGGAAAAACTTGTCCCATTTGTTGGTCTTACTTCCGATATGGCAAACAGAGATATTTTTAAAAATTATTATAATGAGTTAGGATTTAACAAACCTATCGAAGCATTTAATGCTTTTGTAGCAAAGTGTGTTCGTGAACGTATTACCAATTATTTTGAAGGAATTGGCCGAAGAGAAGTTTTAGGACGTATTGGTGAAGAAAACATTTTGGTTTTTAATTTTATATCACCAGATGTTGCAGAAAAAATTGTAGAAGTGACAATCAAAAAGTTTTGTGATAATCTTAGAAACGAAAATGACAGCCAACTCATTTTGTCTTTAACAGAAAATGCCGAAAAATATATTAAAGAATGCGCTAAACGTTCAGAAGTTCTTAATTATGGAGGACGTGGCATTGTTTCTTGCGTGGAAAAATTAATGAGCGTTCCTGTCGGCAAATTTTTATTTGATCATAGTGAAGTTGGGTTAAAGGCAATCATGGATTATATTGATGATGTACTTGAATTAAAGGTGGAATAACACAATGATAATTGATGATGGTGACTTTAATATGTTTCAGTTTGTTCGCTTCCTTAATAGCATGGAACAAAATGAAGAGGGCACAGCTTTACTTTGTGACTATTGGAAGCATAGTCATAAATTGGATAAATTAATGCTTCTTATTAAAAACCAAGATTTACACTTGAAAATTGGGGAAATTCAATATCTTATAGCTGCTGAAAATTGCTGTGAAAATTTGTATCGAGTTTTGGATAAATTTTTAAGTGCGCCATATTTAGAAACGAATCGCGCGGTTGATGATGCGGAAAACGTTGCTGTTATTGCAAATGCTAACGTTTTAATACAAAACATGAAAGGGTTAAAAGAAATTCGCCTCCATAGTAGCTGGGAGACTTTTTTTGGAGAACTTAGTATGCTTGCTTCAACAATAATTAACACAATTGATAGGATTATAAGTTCAGGAAAAAGTATCCATTTTCGTTCAAAAATTAATGCTGACAAAGTATTGTCAGGTGCTATTAACTATAATAATTCCTCAGAAATTGACTATTTTATTTTTCAAAATAAAAGGCAATTTTCAATATAAAAAGCAATGAAAACGAATAATATTAAGTCAATAGACATTTATTTTGATTCACAAAACACGTGCTACTACGTGCGGTTTACTTTTTCAAGTTACGATGAACTTCCTTCTTTTTATGAGATGAATAAAGAACAAAAAACATTGCTTTATTCGATGTTTCCAGAACTTGAGGCGTTTGGGAAACATCCGGGAGATGAAACCATTGAAAAAGACTTTGACCCTAAAATTGAAGCATACAACGAGCGTTGTCGTAATTCCTATCGTATTAAATGGAAAGCGTATATGGATGGAGTATTGGAACAAATTAATCAAAAAGAGATGATACAAATTCTCGAAAAGAAAAGAAAATCTGGTAATTTTGTTTCAATTAACTACGATAAAACACCTAATGATGATGTTATTATTGATTTTATCGAGAATTATAAAAGCGATATCAAAGATCAATATATGACTTATTATTGCGATGAATGCAAACAATGGCGATATGGTATAATAAAAAATAAAAAAGTTAAATGTAAATGTGGAAAATCTTTTTCCTATGATGATTATGATAATGATAAAAAACTCTTTAAGTTTTCGGGAGCTAACGCATTAAACAAAGCGGCAGCAAAAGCAGCAGAAATGGCAGCTGAAAATAATTCTTCTCAAACTTCAAATCCATTCATTGAATCCAAGGATAGATCGTTTTATTACAATGGAATGACATATCAATTTACTCTTGGAGATTTTATGGCACTTCATGAAATGCTATATCAAAATTGTGCAATTGAAAGTGTCTTTCAAGTAAATTCTGGCAAAATTACGTTTCAACTTGATTATGAAAACTATTTGAAAGGGATATCAAAACGAGAAAACATTAATTCAGAGTGGAAAAGTCTTTATCAAAAAAAGTCGGAAATTTTATTGAAAATCAACGAGGTATACGACAATGTTAATGGCGCTATGCTCGGATTTTATTTATATTTTCATTATTATATCCATACTAGGTCTAAGGCATTGCGTTGGCGTATAGAAAACACCATTTATTCATTTTCATCACCTGAGGACTATGTAGTTAAATTATGTGCAGCTTTTCAATCTCAAAATAATGCCTTGATAAATACTTTAATATCTTTATATAATGATCAAACATGTCAGTATTTTTTTCAAAATTATGATAGTAGAAAAATTGAGTTATCTCGTCTTATTTTTGAAAAGACGAATGGAAAATATGTTTATATCAATGAAAACAATAAAGTGATCGATTTTGGAACGGAATTTATTAATCGTTTAAGTGTAGTTGACGATCAAATTACTGAAAAAATTGAATTTATCTATGCTATACAAGGCGATGATGCATTTTGGAAACTTATATGTGGTTCATATAGTGACTACGATTTCTATTCTTCGACTTCGAATGACTATTACGATTTATTGTGTTATTATCAGTTTGCTATTCAAGGCAAATCTATATTAAATTATCGTAGTTTACAAATAAAAAACGCTATCGATGGAATGGAATATATCCGTACCATTGTATCAAATGCTTATCTTAGAAGAAATAATATAACACAACAAAGATATCAAGATCTTTTAAGCCTTATATTTGACACTTCATTATTGGATAGCGTAATTTTTCGTAATGAGAATATTGTGAAAGTTGGTCGGAGAGATTCTAAACAACCTTTAATTGATACGTTGAAGAGTTTATTGAAATCTACAGAATCGATACCGAGTATTAATGCTTATTTATTTTGTTTAAACTTGGTTGATAAGAATGTGAAGTTTTATTTTGATGATCGTTTAGATACACTTTTAGGACATGCAAAATATTTAATGAGCATGGATGACACTCGAAGAAATAGGATTGCAGATTATATTTCTAGTAACGAGGTAAAAGAGGTTTTGAAATGCATTTTTGCAGAAGGACAGTATGAAAAAATTTTAGATGAAGGCAAGGCGGCATTTCAAAAAATGAAACAAGCGTTAAATGAAATACAAGATGTTTCGCATACGAGTGCAAAAAGGCGATAAAATGTCGTTAGTGATTCATCAAATACACTTTAAATTAACAAGCAAAATTGACAAGAATAATGGGATATTTAAAGGAGGATTATACAAATGAGTGGACCTAAATATTATAGATTCCCTGCAAACTCTTCAGAAGAGGCCGCAGGAATTTTATCTCGTTTTTCTGCCTTTCAGCATGGGGTAAAAGCCACCATTGAGGGAAACGAAATTACAGTAACTGTATCCAGCGAAGCGTGGCTAAATGGCAAAGATTACGATTTTATCAGTAAGCAGATAGCTGATGCAACAGCACGATTTCATGCTGATGAAAAAATGCGTAAGTTGTTGGAAGATGGAAAATCTAAAGAACTTCAACGTGTTAGCAATTTAAAAGCACAAATTAGCAAGCAAGCGGAATATAAGAAAAAGAAGTATATGGATTCTCAAAACCATTGCATGGCAATTGAGCGGTTGGCAGAGGTTTCTATTAATACTCCTTTTGGAAATTATGATATGAAGGCTTATATTGATAAATGTAAAAAACTAATGAGTCAGATTCGTTCTGAAATTGATGGCGTTGATACAGAAAAGAATTTGCGCTTGTCCAACTGCGATACGTATTCTTCACAGATTCGTCATTGTAGTTCTTTAAGCGAATTATCAAGTGCAAAAAAGAAGGCACCAGACATGTCTATTTCTCAAACTTTTACAAATCAAGAAGTGGAAAGTCTCGAAACAGAAATCAAAGAACGGAAAAAACAACTGCTTGAATTTACACAATTTCTTCGCGAGATGGATCAAGTTATTAGTTCTAAGGGATTAGTTGATTATAGACCTCGCATTGTAAAGGCACTCGAAAATATGGATATATATTCTCCAGATTCCATCCGGGAATTGGAAAAATTAGTAAAACAAATTGAAAGAGAACATGCCTATATGCAAGAGCAATTAATAATCAAAAAAGCAGATGAAGCCACTTTAAAAGAAGTTGAAGCCCAAATCGCTCTATTAGGAAATTTGAAATCTTTATTAAAACCATTGGTTGAAAATGCTGAAGTGTATACGGAAGCTCAAATCAATTACGAGAATCTTGGACATCAAACGCTTGCAAATTGCGAGAAGATAATTGCTCAAATCGATGGGTTGAAATTTTGTAGCAATATTCATAGGGCTGAAATAGAAAAAGCCAAACAAGTTTTGGATAGGAGTCGCCCATTATTGCGGTTGCCAAATGTATATACTCAACTTGTCTCTTTGCATTCAAGATTGAACAACTTGAACAAAGAATGCATCAAAGAAGTAGAAGACTATGAAAAATTTTCTGTAGAGTATGAACGTTATAAAGAACTTTATATGAAATTTAGAGGTATACTCACTGCTGAAGAATCGAAATTGGTCGATGATGAAGGATATATAGAAGAACCAGAAAACATTGCTTTTGATAATTTTGATGCAAAAACGCAGATATCCATACTGATTGAAAGAAATAAACAATTGGAACTTATCATCAACCAAAGTGTACAACAAACTTTTAGTGCTGGTATGTCTGCAATTTTGTATGGAAGCAAATGGGGACGAGAATTCAAACGTGAAAAAAACGAGGATGGAAGTACTCATCTTTTGTATATGCGCAAAGCTGATAAAGGAGCTATTTTTGATGTATCTTGTAAACAGGATGGAAAAGTTGAAATTCTGCCAAGAGGTGTGATTTTGAGTAATGGTCGTGCAACAATAACTGCAGATGATCTTCGCAAGGTTCACGCTTCATGCCAATGGGCTGAAGAAATCAGTGAAGCATTTGAAAGTGTAGGTATTCCTAATGGTGAATATGAAGAAATGGCAGATGAGTATCGCGAAAAACTATACGATACGTCAAATTATTATCGAATGAAGACAGAGGCAGAGTCAATTCGTTTTTTACTCAACAGCGGCTTTTCTGAAGAAGAAATAGCAGCGTTAGGATATAAGATTGAAAAAGACAATAATGCGGTCGAAAAAGAAGTTAACGACCAACAAAGCTCGCAACAAGAGGCTATTGAGCTTAAACCTTAAGGCAAATGCAAATAGGTAAAATATTATTCCCTATTACCACACTTGGTCCGGGTAAAAGAGTTGGAATATGGGTTTTAGGATGTAGTAGAAATTGTGAAGGATGTTCTAACCCGGAACTACAATTTTTTGATGCTTCAAAGGATATCAGTGTCGAAGAGATTGTTCAATTTATTAAAACCTTACCATGCGAAGGCGTCACCATATCTGGTGGAGAACCTTTTTTGCAAACTGAAGCGTTGAAACATTTGGTATGTGAATTGCGAGAAGCAGGAATAGATGATATTCTAATTTATTCTGGTTTTACAAAACAGGAACTCGAGAACATGAATGATCCTAATGTCGATTTCGTTTTATCACATATCACCGTCTTAATCGACGGACCATTTATCAAGGAACTTGTTGATGATGTTCCGCTTAGGGGCTCATCAAATCAAAAAGTTTGGCTTTTTGATCGGCGATATGAACAACAATATTTATCTTGCCTAACTGGCGAGAAAAAGGTGGACATTTTTCAATTCAGAGATGAGATTCATTTTATAGGAATTCCATTTAAGGATTATAAGAAAATCTACACCAAATATATAAAAACGAGGTAAACACATGAGTGAATTTTATTTTGATTATAAATGTATTGCTATGAATAGCACCAACACAGGTCTTAAAGGAACTGATAAAGCTTTAAATTTTTATCTTTTCCAAGATTATAACAATAACAAAGGGTCAATGTGCATTCAAGTTTATGTTCCTAAGTCTATGCAAGCAAAATATTGTGGAGCTAGGTTATATTCACTATCAAATGGCATTGATTTTCCAGATTTTAATACTGCAACTGAATATGATTTTATTCCCTGTGGAACAGCTGCAGGAATGGGGACAGAATCCTATAACATCAGTGACGATAATTGTATCTTTATTAAAAGTAAAAATGGAGAACTTTCAGGAAGTGGCATTATTGCTTTCATTGATGGAAATAATCGTAATGCTGTTCCTAAGGTTGAAAATGCATATAAGTATGTTATAAATTATTCAAAGAAAGAAACGATTTCTTATCGTATTCTTGAACATAAGAACAAAATTAATATACAGATAATATATCCTTTGATTCGGAGCGATATTATTTTGCATGTAATTGAAAAAACGAATGCAAAACCTGTATTGATAAGGGATAGAATGGGAACGAGTAATCTTCTAATGACGAAAAATGGTCCTGCAACGATTACATTAAAAGCGAACGGAAGGGCTGAAGATGTAGTTAAAGTATCTTTTCCAGCAGAGGACATTGATAAAACAGATTTTCGTCTTGTGTTCGAAGATCTCACAAATAACAAATATTATATATTAGTGGACGAATCAGATTATACTTTCGAGGACAAATCATCAAGAATCGATGAACAAAAAAATAAACACAAGCTTGATAAAACAATTCGTAAATGTCCTTATTGTGGCGAGGCTATGGGAGAGTTACCAAAGTTTTCTCGAAATACTTCGCAAATATGCACTTGTGATGGGAAAGTTCTTTTAACAACTGATTCTAATACAAGAGAAAAAGTGGATCCAAAGTTAGCATATAAACAAACTATCGTTTGCAAAGCTAATCTTCCCGAATTATCAAACCCTAATTTTAAAAAGGGGGCATCCAATTCCGATGAAGGAGGCTTTATTCCAGTACGAAATTTGATTATTCCTAATGCCTATATGACGCTTCCTTCCATGAATGTTGTAGTTTGTGGAGCGCCAAAATCGGGAAAGACAATTTATCTTTCCTCTCTATTTAATATGCGTGATGGAGGTACAAGTAAAGGAGTTTATTCTAGTCCATTCATACTGGATCGCATACTGAATGTATTTGATAAAACATCAAGGGAAGAAAAAAGTGCCCAAGAAGTGAAATTTGAAAATGTTGAGATTGTCAAGAATGAAGCAAATGAAGTTAAGGAAATTAATTTGGGATATAGATGTGAACAACGTCGTAGTTCATCCATCGAAAAAATAAAAAAACGTTATGTCATATCGGTTGGGGATAAAGTTGAAAGCTATACAGATCCTTCGGAGGCTTTTCGATTATCATGGCACCCTATTGGTTTTCAAATGGGAAACTTAGGTTTTATTTATTTCTATGATGTTCCAGGTGAAAAATTTTCGCGTGACAATCCTGATAAGGTTCGATCGATTGATATGGCAGATTGCTTCTTAGCTGTTATTGATGGTGCAAATGATAGAGGGGCAAAAGATGCGTTGCATGATTTAGATCACGCCCTAGGTCGTATTAAAGAAATGTCTACCATCAACATTGATATGAAAAATATACCTATAGCAATCGTATTTACTAAACACGATTTAAAACTTACTGACTACGTTCGTGAAGGAGATCAAGAGGGGCTTAAAGGTTGTTTCGATGAGAATTGCCATGTGGTAAGAGAAGATATGCTTGATCTTATGCCTCGAAATGGAGTTTATGCGGGAAGTGAACTCGAACGTCATATTGATTGTTCCAGTTATGAATTAGAACATTTTTTGAAATCAGCTGGAGATAGTGAAAGCGCTAGTTTATTAAACAATATTAAAATGAACTACAAGAACATTAAGTTTTTTACTTGTTCTGCGCTTGGTAATAACGAATGCTTGGAAAAAGCTGACGATGATACGAAAGAGGTCTTATTTAGACCAAGACGACTTAGAATGGAATTACCAATTATTTGGTTAATGTACCAAAAAGGATTAATAAAGGGGTAATAGATATGTCGAAAGTGTTTGAATGTATTTACGCCTATATCTATAAAAATAATTATGCTGGGAATTGTTCCTTGGGAAAACAGATATATACCATCACGAGTGGAATTTTGCCTACTGAAATTGATTTTGTTACACGACTTATGTCTAATATCGATAAATCTGGTGTTGCAAAAGTTGATAATGCGGCGGGAGTAAAACTTGATGGGTCAAAAATCAATCCTAATTATGATTTAGCTTCCTATGCATATTATCCAACGACAGAAGAAAAAGGTTATAAGGTGTTAAGTCGAGCAGGACTTAGAAAATCACTTAAAGATAAAAGTGTTAGAGGAACAAAAGAAATTAATCATGTGCTAATTTTTGATGATGATCTTCAAGAAAAATATGTCATCGATTATTTAGGTCACCCTCTTTTTAAGGAATTTACGGATATTCAGCTTGAGGATGAACAGGAATCAATCATTGATTCAGTGTGTGAAGTAAAACCTGAAATGCTTAATCCGATTGATCTTTCAAATTTTCCATCCAATCCATTGGACATGAATGTTTTGAAAACGATGAATATGAAATCAATCTCAGAAATTGTGCACGCCCTATTTGTTGCAAAGAAAAAACAAAAAACGGCATACATTGTCTATAATCCAGAAGATTGGGAAATGGCCGTGGAATACATAAAAGTTGCGTTAAAGTTATTACCTCCACATATTGCCAATGAAATTTCCTTTATTACTTGCTATGGCAAAACAGATCCGATTTCAATTGATATTTGTGGTGTTCCTACTTGTGATGATAATTATATTTCATTTTTGAAAAGCAAAGGATGTTTGGTTAAGTTGGATTCCACGGGTGTCATTGGTTTAGAAGAAGAAAAGGGCCCCTTTGCTGCTTTTTTAGCAACAACTAAAGATTTGGATAATTGGCTTACAGAATCTGCTAGTTTTTATAAGCATGTTAAAACCTTGGATGATATTAATGATGTCATAGAACTATATTTGAATCGATTGAATAATGATGATGAAGAGAAAAATTCAATTGCTCAGTTTAAACACATTGTTACGGTTATTAATAAGAGTCTTGATTTAATCATTGAACCTCCTTTTTTGGAATGCAGGAATCAAATTGAATCAGTGAAATCTCGCCTTGCTATCATTTGTGCTGAAATGCAAAATGTTCAAACAGAAAGAATGTTTGATGATCTTTTTGTCCCTTTGGTTCAATTATATTCAGAAATTGAAAAGCGCGGCATATCAAAAAGGCAAATACTCGATGATATAGCTAAAATGATTTATACTGTAATATTTGGAAGTCAAGATCAAAGCAAGGCATCGACGAAAAAACATTTTGAATTTCTTTCGTACCATCATTCTAAGATATTAGAAAAACTAAATTGTATCCATCTTGATTTGTTCAATTATATGGAATCACAATGGGGTTTTTTACATGATTTTTATGAGGCGTATTTTAATGATGAGGAATATAGCGAATTTGCCGCAGACTTTAGTTTGGAATTATTAAAAATTCTTTTGCAAGATATGGATGAAAGTAATTATAACGAGATTCGTGATTATTTTGTTTCAGGATATTTAAGTGTTAGATCCAATCAATTAGTTAAAATTTTGGAACTTGTTTTCGACAAATCAGCAACTTCTAATGCGGTTTTTACTTATGTCTTAAATACGCTGCTGAAGTCAGGAAATAATGATAGTTTAAATCAAGATAGAATTCAAACTTTTATCGATTTCATCATTGAAAAGAATCTACTTGAAGAAGCGATTCCTTACTTTAGAGATAAATTTATTCTCCCAATTGGTGTGGATGCAAAAATAATTAAAAACATCTTTGGTGAATTACTGAAAAAATACATTTTACCGCCTAGTCAACGCACCTTAGATGAAATTTATGAAGATTTTAAAAAGATGAAAACTTTGATTGGAAATAATGAATCTGTAAGTTTGCAACAATTTTTATATGATGATTTGGCAAAAAGAATTATTAATCCTATCTATGTTGAAGCAATCAAAAAGGTTCGATTTGAAGCAACTTCTGATGCTAACATGAGTTGTTATAATGAACTTTTAGAAAACTATAAAAATCCTGTTTTTGCACAACAAGTAGATTCTAAATTTTGTTCAAGTTTGAAAGAACTTTTAGAAAACTATCAAATATACAAAACACAATTACAAAGAGAAGTCAGTTTAGTTCAATTTCGTGTAGACTTTGTCGCTCGAGAATTAATTCTACTTGATTCTAAAACCATTCTTGCTTTGTTGAATAAGCATATTGGAAAAGCAAAAGTTACGCAATATTTTGCCGATATGGGAATCGAAGGAAAGTTTCAAAAGCACGAAAAATTTCTTGAAGTCTGTGAAAGTATTGCAAGGGATTTTCTTCTTGATAAAGGAAAAGATTTAAGCGACAGCGATAGAGCTAAACTCAATCGTAAAAAAATAGCATTTGTCGAAGAAATTCGAAATGAAAAAAGCAAAAGACATAATGTGTCCCGATTTCGTACGTTGAGCGATGGCGTTAAAGGGCTGATTTTCTCGACAATTTTTGCAGTAATAATGGCGGTGTGTGTTGCAATAGCTGGTTATTTTCTCTACAAATTTTACGATAAAGGGTATTTTAAAGCTATATATTTTGCTTTTACAATTTTTACGGTGCTGATTAGTGAAGTTATATATTGGTACAATTTTCGCAATAGAAGAATGCATAGTGTGGTTATGACATCAACATGGCAAACCATTGTGATTTTGGTTACTATGCTAGCATTATATGTATTCGTACAGTTTATTCTTACATTTATTTTTTAAGGAGATAACTTATTATGGCAAAAAGTCAATTTACTAAAAGAAAAATCAAATTTTTCGTTATTATTTTAATACTAGTGGCAAATTTGGCATTTGCTGCAGGGGTATGTAACCACTTTTATTTCGGTCACTATGTTAAAGCCTCAGATATATCGGACTCACTTACTGATCAACTTTCTGTTGGTTCAAGCTTCACGATAAAGGATATTCTTAAAATTGAAAAGTATTCTTATGGGTGGATGAAATCCGACGTCAACGTGGAAATTTTAGTGAACAATCCAAATTATGATGAAAATAAGAGTGATAGCAAAGAAGAAAAATATATCGTTTCTAAGGATATTTTAAGTTATAATGCAAAAACTCGCACATTTAAGGTGTGCGGAATAGGAGCAGGAATTATTGATTTTAAAAATCCATTAGATTCCTCCATTAATCTTCAAGTGCCTTTTAAGACTAAATTTGCAATAGAAGATACTGGTATCATTCTAAAGGACAATTATTCGAAATTTTTTGATGATAATTTAATTACTCAAGGTGAAATTGCATCGGTTGAAGAATTACGAATTACAACATCGCGGTCATATGATGTAGGGGAGTTTTATATTTTTCCGAATCTGTGTCGTGTTGTGCTTTCTTCTGAAAACGTTTTGCAATTGGGAAGATTAGCAAATTTAGATAAGAACATCATATTTTATGTAAAAGATGGGTTATATGATGAATACATGTCATCTTCACATTGGGCAAAGTATCGTGAACGGATTTTCCCTATAGTCGATTTAAGCGCTGGAAAACACACCTTAGTGTTTGAATTGAGGGGTGGGTATATGGCCGCTGCCGGAACTGATGGAACGCGTTATTTTTCAAGCGTAGAAGATGGTGAAACCATTAATTTAAATGAATTTGTTGCCAAACGTACTGGATATACTTTTTTAGGCTGGTATACAAGCAACGATAATGGGAATACTTTAAACCCAACGCGCATTCAAGACGATTATGTATTTCTAGCCGATACCAAACTTTATGCGGATTGGTCAGCTAATGAATATGAAATTATATATCATGATGATTACGTAACGGAATTACCTGAAAGTCAAAAGATTAAGTATGATCAACAAAGTTTAATTTCTGATATAATTCTTGAACGTATCGGATTTACTTTTATGGGTTGGTCTTTGACAGAGGGAGCGACAACCGTCGATTTTACTCCTGGAAAGTCCATCATGAATCTTGCAACGGAAGACGGGGCTCAAATCAACTTATATGCAGTGTGGGCAACCAATGCATATACAATTATCTATGATGGAAACGGAAGTGGTGTAACCAATATTCCAACAAGACAATCTGACATTCCATTTGACTTAGAAATTTCAATCAGTGACATGATTCCAATTTGGAAAGGATACACATTTATTGGCTGGTCCACGAACAAGAGTGCCACAGATTATGAATACGAACCAGGCCAAAAAGTAAGTAATCTTGTTGCTGATTCTAATGGAGAAGTAGTTCTGTATGCTATTTGGAGTGCAAACACATATTCCATCTATTATGATGCCAATGGTGGCTTAGATGCACCAACGATGCAAGAAAATTTGACTTATGGAGAAGATGTCCAACTTTCTTCTGAAGTTCCATCTTGGACAGGGCATGTCTTTTTAGGATGGTCAAGGAATCCCGATAGTTCAAATGCTAGTTATTCGGCTGGATCGATTGTGTCAAATTTAGTTTCTGATGCAGGGGGAATTGTGACTCTTTATGCGATTTGGACAATAGATTCATTTAGAATTGAATACGATGCCAATGGCGGAACAGATGCTCCAGATTCTAGTTCATACATTTACTACAATTCAGACGCTACACGCATTACCTCAGGTAAGCCTAATCGGATTGGATATACTTTTATCGGATGGTCTTATTCATCGACTGGAGATGTTGATTTTATCAGTGATCAAGAATTGAATCAAGCTGAAATTAATGAGATGTATTTTCGGGCAAGTGAAGCATCTAAAGTAATTGTTCTGTATGCTTGTTGGTCTATAAATTCTTATAAAATCACAGTGAAATCTAGCGGCGAGAAGGGCGGATCGATTTCTGGCGTTACAAGTGGTGCTTATTATCAGTACAATACACCGATTAACATACAAATAAAATATAATGGCAGCAAAGATAGATATATCAAAATTGATGGAGATAAATTAGGCGAAAAGAGCACCTATTCTTTTGATATGCCGGATCACGATGTAACTATTGAAGTTCATTCAGATCCGAATTGTGTTGCTACTGGGACATTAATCACTACAGCAGATATGCAGCAGGTTCCGATTGAAAAACTTAAGGTTGGCGACAAGATCCTTGCGTGGGATTTTAGAAGTCAAAGTTTTGTGGAAACTGAAATCCTTATATTGACTTATCATGGCGATAGTGAGAATGGAGTCGTTAATCTTCAATTTAGCGATGGATCAATGCTTAGGACAATAGGAGACCACGTATTATTTGATATGAGTCAAAAAAACTATATAACCATTAACTGTGATAATTATATTGACTTCATTGGCCACGAATTTTTGTGCTATGATGGCTTACGGAATCAGTATGCGACTACGAAGCTGATGAGAGGTAGTGTGACCAATGAAGTTACAGGCTCTTATAGTATAGTTACTGCATATTATTTTAATTATATATCGGATAATGTTGTTACTACTTCACCATTAGTTCCGGGTCTCTACGAGTTAATTTCTTCGTACATTGAAGATGATTTCACGTTTAATAACGATGAATTCGTGACTGATGTAGAAACATATGGCTTATATGACTATGATTTATTCAAAGAATATATGACCTACGAGCAGTTTATAAAGACGTTAGGCCCATATTTCAAACTCGCTGTTGCAAAAGGATTTACAACTTGGGAAATTATTTTGGCAGTAGTAACGGGAAATAGTCAGGCTTATCGGTGAGAAAAAAATATGATTAGGATTAATATTGAAAACACACAAAATTTTTATTCAGAGCAACTCAATGGAACATTTCATCAGTTATATCTTGACTGCGTGAATAATCTTGCCAATGGCATATTCCGAACATCTGCCATATTAGAAATGAATGAAGAAAGCCAACGCAACATAGAAAAGGTTGTAGAGGCAATCATATATGGATGTCCAGAATTGTTTTTTATCGAACAATCGATTCGAACATCGTGGACAGGAAATCAGATAACTTTAGAATTTTCAAATAAGTATTCCGGAGAAAATATCAATGAATTATGGAATCAACTTAACACCGAACTAGATCGTATTTCAGCAATAGTCAACAAGTTTGAAAAAACGTACGATAAAATCAATCGTATTAATCAATATTTATGTGCCCGTGTTGAACCTATTATTTCAAGACAAGACCGATATGGAGATGCTTATGGTGCATTAATACGAAAAGAAGCGCGGTGTGAGGGATTTGCAAAGGCAGCAAAACTTATTATGAATCGTTGTAATATTCAAAGCCTCATCGCAAAAGGTGAGGCTGTTTCTAGAGGTCAACGTGAGGAACACGCTTGGATTATTGCAGAGTGTGATGGTGAATTCTACCACTTTGACTTTACTTGGAACGCAGCAAGTGGAATACAAGATATTCCTGGAGTTGATTATATGTTTCTTGATGATGACGATATTCACATCAATCATTTTCCAGATTGTGATTATCCTAAGTGTCCTGATAGTTCAAAGACCTTTTGGGCATTAAATAATGGCATCGTTAAACATCATTCTGATCTATCTCGGATTAAAATTGTGCCATTCAAAAAACATTATATTGCAGCTGCAAAATTTTCTCAAAAACTCACTAAATATGAAGTGAACAACGAGATAACGAATTGGATGATCAACGAATTATCTGCATATAGTTATGGGTCTAGTATTAATTATACTTATAATGATGCCCTAAACTTAGTTGTATTTTATTTTATCAATTAAGAAGATCGTATTTTATAGAAGAGACTGTTTTGGACTAAATATCAAATATCTATGTTTTGGTCGATAATTTAAGATGATAATTAGATAGAATTTAACACGAACGTAGCAGAATCAAATAGAATAAAAACCCCGTTTCATAGACATAGAAACGGGGCTTTATATTAAAATGTCATTCAATAGCAATGATAAGATTTTTAAATTGTTAATTGTGAACAAATTCAATATTTTCTTGCTCTTCTTCTTTGATTTTACTAAATCCTTTTTCTTGCATTATTTTATCTAATTTATCGATAATATGGGCATTTTTAAAATAAAATATTAAGGCTCCTATACCATAAACAAAAATTAAAATTTCCGATAAAATGATTAAAATAATTATTAACCAGAGAGGATAATTTAAAACAGGGCTACTATGTTTTTTAATATGACCATCAATCGTACCATTATAGAAGGTCCCGTGATAAGAAAAATTACCATAAATTTTACTTTTGGTTAATTGAATATGAACGATATCATGGTTGACATAGGTTTTATTTTGTTTTCCTTCAATTAATCGATAAATATTATGCTCTCTATCAATAATACTAACTTTAGGAGCAACAAAAACAAAACAACCCAAAAGCATCGTAATGATACCCACACTGACGCCAAACAATCCATTAATTAAACTTGTATTTATATCATCCGTTCTAGATATGGACATAACGGCAATTTCCGTAAGAGCCATCGCAAAAAATGCAGAACATAAATTAATCGTTTTAATATTTCTATAGTAATGTCCTTTATTATAAGCGTTAAAACAACCTTTTATGGCAAAACCTAATTCGATAAAAGAAACTAAAGCGATAATACATGCTAAAACTAAATCATAATGTAAAGGTTTAACATCAAAGAAAATAAATCGGGACATATAAATCGTATATTGTAGACCGGCGAGTATAAAAAAGATGCCAATCATATTATTTCGATATTTAAAACTTTTTTTATTTGGATATTTAATGCCTAAGTAACATTCTAATTTAGACACAAAAATAAAAATGTTTAAAACACTCGCGATAAAAAAGAAAATGCCAAAAAAGAAAGATAAAATAATTTTAATCAAACACATTAAAATATTGAATACTAACGATAATTTAGTATTCAATAATGTTTTTTCTTTAAATGGCAAATGAAGGTATCGTTTAATGAAGTGTGTCATATCTTTTTTCCTTATCAATTATTATACAATAAAATTTGTAAAAAAGAACCAAAATTAGAAAATCAGCATTCAAATGGGCTTTATTTAAACAAAAATTGAAATACCATTTGTCAATGTATGTTGCAATTTCGATTTGAATTAATGTATTTTCATTAATAATTTTAATAATTTATTGACTTTCATTATATTGACTTTTTTTTAAAAAAATGATAGTAAATAAATGTAAAATAATTCGGTTGAATTATAAATAAATTTTAATTTAAATGTAATATATTAGATATTATTTTGAAATTAAAAAATTTATTGCATTAGGGAGGAAATATTTAAATGAAAATTTTTTTAAGTCACTGTAGTATTAATAAACGTAATGTAAAAGCAATTGTGGAATATCTACCAGTAAATATACAAACATGGATTGATGAAAAAGATTTGGTTTGGGGAGATTCATTAAATGAAAGTTTTGAAAATGTTATAAAAACAGGTGTAGATTATGTTGTTGTTTTTTTAAGTGATACAACCGACAATACATGGGTTTTTAAAGAATTAAATTGGGCAAAGGAACATGAAAAAGAAATAGGAAGAACTTTTGTTTTACCAGTAATTTTTCCATGTGGTTCAAGAAATCCTCTCGATACTTTTCCTCAAATAGGCGAAATGAAGTATATTATGTTACATGGATATGATGACAATTCTTTTAAAGCATGTGCAGAAGAAATAAGCATAAATTTATTTGCATTATTGTGTCGGGATTTAGATAGATTGCAACAACCACGAAAAACTAATGTGGTTCAAGCAATAAGTCAAGCAGACTCAGTAATAAAAGAAGTACGTGATAAAATATATAATATTATTTTTCCATATCGTATGTCTAAACCAATTACTGTTGAAAATGTATATAAGCTTCTCGTTCCTGAGCTTGATACAAAAATTAGCTATGAAGAATTTTTAAACATTATTGAAAAAATTGCTCCACAAATGAGTGGCGTATATTATGATGGATATATATTATATATAATTGAAGAACATTCGAGCTGGAAGGGACAAATAGCAAAACAAAAGAAAGAAGCTGTTGCAAGGGCCGCTGCAATGCAAATTAGAAGTGGACAAAAAATTTACATAGATGCTGGTTCTACAACAGCAGATATTATTTCTATAATATGCAAAAGAATAGAATCACATACACTTAATTCTATACAATTGGTGCTTAATTCAACCGAGCACGCTAGTAGAGTCATTAATACATGTTCAAATTTGGGCTATGATGAATATACTACGCCTATAAAGGTTTATATACCTGGTGGCACTGTCCGCCCAAATACAAAAACAATTGTTGGATTAAATGGAGCTACGGAATTAGAAAACATTATTCAAACAATTGGGAAATTTGATTTAGCCTTTGTTGGTGCAAATGCTACTACATTAGAAAGTGGAATTTGTACTTATGACACTGTAGAAGTGGCATTTAAAAAAGCTGCAATAGAAAACACAAAAAAAATTATTTTTGCATTAGATGATACAAAATGTGGCATTTTATCAGATTACATGTTAGCATCTTATGAAGATGATATTTGTGTTTATATTAATGAAAATCCTAATAATAGTGAATTATTAAAAATTGTAGAAAAATATCCTACGAAAGTGAATTTGGTAAAGTATGATGAATAATAAATTAGTAATATTTGATTTTTTTGGTGTAATTTGTTCTGAAATAGCTCCGTTTTGGTTTGCCAATCATTTTGAAAAAAAAGAAGCTATAAAATTGAAAGAAAAATTTTTTGTTCCTGCTGATCTTGGCGAAATATCGTTGGAGGATGTCTTTAAAAAAATATCATTAGAGTATAAATTTCCAATTAATGATATTAAAAATGAATGGTATAGTTACATAAAAATAGATTTTGAGTTAGTAGACTATATAAAAAAAATACGTAATTTTGCAGATGTTGTACTTATTTCAAATGCACCATCTGGATTTGTGGAAAATTTGATCGATACATATAAATTAAATGATTTATTTGACTATATATTTATTTCAAGTCAGTTGCATATATCTAAACCAGATATACGTATTTATAATCATTGTTTAAAAACACTTAATAAAAGCTATACCGAAATGTATATGATAGACGATAACCCTAAAAACTTGTTGCCGTTGCCATCATTAGGAATCCAACCAATAGTATATAAAACGATAGATGATGTTAAAAAAGTGTTTCTCGCACTTTCCAATAAAGTTTTATAATATTTATGAAAAATAGTTTGTTTTAATCAATAATTAAAATGTGACAGTTAAAAAAATAAATGAAAAAATAATTTTTCTTACGAACGTGAGAAAGTAAAAAAAAGAGAAGTGAGCATCTAATGCTTGCTTCTTTTTTAGTTGTATGGGAATGTTATATACCTAAAGAGAAAAAACGACATAATATGTGTAATATAAAATTTGAAAACAAAGATAAAAAAGTTCTCAAAGTTAGAACCTTGAGAACTATAATTTATTTCTATAATCATTTTTGATTAAAGTAAAGTATTGATAAGTGCTATTTTTAGTACCTCTATTATCTGAATCGACATTTCCAATTTCATATCCCATAGATCTATATAGCGAAAGCGCTATTTTATTATCTTTATAAACTGTAATAATGATCGGTAGAAAATCTTTTTTAGCAATTTTATTCAGTCTAAACAACATAACTTTTCCAAAAC
The DNA here is from genome assembly GCA_947599835.1 of uncultured Bacilli bacterium. Classification (GTDB taxonomy): domain Bacteria; phylum Bacillota_I; class Bacilli_A; order RFN20; family CAG-631; genus Caccosoma. The sequence goes on from CANQFQ010000008.1 coordinate 54,940, forward strand.
CTAAGCCTCTTTTTTCACTTGCAACAACTAAATCGCAAATAAAGTAATAATTACTATAAGATATTCTAAAAGTATCTTTAAGATAATTGATTGCATATTCATATGTTTCTGGTTTAGTTACGCCAGCTTGTCTAAATGCGCTAGATATGACACTTTCATCAAAAAGCGGATTATTATTATAAAAAGTAGCTACACATATGATTTTTTCATCTTGTTTTAACACATAAATATATTTTTTGTTAAAAATTGAATCTTCAGCATTAAATAAAATAGGAAATACTTTTTTTGCGTTTTCTAAACTTCCAAACAAATTCGCATAAATATGCCTATCTGTTTCATATAATAATTCACTTGCAGTTTGGAAATCTTCATTGGTATCTTGTAATAATCCAAATTTAGCATTAATTGCAGGATCAAATGCTTCATATGGGATTAAAACAGGATTAATTAAAATGTTTTTGTCAATTTGTTGAGGGTTTTCGTCTTTTTTAATTTCCATAATTCTATTTTTGTGAGGAATGCAAAAATAGGTTTCGCCAAAACTAAAATCGTTATCACTAATCACTTTGATTTCGTTGTTTTCCCATCGTTCATCATCGCTTATTTGAATGCTTGCGTATTTATAGCCATCACGCGAGAAAACCTCTGATGTACAAGTAATAATTAAAGGATAAATGGCATCATCTAATGTTTGAACATCGTTATCCATATAGTCGTGTCCGCACTTTAAATAATTTAAAAATTTTAATATAATGAATCGTAATTGTTGATATTGTTCTTTTAAATTGTTATTTTTTTCATTGTTAATAAAACTTTGAATCGTAGATATTATTTGATCTTTATAATTTTTAACAATTGAAATATTTAATATTTCAGATTTGCCATAAATAAATTGTATTAATTCATTTTTGCTTGTATTCTTTTTTTGAAAATCTTCACTACATTTTATTAAATTGTTGAATTCAAATTCTATCCGTGATTGAACAGCATCATAAAATTTAGGCATATCATTAGTAAAATCGTCAATTTTAGAAACGTTAAATTTTAAAAAACTATTTTTTTTCAATTCTAACTTTTTTTGCGTGAAAACTTCCAAGCATTTTATTTTTTGAGTTTCAAAATCAATTGTATTAATCGAATTTAAATAGGTGTTGTCTAATTCTAAAGTCCGTCTTTTGTTAGCATAAGCAAGCAAACTTTCGAAATAGAGCCATAAGAAGTTAACCACTTTTATTAATTTTCTAAAATTTCTTGAAATTAATTTTTTGATAGTTTCGCTATCCTCAGTTTTTTCATTTTTACTGATTTCGTTTATAATGTCCCCGATTGTTTCAGGAATATATTTTTTAGAATAACCAAATGATGTATCAGCAATCATTTGAGTTGCTAATAAAATTAGTGCTTCAATTTGACAAGCACGGGTGTTTTCATCGTTTTTTGATGAGAGATTGACTGTAGGGTCATCAATAACAAAATGCTTTTTCCTTAAATATTCAAATTGCTCACTATTTAAGTTTTTAAATGCGCTAGTGAGTGTATTATAGGGTTCTTTTCTTAAAATAACATCTAAAACTTTATAAACACCAACTTCTAAAAATAAAAACGTTAAGATTTCATCCCATCTATAGTTTTTGTTGTCAAAATCATAACGAAAATTGTTTTCAAAAACATCTTTATAATCCGAAAACGATACGATGATTTCTTTTTTTGTATCCATTGAAATAACATCAGAAAGAACTTGTGCTAATGTCTTGATATAAATATTTGTTGTAAGTACATTATCTTTGATAAATGTTTTATTTTTATAAAAAACATTAGAATAACAATTGTAACGAAGCAAGAAATTTTCGATTATAGATGGCTTTATTACTTCATAATTTTCTTTTTTTAAATTATTCATAGGCACATCTAGACAATGAATTGCAAAGACATCTGAAGAATGACTGAAAGATATGTACTCTAATTTTAAAATTTGGTCTTTCCTAGGAGCACTTTCTTTTAAACTAAAATTGTTTAATGAAACAACATTGCAATGATTAATAATTAAAAGTAAATCATCTAGTTTGAATTCTTCATCTGTGTAAGTGTTAGTTATTTTTAAAGACTTAATATTTTCTTTTTCAAAATAATTATAATATGATGCAGAACAATTTTTTAAATAAGTAAAAATGTTTAGCGCATGTTGTAAATCTTTTAACCCAAAATTACTTTGCCTTCTTGCAGAAATTTTGCATTTTTTAAGTTCATAGACATATTTTTTTAATTCTGTGTCTTTTTCGTTGATAAAGTTTTTCAAACCAATGCTGAATAAAAATGAACTATTAGCATCCATTTGTATAAGAACAAATAAACTATCAATTTTTTCAAAGGTTATTTGGCCATCATTTAAAATGCTATCTAACAAATTATAAATACGAATAAAGGCGTTATCCTTGTGTGAAAACCCTTCTTCAATCAATTGTTGCCGATGTATTAAAAAAGCTTTATATATGATAAAAAAAGTTAAAATTAAGACGTTTTCTAAATAATAAATATAGGAATCTTCAGCAGTTAAAAATTCTTCAAATCTTTGATCGTCAGAATCTGGTTCATCAAAATTTGGACAATCAAAGTTAAAAATAATATCTCTTAAAATTTGACTATCAATACTCTTTTCCACAAAAGAGAATATTTTATGTTCCATTTTAAAAGCCCTTTACGATTTCATCTGCAAGTTTTTGATATTTTTTAACTGCGCTTTCTTCATCTTGTAAAAGGACTCCAGTTTCTTTTCCCTTTTTAAACAAATTTGTTTCTTCAAATTTTAATAATTTAACTTCATTAATACCATTTTCTCCATTTTCAACAAAAGATAGGTTTAAAATGTTTTCGTTTTCAGAGACGTTACAATTTTTAAAAGTAGAACATATATTGCTCATAATATTGCTCATGCTAAAATCTGTTCCTTCTGCATCTGGAACCGCATTTGGAACAACAATGAAGTTTTTGTAATGGAAACGACTACCGGCATTTTTTAAAAATTCTGCTGTGCCATCTTTGAATTGTTTTGTGATTCTTAGCGTGGTAACGATAACTCTAGACTCTTTTAATGCTACAGTTCCAGATAATTGACCTCCAGCAGGAGTGTCCATAACAATGGCTTTGCATCCGCAGTTTTCGCATATTTTTCTAAATGTTGATAAATTCACATTGCTTGCATCAAAATTATTATTATCATTTAAATAATTTGTCGAGTGTGCCGTACAGAACAAAACCGCTCTGTTTTCTTCTCTATCTAATCCCACCTTTTCACCAATAGGAATCAAAGATTTTAAAAATGGGTGTTCTAAGGGATTATTTGTTTCATAGTTTAAACTTAATTTGGAAGATCCTTTTAAAACATCGATTGCATTAACAACATCATCGTTGCTTTTTTGTGTTTTATCATCTAATAAATAAGATAATCCCTTGCTATCAATATCTAAATCAATCACAACGATAGGGTTTTGCGGTGTTGCTTCTAGTTTTTTAGCAAGAAATGGCAGCGTATTATATAACAAAGAAGTTCTACCAGCACCACCTTTGTAAGAAAAAAATGATACTTTTAATGTTTTTGCCATATTACTTTGATTCTCCTTCTTCTAAAATTTGAATTAAATCATCTTCAATTTTATTTTCTATAGCCGTTACTTGTGCATCATCCCGTTTATTTAAAACGTTTGTGTCGCTATCAACTATTTTTTGAAAATTCAATGAATCGGCAATTGTGTGCAATAATTTAACTTTATCATGACCTTTATAGATGTCGTTTGGCAAACTATATCCATCCACTGAATTTTGTTGCTTTTTCTTAGCGATGTCTAGCGAAAATTTAATGCCGTCTGATACTAAATCATTTAAATAATCATAAATTGCTTTTTCGATTTTTTCATTTAATTCTTTATCAATTAATTTAACGACAGCTTCATCTAATTCCGATTTCTTATTTTCTAATTTAGACCGTAATTCTTGATTTTCTTTTTGCAACAGATCTTGTTGTTTTAAAGCTTCATTTCTTTCGCTTTGTGCTTCCAATTTGGCAATGTTGTAATTTTCTCCTTTTTCAGATAATGGCAGTTCATAATCGTAATAATAATCATAAAAATTTTCAACAGCGAAAATATAATATAAATAGTTATTGCAATTATATCCATCTTTAGGCCACATCCATTTATAATTTTCTGAGTCTTCTTTTTTGTTTTCGTATTTATTTTCAAACACCATTTCCAAATTATCGACCATATCAATTTGTGGATATTTAATTAAAAATGAAGAAATTGTTGCATATGTATTAAAATAAAGTGGAACAAAATCATATAGGCCAACTACTCTTAAATTTTCTCTCAGTTTTTTAATTAAATCGTTATATTTAGTTGGATATTTTTCACTAAAATTAAGCGTATAGGTTTTGATAAAATCATCGATATTTTTTTGCTTATAAATTGAAAACACTTTCTTACAATTTAATAAAGAAAATTTTGTTTTTTCTAAGAAATTATCTTTTTTTCTAACAGAAGCGTAATCATCATCAATACCACAGTTGATTAAAATAGCAATAGTAAATAGGGTTTCTAAAATCGCATTGTTGTGTTGTGAAAAAGAAATATTATTCACAGATAATGGTAAAAGATTTGAATTTACAAAATCAAAAGATAAGTCAACATTGTTTTCGTTTAATTTGGCATCTAGATATCTACCACAAGAAATAACAATAGAACGATATTCATTGATAAGGTCTTTGTTTCTTTCAAAGAAAGATTCGTTTGCGATAAATTTATTTAATTTTGCACCGCTTAATGAATTTTTATATTCATCATAAGAATCATTTTCATAATATTTATCAAAAATTTCTGAAAAAGCATTATAGAAATTCAAAAAGGCATTCGTCGCATGGTATGTAAAATAGAGTGAGGAATCATAATTCTTGATTTCGTTTTCATCATCGTTATCGAAGCCTTGAAAAGCCCATCCTTTATGTGTGATTAGAGAAGAATTATTTCTTTTTACAGCAATTCCTTCAATGGTAAAGGTTGTTGGGTTATCATGAGGAATAGCGTTTGAACAAATTTTGCCAATGGAATGAATTAACACGCTTTCAACTTCAATCAACAAATCGTTTAGTTTAGTGATCGATTTACCTTGTATTTTTAAATTAAATGATAATTTTTTTCCTCTTTCTAAATTATCATAAATCCAATCTCTTAAATCGGTCATGACAATAATAACTTTAGAAATGGTTTCTGTATATGATGTAATATGAAATTCGCTATTGTTGAATAAATAAGGTGAAGCAGAATAAATTATTTCATCTTCTTTATATAAATCATTAAATATCAATTGAAGGACATTGAAAAACATGTCCATATATTTATCCAAATCAACATCTAAGGAATAGAATTCCAACAACGTTGATAAGCCCATACAATTGGAAATAATTCCAAAATTTTCTTTATTAAAATGCTTGTCTAGTGGGAATCCTTTGTCTTTTACATATATTTTTTTGAAATCGGCTAACATTTCTTTACAAACATCTTCTGATTTTTTATATTGGTTAAAAAATTCGTTTTTATTTTTTTTGTTATCTATAATTGAATCCAGTACACTCATTCTATTTTTCCTCCATTTCATTGTTATATTCTAAAACGTCATTGACGTTTATTTCTAATAGTAGTCTAATACCAAAATTAATGTTATCAATCGGAAAGTTTTTTTCGATTTCAGTATTATAAATTGTGTAAATATGATTTTTTGATAATGGGTCATTTGTATCTTTAACCCACATTAATCGTAAGTTTTGCGCTCGTTTTTTGTCTGCACTTTCCGTTGGATAAGCGTAACCAATATTGTCTTTATACGTTTCGATGAATTCGTTATCGATAATTCTAATATCGCTGATAAAAGAATAGTTGTCGTTATTTAAAATCTCATCTTTATATTTTGTTTCTTCACTATATATTTCTCTTTTATAAACATAATCAATACAGTCAACAGAAACAAAAATAAAACGTTTAGGTTCTTGATCTGTTAGCAAGATGAATTTAAATTTGATTTTTTCTTTACCGTTGGCTAATGGAATATATAAAAACCAATCATGATTTTCACTAATTATATTTGGGATTATGCGAATATCAATAGTAGGTGGTATGTAGTTTGGAAGATCTAAAACCTCTTTTAATGCTTCACAATCATTTTTAAACAAATCATTCAAAGAATCGTTTTCATCTTTAGCTGTAACATAGATTCTTTTATCATTTAAAAATTTGCGGTAGACAGTTAATGCCTTAATATAATCATCACTATTTTCAGCAATTAAATAAGAGAGATTTTGAATAAAATTATTTGGGGTGAAGTCATTTATGTTAATTGAAATAATTTTAAAATTCTTCTTTTGTTCTTCTAATTGATTTATAAAATCGATTTCTTCCATACAAGGTTTGCTTTTTAAAAAATCATCGCTTAAGAAAACAATTACTCCAACGCAATTTTTATCAGTCATTTTTGTTTTAACGTTTTCATCCCAAATATCGCCAGCATTCAATCCTTTATCATACCAAAAATTCACCTGTTTATCGTAGATTTTTTGTAATAGTGGATAAACTATATTCATATTTTTGTGTGAATAAGAAACAAAAAAATATTTTCTGTTTTTACTATAATCTTTCCTATCTAGATAGTGATTTGGTTGTACTATTGTTGCATCCACATTGCATCCCTCCTTTATTTAACAATTACATTTTATAACAAAAGTCGCTTTCTTTGTGGCTTTTGCTTTTTCAATAGCATCGAGAACCGTTCCCCAAAAGATAAAGTCCTTTTCTTTTGGTTCAAATGAATTTTCATCTCCAATAACTAGGACCATATCGCTATTTTCAACCATATATTGGTTTGTTTCAACATAAGTTCTTTTTTTTGTTTCGATAGTTTGACACACAACTGTTTGAGCTAATAAATGACGAACATTCAACTCATCATCATATGTAAATGGTTGACCATGTGAAATAGCATCATCTTTAATCTTTTGGATGTATTCTTCTAATGGTAAAGGAAGAACAGCCTTTAAAGTCAAGCCTAATTCTATAGCACATTCAGCGATTAATTGATCTGCACCATTAGCAAAACAAGTACGCACAACAACATGATTATACTTACTTTGATCAATCAAGAAATTTTTCACTTTTTTCTTGATATCATCGTAATTATCATGGAAAAAACGATGACCAGTACCAGCTATTTCAAGTGTTGTTTTTCTACCCATACGATAATTATAGATTTTAATATTGCTATCATATTTCTTTAACAAGGTTAGGATATTGTTTACCATTAATTTATCTTTTGATTTTTCGTCTTCTGTTAACATTTCATATGGAACAATATCTTTATGAATCATTTTTTTATTGCGTTCTTCAACAGTTGCATAATCGGTTCCATATTTCCAACCCATAGCAAGTTTTTCTTTTACCCATCGAACATG
>CANQFQ010000009.1 GCA_947599835.1 uncultured Bacilli bacterium
TACACGATTTCGAATAATGTCCTTGCCCTTGAAGGTACAATCCATATTCCTGATGATGTTAAAGTTAATGAACAATTGGTAGAGTCTAAAGAATTAGAACATTTAGTTCACTCTTTATCTTTAGTAAAAGTTGAAAATTTAAGTGATATTAACGTTTTAACATTATTCAAAAATGTTTTAGATACTAATGGAGATCATCCTTTAAAGGATGAACAAATAGATACTTTATTTGAATCAAGAATTATTGAAGTCACTTCTTCAAATTATGTTAAAGAGGCATTTAGTGTTGAAAAAGAAGAAACCATCTTTAAATTACCTCAAAATGTGGAAGTTAAAGTTGAAGAAAACAAAGTAATCACCATCGATTATGTTCATTCCGATATTGATAAAAAAGAATTAATCAATTTAATCAAATCGAGTCGGAAATTAGGCTTTACTGATTTTGAAGTCGTTCCATTTACTTTATCTGAGTTCTTAAATGAAGCAACAATGGAAGATTTACAAGTTATTTTATTGTCTAAGATTAATAGTTATAACTTAGGAATTCAAATTCAAGAACAAAATGAACCTGAGGGTTTGTTTAATGAATTCTTAGCGATTCCTGATGACTTTGTCCCATTCTATGGTGAATATGACACAGGAAAAGAATTTAAGAGTGATTTATATCCATTCTTAGAATCGATGATCAAAATCTATGATAATCCTAACTTAAAGAACATTTTGGATTCTTTAACGGGAGATTCTTCGCAATCGAATAGTTTATTAACATATGATAATGATGAAGTTTATGAACAATTGGCTGAAGCCATGACCAATGGTCGAATTTTATTAAATACCATTCCTAAGTTGGCAGAAAAATTCGTAGCGAACTATAGTGGTACATATCTTACAAAAGGTAGCATTCAAATTCCTCAAGATAAGGATGTAACTTATTGGCGAGGAGAAAATGTTATCGATGGTGAGTTATATAAGTTCTTTATTGCCATGAATCGTATTGCTAAAATAGATATAGCTCAACCACAAAGCATTTTAGATGCAAAAAATGCCGCTGAGCAATCCGATGTTTTAAAAAATGCCATTAGCGTTAGTTATCCTTTCTAAATCATTCATTATTTAACTTAAAAACTGCTTTGATAAGCATCGATTAGGGTGCATCTTAGCAGTTTTTTTCTTTCAAAAAAAGTGGTTTTATTGTGTTTTGAGTCTCATGTTTTTGTTACAAAAATCAAAAAAAATAGGTAAGCAGCATCAAAAAATAAACGAAGGCTGCTTTTTTTTGTATTTCCAAAAAATGGAAATGATTGTGATTTTAATTAGATAAAATCACAAAATGGGCATTTTGCACAGTAAAAAAATGGCAGAAAAATAAATAACGAAAGGCAAAAATAAAAAAAAGTTGACAAAGTCGGGGGGGGGTTATAATGTGGTCGAAAAAAATGAAAGGGGAAAATTTTTATGAAAAAAGAAACTAAAAAAAGAAGTTTAGTCGTTGCCGGAATGATCGGCTTATTAGCATTAGTAGGAGTTACAGCTGGAAAGACATATGCAAAATATGTTGGAAACGCTGAAGCTACAGCAAGTAATGCAACCGTTGCAAAATGGGGCTTTACAGTTACTGTACAAGAAAACAACTTATTTGGCCAATACTACAAAGGTGGCGTAGCAGTTGCAGACAATACAGATTCATCTGCAGTTGTTGTTGGTGGTTCAGGAAACGTAGTAGCACCTGGAACACACGGATCATTAAAAGTACAAATTAATGGTACAGCAGAAGTAAAAGCACAAATTAAAATTGCTTTAACAGGCGAATTCAAAACTGTTGACTTGGTAAGCGATGCTGGCGATCATTATTATCCAGTTAAATGGTCAGTTAAAGGAATTGATGGATCAGATGTAGTTGAAGAAACAAATCCTGAAACAATCAAAGCAGAACTAAATCAAGTATTTGATTATAAACCAGGCGATGCAACAGTTGAAAAAACCATTGAAATTTCATGGGATTGGGCATTTACTGGCAACGATGATGCAAAAGACACACTTTTAGGTCAATTAGCTGCTGGAGAAGAAGTTGAAGGTTATAAAGCAGTTGGTGCTGATGGAAGCAATTTAACTATCGGATTTGATTCATTAGCAATTTCAATTGAACAATTAAACGCATAAAAATAAAAGAAAAAAGAATATTCCTAGATTAGCCTAAGTGGCTAGTCTAGGAATGTGTTTAAAAAAATAGGAGGGGTTGTATCCATGACGGCAAAAAGAAATAAAACAGCCATTAGCATTTTAATTATTTCATCCGTGATGTTGATTTTGGTAATTATATTAGCTGCGTTATTGACAGTAAAACCAACCAAAGATAAAACACCAGTATTCAGTATCAAAGATAATGGTGGAGATTGGGGAACACAAGGAACAATAGCGGTATTAGATCAAACGATAAAACCAGGCAGCGAAGGAAAATATGAATTTGTAATCAAGAATGATACGAATGTAGAATTAGATTACAATTTTAGTATTGAAGAACATTATGAAAAAGCAAACGATGAAAATGAAGAAGCGCCAAGTTTATCCTTACAATATCGGTTAAAGATGAATAACAGCTATTTAAATAGTGAAAGCGAATGGAAAAGTGCTAGTGAATTAAATTATACAGGGCTCAGATTTTTGCAAGGAAGTCAACAATTGATGACCTTAGAATGGCGTTGGCCATTTAAAGGAAATGATGAAGAAGATACAACACTAGGAAAATATCCAGGAACATATTCTCTTGTTTTGAATGTAGAAGCGACGATCTATGAAAGCGAACAATAAAAGCATCAAAAAAGGGATAAAAATAAGTATATATGTTATCTTGTATAGTTTGTTGGCCTGTATCGTCGCGTTAATTTTATCGGTATGTGTCCAAAAATATATTCAAAAGAAAGCGGTACCTACGCTATTTGGATACTCGACATTGATTGTTGAAACAGGAAGTATGAATGGAACAATTGATGAAGGAGATTTTATTGTCATCCATAAAGAGAAAACCTATCGATTAGGGGAAATCGTGACGTATATCCATAAAGGAGAAAAAGTGCCAACAACGCACCGAATCGTGAATTATGATAGTGAAGGAAATTTTATCACCAAAGGGGATGCCAATAATGCGGTGGATTCCATCAGTGTGAAACCTAGCGAAATTATTGGAAAGGTTGTAAAGCAATCGAGAGCCCTAGGGTTATTTGTACAATGGTTCAAATATGAAAATGGATACATTTATGGTATTGCAATGTTGGCCATTGTAGTTATCGGCGGCGTTTTATTAAAAAAACCAAACAAGGAAGAAAGTGGGGAAGAAAAAAATGAATCAGGGAACACTTAATATCATACGAATCGTTATTATCGTAGCAGCAAGTATATCACTCATTTTAACCTTTTTCTTACTTATCCGAGAATTCATTATCAAAGAGCAAATTCAACGGAGAGCCATTAGGATCATCAGGAAACATTCTTAAATCGGATGAAAACGATTTTAAGTAATGCGACTCCAAGTGAAGTAAAAGCACTAATATAAAACAAAACAATTATCTCCATCTAAAAATAAAATTTACTTGGAGTCACATTACTTAAAATCAAGGGGTGAAAAAAATGAGTAGAAGTAAATTAATAACGATACTATTAAGTATTTTTACAGCGATATGTCTTGTAGGCCTAATTATAGTCATCTTCAGTTTTGTTGGGATAATGCAAATCATTTATCATCCTAAAGGATTAGAAGGATTTGCTTTAATTGCAGTGGCACCCTTATTATTGGTATCGGTAGCAGTAACTGCAGGCTTATCATTGATAAATGTTATCTGCATGATAGTAGCTTATAAAAAAGAAAAGATTCATCCAATTTTCTATAAAGTCGATTTGATAATCAATATCCTATTTATTTTACTCAGTGTCGGAACAGTTTTATTTTTAATCTTAAGGTAGGGGGAGTGAAAAAGAATGAACAAAAAAATTAAGAAAAAGATCTTAATTGGAGGATATTTTTTAGGTTTATTTACTCTTTTACTCTTTTGTGGAATTAGTTATTCAAGTTATGTAACTAGAGCAAATGTTGAAGCACAAAGTGCAAAGACAGCAGGAATCGTTATAAAAACCACAGCAGATGAAAATACTTCTTTTGAATTGAATGCAGATCAAACAGAAGCATCTTTTCATTTTGATGTAACCAATGGAAATGGCGGTAAGATTTCAGAAGTATCGGCATCCTATAGTATTTATTTAACCTTGCCTGAAGCGGTCATTCCTGATGGATTAACAATCACATTAGATAGCAAAACAGGAGAACAAGATAACAATAAAATCAGTTTTATTAATGTAGGATCGTTTAAAGCCAATGAGGCTAAGACAAATTCACATACCCTTACATTTGCGATTACTGATGATTTTAGTGATAGCATCGCATGGGAAGGAATTTTATTAGATGTTCATTTAGAACAAACAATGTAAGGAGGATGGCTTATGAAAAATAAGGTTCATCATTCTTTTTTTAAATTGACATTTATAACGATGATTTCGTTAATTTTTTGTTTTATTTTTACGATTTCATATAGTAAATATGTACTGAATGCAAATGTGGGTACTTTAACATTAGATGTGAATGGTGAAGTCATACCTGAAAAAGCTTATTTACTACCTGGATTAGAATTTAACGCAATTATATCAGAAAAAAACCCAGCCAAAATTATTGTAGGTGATTATAGTAAATATGCAAATGAAGTTAAAGATGTGAGAACCACAGCAATAGCCGTTGATATAGATCAAAGTGGTGTTATTAATTTGTATATGGTCGATGATGTGGCCTATGTATTATCTAAAACTCAAATTTATGCAAATCAAGACTCTTCAGGACTATTTGGTATAGGAGTAGAAGCAATGTTTGCTGATGATTTATCAATTACAGATATTGTTAACTTAGTAGAAAATACAAAATTAAAGTCGATAATTTTGGAAAACTTTAATACTTCAGAAGTTGTAAGTATGACTATGATGTTTTTCAATTTTCATGTCGAAGAAATTCTAGGACTCGATAAATTAGACACACATTTAGTCGAAACGATGGAGGGAATGTTTTATTCTGCAGGAGGGGTGTTTTGGGATGATTTTCCATCTCTAAAAGGCTTTGAAGATTTAAGTAATTTTGATACGGGAAATGTTACCAGTATGTCTAATATGTTTGTTGGCGTAAAGACGGATTATCCATTAAACTTATCTTTTTTTGATACTTCTAAAGTGGAAAATATGGAGTATATGTTTGAATATGCGAGTTTTCCATCATTAGATGTTTCGACATGGAATACAGAAAGTGTTACTACTATGGGATGCATGTTTGAAGGCATATTAGTAGAAGAATTAGATTTAAGTAGTTTTGATACGCATAATGTAACAAACATGTACGACATGTTCGGTGAGCCTTTGAGGATTTCTATTCATAATGGTGGATATATTCAATATCCTGTAACAAGTCCTTTAAAAACGGTTTATGTGGATTCAACAAAATGGTCAACTGAAAATTTATCTTCAAAAACGACTAGCGTTTTTAAAGGCTTGTATCCTTTTTTAGTAGGGGAAAAAGGGACAGCATATCAATATTCTAATCAATATTATTCTCATTATTCTCATCCAGAACTGGATACAAATAGCTGGATTAGAGCTAGAGTGGATGGTTATGAAGGACTTCCTGGATATTTTACAGAAAAAGGCCATTCTCCTTACGTAGAAGAAGATAAAAAGGCAGTTTTAAATAAACGCTTAGACTTTTTGCCACTTGCAAGCAGAGAAAATAATAGTTATGGTGATTGGTATGGTAGCTGGAATAATAATATCGATCATATTGTTTTTGGAAAATATAGTGAAATTTTTCCTCAAATTCAAGAAAAATTGAAAAATGATAATATTTTGTACTATAACAGTGATGATGATTTGGCGCAAAAATATATGGCCGAGGTTAATACAGAAGGAGGAGAATTTGGGAAAAATATTATTCCTATTATAACATACGATGATTTTCTTGATGAAAATAATAAATATCAAGGAACGTGTAGGACATTATATTTATTAAGTAAATATGATACGCCTATTTATGCTCCAGAAGATTGCTCAAATCTTTTTGCATATCGAATTTTTGATGAACAATATGATGGACCTACAAGATATTATAATGACAGTCTTAGATTTTTACAAACCATTGATTTTAATCATTGTTTTGATACTTCTAATACGACAAATATGCGTGCGATGTTTGCGAATCCTTCTCTTCAAGAAATTAAAGGCCTTGATGCCTTAGATACAACACATGTCACCGATATGTCAGGAATGTTTTTAAACGCTCGTAGTCTAAAGAATTTGGATTTATCTCACTTTGATACTTCTAATGTTGAACATATGAATGCTATGTTTGGAAATATTGGCTTAGAAGAATTAGATTTAAGTAGTTTTGATACACATAAAGTACAAAGTATGGAAAATATGTTTGGTTGGACTTGTGAAAATTTATTAGAATTCACCTATGGATTTGATTCCATCCATTATGACCGTGTTACTGTACATAATGATTATTTATTAAAAATCAAACCTTATAATCTAGATGAATTTAATATGGTTATGCTCGTGGGGGGAGAATATAGTGATACTTCTAATGCTCCTCTAAAAACCATTTATGTTAATAAAGATAAATGGTCGACAGAATCGATTATTAATAAAGAAACAGAACAAATATGGTACGGAAGATTTAATAATTTAATGGGCGGAGCTGGAACGCAATTTAATGCAGAATTAGATTTTGATGGCGACCCATTACGAACAGCTACCTATGCTTGCATTGATAGTGATGAAACACCAGGATATTTAACAGCTAAAGAATAAACAAGTACATATCATAAAATAATTTTAAAAGAAATGATATAAACTATCGATTGATTTTTCTTTCTTGTTTACATCATTTCTTTTTTTTATGCAATGAAAAAATAGATGATAGGGAAAATGTTCATTTTCAAATAGAGTAGGCAAATGCCAAACGATAAAGGCGCTAACTTAATACTATGTAGTAGGTTAAGTTGGTGATGATATGGAAAATGAAATTGAATTTAAAAATGTTTGTAAATCGTTTTACTCTTTAAAAGGAGAAACCCATGTTCTGCAAAATATGAATTTTACCATAAAAAAGGGAGAAATCGTTGCAATTGTAGGTCCTTCTGGTTGTGGGAAAAGCACTTTATTAAATTTAATTAGTGGTCTAATCAAACCAGATCAAGGAACGATTCAAATTTCTAAAAAAGTGGGATATATGTTTCAAAAAGACAATTTATTAGAATGGCGAACCGTCTATAAAAATATCACACTTGGACCAGAAATCAAAAAAATCAAAGTGGACAATAAGCATATTGATACTTTACTTGAAAAGTATGGACTCAGTGAGTTTAAATTTCATTATCCAAAAGAATTATCAGGAGGTATGCGACAACGGGTCGCTTTACTTAGAACACTCGTTTTAGATCCTGATATTCTTTTACTTGATGAGCCATTTTCATCGCTAGATTACCAAACAAAAATTACAGTGCAGGATGATATTTATAAAATTATCAAAGAAACACAAAAGACAACAATTTTAGTCACCCATGATATTACAGAAGCTATTGCAATGGCGAATCGAGTGCTTGTACTCACGAAACGCCCTTCTACTATTAAAGCCGTTTTTGATATTCAATTAGATTTAAAAGAAGAAAAAACGCCTTTTTTAGCGAGAAATAGTGCTAAATTCAAAGATTATTTTAATTTGATTTGGGAGGCTCTTGATATTCATGAATAAGCAAAAAAAGGAATATACGAATCAAGAAAAATATGTGAGAAACTACAAAAAAAATCGTAGGATCATTCTTTTTAGCCAAATTGCTTTAGTTTTCGTATTTATCGGTGTATGGGAGTTATTTTCTAGTGTTGGTATTTTAGATGAGTTTTTATTTTCTAAGCCCTCTGCAATTGTAAAATTACTTGCTCAATACATTAAAACAAATGAAATCTTTAAACATGTAGGAATTTCATTGTATGAAACTTTATTAGGTTTAATTATCGGAACGAGTTTAGGGATTCTTCTAGCAATTGGATTATGGTTTAGTAAAACTTTAACAAAAATATTAGATCCGTTTTTAGTGGTATTAAATGCTTTACCTAAAACTGCTCTTGCACCTATTTTAATTATCTGGGCAGGTACGGGGATTAAAGGAATTGTTGTGGTATCGATTTCATTATCTTTAGTCATGACAATTATTAGTGCTCATAACTTTTTTGCACATGTAGATGAGGATAAACTAAAAATGTTAAAAAGTTTTCATGCCTCAAAATTTCAAATATTAACGAAATTAGTTTTACCTTCAAATGTAGCGAATTTATTGAGTATTATTAAAATTAATATCGGTATGGCATGGGTAGGGGTTATTGTAGGAGAATTTCTAGTTTCTCGTTTTGGTATTGGTTATTTAGTGGTTTATGGAGGACAAGTATTCAAACTTGACTTAGTAATGATGGGTGTGTTTGTTTTAGCTATTTTGGCTTACTTAATGTATCTGATTGTTACTATATTTGAAAAATATTATCGAAAAAAAAGATAGGAAAGGAATTTTATGAAAAGTAAGAAATTAATTTATCCCTTAGTCTGTTTATTTGCACCATTCATTTTAAGTTCTTGTAGTCAATCTGAAAATAAAATCACTGTAGCAGAAGTTACACATAGTATTTTTTATGCCCCAATGTATGTAGCACAAAGCAAAGGATTTTTTAAAGAAGAGGGCTTGACTGTAAACTTTATCACCACACCGGGTGCGGATAAAACAATGGCAGCATTGTTATCGAAAGAAGCACAAATTGGTTTGATGGGTCCTGAAGCATCGGTTTATGTTTATAACAATGGACAAAAAAATTATGCAATCAATTTTGCACAATTAACTCAAAAAGATGGCAGTTTTCTAGTTTCTAGAGATGCCTATGAACATTTTGGTTATGAAGATTTAAAAGGACACACGATTATTGGTGGAAGAAAAGGCGGAATGCCTGAAATGATCCTAGAATATGTTTTAAAGCAAAAAGGTTTTGAAGTCGGTCGTGATGATCCAACCAAAGAAATTCATATTCGGACAGATATTGCTTTTGACGTCATGGGTGGGGCATTTTCATCTGGTGAAGGAGATTTTGTTACTTTATTTGAACCTGCTGCAACACAAATGGAAAAATTGAAATTGGGTTATATTGTTTCTTCACTGGGTGAAGAATCTGGAAATATTCCATATACTTGTTTTTCTGCCTTGAAAAAATATCATTCGACGAATGAAAAACAAATTCAAAAGTTTACCAATGCAATTTATAAAGCCTTAGTTTGGGTTCATGAAAATGATGCACAAACCGTCGCTAAAGCCATTCAAAAAAGCTTTACTTCGAGTGATTTAGAAGAATTAACGACGGTCGTTGAACGTTATAAATCCATTCAAGCTTGGCCAACGACGCTCCAACTAACCGAAGAAAGTTTTAATAAATTACAAGAAATTGTCGAACTTGCCGGAGAATTAACCAAACGGGCACCTTATGAAAAATTAGTTACAACAAAATATGCTATCAATGCAATGAAATCTTAAATCACTTTTTAAAGGGAAATTAAAAGACTCCTGAAGTCAGGGATGCAGGAGTCTTTTAATTCATAAAATCATTGAATTTATCGATAAATATTTAATTGTGTAGATTTTTATCCATCAAAAATAGGATTGTAAGCATCCGACTTTAAAGACGTTTTTACTGCAACCCTCTATTTTTTTATGGATTCTTTATAAATTTTTTAATTTTTGGATTTTTTCTTTTATTTTATCATCTTTTAAATAAGATCCAGCAACTAAAACATCTGCTCCGGCATCGATGGCAAGTTTTGCTGTTTTTTCATTGATTCCTCCATCCACTTCAATAAGACAAGCATACCCCCGACTATGAATATAGTCATATAATGTTTTGATTCTTTGGGTTGTATTTTCAATATAAGATTGTCCTCCAAAGCCGGGTTCAACTGCCATGACTAAAACTAAATCCACATCTTTCAAATAAGGTAAAACATATTCTAAAGGAGTTTCGGGTTTAATTGAAATCCCTACCTTAATATTTTTTGATTTTATTTTTTGAATGAGATCTTGAATTTCTTTTTTTCGCTCGCAGGCTTCTAGATGAAAGGTAATTAAATTGGCATTCAATTTTACAAAGGAATCTACATATAAATGAGGATGTGTAATCATTAAATGCACATCTTTAAAAATCATCGCATCTTTAATGGCTTCACAAACAGGAATTCCAAAAGAAAGATTAGGGACAAAAATACCATCCATAATATCTAAATGTAACCAATCCGCTTTGGCATTTATGATGCGATGTACTTCTTTACTGAGTTGACCAAAATCAAAGGATAATAAAGAAGGTGCAACTTTTATTTTTTTCTCCATATTTTCTTTTCACCTCGAATTTCTTTTAATAATTGTAAATAATTTTGATAACGTTGTGGATGAATAATCTTGTTTTTAACGGCTTCTATGACGCCACAATGGGGTTCATTTTCGTGTAAACAGGTATGATATTTGCATTGATTTGCAAAAAAATCAAAATCTTTAAAAATACGAGCTAAGCAACTTTCATCTATATTCAAATTTAATTTGGAAAAGCCAGGAGTATCTGCAATAAAGGCATCATTGATTTGAATAAATTCGGTTTCTCGTGTTTGATGTTTTCCCCGTCCGAGTTTTGAACTATATTCCCCAACACTTCGGGTTTGATTTTCACATAGACTATTAATCAAACTACTTTTACCTACACCACTTTGTCCACACAAAACAATTTTTTTGCCTTGAATGTACGATTTGATGGTTTCTAAATTGATTTTTTCTTTGGCAGAAAAAAGAATCACGGTATAGCCAGCTAATTGATAATTATCAATTAAGGTTTGAATGGCTGGATTCATTTTTTCACATTTTGAAACACAAAGAATAGGTTCGATATGGGCTAAGGCACATTGAATGAGTAATTTATCTACTAAATAAGAATCAAAAGTAGGTTTTTCAACCGACATGATGATTAGCGCTAAATCAATATTGGCTATGGCTGGTCGAATCAAAACATTTTTTCTAGGTAAAATTTGATCAATGGTACCATATTGTGAAAGATGATCATAACTAAATTCGACTTCATCTCCACAAAGTGGCGTTTGTTTTAGATTGCGAAATCGCCCTCTTGCTCGAACAATATAAATTTGGTGATCGGATAAAATCGTATAGTCACCAGCGACAAGTTTAATGATAGTTCCTCTCATTTTTTAACCTCTAGGATGATGCTTTTGATATTTTTTATAGGCTTTAATCAAATCATCTTTCAATTCCATCATGGTTTGATATCGATCTTCGATTTCTAGTGAACAAGCTTTATAAATGATTTTTACAAATTTTCTAGGAATGGAATCATTATAGGTTTTGATATTTGGCAATTTTTCATGTAATTGCCGATATATTGTTTGTTTCACATTGCCACTTACAAAAAAAGGAAGCTTTCCACTAAATAGTTCATACATCGTAATGCCTAATGAATAAATATCCGATTGAATAGAAGCTTTCTTATCCACAAAAAGTTTAGGATCGGTATAAGGTGGCGATCCTAAAATATTTCCTTCTGAAGTCATCGTTGCATCGGTATTATTAATCATCGCTGTACCAAAATCTAATAAAACCACTTGCCCATCATTTTTAAGCATGATGTTTTGAGGCTTGATATCTCTATGAATAATATTGAAAGCATGCACTTTAATTAAAGCATCACAAATTTGAAATAAGATATCACAATTTTCGTGAAGACTAATGGTATTTCTTTTTTGAATGAATTGTCGAAGCGATTTTCCTTTAACTAGGTCCATGATAATAAAAAGATGATCTTGTTCAATTCCTACATCATAGACTTTGACAATATTTTTGCTAGAAACCGCACAAATGGTTTGAATTTCCCGTAAATATTGTTGATAAGCTTCCGAATTTTTATCAATCTTATGTTTTAATATTTTTACTGCAACTTGATGATTTAAAATCGAATCATAGCCTAGAAAAACATTGGCATTTCCGCCTGATCCAATTTGTGCATGAATATAATATCGATTTTCAAGTACAAAAGAGTTAAACATATCATTCCTCTCTTTCTAATAAAATAAAGGTAATATTATCTAATCCACCTAAACTATTAATTTTATTAATTAATTCGTCTCCTTTAGCCGTAATTGACTGGGTAGAATTTAATGCTTTTAGTAATTTTTTTCCATCTAAAAAATTATGTAATCCATCACTGCAAATGAGTATATTATCATTTGCTTTTAAAGGAATTTCTCCAATATCGACACTAATTTCTTTATTAATTCCTAATGCGTTGGTTAAAACGTGTTTTTTAGGATGTTTTTTGGCTTGCTTGAAATTAATATAACCATGTTGCAATAACGTATTCACTAACGTATGATCTGTGGTAATTTGATTGATTTCAGTGGAATTATAAGTATAAATACGACTATCGCCTACATGGGCATAATAAAATTTACCTTCATGGCAAATCACGCCTGAAACGGTGGTTCCCATTCCCGCAAATTCGGGTTGCTCTTTGGCTTGTGAGTAGATGGCATCGTTGGCCTTTTGAATCGTTTCATAAAGCCACACGCCTACCGATTTGATATTTGGGTTTCGATAAACCTCATCAATAATTTCAATGGTTTTATTTGCGGCATAAGAACCTCCAATATGTCCGCCCATCCCATCACAAACAAAAGCAATAAAATTATTTTTATCCTTTTCTTTATAAAAGTAGGCATCTTCATTACTTGCACGAACAAGACCTGTATCTGTTTTAGCATATATTTTCATGATTTTCCCTCACTTTTCGCTCTTAATTGCCCACATGCAGCATCGATATCATTTCCAAACTCTCTTCTTATTGTAACATTTATTTTTTCTTTTTTTAAGATGTCATAGAAATTATTTATATTTTTTTCACTACTTCTTCGATAAATATTCTCATTCACCGCATTATATGGAATTAAATTCACATAGCAGCAAGTTCCTCTTAAATAGTTTGCTAATTCATGGGCATGCTCGCTAGAATCATTGATACCATCGAGTAATAGATATTCAAAAGTCACGCGTCGATTCGTTTTTTGTTCATATTCAATTAAAGTTTCTTTTAATGCTTGCATTGGATAGGTGTGATTGACTTTCATAATTTGATTGCGAATTGTATCATTTGGCGCATGTAAAGATATCGCTAAATTAATTTGCAATTTTTCATTTGCAAAGGCTTTAATTTTTGGAATAATTCCGCTTGTAGAAACGCTAATATGTCTTGCCCCTATCGCAAGTCCTTTGGCTTCATTAAGAATATAAATAAAGTTCATTACATTTTCATAATTATCGAAAGGTTCACCAATGCCCATCACCACGATATGAGAAACTCTTTCATTGGTTTGATCTAATTCTTTTTGGGCAATTAATACTTGACCAATCATTTCATGAACTTTTAAATCACGAACTTTTTTCAGCAACCCACTCGCACAAAAACTACAACCCATATTGCAACCCACTTGTGAAGAAACACATACAGCATTTCCATAAACATAACGCATAATTACGGTTTCGACACATCGTTGATCTTCTAGTTCAAGAAGAAATTTAATCGTTCCATCGCTGGATTTTTGTTTTTGAAGAATTTTAGGAAGTTGCATTTGAAAACTTTTTTTTAAGGTTTCTCGAAGTAAAAGCGATAAATTACTCATTTCATCGAAAGAATCAACTCTACTTTGGTACAGCCATCTCAAAATTTGTTCGCCATTATATTTTTTAAATCCTAAGTTTTCAACAATATCTTGTAGTTGTGCTAAATTCCAATCATAGATACTTGTCATTGTCATCACTATCCTTTACAAATTTTGCAATATAAAAACCATCACTTTGATGTTCAAATGGAAAAATTTGTTTTTCAAAGACACGTTTCATATCTTTATGTTTACTAAGAAACTTAACCACTTGTAATTCATTTTCTTTTTTTGTCATTGTACAAGTACTATAAACCAAGATTCCTTTTGGTTTTAATAAAGGATAGGCATTTTCAAGTAGTTTTTCTTGAAGCGATGCAATTTCATCTAATTTTTCTGGAGTAAATCCGAATAAAATATCTGGTTTTCGACGAATAACTCCAAGACCAGAACAAGGTGCATCTAATAAAATGCGATCAAAATAATTGGGCTTAAAATGACTCGCTAATAAGGTAGCATCATAACATTTTGTCGTAACATTATGATAATTATATTTGGTTAAAATGTGGTCCATTAATTGAACCCGATGTTCATGAATGTCTAGGGCTAAAATTTTTCCAGTATCTTTCATTAAAGAAGCGATGTGGAGCATCTTTGAACCAGGAGCCGCACACATATCGAGAATTTTTTCATTAGGTTGTGGATCTAAAAGAGTCGCTACATATTGTGAAGATTCATCTTGAATTGCAATATAAGCTTTTTTAAAAGCTGTGGTTTGTTGAATGCTTCCTTTGCCGATGTAATAATAGGCATTTTCAAGAAAATTTGCAGGAATAAAATCGGTTTCTTGAAGAAATTTTTCTTTACTGCAGCGATTTAAATCCAAACGGACGGTAAAAGGGGCTTCTTTCATATTTTCTTTTAATAATTGTAACATAATGGCTTTGCCATAATATTTTTCCCACATTTTCATAATCCAAATGGGGGTATTATAAATAACTTGATAGTAACTATAATCATCATTAAAATCAGTCATTTGAGGCTCGATTTTTTCTCGACTTAAAGTTCTTAATAAGGCATTACAAAAATTTCCACCCCAGGTACCATCTAAAGTTTTAGCAATTTCAACCGCTTCATTAATAATCGCATAAAAAGGTACTTTATTTAAATACCGCATTTGATATAAAGAAAACATTAATAAAATTTCCATTTTCGGTTTGAGATGTTTTTTCTTGTCAATATGACAATGAATTTCCCATTGTAATAATGCATAATGTTGTAATGTTCCATAAACAATATGGGTTAATAAGGCTTTATCTTTATCGTTTAGATTCGCTGTCCGTAGAATATTATCCAAATCAATATTACTATAACTTTTTTCGATAAAAACACGACATAGACAATTAAAAGCATATTCTCTTACATTCATTAAATAACCCTCCTTTATTGTTTATCTTCTTTAGTTTTTTTAAGATAAAATATTTATCAGTTAAATAGATTCTTTTGATTAATCTTTCATCATCCATGCTCCACTCTTTAATTGTGTATTCGGATGCAATTTGATTAATCCATTTACAAAATTGAACTGTCCTTTCAAAATTAACTTTAAAACCAACCGCAATGATCATTTGAAGATTATAATGCTTTGTATCGTATGTTTTTCCGTAACTGGCAGTTATTCGAAAATTTCGAGTAACTGAATTTTCATTTAATTCACTATCTGCAAATATTTTCTTAATATGATAGTTCATCGTAGGAAGTTCAACATTAAAAAACAGTCCTAACATTTTTTGAGTTAACCAAATATTTTCGTCTTCATATCTTACTTCTATATTTTGTGTTTTTTCTCCTACGGAGGCTACATAAGTTAAATATTTAGCTGCAGAACTTCGTATTGTAATTTCCCTGCTATCGCTCTTTTTTCCTTTAAATGGCATAACAATCGGTCTCCTTTGTGTTATTTTTTTTAATGCTTTAGATGCATCGAATGATCTATAGCCAACCAACATAAACGATTAAAAATCATTAAATTTCATAGGTTTGTTGAAGCAAATTTTTGAAATAATATTTTTAACTTTCTTATCATCTTAGAATTAAATTATCCTATGGGGTATAATGGTTTTTTTCGATGGAAAGATTAATTTTTGCAAATTTTTCTTTAAATTTCTTCTATAGCATTTTATAAGTATCAATATCAAAAATGATACTACATTTTTTATTTGCTAATTCTTTTTGAAATTGCTGAGCAACTTCATGCAAGGATTGAATTAAGCTATTTCTATTTTTTGTTTTTAATAGTAAACGAACTTTATATTTCACATTTTCTTTGAAAACATAAGGGAAAGCAGGTCCTAAGATATCAAAGTCTTTATTTTGGGTCAAGTAGGCAAAAATTTGATCTCCTAATAATAATGCATTTTCAGGTTTTTCACATAAAATAGTAATCGATGATAAAAAGGAAAAAGGAGGATAATTTCTTCGATTTCTAAAAACCATATCTTGATTAAAAAATCTTTGATAATCATGTTTAGCAGCCCATTGAATGGCATAATGATCAGGGTTATAGGTTTGAATAATGACTCTTCCCTCTTTACTTCCACGTCCCGCTCTTCCAGCTACTTGAGAAAGTAATTCAAAGGTAAATTCATTACTTCTAAAATCCGCTACGGCAAGGGTAATATCTGCATCGATGACACCTACTAAAGTGACATCATGAAAATCTAATCCTTTGGCCACCATTTGTGTTCCTAAAAGGATGTTATAATCTTCCGATTGAAATTTTTCAAGAATTTTTAAATGGCCTAATTTGATAGAGGTTGTATCATTATCCATTCGCAATATTTTGGCTGATGGATATTGATTTTGAATGATTTCTTCGATTTTTTGTGTACCGGTTCCCATAAATAAAAAATCTGTACCTTGGCATTTAGGACATACATGATCAAAGGAGACTTCATAATTACAATAATGGCATTTAAATTTATCTCCTTTTTTATGATAACTCATGGATAATTCACAATTCGGACATTTGAACATATAGCCACATTTTCGACAAGATACATAAGGAGAATATCCGCGACGATTATGTAATAATATGATTTTTTCATGTTGGGTCAGTGTTTTTTTGATTTCTGCATCTAAAGTTTTAGAAATTAAAGAAACACCTTCTTTTAAATAATCTTCCCGCATATTAACAATTTGACAATGCGGTAACGTTTGTAAGTTGGCTCTTTTTGTTAAAAAAACAGGAGTATAGATTTTTTTAACCGCTCTTGCTTTTGATTCAAAACTAGGGGTAGCACTACCTAAAACAACTTTTGCATGATGTTGTTTGGCTCTAAAAATGGCAATATCCCTTGCATGATAGGTCGGCATTTGATCTTGTTTATAACTTGTAGAATGTTCTTCATCTAAGATAATAATTCCAATATTTTGTAAAGGAGCAAAAATGGCGGAACGTGCCCCAATGACCACTTTTGCTTTTCCACTTTTGATTTTTTCGTATTGTTGCTTTTTTTCATTTGCTGATAAATTGCCATGTAAAATGGCAATATCTTGATAAAACCATTGTTGAAACCGTTGAATCATCATCGGAGTTAAAGAAATTTCTGGGACTAAAACAATGGCTGTTTTTTTCATTTGAATATAATAATTTACTAAATTTAAATAGACCTCTGTTTTGCCACTTCCGGTGATGCCTTGTAAGAGATAGGTATCATTGGTTCCATGAATAATGGTATCAAAGGCGGCTTGTTGTTCTTGATTCATATGAAATCGATTGATTAAAGTTACCATTTGATAATTTTTTAAATAATCTTGCACGATTTCTTCATCTTCTAATTGAACCAATCCTAATTGTTCAAGTTTTTTAAGCATTGAACGATTCGAAACATCTTTTAAATATGTAGTTTTTAATGCTAATAATTTTTCATAAAATAATTTTTGTTTTGAAGTAAGTTGGGATAGCTTTTCTTCATTTGCCTCAACAACTTTGATTTTTTTAACGATTCTTCCATGGATGGGTTTTAAACTAGAGGTTGTCGGTTTATAATGTTGCGGCAAAATGGTTTGAATACAAGAAATTAATGGAGTGACATATTCATAGGACATAAATTTTGCTAGTTCAAAAAGATCATCCGAAAGCACTTTTTGTGTGTCAATCACAGAATGAATAAATTTATATTCTAAATGATCTTGTTGGCATAATTGTTCATAGGTTAAAGGTGTTTGAGAAATTTCCGTGACATATCCTAAAATATTTTGATGTCCAAAAGGAACATAGACACGAAAACCCACATCAACGAGGGTTTCGTCTTTGGCAAGATAAGAAAAGGAAGTGTTTAAAGCCAATGAACGATGTTCAATATATACTTTTAAAATTTTCATTGTGCTTCACTTCCTTATATTTATTTAAGATTGCTAACTATAATGCTTAATGATATTAGCGATTTCTTCGCTAGCTTTAGCAATGGTATTGTTAATAACGACATATTTATAATCATTTTGTAGTTTCATTTCACGTTTAGCTTTAGATAATCGTTGTTGAATAATTTCTTCAGGCTCACTACGACGTCCACGAATGCGATTTTCAAGTTCAGCAAAACTTGGTGGAACCATGAAAATTGTAATGGCATCGGGACATTTTTGCATGACTTGTTTGGCCCCTTCAATTTCAATTTCTAAAAGTACATTTCTACCAGCATTTAATAAATTTTCCACAAATGATTTCGGCGTACCATATTGATTTCCTACAAATTCAGCCCATTCTAACAATTCACCATTTGCTTTTGCTCTTTCAAATTCTTCCGTGGAAACAAAAAAGTAATCTTCGCCATCTTTTTCATTTACACGTGCTTTCCGTGTTGTCATAGAAATGGAATAGGCTAAATTTAAATCGGGAATTGCCATGACACTTTCACGGATGGTTCCTTTACCTACACCACTAGGACCACTTAATATAAATAAGGTGCCTTTTTTCATTGTGATTCAACTCCTTAAAATACCTTCAAAATCATTAAAAATGATTTTAGCAGTTTTATTATACGAAAAAAAATGTAGTTTTTCAATGAAGAGATATAAAACATATAAGTAAAAACAAAAAAAATATGGTATGATAAAGGCGGTGATTAAAATGGCCCTTGATTTTTTAATGTTTCATCGAATGATCGAATTAACAAAAAAGAAAATACTCAATGGAAAAATTACGAAAATTAGCCAAATTTCTAATGAAGAATTTTTATTTGAAATTCGTAATTTAAATGCAAATCATTATTTATTAATTAGCACGCATCCACTCATGCCCTATTTAAATTTAATCGAGGAAAAACCCAATTCCATTACAACGAGTAATCATTTGGTACTGTTATTAAAAAAACATTTAGAAAATGGTAAAATTGTTACTTTTGAACAACAAAATAACGATCGAATCGTGCTTTTTGAAATTCAAAATCGAGATGAATATTTTAATCATGGCATGAAAAAAATGTTTGTTGAATTGATTGGCAGAGCCTCTAATTTAATTTTAACCGATGAAAACAATCAAATTATGGATTGCTTAAAGAAAATCCCAATTCAATATAATCATTTAAGAACGTTATTACCGAATGTTCGATATGAATTTATTCCAAAGCCTGAAAATTTTCAACTTCCTATTTCTATTCAAAATGAATTAGAATATCGAAAAATAAATCTTGATGAGTTGCAAAAAATGATTGATTCAAGCGATAAAATTTATATTACAGAAGCAGAAAACAAAAGAGATTTTCATTTTTTTCCTTTTTTATATTTGCAAGGAACGATCACGGAATATGAATGGCATCGTGGAATTGAACAATTTTATCAAGAAACCTTAAAAAACGAGCGAAGAAGACAATTGATTGCGAATTATGAAAAAATTCTAAAAATAGAACTTAAAAAAAATAAGAAAAAGATGGATCGTTTGCAACAAGATTTAAGTAATGCCAATGATGCTTTGCATTATAAATATCTTGCTGATCTTTTATTAACTTATGGTCAAGAAATTAAAAAAATAACGAATCCATTGGAAATTTTTGATGAAGAAAAACAAGAAATGGTTTCCATTCCAATGGACATCCGTTATGATGTTTTTAGTAATGTAAATGCACTTTATAAGAAATATCGAAAGGCCAAAGTAGCCCAAGAAAAAATACAAGAACAAATGATGATTACGCAGAATCAAATCGATTATTTAGAATCCATTCAATATCATTTACAAAATGCAAATCCCATGACATTAAAAGAAATTGAAGAAGAATTAATTCAACAAGGAATTATCAAAAATACGAATAAAAAGACTTATCATAAAAAAAATAAAAAGGTCGTTGAAAAAGTTTATCATCCCTTACAATATCATTATCACAATGTTTTAATTTCTGTCGGTCAAAACAATTTACAAAATGAATATTTAACCTTTAAAATTGCTCATAAAAAAGATTATTATTTTCATGTGCAAAAATTCCATGGGGCACATGTTATTTTGCATACGGATCAATTGACTGAAGAACGCATTCGAATGGCTGCTAATTTAGCAACTTTGCATAGTGAAGCAAGTCAATCATCGAGTGTTGCTGTTGATTATACTCAAGTCAAAAATGTAAAAAAAATTCCGGGTGGAAAACCCGGAAAGGTATTAATCAAGCAACAGAAAACAATTTATATTGATCCTGATGTTGATTTGTTAAAAAAACTATCTTAAACCTTGTTGATTGTTGTTGCAACATACGTTTTCTTCGCTTGTACTTCTTACGATTTCATAAGTGTAACAAGGAACAAAATGGTTCACAACATGTGTTCTAACAGGGATAATTACTGGTTGATTGTATCTATGTGTACAATGTACAACGCATACTCTTTCAGGGCATACGATGGGTTGACATCCACATGGATTCGTAGTTGTATTGTTCATATTGTTCATATTTGTATTCATCTCTAAAATCCTCCTTACTATTATAAAGTATGTTGTTAATTTTCTTTGTGATAGGAGATGTGCCCAACTTCACCATAAAATGTAAAAAAGAAAAGTTAGTTTCATGTACGAAACTAACTTTTAAATTTTTAAGTTATATTAGAAAATCCAGCAAGCGCCGATGATTACGAGTAAAATGAATAATACTAAGAATAAAGCATATTGTCCTCCCATAATAATCCTCCCTTCTTACAACTTTTGATTTATTAAAAACTATAAATTAGTATAGATAAATTGATCCGATGATAACAAGTAAAATGAATAATACTAAAATGAGTACAAAACTTGTTCCAGTTCCACCACATGTATTTGTTACAGGTGTTGTTCCACAAGGGCAACCGCATGATTGATTGTTCATAGTAAACCTCCTTTTGTTGTCTACGATATACTATGATAAAATCCATGTTTTTGACACAGCTAAAAAAGAAAAAAGGCAAAAAAAATACCCGCACATGAAGTGCGGGTTGAATTTTAAAAGATTACTTTTGGAAAACAAAATTGAATGTATCTTTAAATTCTTTAATTTCAACTTTTGTTGTTTCTGGTGCTGTTTTTTTAATGTACTTTTTAATAATTGATAAACTTGAAACAATATCTATTTCAGGTAAACCAGTTTTTTGAAGAAGAACGAGTTTGATTTCTTTTTCTGTGTGTTCTTGTCCTTCATAAATCCAATGTAATTCACTAGGTTCACTCACATCAATCTTTTCTTTTTCAACTTCCTTTTCTTTTTCAACAAATGTTGGTTCTGTTTCATTTTCTGGTTGTTCTTTTACTTCTTCTTTTTCAGCTACTTCTTTAGCTCTTTCTTCAGCTAAAGCAACTTCAGCAGCAGCACTTACAGCTGCAGCAGCATCAAAAGCAGCTTCAATGTTTTCATCTTCTATTTCAATAGCTTCTGGTTTTGGTTGTATTTCAAAATAAGGTTTAAATGTAATAACGAAATGTTCAGGAACAACTTCAACTTGTTGTGTCACAAGATTAACTTGTTCTTTTGCCATAGTTTTTCTTAATTTAAATACACCGAATCCGGAAATTTTGATGCTTTCTTCTTCAGAAATATTTGCTTTGACATTATTGAAAACCATATCATAATAATCTTTAGCATCTTTTTTAGAACAACCTAGTTTTTCAACAAGAACATCAATCCAATCTTTTTGTTTTAACATACTTAAGCCCCCTTATTCATTACCATTATATAAAAAACGTATGTTTTGTTCAACATTTTTTTTATTTTTTTTATTTTTTTCGAAAAAATACGAAAAAAACATAAAATGGCTTGTTTTGTTGGTTTAAAAAAAGGAAAAAATATTAAAATATAGGTGGGATATATATAATATATATATTCTTGTAAAAAAATATTGATTATAAAACATTCTTATGCTAAAATTATATCTGCGATGTTAAAAAGGAGGTCTTTTCTCTGATGAAAAAGAAAATAACACCATTAACCTTCCTTCTTTGTTCAGCTCTTCTTGCTGCTGGTTGTTCAAAAGAAGATGTCAAGGTTAAAAAAGAAAACGGCAATTATGTAATTTATTCAATTACTGTCGATGGGAAAAAACAAAGTTTTACAGCGGATGACTTATTAGATGAAATGCTTGATTCTCAAGTTGCAACTACGCGTCTTTACAACGAAGTGTCAAGAAAAGTCTTTGCACTTGCAGCTGATCAAAAATTAAGCAGTTCTCGGATTAGTGAAATTAAAAAGGTTGCTGAAGATAAAGTTACCGATTTTAAAGCAAACGTTAAATCTCAATCTAAGGAACAAGGCATTGATTATGATACATATTTAGAAAGTTCTCTAGAACAAGAAGGCGTAAAAACGCTAGATGAACTTGAAAAATTATATGTAGATCAAGAAAAGAAATCTGCATATCTTGAAGATTATGTTGAAGATAATTATGACTATTTCTTAGAAAAATATTTAAGCGTTTATACACCTTTCCAAGTAAAACATATTTTAGTAGCAGCAAATACAGCAGATAGTCAATTTACTAATGGAACAATGACTCCTGATAAAGCTCGTTTATTATTAAAAGTAATCAGACGTTTCATGACCGGTGAAAAATTTGCAACTATTGCTGATTTAACAGATGATACTTCATCTAAAGATAATGGTGGTATTATGCCATTTAATCAAGGACAAAATTATGTTAATGAATTTCGTTTTGCTCCTTACATTTTAGCTTTAAATGAAAAAACTGGTGATGAAAGATTAAAATTAGCTCAACAATTACATTTGATTGATGATGAATTAGATCTTGCAGATGCTGGTGATAAAGCTAAAGCGCAAGAAGATTACGATGAATTAAGAATTGATTCCGTATACGAAAATGGTGTTGGAACCATTAAATTAACGGATATTCTTGAATTAGAAAAAGAAGTAACAAAAGACGATAAAGGTGCAAACTTCTATTATGATGCAGAAGGCAATCGCATCACGAGTATTGATACGCCAACTTATGCTGAACAAGTATATGAATTACCTAAGGGAGTTCAAGAAGGCGACGAAGAATACTATGAAGAATATGAATTAAAGAGAAACGTTATTTTCAATAACACTTTAAATACGCACCAAGTCAAATACATTTCTGTTGATGGTGTAGCAGATGTTGCTGAAAATGCCAAAGCTACAGTGAAAGTTAATGGTGTTAACACAGATGTGTTAGCAGATGATCAAGGGAATCCAATTTATGTAATTTATGCTTCTACAGGTATTCATTTCATGGTAAACGTTTATGATTATATTAAAGAAGTGAATGCTGAAGGAGGACTTGAAAAAGTTAAATCATTCTTTACATTATTTGATAGTTCATCTAAAGACACAGATTATACAAAATATCAAAATACTTATATTGGTCAAAATGAAGCTTATTTAAAACGTGATAAATTGGAAAGCAATAGCGATACGTTATTAGCTGCTGTTCAATCCTATATTTCTCCACTTGAAGAATATGCTTTCAATGAATTAGTCTATGTGGATCAAGAAATCACAATTCAATTCCGTAGTGAAGAACTTTATGAAAATGTTCAAAAATATGTTGAAGATCGTATTGAAGCTGGCGATGATAGTTTCTATGATGCATTAGAAACTTCTTTCGATACTTATATTTCTAAGTTAGAAAGAGAATTAGAAGCTAAACAAGCGTTAGTAACAGAATAGAGGTGACTAATAATGAAAAACAATAAAGTATTATTAACAAGTTTATTATCTTTAGCATTAGTAGTCACAGGTTGTTCTAAAGAAACTACTAAAGTTAATCAAGGAAAAACTCCAGTAGGTACAGTTAATGGTAAAGATTCTAGTAAAGAAAATACTTACAGTACACTTCAAGATTTATATGAAACTTTAAAAACATCTTCTGGTGGTTCTGTTGCTTTAGATTATTTAATTAAAGAAATTGCAAAGAATGAATATAAATTTGTAATGGAAACTCCCGATGATGAAAAAACTTTCGCAAATTTAGGTATTAAAGCTTATCGTACTAAAGAAGCTTTCATTGAAGATATCGAAGATAATTTAGAAACACAAATCGATAGTTCCAATTATGAAAATAAAAGAGGAAAATTCGATGAAGATAAGTTTGCTGAATATGTAGAAGATGAAGGCTATACAGTTGTAAAAGAAGATACTGGCGATCCAAAATACGAAATTGATGTTGAAGGTTTGACTTATAATTATGATGAATATATTGATGAAACAATCGTTCCTGATTTATATCTTAATTATTTGTATGAAGATTATTTATTAGGAATTAGTAAATATTGGACTACGATTCGTAACCAATACGGTATTCAAATGCAAGTTTTAAAATTCGAAAACTATACAACCGCTCAAAACTCAGCATTTAGTGAATCTTTACGTGCTGATGTAAATGCCGTTTTAACTGGTGCTAATCAAGATCCAAATTTCAAATTTAATAAGGGTAATAATGCATTATATTCCTTTGTTACTTCTGATTCTGATGATAATTTAATCGTTTTTGAAGCACCAATGTCTGGTAGTTTACTTCGTTATAGAGTTTTTGAAAATAATGAAAAAATTGATGCAGTATTAGATGCTTTATATGATCGTAAAATTTCTCGTCTATCTGACTGGAGCCAAGGTATTGGTGCAAAGGTACAAGATAGCAATGGCGAAGATGTCATCTTTAATGATGTAACGAGTGCTGAACCTCTTGAAAGTTATGTAATTGATGCGACAACGACTCCTGAAAATGAAGAATTTTATGAAGCCATTGAAAAAATTTCGATTGCTAGAAAACTTTACGTTATTGATACCGAAGTCGCTATGGCAAGAAACTATGATTTAAAGAATAGTACTTATGAGGCTTATCGTCCATCTCAAAAAGACAATGCTGAAACCTTTGCTTCAACTTATTCTAGTTCAAATACAAGAACCATTAAGGAAGGCGCAAGAGTTTCTAAAATGTCTGCTGAAGAAACAAAATACTATGAAGAAAATCAAACCTATACAAGAGAAACTTATGGCAGTGTTATTCCTAGTGCAATCAGTGCTCTACGGGGTACCAATGCAAGAGAATTAGTTGAAAACTTGAAAAATATTGGTGGATATAATTATTTATTACCAAATAAAGAAGGATTGGAAACTCCAATTTATGCCGATGGTGATTATTATTATGTCGTAAAAGTAAATGGTTATTATGGTTATTATGAATCAAGAACATATGTAGATGGTGAAGGCGAAGATGCAATTCAAAGAACCGCTACACAAAATTCTACAAACTATCAAATTGAATCTTTCCAAGCTGGAGCTTATGCTGTATATGATTACAATGAAGATACACATCGCTTCACACAAAATTCAACAACGGTATCTTATGATACTTCAAAACAAGATCCAGAATCTGCTGAATTCAAAAAATGGGAAAGCATTATTGATATGTGTCATACAATCGCTGAAAAAGTCTTATCCAATACGCATAAGACAGAAGCTATTGTAGAAATGTTCAAAACTTATAAACTTGAAATCAACGACCAAGAAATTTACGATTATATCGAAAATTCTTATCCTGATTATTTTGAAGACTAATGCAATGGAATTAAAAGGAAATAGCAATATTTCCTTTTTTTCTAGGAAAGGAAATCAATATGGAAAATTGTATTTTTTGTAAAATTATTGCACATGAAATTCCTTCTTATTGCCTGTATGAAGATGAAAATGTAATGGCTATTTTAGATGTTGCACCTACAGCCTATGGGCATACTTTAATTCTTCCTAAGAAGCATTATCAAAACATTTTGGAATGTGATATGGATACTTTATGTTCGTTAGCTAAAGCGATTCAAATCGTAGGTAAAGCTTTAGAAAAGAGTTATGCCTGTGGATTAAATGTATTATCCAATATTAATGAAATTGCGGGTCAAAGTGTCATGCATGCCCATATTCATTTGATTCCTGTCAATCAAGATGGAAAAAAGGCACATATTTCTTTTAATGAATTAAAAGATGTACCTTTTGACGAAATTTATCAAAATATTATTAAAAATTTGTAAAGAAATTGAAAGTAAAAAAATAAAACTTCCAAAGTAAACGATAAAATTTACATTTGTTTACGATGGAAGTTTTTTATTTTAAAAATTTGATAAGAAAAAAGCATGATACGCAATACAAGATGCGATCATGCGCATCAATTAACGATAACGATAGAAAGTTCGACCTTCAAGAGATAATAGCTTATTGGTAAAACTATCGACTTCAACACTAGCTAAAGCTTTATTAATCATCGTAATTCGAGAATCCATATTATCAATTAGAAATAATACTTCGGCTTCTAAAATTTGTGGTAAAACAGGAGAACCATATTCTAATTTACCATGATGAGATAAAACCATATGTTGTAATAAAGTTACCACATTGGAAGTGATATTATTTTTTTTCGCCGCTTCGACAATGTCTGTTTGAATAATCGAGATATGTCCTAATAATTTACCCTTAATTGTATATTCTGTAATAATCGGTCCACTAATTTCAATGATTTTACCTATATCGTGTAAAATTACCCCACCATAAAGTAAATCTTTGTTAATGGAAGGATATAATTTAGCAATTTCTTTGGCTAATTTTAACATGCTGACTTCATGATGCAAAAGACCACTTGTGTATTCGTGGTGATTACTTTTGGCAGCAGGATGATAAATAAATTGATCATAGTATTTATTCAATACTTCATTTACGATGGTTTTGATATCACCATCTTGAATATCATTAATAAATTCTTTTAATTCGCTTTCTAATTTTAAGGTAGAAACGGGTGCTTCCATAATTAATTCTTTTTGATTAATTGGTCCCTTTAATTCATCGTAATCAATGACTTTTAATTGCATTTGTCCTTTGTATAAAATTGGACAAACTAATAAAGATAGGACATTACCCACTTTAAATGATTTGACATCTTTTTCGGTTGCATCCCATTTTTTAGCATCAATTTTTCCTGTATTATCTTGAAGTACAAGATTAAGGTACATACTTTGATTATTGGTCATCCCTTTTGTTGCTTCTGTTACGATACAAACAATTGTATCTTGTTGATTTTCATTTAGATCTTTAATTTTACTCATACTTTTCCCCATTTCCAACAATTTTTAAAACATCTTCTACATTATACCCCTTATTGATTAATTTTGATATAATTTTATATTTATTTTTTTCATTTTTTGCTAAAATTTGTTGATAATCATGTTTTAAGTTCTCCAAATCACTATCAAAATAGATTTCTTTTAAAACCTTTTGAATCGTTTGTTCACTAAAACCTCTTACGTATAGTTTTTGCATTATTTTATATTTTAAGATTTTATTCGAACTATGGTTTGAATTTTTAAGTTTTCCAATATATTCTTTTACGAAATCTTCATTTTCTTGATAAGTAGCAAGGGCCTCTTCGATTAAAATGGAGGGAATACGATGCATCATTAAGAAATCTTTAAAAGCCTTTTTTCCCTTATTTTCTTCGAATAGCGGTTGATGATAAGTAATAAAATTTTTATCATCAAGATATCCATCATCCATCAATTGATCGATAATTAAAGTTATATTTGAAATAGAGATTTCTTCTTTTTCTAAGATAGATTTTAATTCATTTTTTGAAATTTGCTGGTTAAAGATTTTTTTAAAGAGAGGCTTTAATACCTGATGCGCATTTGCAAAAGCGATTAATAATTGATATTGATCAAAATCTAAGTGTTTTCCTTCGTAAGGAAGAAGGACTTTATAAATATATTCATCGCAATAAAAAATTTGCTGATTGATTTGGATCATAATCCCCTCTTTTTTAGCTTTAAGATGTTCAATTGTATAAGTCATAATCATATCTACCTCAATATTATTATACTATATTTGCTGATCGATTTTAATGTTTTTAGCAATTTTGTATTTTTTTCTTGGTTGATAGAGTAAGACGACTAAAGCGCCTAAAATTAAGCCGAAATAAAAAGTAATAAAACGCCAAACAATTAAAGAACTTTTAACAGTGGTGACGATATCGTTTGTGATGAATTTATCGACGAAATAATTTTTAAAAAGATAAGTGTAAGCAAGTTCTACACCCACAGTACCCCCAGGAGATGGAAATATCCCAGAAATTAAACTAATAAACGATGAAAGCGAAATAGAATCCAAAAAATATGTTTTTTGAATAGGACAAGCAATGGCATAAAAACAAATATATGGAATCATATAATAAATAAAAAATCGAAGAAACATTAAGCATATAAGGATCAAGATGAGTTTCCAATTGCATAAAATATGTTTAATATTTTGTCGAGTAGATGCGATTTTTTCATCAAATATTTGATGAGCGTGAGGCTCATTTTTAATGATTTTTAACCTTGCAAGCAAACGAATGCATTGATGAAAAAATTTTTGAAAAATTTTAAGATAGGCTACCAAAATTAAAAGAACAGACAAACTTGCAATTAAGATAAAACTAATAATTAAAATAAATAATAAATTATACGAAGTTTGATTGACCATCGCATTTAATTTACGATAATTATAAAGAAAAGAAAATAAAGCAAAGGATAGCAAAGAAAACTTATAAAATATAAAGTAAATAAAAACAATGCCAATGCCGTTAGCAATGTCGATGCCTTGTTTTTTAAATAAATAAACTTGAAAAGGTTGTCCTCCTGTTGCTAAAGGGGTAATACCATTAAAAAAAACGTTACATTGTTGATTTAATATCCCTTGATGTAAACGATAACCTTTTTGAAATGAATTGGCAATTAAGGTAAGAATAATACCATCCATAACAAAAACGAATAACATACAACAAATGGCCAAAATAACATATAAAGGGGAAGTCTTTTTAAGAACGAGAAGGATGGATTTATAATCGTTTTTAAAGAGTAGATATAAAGTTAAAATGGTAAAGAAAAATAAAAGGAATATTTTGGTTATAATTTTGTGTTTTTTAGCCATTCTATCATCTCTTTTTCAATTCTATTATATTCCCTTAGATAAGAATAATTTACCTATTTTTCCCTTTTGAAAACCCTTTCATTATTCTTTTCCAATTTTTGTAAGTTGATTTTCAAAAAACATCAAATTTTGTCGTTTTTATCGATAAAAAAACTATTTTTCTTAAAAATTGCAATAAAACATAAGCTTGGTAAAACAAAACTTTATTATTTTTACTTGTAAAAATAATAATTTGACAAAAATCTAAGATAGTGCTATATTTCTAAATTGGAAGGGGGACTTTTTATGATAAAAAGTTTGAAAAAAATTTTATTAAGTGTTGTTGTTTCTGCAGCAATGGTTGTTGGACTTACCAGCTGTGAAGACAAAGGAAAAACTGAGCAAATTAAATCTACTGAAGTTGTTCAAAAACTAACGATGAGTTTAACAACCCTTGATCCATCTACAGGCATTGCGATTTCTGGAAATCAATCTACTAAATTGGGTAAGATTAATGAAAATTCAGAATTTACAATGAATATTAAGATGGATAATTATATGTCGACCATTGAAGCTCTTTCTTTAACAGCAGAAGCTTTACCTGGGTTGAATGTTTCTATTTATAGTGATACGACAGCTTCTTATGTCAATTTAAATGGCTTAAAATATGCAAGTGCGCCATTAATTAAACCTGATGATGATTCAGGAAAGCCTTTGGAAGCAGCAGATCCATCGGATAGTAGCGAACAAGATATTATGGCGATGTTAGATGATTTATTTGAGTTTTATAAGGTAAGTGATACGAGTTATTATTTAACTGCTTCTAATAATGGTTTGTTAATGGTTAATACGTTGATTGAAAATGCTTTATCTAGTGAAGAATTATCTTTAGGCTTTTTAAAAGTAACTCTAAGTAAATTAAGAGTTGATTTAGGCTTTACGAAAGATGAAATGATTAATAGCATTAAATTAAATGTCGAAGGTAAAGTAGAAGCCAACGAAAAGCATGCTAATTTCTCATTAAAAGCAAATGTAAGTTTAAAAACTAAAGTGAATGTAACTGCACCAAGTGATGTAAACAATTATCAACCCATCAATCAAATTGCAGCTTCTATTTTAGCAAAACCTATTACTGCTCAACTTACTTTAGATTTTAATTCCGTTATGCCAAGTACGAGTCAAGATACGACGACAGATCCACAAGCTGTTGACAATACGGAAGAAAATAATGAATTTTCTGGTAAAATTACTGTCGATGTTACCTTTGAAATGGAAACGATAGGTACAAGTCCTGATACCATGCAATTACCAAAAATCACATTAACGATTAGTGAAGATACTTTAAAAATAGGTGATTTTGTTTCTTCTCTTGCTGGTCAAATGACAGGAACAGATATTTTGGTAACTACTAAAACCGTGATTTATGGTTATTATTACCAAGCTCCAATCGCAGATGGTCCAAGTTCTGGATGTGATGGTTTAGCATTTGTATTTAAAGATGCTGAAGGTAATGTTTTAACTTATATGCCTTTTGATATTTTTGAACAAAACGGTGATACAGGAAATAGTAGTGAAGCCAATAGTCCAGAAGTTGCAAGTAAATCTCCATTAAATGCGGGTGATTCTTCATCTTCAGAACAAGAACCAGATCCAAATGCACAATTCTATGCTTTATTAACTGGAAGTCTTCTATCTACCTTATTATTCCCAACAGAAGCAGTATGTGAAGATGGAAAAATCAATTTAGAAGTCAATTTAGATAGTTTTCTTTTAACTACGCTTTCTAATGCATTTGCTTCTTTAAGAGACAGAATGATTCTAATGCTAGGTTCAAATCTTGTAGAACAAGCAGTTGAAAAAAATTCTTTAGCAGCAGGCTTTGCACCAGAAACTTACGATTATGCAAGTGTTAGTGCCTTTATCAATCAAATGGAAGGGTTATTATCTATGGGTGCTTTAGGAGAAGATGGTAGAAAACAAATTGCTCAACTTGAAGCCGTACAAAACCTTCTTGATTTATTTTATAGTTTACCTGAAATGGGAGTTAATGCCGTTTCTCTTAACTTTGAATACAATGAAGGTGTTCAATTGAATCTTGCCCTATTGGGAACGAAGGGTTCTATCAAATTAGATTTATCCTTGAATTTAGATTTGAACCAAATCGTTGTTTTAGGAATGTATGCTGCTGGTAGTTTTGGAATTGTTTTAAACTAGTCGTAGTTGATTTAAATTTTAATCACATCTATTTATTGCTTAGTTTTTTACAAAAAGTGGAATTACATCGAATGTAGTTCCCTTTTTTTTGAAAATTTTTATGATTAACGTTTCCAAAATGCCCCTTTTCAAAAAAACTATTGAATATAGGGATTATTTTTAGTATAATATTACACAAAAAAAGGAGCGATTTTATGGGAAAATCTAAAATAGGTTTTATGTTACTTGCCATTTTGTTAGTTGGCTGTAATCAAAAAAATGAAACACAAGAACTCACCTCTAGCACAAGCAGTGTTACGAGTTCAAGTTTTCAATCGAGTTCTTCAAGTAGTAGCCCTTTAACAAGGCAATATACCATTGAAGTAACCAACGGCACAGGCTCAGGAACTTATAATGAAGGCGAACAAGTAACCATCACCGCAAATTTGCCAAGTGAAGGTTATGTATTTGAAAAATGGGTTCATAAGGATACTGAAACCGTATTTTCAACGGAAAATCCTTATACCTTTGAAGTGACGCAAAGTTTGAGTTTAGAGGCAATGTTTAAAAAACAAACTTTTCAATTAACCGTTATCGGAGGAAAGATTAATTCAACATCCCTTTCGACGGGCACTTTTGAATATCAAGACGAAGTGACCATTGAAGCTGAAGATCGTCCATCGAATCGTTTCGTTGAATGGCAAGATCAAGAAGGAAATAAAATTAGTGATGCTAATCCTTATACTTTTTTAATAGAAGAAAGTATCACACTTGTTGCCCAATTTGAAGCCATCGTTACTAAACCACAAACAGTGGAACAATTAGAAACGCTTTTTCCTACGTCTTTACAACAAGAGAAAAAAATTGCACAAGTTGTGACTTCAAAAACGGGAGGATATACGACATCAGATGAAAGTTATACCACAACTTTTTATCAAGATGCTGTTTATGCTACCGGTAAAAAATATGTTTCATCCTTTAGCAATTATGATTTTACAGAATTTAAAGGAATGTATGGTAATCAATATGTCGAAGTTTTAGATGTTTCTTCCGACTATTATGATCATCTTGCTTCTTTTGCCATTGTCGATGAAGTGACGGATGAAGAAAATGAAATTACTTTATCCGAAGCTAAATCTAGATATGAAACTTATGGTCTAACAGCGATATTAGATCAATATTTATCGAATCAATTAAAATTAGAAAATCGAGATGGCGATTTAGTTGTCGTAGATACCGCTGATGGATTTAAAGTGACATTAAAGGGTCATGAAATCATTACGACGATTTATCATGTTTATGAATTATCTGTAGATTTTACTTTTTCTGGATTGATTAAAAATCTTCAATTGTTAGATGATAATTATGTTAAATCCAATATGTATGATGAAAGTACGAATAGTTTAAAACCGGATGCTACAGCACGAAATAGAGAAATAACAACTTATCAAGTGAGTGTTGGTGAAAGAGAAACTTTACCTGAAGAAATAAATCCTTCGAAGTATTTTATTTCTTCGTATGATGTTCAAATTAGTGTAACTTATGGTTCAAACTTATATGTGAACGCAGAAAATCCTTATCTACCATTAGGTTCATCTTGGTATAAAAGTAGTATGACAATGATTCATGTTTTACCAGAAACCGCAATGGAAGATAAAACATTAGAATATGTTTCAAGCAGTCATCCAGAAGTGATTGATGAAGATCCAAGTAGTAGTTTAAGATTAAAAGCTTTACAAGAAGGAGAAACAATTTTAACTTTCCGTTCAAAAGGTGGAATAGAAAAGCAATTGACTGTCATTGTTCAATTATTTGCTCCTAAAACGATTACAATTCAAGCCGTTGATATTATGGCCAAAGATGAAAGAATTGAATTAACAGCGACCATTACTCCAACCAATGCCGATATGGAAGTGGAATGGAGTGTCGATAAACCAGAAATTGCTAACCTTGTTTATGAAGATCAAAGTGTTTACCTTCAAGGTCAAAATCAAGAAGGCGGTAATGTTGTGGTAACTTGTAAATCCAAAAAGAAGGATTTAGATGGCAATGAAATTTCGGCAACCAAAACCATTTATGTATCTCCAGGTGAATTATCTAGCGATGAATTAAAAAATACACTTGTAGGTAAGTGGCGCTATGATCAAGGAGCAAGTAATTTTGAGGTCACTTTTAATAGTGATGGAACGTATTCTGTCGTGGATAACTTTCGTGCAGCAAGTAAAATTACGAATACCGGAAACTATCAATTAACTACTACAGAAGACAAAGATTTTGTGATTTTTGATAGTACCACATGTAATGCTTCAACATTGGCTGAAGGGTATGTTATTTCTACTTCGGATAGAGTTTATGATAAAGAAGCTAATAAGTTAACTGGAGAAATTGCTGATTTACATTTTATTATCGCAAAAGATGGTTCAAGTTTAATCATGCATTTTAAAGCTCCATATAAAGATTCTAGCACTCAAACTTTTAGATTAATGAAAGGAGAATAACACTTATGCAACGTAAATATTTATTCATGAGTCTATGCTTTCTTTTTCTAGCAGCTTGTGATCAATCAACAAAAAATAGTCAAAGTTCAAGTCAATGGTCATCTCATTTAGAAAGTTCATCTCCATTTGAAAGTACATCGTCTTTTCCATTTCTTAGTAATTCATCCAATCGCGAAGAAACACCTTTTTTAACTTCACAAGAAGCACAATTATTAGTGATGAATGCTGGAAGTGTAGATGTCAATTATGCAAAAACATCCACAGTGACCTTACTTGCTACAGGAACAGATAATGGAATTCCTTATACACAAACGATGAATAGTCAATATACGACGTATCAAAATGATATTACGATTGGAAACGGAGATGTGCATCATACTGTTCATGAAACAACAGGAGATGTTCTTTATGAAGATACGTTTGATGAAGTCAATTTAATTCGTAATTCTTATTTAATTGAGGCCATTGTGTATCAAAATCATAGATTTCAAGATTCAACGAGACAAACAAATTTATTTAGCGGTAGTGATGTGAATACGATGACTGAAAATTTCAAATATGCGCAAGAATTTGTTTCTTGCGGGGCAGGAAGTAAAGCCTATGAAGACTTTTACTATGCTTATACCATTGGAGCAACCTTTACTTATGATGCCACACTATACAGTAATCGATTATTAATGAATTTTTATGCGGAAGCAGAAAATGAACAATCGAATCAAAAATATGTAGCGACATTTAGTTATGAATTTGATAGTAAGGAACATGGTTTTTTACAAAAATATGTTTCTGAACAAGCTTTTTATAGTTTAGATGCTTATGAAGCGGCAACAAACAAAGAAGAATTAACGCCTGTGGATTATTCTTTAGAAACCAATGAAATCACTTCAGGTGCTTTAGAAGTCTTTGATGGTGAATTTCCAATCAATATTAATTCATCTTTTGTTCAAAAAATTACTTTGAGTGCCGCAACAACGACTATAGAAGTAGGAGAAACACTAGCCATTCGCGCTGTCGTTGAACCTGAAAGTGCGGTCAATAAATCTTTAATTTTTACCAGTACGAATGAAAATGTGGCTGTGGTGACCAATGATAGTACGGGAACGATTAAAGCATTAAAAGAAGGTACATGTGAAATCGTTGCCACAAACATTGAAAGTGGAATAGAAGGCCGTATTACCATTACTGTGGTAAAACCACAAATTCCAGATACTGGAAGCGATGAAAGTAAAGCCGATTTAAAAGCAGCTTTAGATCAATCTTTATATCAAGTTTTATCTAGAGCTATTTATTGTGCTGGAGCGGGTGAATCATCAGGTGTAGGTGTACTTATTGATGATAGTAAAAATCTCAATAGTATTTCTTTATCCACCATTGAATTAGCTAAATTTTCTTATAATGCTAAAACAAGAGTTGCTTCATATGTTGCTGAAGATATACAAACGCGTTTATCTCGAGTGATTCCTCTTTTAGATAACAACAATGCGCTTTTATCCAATTATTATGGCTTTGTAAATAATAAATATGTTTATTATCAATCTATCGAAGGTTTTGAAATTCATTTAGCTACGGATAATACCATTGATTTTATTGATGTTGTGGTTAGAAATAATTCTTTTTCACCTACGGTTTCTTTAGCTCAATTTGCAACGTTAACGGACGAAAACATTATTCAAGAATTAGGAGAATGTCCGATTAACAAATGGGGAACGGTTCATATTTATTATGAATCTCAAGGATTTGTGTATCCAGATGAATAAGAAATTTATGGGGCTTTTGGCACTTTTATTGTTAAGTGCATGTAGTACAAATAGCAATTCCTCTTCTAATCATACTCATTACAGTTCTTCTTTGCGTTTCGATTCAAGCAGCAGTTCTTCTTTAAAATCGGATGGAGATGTTACTTCTTCCTCTAGTAGTTCTAGTTCC
Source organism: uncultured Bacilli bacterium (assembly GCA_947599835.1). Lineage (GTDB taxonomy): Bacteria > Bacillota_I > Bacilli_A > RFN20 > CAG-631 > Caccosoma. The sequence goes on from CANQFQ010000009.1 coordinate 35,847, forward strand.
TCATTTGTTGCTCAAGATTTAGATCAGCAAGAGGCAATTAATGCTTTACAAACCGCCATTCAATATGACGATGAAGTGGTTTCTTTGCAGGTAAGTCAATATTATATTCATCAAAATTATTATCAAAGGCAAAAATCTACGAGGGTTGCTTATAGCAATCAACTTACTTTAGAAAATGGAACGAGTACGACGACTTATTTCACGAATTATAGTAAAATTGAATCGACTTTTTTAGAACAACGTTTTTATCAAGAAGATACCTATTATGAAATCCGCAAATTTCAATCTCCAGGTTATATGAATCGAGCTTCAAAAAGTCAGGTAGATGAAGAAACTGCAATGAACTTATTAAATATCGGACAAGCACAAGATGCTTATACGACTTATCAAAACTTTGCAAATGCCAAGACATTAATGTATTTTGGAGAAGTTTTAGAAGATAATCTCAAATATGTTCGTTTTATTTCAGTGGAAGAAGAAACGGTGGATTATGTCTATGTTTGTGCATTGGAATATCGAATTAATGCTTTAGGGCAATTGATTGATTTTTATTCGACTGAAGGCTATTACGATTCGTATTATGCGATGGATTATGATGTGAGTACCCTTCGTAAGCATGGACCTTCTTCGTATGGCGGAGGTGGCATCACTTTTGAAGTCACGAATTTTGTTTATGGTGAAAAAAATAGGTATACGGAGAATCTCCCTTTTCCAATTGAAGAAAACTTTGTTCAAACGATTGATTTTGATAGAGAAATTTTAGAAATCAGTATTGCAAATTTACCTGAAGATCAAAAATATATTGATTTATACGATTATTTAGTTATTACACCTACAGGTAGTTTAGATGCTGGATGTCCAATTAATAATATTGTTTTTGAATCTTCGCATCCTAATGTTGCTTCCATTGGTGATAGAAGTTCGACGGATGGACATTATTTAGATATTAACCAAATCGGTGAAACCGATATTTCTGCAAAAGATGTTATGACCCAAGCGGTTTCAATAAAATCTTTACATATTGTGATTTCGTAAGTTGTGTTTAAAATAGGGCATTTAAAACTTTGATTCAAGTTTAAATGCCTTTTTTTTCGTGGCCTAAATTTTTACATGAATGCCAAAACAACGAAATTCATCATTTCTTAATTTTGCTTTTATAAATCCCATAAAAATGCTATAATTTTTTTAGAAAATAGGGGTTTAAAATACCCTATCCATTTAAGGAGGAAAATTATGGCTGAAAAAACAAAAGCAGCACTGGAAGATGAAATTCAAAAGAAACTATTGAATAATCCGATGTATGATACTTTAGTCCAATACTTTAAGCACTTTGCACCGGGTGGCAAATGTGCCTCTATTTATTTTACTGATGACATTTCATGTATCATCTGTGCTATAAAATATGGTACAGCACGATTATACATGGATGTTTATATTGAAAAAACAGGTGCTATTAATACGATGGTCTTTGATTTTAGAGAAATCTTTGATCATGTAGTGATCAATGATGGAAAGCAAGATCATGGACAAGGATCTGATTTTGAATCCTTTATTTATGATATCATTACGCAAAGTGGATTTGATGGTCGCAATCTTTGTTTGTTTAATGGCTATCAAGATCAACTTTCTGAAGATAAAGATAAAGAAAAATATTGTGCACTTGGCGTTTGTTTAATTGATTATGAAGATCCTGAATTTAATCCAGTCACTCCATGGGCAAGTGTTTTAAATAAAATTCTAAATGCCCTAGATGTGATCAATGGTGAAAAGTTGAATAAACTGGTAAAACAAGATGTGGATAAAGCTGGAACCTATTATGCATTCAGTTATTGGATGATTATGATTGCCGGTTATGTGGCTATTTTAGGAGGCATTTTATTAATTGCTTTGAATAAATCTTGGCCTGCTTTTATCAATTGGATTTTAGGAATTGTTTTAATTCTTGCGGGACTTCTTTGTGGACCTAATTTTACTTGGTTTATTTTTAGACATAATAAAGAATATCGAACGACTACTGGGGATGTTTTAAAAGAATTTATTAAGCCTGAAAAACAAATATTTAATACACTCGAGGATTAAAAAAATGATGAAAAACAAAAAAATATTTTTATTTCTTATGCCACTTTTACTTTTCTTAAGTTCTTGCAAGAAATTAAATTCTGAATCATCTTTATGGGAAGTGGGTCTTACATTATTAGGTTGGATCTTATTGATTGCAGCAATTGATACCATTGTAGATATGATAGTGAATTTTTTGGCTATTAAATTCCCATATATTTATTTTCCTATTATTTTTGCCTTCGCGTTATTGTTATATTTCAAACCATTCCCGCATTTGTTTGGTTTTGAATGGGGATTTATTTTAGGACATGCTATCTTACTATTTATGATGATTCCTCGACCCGATGATTTTGTAGAGCATTATACCAGAATTACATATCAATATGATATTACCATCGGCGAATTTTTTGAAAGTTCAAGAAAGGATATTAAACATACCATTTCAGGAGCCTGTGTAAAACTAGCTATTGTCGGCATTTTATTATGTATTTTTTATCTAATTCCTTACTTATTCTTTAGCAAGAGTAATGAAACATATACCTATTGGATGCTATTAGCTCCTTTAATTGTTGAAGCAGGATTTTCAGGAATTTATAGTATACTCGGTATCTATCGATTAATTAAATATCACGGTTAAAAAAATAAAAAAAACTAAACGTAATCATGGTAGCGTTTAGTTTTTTTAATCCTTATTTAAAAAGAATCTTTTTAATGATAGGAAGTAAGGCTTCACTCATGCGATAGAAACCTAAATCGGTTGGATGTAGACCATCCACGCTGCATTCATCAAAATCGATTTTTCCATAGAGTTTATTTCCATCATAGAAATAAATGTTTTGATCTCCTTTACGTTTTAAATTAGAAACGAGCTGCTTTTGAAAATTAAAGACTCTTTTTCTAGCAGCAATTTCGCTTTTAACAAAAACATAATTCGAAAAGAAAGGTTTCGTGATGACAAGAATCGGAACTTTTGGATAAGTATTTCTTAAAATTTCTACAAATTCATACATATATTTTTCAAGATGGCCAGTACAACCGCCATTGGCTTCATAATCTAAAATAAACATACCGACATTTTGAATTTCACTCATTAATTTAGCCATAATAGGTTCACCGAGTCCAGAGCCCGAAAAACCTAGGTTAATAAATTGTGCATCTAACTTACGACTTAAAATATTTGTATAAGCCATTCCTGGACGACTTGCACAACCGCCTTGGGTAATGCTTGTTCCATAAACAACAATTTTTTTATCATAGGCATGATGGACTGGAGCCTCGATAAAAGCTTCTTTTTCTAAACCTACAAGGACTTCCTCAACTCCCATATAAAGTGGGAAGTTTAAGATAAAATCTTTGATTCCAGGAAAGTCAGAAGTAAATAATTGAACGCGATATTCGATGGAACCATAAGGAAAATTGGTAGAAGTAAAAAAATGATAGTTGGTTTCTTTTTCATCTTTATAATATAAATCAAAACCGCATTGACCTGTTGCAGGCATATGGGACATATTAGGACGATCTCTTAATTTTACTTTAACAACGACGCGATTTGAATCGGATTTGAAACGTACTTGTGCCCCAGCGGTGTGACTAGCTAACCAATACACGGCTTCACTCACATCATTTTTACTTGCTAAGGGAACGCGATAATATTCCTTTTCTTTTTCAAACCAAGCAAGACCTTCAATCACAAAAGGAGATTGCTTGATATCATAGTAATTAAATTCTTCATCACTAAATTTGGCACAAATCATATTTTTGTCATATTTTTCTAACTTTTGCATTTTCTTTTTTTGCGTATAATTCTATTGTACTTAAAATTATACCTATCCTTTCTATTGAATATCGTTGAAGTTATGAGTACAACATAACGATGATATCCTTATTTAGGTATGCCCTGTTTCTAACACTTATAAATTATATCACAGGGAAACTTTAAAATCATTATCTTCGTTGAATTATCCTGCGTACACTTATTCATTAACACAATGTTATGCTTGTGATAAGAAATAGAGTTCATCTAGCATTATTTTTTCTTTTCTATTTCTTTGATATACATGGAAAAACTATAAGGATTAATCACAATATTTGAACTATAAACTTCATCTCTTATAGGGCCATGTTCACTACAAATAAATTTAAAATATTGATAAAAAGCATAATGACTAGTATACATGGTTGGATTGATAAACATGACTAATTCATCAATTCCATCGATTTCTTGTAAATCTTTATAAAAGATTTTTACAATTTGATGTTCTAAGATTTGATAATGAAAATGTTTTTCAATTTCTTCTTTGGTATGTAAAGAAAAAACATTGTATTTCTTACGAATTTTGATGAATCCTTTTAAAGCTAAACAATTTTCAAAATAAGTATCGACAAGATGCCAATCAATAGCATTAATAGCGTCGTCTAAATTATAGGAATTCGTGTTTCCTTTTTTTGAGCGATGGAATTCACATCCCATATGGAGAAAAGGAACTCCTAAAGAAAATAATACACTACATAGTGCCATTAAAAGAATATTATTTTTTGTTGTAGCATCGCATTCTTCATTTGAAATTTCTAATTTATCATGTAAAGTAGCATTATCATGACATTCAATATAATTGATGCTTTGTCTAGCATCATTAAAATAATTTTCTTTTTCAATGCTACCTTTCATTACTTGAACCATCGCCTCAGCTAAGTTGACATTGCCATTAATGTATCCTTTTTCTTTTAATGCACGGTCAAAACTTTTACCTTTAACAATTTCACGAAAATAATCATTGAAAAAAGCTATCGGATATAATTGATCGGCATTTAGCAATGTTGCTCTTTTATTTTCTTTTAAAAAGGTAGGCATATTCCAACCTTCCCCATATAAAATAAAACTTGGATTGATGGCTTTACATTCCTTATAGATAGATTGAATGGTATCGATATCTAAAATCCCCATTAAGTCCATGCGAAAACCATCGATATGATAATCTTTTACATATCGAAGGGCCATATCGACTAAATATTTTCTTCCCATTTTAGTATTTGAATCATAATCATTGCCACAAAAACTACCATTAGATAAATTGAATTGCTCATCGACTTGTAAAAAATAATAAGGAGTGATTTGATTTAAAATATTTTCATAGGTGTAGAAAAAATGGTTAAACACAATGTCGAGTACGACTCTGATGTTGCGTTGATGTAAAGCTTGAATCATCATCTTCGCTTCAATAATGCGACAATAAGGATCTTGAGGATGACTCGAATAACTTCCTTCAAGACAACTATAATTTGCTGGATCATAACCCCAATTATAGGTTTTCTTTTTATCGATTTCATCGACAGTTACGAAATCTAAAATGGGCATGAGTTGCAGATGAGTAATTCCTAAAAAAGATAAATAATCTAATCCAATAGGATGTTGATTTGCTGTTTTTAAATTTTCTTTGCAAAAAGCTAAAAAAGTATTATTAACCTCTTTTCCTAATGAATTATCGCTAGAAAAATCGCGAACATTGGCTTCATAGATGATGGCTTTCGTCATATCGTTAAATGGAGTTAAACACGCATCTTTTGTATCCACAGCAACTTTTTCTTGATTGATGATTGCACTATATGCACTATTGGCATTGCAACTATAGCCATAGGGGTCATTGACTTCAACCCATTGATCATTGACTTTTAATAAATAATGATATAAAGCCATTTGTAAATCTTTTTCAATTGTAATTTCAAAAACCCCCGGATGACTCGACATTTTTAAGGGTTCAATAAAAGTTTTATCTTGAATTATATATTTGAGATAGCCCTCATTGGCTAAAGGGGCCCAAACTTTAAATGTCGTTTTTTGTTTGCTATACGTAGCACCTAAATCATTTTGTGGATAAAAATAATAGTCATCAAAAGCTTTCGATTTTACAATGGCTCTTCTTTTTAAAGTGGTTTTTCTGCATTGCATATCTTCAATCACATAAGTCGTTGAAAAATCTAATAATAAATGAATGCTAAAAACATTATAGTTTTGTTCTTTTTTGATAAAATTGGCAAAATATATTTTTTGATTCACATAAAAAGTAGAACTCATTCCTTGATAATGAATGAGAATGGTATCTTTTTGATCTTGATAAGCTTGAAAAATAATGGTTTGTTGCATGGAATTATACCTTTTTTATTTTCCAAATATCTTGGACATATTCTTCAATCGTTCGATCACTACTAAAATAAGCTGATTTAGCGATATTGATCAAACATTTTTTTGCCCATAAAGAGCGATTTTGATAATCGTTTTCAATTTTTTGATGAGCTTTTAAATAGTCTTCAAAATCCACGAGAAGGAAATATTCGTCATTTTTAAACAATAATTCGTCATAAATACTTTTAAATTCATCTAATTTTTCATGCCATGTTCCATTAATTAAACTATCCACGACTGCTTTTAATTCTTTATTTTCCATATAAGTTTTGAAAGCATTGTACGTATTCGAATTGCGTAATTCTTTAACTTCAAAGTTTTTAAGACCAAATATTACGCAATTTTCATTTCCTACTAAGTTTGAAATTTCTACATTCGCACCATCTAAAGTTCCTAAAGTGATGGCGCCATTCATCATAAATTTCATATTTCCTGTTCCTGAGGCTTCTTTTCCGGCTAAGGAAATTTGTTCACTTACATCTGATCCTGGAATAATGATTTCAGATAAGCTGACATCATAGTTTTCTAAAAAAATCACTTTGATCGTTTGATTTATTCGAGGATCGTTGTTAATCACATTGGCCATGCAATTAATCAATTGAATGACTTTTTTTGCAAAGTAGTAAGAAGGCGCTGCTTTAGCAGCAAAGATAAAAGTGTGTGGATACATCGTATGTTCAGGATGAGCTAATATTTGTTGGTATAAATAGATAATGTAAAGGCAATTCAATAATTGCCTTTTGTAAGCATGCAAGCGTTTCACTTGTGTATCAAAAATAGAATTAATGTTGACTTCAATTCCTGTTTTCTTTTTAATGTATTGCGCAAGAATTTCTTTTCTTTTCTTTTTAACTTCCAAAAATTCTTCTTGGACCTTAGGATCATCTACATAGTTCATTAACTCATTTAAAATGTTAGGTTCTTCGATAAAATCTTTCGATAAATAGCGGTTTAAAAATTGTCTTAATTCAGGGTTTGCATAGCAAAGCCATCTACGATGTGTAATTCCATTGGTTTTATTATTAAATTTATTTGGATAAAGAAGATTAAAATCCACCATTTCCTCTTCTTGTAAGATTTTAGTATGCAAACTTGCAACGCCATTGACGCTATAGGAGCCAATAATCGCCAGATTTGCCATATAAACTAATCCATCTTTGATAATTAACATATTTTTTAACTTATCATCGCTTACATTTTTAGATTTTGCAAAAATAATAAAACGGCGATTGATTTCTTCAATAATCATATAAATTCGTGGAAGTAATGATTGAATATATTCTACTGGCCATTTTTCCAAGGCCTCACTCAAAATCGTATGATTGGTATAACACATCATATGACTTACAATATCCCATGCTTCGTCCCATTCAAGATAATATTCATCCAGCAAAATGCGCATCATTTCAGGAATCGCTAAAGCTGGATGCGTATCATTTAACTGAAAAACATATTTTTCATGAATGTTGTGAATATTTTTATAACGCCGCATATGGGCTTTAATACAAGAATAAATACCAGCACTTACAAAGAAATATTGTTGTTTTAACCGTAAAATTTTACCATGTTGTGTAGAATCATCAGGGTATAACGAACGAGAAATTTCAGTTGTTTCTCTTAAATATTCTTCAAAATCTTTGTGTTTTGGAAGATTTTCAACTGCGGGTTCAGCGGACCATAAACGTAAAGTCGTTACTGTTGTTCCATGATAACCAATCATGGGCATATCATAAGGAACCGCTTTGACATATTCACAATTTTCTGTGGTGAAAACCATTCGATTTTCATTCAGTTGATGTGCCACCACATGGCCATAAAATTTGATATTCACCGCATGTTTAGGTTTTCTTATTTCCCAAACATTGCCATAGTTTAGCCATTGATCTGGAATCTCAATTTGTTTGTTATTTTCGATTTTTTGTTTGAAAAAGCCATATTGATAACGAATGCAATTTCCATGTGCAGGATAATTTAAAGAAGTTAATGAATCCATAAAACAAGCCGCTAAACGACCCAAACCACCATTACCTAGTCCAGCATCAGATTCTAGTTCCATTAAATCTTCAATATGAATATTAAAATCTTTCAAACCTTCTTTTGCTATATCATATAAATGTAAATTTTGGAGGTTGTTATACATTAATTTTCCAAGTAAAAATTCCATTGAAAAATAAACCATTTGTTTACTTTGTTGGGTAACTACTTTTTCTTTTGTTTCTTTCCATTTTAAAGAGGCATAATCACGTACCATGGTTCCTAAAACATCAAATTGTTCAGTGATATGTGATTCTTGAACGGATCTTCCATATTTTTCAATAATCCGTGTTTCAAAATCTTCTTTAAATTTTTCTTTATTTTCAAACACAATATAACCTCCCATTTAAAACCTTTATTATGATAGCAAATCCTAAATTTTGTTTCAATAAAACTTTATGAAGAATATTTCAAAATTAGAGCACCGAACGAAGCAATTTTGATATCAATGCTTGTTTCTTTTTGATGACTCGGTTGATTTAAAATTGGAATTTTTTGATCGTTTACAAAATGATTTCCATGATAATTTTGATGATCATTATTAAGAATTTCAACATAGTAGCCATGTTTTTTATTAATACCAAATTGATAATGCTCATATTGCATCGGTGCAAAATTTAACACAACGATTAAAGATTCTTCTTGATATTTTCTTTCGTAGATAAAAATATTTTGTGCTGCATTGTCGCACATGAGCCATTCAAAACCTGAAGTTTGATAATCATTGATAAACAAAGCTTTGTTTTGTGCATAAATTTGATTTAACATAGTAAAATAATTTAAAAAACTTTGGTGCATAGGATATTTTAAGATATCAAAGTTTAATGAACGATTTTCATCCCATTCATCAAATAATGCAAGTTCGTTTCCCATGAAATTTAATTTTTTACCTGGATGTGTAAACATATAAGTGTATAAAGCCTTTAATTGCATAAATTTTTGATCATAATTTCCCCAAATTTTATTAATAATGGTATGTTTTAAATGAACCACTTCATCATGAGATAAAGGAAGTAAAAAATGTTCACTATAAAAATAAAGCATTGAAAAAGAAATTTTTTGAATGTTTTTTCCTCGATAAAGAGGATCTTCTTTTAAATAAGAAAGCGTATCATTCATCCATCCTAAATCCCATTTATAATCAAATCCTAAGCCACCTTCAAAAGTAGGAGCGGTTACTTTAGAATAATCGCTACTATCTTCGGCAATTAACATGACATTTGGATATAAGCTACTAATTAAATGATTGGCTTTCTTTAAAAAATTGATTCCTGGTTCATTAAGACCTAATTGCTTATTTCCTTGATTAAAAATCATATTTGCAATGGCATCATAACGAATACCATCCAAATGAAAATATTTAATTAGATATGAAATACTCGACAAAATATAACTCATAACTTCGGGCTTTGAATAGTCAAATAAATAACTATCCCATGGGCTATGACGTTTATCTAACCAATAACTTTCATAAAGATGTCCTCCATCAAAACGACCTAAAGAAAAACTATCTTTTACAAAATGTAATAGAGGATAATCTAAAATAACACCAAAATGATTTTGATGCAAGATATCAATGAGATATTTTAATTGACTAGGGTTTCCATAGCGACTCGTAATACTAAAAAAGCCACTGCATTGATAACCCCATGATCCATCAAAAGGGTATTCTAGTAAAGGTAAAAACTCAACATGAGTAAAATGGTGTTTTTTTAAATAATCTACCAATCGATCGGCAATTTCTTCATAACTATACCATTCATTATGTTCTTTTTTAAGCCACGATCCTAGGTGAAGTTCATAGATATTGAGTGGTTTATCAAAATTTTTAGTTCTCGTTTTCATCCATGCTTTATCATGAAATGTATACGCCTCAATATCGAATGTTTTACTAGCATTTGCAGGCCTAAGTTGCGAAAAGAAAGCATAAGGATCGGCTTTGTCTAAAGTTGTATTTTTATATGTCGTAATGTGGAATTTATAAGTGCAATAATCATATTTTACTTCAGGGACTAAAATTTCATAAATTCCCCTTTTATCGATTTTATTTAGCTTATGTGAGGTCGTATTCCAGTGATTAAAATCACCTATAAGAGTGATTTCTTTAGCATGAGGAGCATATACTCTAAAAAGGTAGCCATCTTTCGTTAGGTGTGCACCGAAATATTGATAAGCATCATAAGATTCACCTAAGAAAAACGACTTTAAATAATCTTTCATGAAATATCACCCATTTTTATTTTACCATTATTTAACAAAATTCAATATGAAAAAAATAAAAATATTGCCTTTTTTTTGCTTAATGTTAAAATAGTAATAGTTAAAAATATTGTATATTTTTAAAAGACAAAGAAAGGAGTAACAAAATGAAAAAAATTAGAATTTTATCTCCCATTGTATATTACGTTGCTTTTTTCTTTATTAATATTTTTAATTCTTATATTTTAACGAGTGGTTTATTACATTATAATTTGAGTCCATATAATCCAATTTCGGGGAATTTTTTGAGTTTTTTAGGTGATTTTGGTGTTCTTTTAATGATTTTCATGGCAGTAGTGATTATCTTTAAAAAGCATCGTGGTAAATGTAATGCACTTCTTGTTATTACTTTAATTTTAACTTTATTTATTTTATTTTTGACTGCTTTTTCTAATATGTTTTCGATGTTTTTTGCTTTTTCGCAACTAACGAGTTTTAAAAATCCTGCGCAAGGGTCATTAATTTTAGAATATACGATCTATATTCTCAATATGTTTAAAGAGCCAAATATGTATGTTCATGTTATTCTTGCATTCATCTTTATTGCATTAAGATTTTTTATTAATACAGATTATGAACGGGCCTTTTTAAAAACACCTAAAAAACTAATCTTTTTTGCTTCTAGTTTTTTCTTAATGCTCGTTCCTTTAATTATTTTAAATGTGACAGCTAAAGGAACCATTCATGAAGTTTCTATGTCAGGATTGTATGGTTCAAGTAAAGCTGGCACTTATAATTATTATTTTTATGCGGCAAGTGAAACAGTTTTTAGTTTAAATGAAAAACCGGCGACAAAAAAAGAAAAGGAGAATATTGAAAAGTTTTTAGAATCTTATCTTACGGACGAAAGCATTACTAATGCCTACACCAATACTGCAAAGAATAAAAACTTAGTGGTTCTTCAATTAGAAGCATTTAATAACTTTGTTATTGGTTTAACCGTTGATGGTGTTGAAATAACACCAAATCTAAATCGGTTAATTAATGAATCTTATTATAACAATCGTTTTTATTCAACTGCGGGCATTGGAAACACTTCTGATTGTGAATTTAGTGTTTTCACAGGCTTATATCCTAATGGAAATGATTTAGCAGTATTCAGTTTTGATGGTAAAAACTATCCAACAATTGCTAGAGATTTTTCGAATGCCGGATATGAAACGTTTTCTATACACGGAAATGATGGTGCTTTCTATAATCGTCAAGTTCAACACATAGAAACGTATCATTTTGACGAACATTATGATAAAAAGAAATTAGTTCAACGTATGGAAAGTCGCAATGAAACACCTGAAATTTTTGGTGATTGGCTTTCTGATGATTGCTTATTGCAAGAATCCATCCATTTATTTGATGAATACAATGAGCATCATCAACCATTTTTTGCATATGATATTTTAGTTACCTCACATACGCCATTTATTAAAAATAATAAAATTGAAAAATTAAAATTAAAAGGTTTGACTGAACTTGCTAGTTCTTGTCTAGATTATTATCATTATGTAGATCAAGCAGTGGGTCATTTCTTTGAAGTTTTAAAAACAAAAGATTATTATGAAAATACGATGGTAGTTATTTATGGAGATCATACCTCTTCTATATTGCGAAGAGATATACAAAGCATAACGAATAAAAAATATAATGATGTCGAATATCAATTAACGATGCAAAATGTGCCATTGATTATCCATTGCCCTACAATTTTTAGTCCTTCGGTATTGGATTCACATGTCCGAGGACAGGTAGATATCTACCCTACAATGGTGAATTTATTTGGTCTTAAATCACAATACACGTTTGGAAATGATATTTTTGGAGAGGGTGATTCTTTAATTTATAGTCCTAGAACCTTAGATTTAATTTATGATGATTATGTAATTTTAACGGCATCTAATAAAGTGTATTATCTACAAAATAATAAAATTTCTAAAAAGAAAAAAGAAAATTTAATTCAAAAATTTTATCATTATAAATATTATAATGATATGCTTATGCGTATCAATTATTTTCAATAAAAAAATAAGGAACTATCAAAATCCTTATTTTTTTTGTTTTTACCGAAAAAATTAATTATTAAATGAAATTAATGGGATGAGCATTTCATCTTTGGTTAAACCAGCGTGATGGCCTTTAAATAAAGGCTTTTTAGGGTTGAATGCAAAATAGTATTTATCAATAGCAATAGCAATATAATCACCTAAAATAGATTCAGCTAAAGGATGTATTCCATTTTTACCAAAAATTTCTCTTTTGATTGCCTCTTTTTTTGAAAATAAAACAAACTTACCTTCAAAATAACGTTGGAATAAATTCACAAACGTTTTTTCCATTCCCTTTTTAATACTAAAAGAAGTACACCGACCATCTTGATAAGGCATTCTTGTTAGACAATTCAATAACTCATAATAAGTATATAATAAAATAGGAACAACATCGATAAGACCATGATCAGCACTAATAAAGGCAACGGTATCTTTGGTCTTTTTTGCTAATTTTTCAACAAATTTATTTATGGTAAGAAGATCTTTATGAACAACTTTATCCATCGTACCATAATTATGAATATCATGATCGGGTAAATCATAATAAACATAAATAAATTTTTTATCTTTTTGTTTGCATAGTTTGATTAAACGATGATACATTTGTTTAAAATTTTTACAGCCATTAGGTTTAAAACTTGGCCATAATTCATAATAATGTACCGTTTCATTTGCTTCCATAATTTGTTTTCCAATACAAGTGTAAGGTAGATATTCTTGTCCGCAATCCACACCCACATATTCTGCTGAATAAGAATCCTTACTAGTAAAAATATCCACGATTCGATCGATATCTTTTAAATATAAGGACCAGCCTAGCCATCCAGTTTCAATAGGAGTCAAACCGGTTAAGTAGGAGGTTGTTGCTGCAGCAGTAGTACTAGGAATAACCGAAGAAATGACATCGATGGTATTTTTTTGTAAAAAAGATACCTGAGATAAGTGTTGATCTAAAATGCTTTTTCCCATGCCATCACATACCATAACAATGACATTTTTATAATCTTTTTTTGCTAAGATTTCATCCACATTTTGCAAGGTACTATGATTTGTAACGAGATGATAATGTTTTTGAATAGAACTCATTAAATTAACGATAGAATGGTCATAATTTTTATATTTCAGGCATGCTAAATCTTTCATTATTTGATTTCTCCTATATATTTTGTCGTAATTCCTACTTCATATGTTCTATTCCAAGGCATATAAACATCGCTCATAGTGTATTTATCTTTTAAGGAAGGCATATATAAGGCAACTTGTTCGTAAATTAATTTTTCTACTAACTGACTAAATTTACCTCTTTGACCATCCACTTCATAAATCGTAAGGCCCATTTTTTCACAGTATTCTTCTCTTACAATTTTACGAACTAACGTACAATAGCCGACATCTTCAACAAAACGATGCACTAAAAAGTCATAAAAACTTTGTTTATCATATGGATATAAAGTATGAATTCCCATTGCTAATGCAGTACCTAAAGAATTACAAGGAATGTTCCAACTTGCATAGCCAGATAATTTGAAATATAAATTTTTTTGCTCAATTAAAGTGATTAATCTTAAATCGCCACCATTGCAATAGCCGACATCACCAAGGGTCACTGGCTTTTTTAAATCAACAATACAATGTTCGATAAAATCGACAAATTCTTCAAGATTTCTTTTTATAGTATAGCCTGTTGTACTCCATTGTCGATATTGGGTTGCAATCATATCACTGGCGGGTGCATTGATTGCAAAAATTAAGTCGGCTTCTTGAATGGTGGAAGCAACGAGACATCCAGCTGCAATGATTTGATAACGGGCACTAATATCCAAAGGTCGATCTTCAGCACAAGGAATAATTTTTTTACATTGATTGGATGGATAATGCAGGTAAACGAGAGGTTTACGATGGTGTAATTCATTGACTAGTCTAGAAAATAAGGTGTGCGCAACTTCATCCGCACCGGGATAGGTTAATACTAAATGTTCCACTTTATTTTCTCTAACTTTATTTCTGATTTTTTCTTGATCCAAAGCGGTATAACCAAAAGGTGCACTATCATCTTGAGGAATAATTAAAAAATTAATAATATTTTCTTTAACTAATTGCACTGCATCCATATTGATTTGGCAATTAATTTTTCTACGATTTTCATAATCATCAATATATTCTTGAGGGATTTTAATGGCTTCTAATTGCTTTTTTTCCTCCTCAGTTGCAATATTCAATGCGATTCGATGTTGAATATACTTACGATTAAATAAATCAAGGCCATGATATTGATAATAGTCGGGTTCTTCATCATTATCATTATAACGTGGACAACGCATTACTAAGCTATACGCATAAATTTTAAAATCGGGTTTCTTATGTTTAATTTCTTTTAAAATATGGAGTCTTTGTTTGACCGTTTCATAATCAAAAAAATGTAATCTTGAGGGAACAATGCCACCATAAAGTAAGGTATCAATGGCAATTACTGCTCCATTTGCTTCTTGATAATTGGATAATAAAAAATCTTTGATTTTATCAACATTTCCTGGTTTTTTCTTTAATCCCATATAAGCAAAAGGGACGCGTTCAATCACCAAATTTTTATCATTAAAAATTAAATAGGGAAAGTCATAATTGCAAGGTCTTTCATCTAAAGGAATAAATAGAAACTTTTTCATGTTCATGGCCTCCAACAAATCTAAAAATATTTTAGCATAAAATCTAAAAAATAAATATATTTTTTAATTTAAACATAGTATAATATTTGTGGGTTTTGAAGGAGGTTTTAGAATGAAAGAAAAATGGTGGAAAGATGCGGTCATTTATCAAATTTATCCTCGTAGTTTTATGGATGGAAATAATGATGGAATGGGTGATTTAAAAGGAATTATTTCAAAATTAGATTATTTACAATTTTTAGGCATAGATGCTATATGGTTATCCCCTATTTATGAATCCCCTATGGAAGATAATGGATATGATATTAGTGATTATCATAAAATTGCACCTGAATTTGGTACAATGGAAGAAATGGATACGTTAATTGCAGAAGCTAAAAAAAGACATATTCGCATCATTATGGATTTAGTTGCAAATCATACTTCAAAAGAACATAAGTGGTTTAAAGAAGCCTTAAAAGGAAAAGATAATCCTTATCATGATTTTTATTATTGGAGTGATACGAAAGATAATAAAGAAGCCTCTTTTGGAGGAAGTTCATGGGAATATGTTAAAAATTTAGATGAATATTATTATCATTATTTTGCTAAAGGACAAGTTGATTTAAATTGGACGAATCCCAAAGTAAGAAAAGAAGTTGCAAACATCGTTAATTGGTGGCTAGATAAAGGTGTTGCTGGTTTTAGAATGGATGCCATAGAATTAATTGGTAAAGATTTAAAAAATGGCATTTTTGCCAACGGTCCAAAAATTCATGAATATTTAAAAGAATTAAATCAAAATTCTTTTGGTTTAAAAGAAGATTCTATTACGGTGGGTGAAGGTTGGCCAACACCGCAAATTGCTTTAGATTATACAATGCCTGAAAACAAAGAATTAGATATGATGTTTCAATTTGAAAGTGCTTGTAGTATTTATCTTCCTGATAACGGCCTTGGTAAATTTGATCCGCTTCCAATTGATTTAGTCAAATTAAAAGCGATTTTTGCTAAATGGCAACAAAGTTTACACAATAAATCATGGAATGCTTTGTTTTGGGAAAATCATGATTTGCCAAGAAGTGTCACACGTTTTGGTGATGATCGGTTTTATCGTGTTGAAAGTGCTAAAGCTTTAGCAATCATGTTATTTTTACAACAAGGTACACCATTTATATATCAAGGTGAAGAAATTGGAATGACAAATGCTTATTTAAAGAAATTGTCCGATTATCAAGATATTGATGCTTTAGGCAACTATCAAGCTTTAGCAATTGATAAAAAACTCACAACTCCTGAAAAATTCTTAGAAGGTTTACAAAAAGGAAGTCGAGATAATGCTAGAACACCTATGCAATGGGATGATAGTATAAATGCAGGTTTTAATAAGGGAGCAAAGCCTTGGCTTAAAGTAACACCAAACTATAAAGAAATTAATGTTAAGCAATGTATCAATGATAAAGATTCTATTCTTTACACTTATAAACATTTAATTGAACTTCGTAAATCTAAAGAATATCGTAATGTCATTCATTATGGTGATTTTAAATTAGAATTAGCTGATGATCCTTATTTATTTGTTTATGAAAGATCTTATCAACAACAAAAATTACTTATTGTGATTAATTATGATAATGATGTTCATGAAATCAATCTGAATCAAAAACCTAAGAAGATTTTAATCAGTAATTATAAAACATCATCATTAAATCTAAAAAAACAAACGCTTCAACCTTATGAAGCAATCGTTTATGAATTATAAAGCTAACCATTTGGTTAGTTTTTTTATTTAAGGCCATACTAAAAATGAAATGAGATGATAATGATGTGGATTTTATATGCCTTTTTATCTGCAGTTTTTGCAAGTTTAATGACCATTTTTATGAAACTTGGATTAAAAGATATGAATCCACATGTGGCTACTGCATTAAGAACAAGCATGGTCGTACTTTTTTGTTGGTTTTTAGTTTTTGTAACAAAATCATCTCAGACGATGAAAGCTATCACAAAAAAAGAGTGGCTCTATCTAGTGCTTGCTAGTTTAGCCACTTTTGGGACTTGGACATTTTATTTTTTGTCGTTAAAAACGGGAAGTGTAAAAAATGTAATGACGATTGATCGTTTAAGTATTGTATTTGCAATTCTTTTTTCAGCCATTTTTTTAAAAGAAGTAATTACATACAAAACAATCATTGGAATGGCCGTTTTTTTGATAGGTGCTGTTTTATTGATTTATTATCATTAAAAATAATATTCATCAAAATTCCAATCAATACCATCATCTAAATAATAGATATTGTGAGATCCTAAAAGCTCATTCGTTTCGGGATCTTTAATCGTTTTATTGATTTCTTTATAAAAAAATATTTCAGTATATTTGCTAATAATTAAATCTTGTGCAGTGGTAATAAATCGATCTTCATCTAATTGTATATCAATTGCAGTATAGGCTTTACTAATAATATCCGTGCAATAGCGCGTTTTTTTAGTATTGAAAACAAAGGTATAATTGTAATATTGACCTAAAAAAGAATAGGCTTTATTCATCACTTTTTCTAATTGTGCAGGAGTTATATTTTTGACGGTTAAACCGACATATTCTTCTCTTAATTCGGTATCTCTTAACCAATAATTGTAGCCAAAATAAACCACATTATCTTCTTTTTTTGGTGCAAGTCCGGCGATTTCAATAATGGTATCATCTCGTTCGATTAATCCGGCGTGTCCACCGGCATAAAAATCCATAAAAGGCTTTACTGGAAAGAACATTTCATTTTCTAATGAAACGATGATATCGCCTCTACTTCCGGTATATAAATCGTTATCATAAGGATGAAACGAAGGTGTCGCTTTTTTCTTTTCCATACGACAAAAGTTCATATCAAAATTTTTAGCATATTCGCATTCGATGATTTTTTGACTTAAAAATTCGTGAAGAAGTTGCTTTACCCTATGATTTTCAACCATTGCATCAATGGTAAAATAGCTGGCCGTAGAAAGTAAACTGCCACATAAGATAATTAAAAAGATTTTAAAGCCTCTTAAATGCTTTTTTGCCATGTTGCTCACCTATTTTTATTTTATACTTTCAAATACAAAAAATAAAGAATAAACTTGAAAGATAAAAAGTGGACATATTATAATAGTAAATGAGGTGTTAATAATGAAATTTTTACATTGGATGGATAGCCAAAAAAAGTGGATAAAAATTCTTTTTTGCATTCCTTTTGTTGATATTATATGGGTTATATATCGTTTGGTGCTGAGTGCAAAAAATAAAGATTGGTTAAGTGTTGTCATTTGTGTTTTATTAATTTTTGTTGGCATTCCTTGGTTATGGTTATTAGATTTATTATTTATTTGTGTTCAAGAAAAAGTTTTGTGGTTTAAATATGAACCTAAAACAATACTCGATACTGAAGAAAAGGATGCTTCACAATTGGATTCTAACGAAAAAACAACTTTGGAATAAAGTTGTTTTTTTATATTTTACTATGGGTTGTTTTTTCTGATTTTATCGAAATAATTGGATAGTTTATAAAACAATGCAAGTTCATCTTCATTATAACGATTTAAATCAAAGACTATTTTATTATCTAATCCTAAAATATAATCTGCTGTTGTGTGAAAGAATAAGGCCAATTCAATAATTTTCTGAGTGGAAGGAATAGAAATTCCCATTTCCCATGCATTAATACTCGATCTTGTAATATTTAATGCTTTAGCTAATTGGATTTGAGTAATTCCATTCAGTTCACGAAGTTTTTTGATTCTATCGGCAGTCATGATTATCAATACTATCACCTCTGTGTATAGTATAGTCAACCTAAAAAGATTAATAATTATCACGAATGATTATTTAAATTTTATATAAAAAAAGATTGCACGGCAATCTTAATTTTTTTTATATTTTTGAATAAAGGCAATACCTAATGGATGAGGACCGGTATGTACACCTACAGTAGCCCCAATTTGAAAAACGAATGCGTTTTGAATATTGAGTTCTTTTTTCATTTCTTCAACATATTGCAATCCTTCATTTTCATCATAGCCATATCCAAAACCAAAGTCATAATCTTCCATATTTAATTTATGTTTTTTAAAATGGTTTTTTGTTGCTTCCAAAACTTTAATTAAAGCTTTTTTTCGCGTTAAAGCAATTCCTGCGCAATCAATTTCCCCATTTTTAAATACGATTACAGGTTTAATTCTTAAAACGGATCCAAGAAAAGATTTTAATTTTCCAATTCGACCGCCACGAGATAAATAATCTAAATTGCCAATCGTAAAATAAGCTCTTCCAGTCATTTTTAATTTTTCAATTTCTTGAAAGGTTTCTTCAAGAGTGAGTCCTAGATTTCGCATTTCAATCACTTTCAAGGCCACTAAACCTTCAACTCCTGTTAGTAAATAAGAATCAACAATTTCAATTTGAGCTTGAGGATAATTTTCTAGAATTTCTTTTTTTGCAATCATAGCGCCATTATAAGAGCCACTAATTTTGGAAGAAATACAAATACAAATCATCGGTATATTTTGTTTTGCATAAATTTCGAAACAATGATAGTAAGATTCAGTGGTAGGCATCGAAGTTTTAGGCGATAGATGTGGATTTTCTATCATTTTTTTATAAAAATCTTGACTCGTTTCCTCCATTTGAAGATAATATTTTTTTTCTTCAAAACTAATATAAAATGAAACTAAATCAATATTGTTTTCTTGAATGATATTTACAGGTAAATCGCAAGCACTATCACAAATAATTTTATATTGTTGCATGTATTTATCTCCTTTCAAGAGATTTTAAATCTCTTTAAAAGTATAGGTTATAATACTTAAAATTACATTAAATAGTTTTGATTAAAAATTAGGTATAAGTTTGTTTAAATGAGGAATAATAAATATGCTTGCATGAGCAAAAAATAAATACTAAAAAAATTAGCACTCAACTATTGACATTGCTAAAAATGATGCTATAATATAATTAGCACTTAGGAATAAGGAGTGCTAAAAAAAGGAGGAACAAAATTATGAGCAACAATGTTACAAATCGTAGAAATCCATTAGGATTTATTGACCCTTTCTTTGATGAATTCTTTAATGAAAGAAATTCAAATAATATAATGAGGACAGATATTAGAGATGAAGGTGATTGTTACTTGCTGAAAATTGATGTTCCTGAAATTCAAAAGGAAAACATCAAGATTTCATTACAAGAAGGCTATTTAACGATCAATGCAACTTTTAATGAAAGTAATGAAGAAAAAAATAAACAAGGTAAATACTTACGAAGAGAAAGACAATATGGATCTTATAGTAGAAGTTTCTATATTGGAGAAGACATCTTACAAGAAGATGTTAAAGCAAAA
This sequence comes from uncultured Bacilli bacterium, assembly GCA_947599835.1. Taxonomy (GTDB): domain Bacteria; phylum Bacillota_I; class Bacilli_A; order RFN20; family CAG-631; genus Caccosoma. Next base: position 56,434 of record CANQFQ010000009.1, read on the forward strand.
CTTGAAAATGGTGTTTTAACCTTAAAAGTTGCTAAGAATAATCACGAAAAGAAAGTAGAACATCATTATATTAATATTGAATAATTGCTTCATTCAAGAAAATGCATTTAAGGACTAGAATTCTAGCCCTTTTTTGTATCACTTGCATTTTAATATTTTATTTGTTATAGTTTGATTGAAAAAGAGGTGAAAACACATGAAATTACTTAGTGGTTTAGGTCGATTTTTTACTTTTATATTTAATGTTAGAGTAATTCGAAAAGCAATGTTATGTACTGACCAAGAAAAGAAACAAAAACATAAGGCTTATGCAATCGGCTCAATTATTCTTGGCATTTTAGGAGTTGTTTTAATGGTACCAGCATGCTATGGCGGTATTAAAATTGTTCAATTTGCTTTTACTCATATGCTCGCTATTATTGGTAACATTTTCTTAGCCGTTTTTGGAATTGCTTTTTGCTTTTTACCACTTGTTCTTTGTGAATCATCTATCACTTATGCTATTGCTGAGTTATTTATGAATCGTAAAGCTCTTTCGTGGATTTCCCTTGTTTTATCCATTTTATTTACCATTGGAGCTATTCTTTTAGCCGTTTTCTTATTCATGGGTAATTTAAATGGACTTGGCGTTAGTTTAGGTTAAAAAATTGTGATATCGGGGATAAACATCCCCTTTTTTAATGCATTGTTATTTTAAAAAATGTATAATTATTTTAACAAAGCAGTAGGAGGATTTTTATGAAAAAAGTAAATGTTAGTATAAAAGATCGTAAGACCTTAGTGTTAGAAGAAGATGCTCATAAGGGAGATATCATTGATTTAAGTGAAATTACTAAAGTTGATTTAAGTTATATTGAAAAATTACTTAAAGATACCGATGATGAAACTTATAACAAAAAATTTAATTCAGATAGTCAACAAATCATTGAAAAATATAATCTTCAAATCGAAAATTTAAATAACCAAATGAAAGATCTAGAAAAACAACATATCGAAAATGTTAAATCTGCTATTGAAAAAGAACGATTATCAGCTGAAAATCAAATGAAAGATTTAAGACATGAAATTGCGACACTTAAGACACAAAAAGAAACTGAAATGGAATTAAATAAGCAAAAAATCATGAATAGTTATGCCGATAAAGTTAATGATTTAAATAATAAAATTGTAATTTTAGAAAAGCAAAAAGATTTAACTGTAGAAGTTGAAGTTGCTAAAGCAAAAGCAGAACTGCAAAAAGAAATAAATGATTTAAAACAACAACTGAATGATGAAAAACTTCGTTTTTCAGATCTTCAAAGACAAAAATCGAACCTAAATGTTAAACAAATAGGTGAAGATTTAGAAATCTGGTGCAATAATGAAGTAACAAATTATATGCAAAATGGCTTTTTAAATTGTGTTTGGTATAAAGATAATAAAGTAATTCAAGAAGAAAACGAATTTAAAGGTAGTAAAGCTGATTTCATTTTTAAGATTTATGCAAGTGATGAACATAAAGAAGAAGAATTATTAACTTCATTATGCCTTGAAATGAAAAATGAAAATCCTCAATCAGTCAATAAAAAAAGCAATGCTGATTATTATAAAGCCTTAGATAAAAACCGTAATAAAAAAGAATGTAAATATGCTATTCTTGTATCAGAATTAGAAGCCGATAAGGCTAACCATCTACCTATCTATAAAGTAAATGATTCAGAATATAAAGATATGTATGTTGTTCAACCTGCTTATCTTATGGTCTTTTTAAATATGATTGTTTCTTTAACAACCAAATTTGCGAATCTTTATAAACAAAGAGCTATTGAAAATGAAAAACTAAAATCACAAGATGATTTTAAAACAGAATTTGATAATTTGAAAAAAACATATCTAGATAAACCATTAAACAGCATGAAAGAACAAATTGAAACGATTAGTAAACAAAACAAAGCAATTCATGATGCTTCTAAAAAGATCGATGATGCAATAGAAGCAATTACTAAAAATTATATCAATGAAATCGAAAATAAACTTGAAAGATTTGATGTAAAAATTAATAAAGCATATCAAAAAATAAGTTAAAAATTGCCGGTAAAATCAAATACAATAATCATCATTTAAGGAAGTGAAAAACTTGAAAAATAAAAGAGTATTAAGTTTTCTTATTATGGCTTTAGTTTATATCATAGCCATGGTCTCTAGTATTGTAATTTATTCGTATCTACCGTCAACTTTACATTTTGCTATTCGATTGTTAATTGTTGATGTTATTGCAACAGTTATCGTGTTTATATTTAGTTTATTATTTAATAATGCTTCAGTTTATGATCCGTATTGGAGTGTTCAACCTATGGTTATCACGATTTGTTTTGCAATCCATAAAAAACTTAGTATAGCCGGTATTTTATGTTTAATCTTAGTTTTATATTGGGGTATTAGACTTACGCTTAACTGGGCTTATACATTTAAAGATTTAAACCATCAAGACTGGCGTTATAGTATGCTTAAAGAAAAAACGAAAAAATTATATTTCTTTGTTAATTTGTTTGGCATTCATATGTTTCCAACGTTAATTGTTTATAGTTGTGTTTTACCCATTGTTTATGTTTTAAATTATGCCACTCCATTGAATGCTTTTACAATTATTGGATTTATTATTTCATTAGTTTTTGTAACTATTCAAATGATTGCCGATATTCAAATGCATCAATTTAGAAAACAAAAGACAAACACCTTTATTCGTAATGGTCTATGGAAATATTCTAGACATCCGAATTATTTAGGTGAAATTATGATGTGGATAGGTGTTGCTATGATGTGTCTTGGAAGTCTTGCTAACTATTGGTATTTATGTGTCGGTGCGATTTTAAATACTTTGATGTTTTTATTTATTAGTATTCCAATGGCTGAAAAACATCAAGCAAATCGAAAACCTAATTTTGATGAATATAAAAAACAAACGAGAATGCTAATTCCAATTAAAAAATAAAAAAATATCATTAAAAATTCCTAGCGTAGAAACTAGGAATTTTTTTTACAATAACATCTCTATTTAATTTAAAAAGTTCAACTAAAATTATATTAATTATTTGCTTCTGCATAGTCTATTGTTTATTTTTAATGCAATTCTGTTTGATCATCTAATGTACACGATAAATCAATAGGAGTAAATGAAATCCATGAAATATATTCATCTATTTTAATGTTATTGACTTTAATATAATAACGATTTACCCCAGCATAAACAATAATTTTGTAATTATTATATAAATAAACAGTACAATGTCTTTTACATACTGAAACAAAGACGATGAAAAGTAGTAGTATATATATTTTAATGTTTTAAGCGCTTCATATAATGAAATTCTGATGATTTCATGTCTATAAATATCTTTCCAATTTTCAAAATAAAACGATAATGTTTCTTCTTTATAAAAAAACTGATTAGTGAGCAGCTTTCATTATAAAATTCAATATCAATATAACAACTATCAATAGGTTCATTAAATTTTACTTCAACATCATAAGAATAATTGGTTTTATGACCTACATTCTTACTATTGTAAGATCTTTAGCTTTTTGATCAATTCTGGACGTAAATTTATTTGATATCATAATACCTAAAGTGATACTTAATAGAAAAATAACAAGCATCTTATTTTTGATTTTAAAATTTTTTCTTTTCCTTTTTCATGTATAGGACATCTCTAAAATATTCTTGTCAATTAGATAAATACTATATTTAAATAAACAAAAAAAAGAAAGTAGTTATGCAGACGAGTCATTAGCTCATCCTGTCCTACTTTCACCAATATTATAAGTCCATTCAAATTATAAAATCAATAATGAAATTTTTTAGTAATAAATTAATAATTAATTATAAAAAAGAAAGTAGCGCTAGGGAAGAGTCATTAGCTCGTCCGTCCTACTTTCACCAATATTATATGTCGATTCAAAATAAAAAGTCAATAACGAAATTTTTTAGTAATAAATTACTAATTAATTATAAAAAAAGAAAGTAGCGCTAGGAAAGAGTCATTAGCTCTTTCGTCCTACTTTCACCAATATTATATGTCGATTCAAAATAAAAAGTCAATAACGAAATTTTTTAGTAATAAATTACTAATTAATCGTAAATTGAAAAAGTAAAATCCAGAATCAATATAAAAGGACGGAATTAAGTCATACACAAAAATCCAGTTATAAAA
>CANQFQ010000010.1 GCA_947599835.1 uncultured Bacilli bacterium
AACGATAAGGATTACCGAAAGTAGAATCGACTTTAAGTTCAGCACCAGGTAACCAAGCAGACATTTCATGACTCCAACCATCGTATCCAGTGATAACATCGTATGCATCGTCTTTATTTTCAGTTTTATTTGAACATGCTTTAATAGTAATTTTATTCAAATCAACTTTAAATGTATAAGGTTTTTTATGTACAACTGGAACAATTTCTGCTGTTGTACCTTTATAAACGTTAGGAACTAATTTTCCATCTTTTTCCCAGTGATGATAATTTGTATAGTCGTCTAAATCAACTTCTACTTCATCACCGATATGGATTTGCGCACTATCAACATACGCTACACCATTCACTTTAGAGATTTTTGCTCCGCCTTCAAGTGTAATCGTCGCATTTTCACCTTTAGCAATTTTTAGAACACCATCAACAAAAGTGAAAGTTAATTGATCTTTAAGTTCTGAATTGAATTTTTCGATAACTGCAGGAGCACCGCTAGCACCGGTTACGTCAAGGCCAAATGCTGGGTCAACGTAATCTATGAAAGTCTTAAATACACTAGTATCATGGAATGTTAATACTTTTTCACTTTCAACCGTGTAATTCGTTGCGAATTCCCATTGAATATTCGTAACTTTTCCATTTTCATCAAGGCTAATAAGATATCTATATGCATTTTTGAAGTTTTCGCCAATGACAAATTTAGCCCCTTTATTCCAAACACCAATTAATTTGTCATATCCATCGTATCCTTCAACATAATCGAAGATACCTTTGTCTGGTTCGCCTTGTTTTTGTAAAGCAACGATCTTCGTATCGCCAGTTACAGTAAATTTGTAATCTTCTGGATAGTAACGAGAAGCAGTTCCAGTTATAGCAGAAGAAACATCTTTACCATCTTGTTGCCATTTTAAGAAAGTGCTTCCATCAGCATAACCGCCATCAGCAGTTACAACTACTGTATCACCTGTTTTAATTTCAGTACCTTCAACATATGGTTCTTCGTTAACTGTTGCAATTGAAGCATTTTCAACAGTAACAGTTGCAACTGTAGGAACAGGTGTATCATCAACTCTATACTTAGCTACATAAGAAACATCTTCATCGCCAAGACGGAAAGTATAACTCATTTGATCAGAAACAAATTCACCTTCGCCATCAGCAACTTTTGTATACCAACCAGCAAATACCATACCTTCATCTGGTTGTTGAGCAACGATAGTAACGCGTGATCCTTTTTCAATTTGAGCTGTTGTTCCATCATAACCTTGAATGGTTCCTTTTTCAACAGTCACTGTTTTATTTTCTGGTGCAGCTTCAGGGCGTTGGAAATTACGATCTTGAACTCTTAAATCACCAGTACGAGTTAAAGATAAATACCATTTATCTAAGCAACCACTAGGACCAATTTTTTCATCAGCAGGTCCACTGCCACCAAAACCAGGTTGATAACGTTTGTCAGCTAATTTAGAGAATAATTCTACAAATGTAGCATTATTAGGATCTGCAAAAACTGCAAAGCCACCTTCAGGTAACATATAATCATAATGAGTAAAGCTACCATCAGCACTACCACCTTGACCCCAAAGTTTGAAATCATCAGCTTTAGCGAAAATCATTTTATCAACATCATTTTTCGAACGACCTTCAGTAGCACTGACATAATAACCATCAGCAGGTCCACCATAGCCACCATAAGTGGTTTGAGCCATAATAATGTAACCATCTTTGTCTACGACAATGACGCCATGAGAAGCTTTAGAATTGACATAGTCAAATGGAACACCACGTCTACCTTCAGGAACATTGCCATATGTATTAGTAGCTAAACCAGCTTGTGTACCTTGAATTTCAAAATCAGTATAAATTGTGAATTTACCGCTATCTGTTGTAGGGTTCAATTCTTCATAAGTAAAGATTTGTTCTTCTTCATGTGAAGTCACAAATTTAGCAGTATATTTATGCGTGCCTGTAGCTGTAAATGTGTAAGTAGCATCAGGAGTTACTTGTCTGTCGCCTTCATACCAACCTGCAAATTCTTCTTTATCTTTAGGTTCTCTAGCTTTAATTGTAACTTCTGTATTTACTTTAAGTACCCATTGTCCAGCAACGTGATCATAAACAATTGCATCTTCTACTTCAGTAGTTAAACCATCTTCAGCTGCACTATCTGTAAGTTGAACATATGCAAATGTACGGTCTTCTCCAGGTTTAACAGTAACTTTATTCGTTTCAGGATCTCTTTCAAGTCTTGTATCATCTGAAACTAAAGCTTTATATTCATAAGTATTGCAAAGTTTTGTTGCGTCTAAACCAATATCTTCGCCATAAATTTGTTTAACAAATTCAGTAGCAGCAATACCATTAGCAACAACTACGAAACCACCTTCAGGAACAACAATTTGGAATTCTTGATAATAACCCCATTGTGTCCAATTAGGATCTTCTGTTACAGCAAAGGCTGGATTCTTAACTTCATTTAATCCTTCTTTTGTAACATGAACATCAATTGCATCTCCTGAATCTGGTTGAACAGATTCTGTCATAGGTGCAAATCCATAGTAACTATTTCTATAGTAACTTGGACCATAAGGCGTACCTACACTACCCATATTATAACCTAAGTAAGCAATTCTACCTTCGCTATCTACAGCGATAGTTAAGTAATTACCAGAAATCCATCTAGCTTTTTGCTTATCTTCTTGTGAACTTGATTTATTTACATTTGCAAAATCAGAAGAAATAACTGCTACTTTCGTTTCATCAATATAAGATGGAATAGGAGCATGATCTTCTGTTCCTTCTTCAGTATAAACAGTATAACTATTTGTTTCTGGAACAACTTGTACTTCAGGTAAAGCTTCAGGATGGTAATCTTTATCATTAATTAAGATCTTACCCATCTTAGATAATGTAATCTTATAATGATCTAATGAACTATCAGGAATAGTTGTTTCAAATAATGTATTATTTTCAGTAGGTAATGAACTATCATATTTTGCACCAACTTGTCTACCTAATTCATTAACGATAGCTAACATACCAGGATCAGAAACATCACTAGCCACAATTACAAATCCACCTTCAGGAATGACGGTATTATAATGTGCAGCTTGTTCTTTAGTTTCCGATGACCATGGTGCCCAGTCATCGCCAAGAAGCCATAATTCATTCTTGCTTCCTTCTTTACCCGTGCGTGAATAGAATCCATCACTAGGTCCACCCATACCATAATTTGTACCATAGCTTGCATAAACAATATAACCTTCTGCATCTACACCGATAACATAACTTCTTGTAGTTAAGTTAAACGTTCTTCTACCGATTGCAGCTTCGTTATAAATTGTATCATTTCTTTCAGAAAGCTTACGAGCGATTGTACCATTTACCCATTCATCTGTGTAAACACTCAAACCAGTTTGTGCTTCTTTAGGGTTCAAGTATGTAGGTTCAATTACGCCTCTGTTTCCTGCTTCATGTTCAATAACAATTGAATTATCATAAGCTAAATTAATTCTTAAATCATCAGCGATATGATATTTAGAAATAAAGATTGCATTTGAAAATCCGCCTTCTGATGCTGCAGTTGTGAAATCTTCAGATAATAAGCCTTCATCTTCAACAACTTGAGAAACAAATTGTGCCCATCTTTGTGCGCCATTAATAGCAATAATAAATCCACCTTCAGGAACTCTAAAGTCAATATTGTTTCTAGTTTCAGAAGGCCAAGGTGCCCAATCTTCACTTACAGTGAAAGGTAAATCTTTACCTGTTAAGTCAGGATAATGAGTTAAACCAACGAATTTACCATCTGCGCCAGGATAGCCGCCACCATAACCATTCCATGGAGCGTAAGCTAACATAACAATCTTACCATATTTATCAACGACGATAACATTAGACCAACCAGCAGGGCTAGTATTGTTAGGTTTATATGCTTTTGTATCGCCTTCTGCTGCATATTCACTTAATTGAGGAAGTTTTCCATTAATTTCATAATCAGTGAATACAACTAATTCGCCAGTGCCGATATTTTCATTATATTTATCAGCTTTAATAGAATCTGGAACTGGTTCTGGTTCTTCTTCAAGTGAAACATAACGAGCTTCGATAGCATAATCTTCATTCGTCAATATAAATGTATATTCTTCTTCTTCACCAACTTTACCACTATCATCTTTAGAGCCAGCTAAATACCAACCAGCAAATCCCATTTCATCTGCTGGAGTATCAGCAGTAAATGTAACTTCTGCTCCAATTGGAATTAAAGCATTCGTATTTGAATTTGTTCCTTCACTAAGAATTTCTTCGGTCTTATCTTCTCCTTCGACCATAATCTTAGTAATTTTACCATTTGTAACAGAAACTATAACTTTATCAATCCAATTAGCTGTCCAAGTTTCTTCAGCATTTGAAACTTGAATTTCAAACGTCTTTGTCGTTGCTTCTCTGTTTAATGATGAAGTCCATTTTACGAAACGTTGATTAGGAACATCATCGGCAACGATTTTAACCGTCTTACCTGTTGCAAATAAGCCAGTTGTTTCTTCGCCACCATCAAAGTGACCGCCAACTAGATTAACTCTATAATAACGTTTCATATCAGTATCCATTTCATTTCTGAATACCATTTCATTATTTTCAACTAATAAGATACCTGTTACATCAAATTTATCACCAGTTGAAAATTCGCCTGAAACAAGTAAATCGATACCCTTATAATTATGATAAGAAGCATCTTGGAACATTGTAACACCATTTTGACTAGAAACAACTGTTAAGCCTTCAGCCGTGAACTTTTTATTTTGATATTCTGGACGCCATACAGTGTCATAGTTCGATGTTGTAACTTTCATTGCAGTAGGAGCTGCAAGTTCCCAATATTTATTTAATACTTCAGGAGTTTTAGAAGGAACAAACGTATTTTGTCCATTAACTTTGACAAATTTACCCGTAACACTGACCGTTTGATCCGTAGTATATGTTGTATCAGCTAAAGTAGGAATATATTCTCCAGTAGCATCTTTAACATAAATAGAACCAGAAGTATCTGCTACGATGAAGGAATTATCTTCAAGCATAGCAACGATATGGCCACGAATTGTTTTTTCTTCATTTTCTTGGCCTGTTAATACAGATTGAATAGAATCGAAAGTAATTAGAGGTTCTTCGCCTTCATCAAATTTGTATGCGGTTTCAGAACCTGAACGATTATCTGTTTTTTCAACAACCAATTCTCTATTTTCATTTAAATAAACATAGAATTGATCAAGACTGCCTTTATCAAGTGCAGGTAATTCTTTATTTTCTACTTTGGCAGGTAATGTTGCAGTGGTATCACTAGCATCCATTAACATATTCCATAGTTGAACCATTTTAGCTTCTTCGCCACGACCTGTAATAATAAAGCCGCCTTCAGGAATTAAATAGTCAAAATGCGTATAATGATCATCACCAACAGCATAAGGTGCCCAGTCATCTGCTAATTTAAAAGTTGGAAAATCAGCAGCGATTTTTTCAGCATTAGACCAAGAATCATTCCATGCATCTTCACGATAATAGAAAGAATCACCAGGTCCACCATAGCCACCAAGAGTTCCCCATGCACCATAAACAATATAACCTTCTGCATCTACTGCAAAGTTCCAACGATAACCATATTGTGTGTCTGAACTAATAGAAGCAATGGTTGTTCTTCTGCCTTCAGCCTTTGTTGATTTGTTAGGACTTGCAGGAGCGATAGTACTGTTAACATACTTATCTGACCAAACAGATAAATTTGTTGTCCGACTATCGTAGTTGTAGGCCACATCAGCTAATACAAGCTTATTAGGATCTTCATCGCCGCCATCACTAGATGAACTAGACGAACTACTGCTAGATGAACTGCTACTCGATGAACTACTCGATGATGAACTAGAAGAGCTTGAGCTTGTACCTATACTACTTGAGCTGCTCGAACTTGTTTTTTTGTTCGTATCTTTTTTACAGCCTGTGAGTACCAATGTAAGGCCTGCTAAACTCCATAAAAGTGTTTTTAACAACTTTTTAGAATTCATATAGTTTTCCCCTTTCTTTATTTTTAGGTATAAAAATACCATTTCTGTTTTGATTATAATACAAGTATTATCAAATTGCAAGGTAAAAAATGGTAGCGGTTACATTTTTTTGAAAAGCACTTGTATTTTGGGTTTTATCCCTGCTACTATCATATGCGCAAACAAAAAAAGTAGCCCACATTTAGACTACTTTTTTCAATTTATTGATTTTTAAATTAAATGTTTTGAACTTCTCCGCTAGGCACATAATCATCAATATTTTCTATGTTTTCATCGGCATTTTTTGGCGCATAGGTCGTATGCACACAAGGAATTAATTTACCGACAATAACATTTTCTTTTAAGCCAGTAAGATGGTCAACTTTACCTTTAACTGCCGCATCCGTAAGCACACGTGTTGTTTCTTGGAAAGAAGCAGCAGATAAGAAAGATTCCGTTTCTAACGAAGCTTTTGTAATACTTAAGATGATTTGTTTAGCAACGGCTGGACGACCATGTTTGATTAAAGTTTCACGATTGATTCGTGTAAATTCGCTAACATCAATCTTACTTCCAGGAAGCAAATCCGTATCGCCACCATCTAAAATGACAAGTTTGCGAAGCATTTGACGAATCATAACTTCAATATGTTTATCGCCAATAGGAATACCATTTAACCGATAAACTTTTTGAACTTCTTTTAGAATATATTTTTGAACTTCGACACAGTCAGCAACTTCAAGTAATTCTTTTGGATTGATAGGACCATCGGTAATTTTTTGACCATTCCGAATGGTATCTCCAACTTTTACACGAATTCTGGCACCGAATGGAATCACATATTCTTCCGTATCTAAATCATTCTTAATGGTCACAATTTGACGATCGCCATCTTTATAATCTTTTGTTTCAATACTGTCGACAACACCGGCAATTTTTGAAATAAGAGCTTCGCCTTTTGGAGGCCGTGTTTCGAATAATTCTTGAACTCGTGGAAGACCTTGCGTAATATCCGAATTACCTGTTACACCACCGGTATGGAACGTACGCATGGTTAATTGAGTACCAGGTTCACCAATGGATTGTGCAGCCATTGTACCAATGGCTTCACCAATTTCAACTTCTCTACCTGTAGCTAAATTCAAACCATAACATTTTCTACATACGCCATTATGTGTTTTACAGCCAAATAAAGAACGAATACTAACTTTGGTATAACCAGCAGCAATGATTTTATCGGCAATTTCAGAAGTAATCAAAGTATCTTTATCCACAATTAAATCTTTTGTTACTGGATGATAGATATTCTTTAAAGGATAACGTCCAATTAAACGATCTTTAAATGGAACTACTACTGAATTATTTTTCGTATCAACGATTTCTTCGACTTCAAATCCAATATCGGTATGACAATCATCTTCACGAACAATAACATCATGTGCAACATCAACTAAACGTCTAGTTAAATAACCTGATTCAGCGGTTTTTAAAGCTGTATCTGACATTGTTTTTCTAGCACCGTGAGTGGAAATGAAATATTCTGAAACGGTTAATCCTTCTCTGAATGAAGATTTAATAGGAAGTTCAATTGCCCGTTCGGTTGCAACAGACATTTGATTTAATTGAGAAATTTCAGCAGAAGTTAACTTACCACCCGTTTGCGATAACTTTTTGATAATATCTTTATGGGCATCACGAGAAGATGGTTTATATGGTTTTGACATCAAACCACGCATACCCGCAAGTTGGGTAAAGTTAGAAGCATTACCTCTGGCTCCTGAATCTGACATCATAAAGAATGGATTACGATTATCTTTCTTCAATTGTTCAGCAAGTAAGTTTTCAACTTTTGATTTTACATTTTCCCAAACTTTAACGACTTTATTATGTCTTTCATCATCGGTTAAAAGACCTTTATTATAGAATTTTACAATTTGTTCCACTTGACTGTCACCTTCATGGATGATATCGTATTTACCTTCAGCAACTTTAATATCATCAATGGAAACGGTAACACCAGAAACGGTTGCAAATTTAAATCCTTGATCTTTCATCTTATCTAACATAACAGATGTTTCTTCTGTACCATAGTGTTTAAATACATAATCAATAATTTTTCCTAAATCGCCTTTTTTAAATGGTGGATTTAAGTCCCTAGAGGCAATAATTTCTCTAACATTGCCACCCCGTGGTACAAAATACTTTTCAGGAGTTGTAGCAAAACCATCTTTAGGATTATTCAAATAAGCTAACGTCTTTGGATAAATACTATTAAAGATAATTTTACCTACAGTCGTAATTAAATATTGATTTTTTTGGTCTTCAGTGAAACATTCTTTATCTAATGAACCCGCAACGATAGCGATTCTTGTTTGCAAATGAATATTTCCTGTTTGATAAGCCATAATGGCTTCATCAGGATTAGCAAAGATTTTACCTTCACAATCACCATACAATTCATATTTTTCAGCATTAATTTCATCGCCATCTTCACGATATTTCTTAGCACGATTATAAAAATCTTGCTTCGTCCATTCAAGCGTAATGTAATAGTTACCTAATACCATATCATGTCCTGGTGTAACAATTGGTTTACCATCTTTAGGACCTAAGATATTTTTAGAACCAATCATTAATTCTCTGGCTTCTTGAATGGCTTCTTTTGAAAGTGGAACATGGACAGCCATTTGGTCTCCATCAAAGTCAGCATTAAATGCAGGACATACTAATGGATGTAAACGAATCGCACGACCATCAACTAATTTAACTTCAAAAGCTTGAATACCTAAACGATGGAGGGTTGGTGCACGATTTAATAAAACAGGGTGATCTTTGATAATACTATCGAGGGCATCCCAAACCCGTTCATCTTGACGATCAATGAGTCGTTCCGCTTGTTTATGACTTGTAGCGGAACCCTTCGCAATCATTTTCGCAGCAATAAATGGCTTAAATAATTGTACGGCCATTTCACGAGGAATACCACATTGATACATTTTTAAATCAGGACCGACAACAATAACTGAACGACCTGAATAATCGACACGTTTACCCAATAGATTTTGACGGAAACGTCCTTGTTTTCCTTTTAAAGTATTGGATAGAGATTTTAATGCTCTACCACCTGCACCAATGACTGCTTTACCTCTTCGACCATTGTCGATCAAAGCATCGACAGCTTCTTGTAACATCCGCTTTTCATTAATTAAAATGACACTTGGAGCATTAATTTCTTTTAATCTCTTTAAACGTAAATTTCTAGTAATTACACGTCGATATAAATCATTTAAATCACTGGTAGCAAAACGACCGCCATCTAATTGCAACATAGGTCTTAAATCAGGTGGAATGACAGGAACTACAGTGAGAATCATCCATTCTGGACGATTATTGGATTTTCTAAATGACTCTACGACATCCAAACGTTTTAATAATTTTTGACGTTTGGCTTTTTGTGATTGTGTTTCTTTTAATTCATTTTTGATTTCTTCAAGAATTTTATCTAAATCGACTTGTTCAAGTAATGTTTTAATGGCTTCCGCACCGATACCAAATTCAGCACCGGTATGTTTACTGATAAATGTCGCATAGCGATAAAAATCGAATTCTTTTGAATTTTCAAGATGATTAATAATATCCATACCATACGTATATTCGGCTTCATCTTCAGAAAATTGAGAAATAATTTCCTTAATGACTGCAACAAATTTTATTCTTGCTTCTTTTTCACCTAAAACTTCACCTTTATATAATAAATGGGTGCTTCCAGGATTTAAAACAATTCTTGAAACAAAGTAAACGACATCTTCTAATTGTTTTGCAGAAATATCAAGAATTAGTGCAATTCGACTAGGAGTTCCTCTTAAATACCAAATGTGAGCGACAGGACTTGCTAAAGCAATATGGCCCATTCTTTCTCTACGAACCGCTTTAGTCGTAACTTCTACACCACATTTTTCACATATAATTCCTTGGAAACGAATTTTTTTGTATTTACCACAATGACATTCATAATCTTTAGAAGGTCCAAAGATTCTTTCGCAAAAAAGACCATCTAATTCTGGTTTTTGAGAACGATAGTTAATCGTTTCAGGCTTTGTAACTTCGCCATAAGACCATTCAAGAATCTTTTCTGGTGAAGCTAAACCAATTTGAATTGCGGAAAGTTTATTAATATCAATTGCCATTAATATTCACCTCCATTGTCATCTTGATTGGTATTAGAAATACTCAGTCCAGCGTTGACTAAATCTTCTTGAACATCTTCTACAGTAGGATAATTATCCCTACTTTGTGCTTCTTTCATAATATCTTTCGTGTCCATAATATTTCCTTCATCATCGAGTAAATTAACATCAATGGCTAAAGATTGTAATTCTTTTTGTAATACTCTGAAGGATTCAGGAATACCAGGATTTGGAATTTCTTTACCTTTTAATATAGCTTCATAAGCCTTAACACGGCCGACCACATCATCGGATTTAATCGTTAAAATTTCTTGTAATGTATGTGCCGCACCATAAGCTTCTAATGCCCAAACTTCCATTTCACCAAATCTTTGGCCACCATTTTGAGCTTTACCACCTAAAGGTTGTTGTGTAACTAAGGAATAAGGTCCTGTAGCCCGGGCATGTAATTTATCATCAACCATGTGAGATAATTTAATCATATACATTACACCGACAGACACTTTTTCATCATATTTTTCGCCGGTTTTTCCATCGATTAATGTCATCTTACCATCTTTAGACATTCCTGCCTTAGCCATTAAATCAAGTAATTCTTCATTAGAAATACCATCAAAGGAAGGTGTAGCGACTTTCATACCTAACGTTTTAGCGGCCATACCTAAATGAAGTTCCAACACTTGCCCAATATTCATCCGGCTAGGAACACCCAGTGGATTTAACATAATATCGACAGGTGTGCCGTCAGGTAAAAATGGCATATCTTCTTCTGGCATAATCCGAGAAATAACCCCTTTGTTTCCATGACGTCCAGCCATCTTATCGCCTTCAGAAATCTTTCTTTTTTGAGCGATATATACCCGAACAATTTGGTTAACGCCAGGAGCTAATTCTGCAGTATTTCCATTTTTACGACTAAAAATTTTAACTCCAACAACAATACCGTCCCCACCATGAGGAACACGTAAAGAATTATCTTTTCCTTCTTTTGTACGATCACCAAAGATGGACATTAACAATTTTTCTTCTGGTGTAGGTTCGGTTTGTCCTTTTGGGGTAATTTTACCGACGAGAATATCCCCTTCTTTTACTTCTGAGCCTGGAATAACAATTCCTAAGGCATCCAAATGTGCTTTTGCTTCTTCACTAATATTTGGCACATCTCTCGTAATTTCTTCAGGGCCTAATTTGGTTTCTCGACATTCCGTATCATAATCTTCAATATGAATGGAAGTATAGACATCATCTTTAACTAAACGTTGGGACATAATGACAGCATCTTCATAATTGTATCCATGCCATGTCATAAAGGCAACGACAACGTTTTGTCCTAATGCAAGTTCCCCATGATCCATACTTGGACCATCAGCTAGAATTTCACCTTGTTCTACTTTTTGACCGACTTTAACAATCGGATTTTGATTAAAACAAGTACCCGAGTTGGAACGAGCAAATTTATATAAATTATAAGTATGTTGAGCATCCTCTTCATCTACAACAATTTTTCTTGAATCGACATAACTAACGACACCTGGTTTTTTAGCAACTACAGCAACCCCAGAGTCGTGGGCACTGATATATTCAATTCCTGTGCCGACAATTGGAGCACTCGGACGAAGTAAAGGAATCGCTTGACGTTGCATGTTTGCACCCATCATCGCACGGTTTGCATCATCGTTTTCAATAAATGGAATTAAAGCAGTTGGTATAGAAATGATTTGTTTTGGAGAAACGTCAACATAATCCACGTTTTCTTTTGCAACCATAATATCTTCCCCACGAAAACGAGCAATCACTTTATCTTCAAGAATTTCACCATCTTTACCCAATTTAATATTTGCTTGACCAATAACGAATTCTTTTTCTTCATCAGCAGATAAGTAATCACATTGTTCATCTTTAACATAATATTTTCCATTCTCAGCAACAACTTTACGGAAAGGTGTTTCAATAAATCCATATTGATTAATCTTTGCATAACTTGCTAAGTTGTTAATTAAACCAATGTTTGGACCTTCTGGTGTTTCAATTGGACAAATACGACCATAATGCGAATAATGCACATCACGGACTTCAAAACTTGCCCGATCTCTTGAAATACCACCAGGACCTAAAGCAGACAAACGACGTTTATTTGTAAGTTCGGCAATAGGGTTGGTTTGATCCATAAATTGCGATAATTGAGAAGATGAAAAGAATTCTTTAATTGCAGCCGTTAATGGTCGCGTATTAATCAAATTCGTAGGAGTAATCGTTGCTAAATCAGAAACAGACATTTTTTCCCGAACCGAACGTTCCATTCGAGATAAACCAATTCTAAATTGATTTTGCAATAATTCACCTACCGCACGAATTCGACGATTACCTAAATGGTCAATATCATCCACATCCCCGATATTTTCAGATAAATTCAATAAATAAGAAAATGTTGCATAAATATCTGGGACAGTAATATGCTTATTATTTAAATTTAAATCGGTTCCCATGATTTGAACAACCTTAGATTTGGTTTCATCAGGATAAACCCGTACGATATTCACCGTATTATAAGGGCCAAAATCAGGATTGACTTTCACTTGATAGGCATGTGCACCTTTTTCAAAAAGTTGAATGTCCATAATGTGTTTAACACATTTTTTGTCCATATGTGTTCCTTTTTTAAAGATGACTTCGCCATTGACATCAACAAGATCTTCTGCCAAATAACAATCTAATATACGATTGTAAACACTGAGCTTGCTTTTTAATTTAAAACGACCGGCTGCGCCAAGATCATATCTTCTTTTATCAAAGAATTTTTGTGATAATAAAACTTTTGGACCTTCTTCCGTCGCAGGTTCACCGGGTCTTAATTTTGCATGAATTTCAACTAAAGCTTCACGGATGCTTGCATCTTTATCTTTTTCAAAAGTATTGATTAATAATGGATTATCACCAAATAATTCACAAATATCTTCATTGGTTGGCAAACCAATGGCTCTTAATAATACGGTGGCTGGCATTTTACGCGTACGATCAATCCGCACTTGAATTTGATCCTTAATATCGCTTTCAAATTCAAGCCAAGTTCCTCTTGCAGGAATTAAGTCACCACCATATAATAACTTACCATTTTTCGTATCCATTTCTTTTTTAAAGTAAGCACCGGGAGAACGTACAATTTGTGAAACAATGACCCGTTCAGCACCATTAATAATAAAGGTTCCGATATCGGTCATCATAGGAAAATCGCCCATATACACTTCTGTTTCTTTAATTTCACCACTTGTTTTATTCGTTAATCTTAAAGTCGCACGTAATGGACGCGAATACGTTAAATCTCTATTTTTACAATCGACTTCATTAAATTTTGGTTCATCAAAACGGCAAGAAATAAAAGAAAGAATTAAATCTTCTTTTGAATTGACAATGGGAAATACATCTTGAAATACTTCTTCAATACCTTTTTTAATAAACCAATCAAAAGATCCAGTTTGAATTTCAATCAAATTTGGAAGGGCTAATGAACCACTAATTTTTGAGTAATTCACTCTATTTTTAGAGTACTTTTGTTTTTCAAAAGTTGTTTTAATCACTTATGTGTCACCCCTTATTTTTATATATGATTAATTTAGTTATTCTACTTTTTTGTTGCTTGAATAATCCAATAACCTTTATTTTTTAAGATAATTTGAACCTCTTGGAATAATGCTTGCAACTTTTTTTGTGCACTTGGTGCACCTAAATCCTTTTTAATAACTATCCATAAATCTCCAGCATCACGCAAATGAGTAAAAGCATCCTCAAACATTTGATAAATGACTTTTTTACCCGCACGAATGGGTGGATTCATGACAATTCTATCGAATAAATGAGTAACTTTTGTTAAACCATCACTTAAGTATATGTCTGCATTTTGAATAGATAAATTTTGTTGGTTTTCTAACGATAGTGCAATCGCACGTGGATTAATATCAATCATTTCCACATGCGAACACTTTTTAAAAAAAGCCAAACTTAATCCTATCACACCATAGCCGCAACCTACGTCTAATATTTCTTCTACGGAAGGATAGGATAATAATGTTTTGATTAAAAGAAATGAGCCAAAATCAATTTCTTTATTTGAAAAGACACCACGATCGCTTTTAAATGTTAATTTTACATTATTAAAATAAGCATCTAAATAATACGGATGACTTTTTAAAGATGCATCAAATGCATAATAATGGCTCATAAATTCACTCCTTAAAAAAATGATAAAAACCCGCTATAAGGGACAAAGCAGGTTTTAAACCAAAGTGTCAGTGAAATTAATTCAACTTATTTAACTTCAACTTCAGCACCTTGTTCAACAAGTTGTGCTTTAATAGAATCAGCTTGTTCAGGTGTAATTTTTTCTTTAATTAAAGCAGGTAATGCATCACATAATTTTTTAGCATCTAATAGACCTAAACCAGTAATTGCTTGAACGGCTTTAATTACAGGAATCTTTGTAGGACCTACATTTGTTAAATAAACAGAAACTTCTTTTGGTCCTTCAGCTTCAGCTTCTGCTGGAGCAGCAGCTGCAACAGCAACTGGAGCAGATGCAGTTACGCCAAATGCTTCTTCGATTTCTTTTACTAATTCGTTAACTTCTAAAATAGACATCTCTTTTAGAGATTCAATAATTTCTTGATTTGATAATTTTGCCATTTTTTATTTCCTCCTATAAATTTTGTGTGTTAGGCATTTTCTTTTTGTGTTGCGATTTCTTTAGCAACATATGCAAATTTTGTTATTGGTGATTGTAAACATCCAAGTAACATTGCAATAAGGGTTGGTTTTGTTGGAAGTTTAGAAACAGCTGCCATTTCTTCGGCGCCAACGACTTTCTTTTCTACAATACCACCTTTGATGACTAAGCTAGGATTTTTCTTTGCAAACTTATAAAGTAAGCTAGGTACGCCAACTGGATCTTCAGTTGCACTAACAAATGCGTTAGGACCAGCAAGAAAATCATCTAAATCATAGCCATTTTCTTTTGCGGCTCTTTCAACTAAGTTGTTTTTATAAACGGTTAGTTTGCCGCCAATTTTTGCTAGATCACGACGAAGTGTTGTCATTTGAGCAACAGTCAAGCCACGATATTCAACAATCACATAAGATTCTGATTTTTGAATTTCGCTAGAAATATTCGCAACAGCTTCCGCCTTTTTAGCAAGAACTTCTTTCATTTTTGCACCTCCTGTTTATTTAATTAAACAATACGCACTAAAAATTTATAGTCAATTCTTTAAGAATTTGTAGACTTTTTTAGCCTCGGCAACAAATTAAGCATTCATTGAATGCAGTTGCTTTCTAGGGCGTATTGAAACTACCATGTTTTAAAATTAGAATGCGGAATAATCAATTCGAATGCTAGGTCCCATCGTCGTAGTTACTTTTACGTTTTTAAAGTAATTACCTTTGATAGTCGAAGGTTTTGCCTTCACGATAGCATCTTTTAATACTTTAAAGTTTTCAATTAACTTTTCACTATCAAAAGAAACACGACCAATACTTACGTTGATATTTCCTTGTTTATCTACACGATAAGCCACTTTACCGGCTTTAATTTCTGTAACTGCTTTAGCAATATCTGCATTCACTGTACCAGTTTTAGGGTTTGGCATTAATCCTTTAGGTCCTAACACACGGCCTAATTTTCCAAGTTCACCCATCATATCTGGAGTAGCTACGATAACATCAAAATCAAACCAGTTTTCTTTTTGAATTTTTTCTAGCATTTCTTTACCACCAACATAATCTGCGCCAGCATCAGTAGCTTCTTTTACATTGTTTGTAATGGCTAGAACTTTTTTAGATTTACCTGTTCCATTAGGTAAAACGATAGCCCCACGGATTTGTTGATCTGCATAACGTGGGTCAACATTTAAACGGAAAGCAACATCCACCGAAGAATCAAACTTTGTAACTGATGTTTTTCCAACAAGAGCTAAAGCTTCTTCAAAGGAATAGCTTTTTTGACTATCGATTAATTTTGCAGCTTGTAAATATTTTTTTCCTCTTTTTGCCATTTTGAGTACCTCCCTAGTTTTCAACTTCAATACCCATACTATGGGCTGTACCTTCTACGATTTTGCATGCTGCATCAATGTCGTTCGCATTTAAATCAGGCATTTTGTATTCTGCAATTTCCCGAATTTTTGCTTTAGAAATTTTTGCAACTTTGACTTTGTTTGGCGTTCCAGAGCCTTTTTGAATATTACATGCTTTCTTTAATAAGTTTGCAGTTGGTGTTGTCTTTAACACGAAAGTGAAACTTTTATCTTCATAAGCCGTGATGATTACTGGAACAATATCTCCGGCTCTGTCACGAGTTTGATCATTGAACTCTTGACAAAATTTTGGCATCACAATACCTGCGGATGCGAGTGCAGGTCCTGGTTTAGCTTGACCAGCAGCAATTTGTAATTTAACAACCTTTGCGACTTTCTTACTCACGAAACACACCTCCTCATTCTTTGTTCGTGTCGTGGTGATAATGAATTTTATCGATTCTTCCACTCCAACGCAAGGTTACGCGCACACGCTATTACACATATGCGTGAATTATGATAACACAAATGCCCACTAAAGTTCAAGAAAAATTTCATTTATTTTTTGCAAACATTTTAATATTAAAGATTTTATCGACAATTTTTTCAGATTTACATTGATTTTACTTGTTGCATCGCTTTGCACAAAAAAAGCCGAGCTTTTCGCTAGGCTTATACTTTTTCAATATCGTTTACACTCACTTGAATATCATTTTCTCGACCAAAGAATACGGTCGTCACAATGACCATTCCTTTTTCTTCATCTAACCCTGTAATGGTTAAAATTTGATTGGCCAATGGTCCATTTACAACACGAACAACATCGCCGATTTCATATTTAACATTAGAAATACCTTCACCCATACCGATGCGTTTTAATACCGTGGTTACTTCTTCATCCGGTACTGGAAATGGCTTAGTTCCTCTACCAGAGGATCCAACGAATCCAGTAACACCCGGTGTATTTCTTACCACATACCATGCTTCATCAGTCATAAACATTTCGATGAAAATATATCCAGGATACATGTTTTTCATTTTCGTTTTACCCGTAGGCTTACCATCTTTTTTTACAGGTTCTTCATATTCAGCGACAATAACTCTAAAAATATAATTTTCCATTCCCATCGATTCGATTCGACGAATGATGTTATCTCTTACTTTATTTTCGTGACTGGCATAGGTATTCACAATATACCATTTTTTTTCTAATTGTTGTTCCACAAAAATCACCTAACTCTACATATATTCAATGGCTTTAAGAATCGATTGTGCAATGACATAACCCGCACTAAAGAATAAACCAAAGAATGCACAAAAGACAAGTACAGTCACTGTATTTTCATACATATCTTTTCTTTTTGGCCAACGAACTTTTTTACCTTCACGAACAACACCTCTAAAAAAAGAGGCGATACTACTACCTATTCTCTTGAAAAAACGACCTATTTTTTTCATAAATAAACCTCCTATTTACTTTGCTTATGAAGTGTATGTTTATTGCATTTTGGACAAAACTTTTTCACTTCAAGCCGAGTGTTAGACTGCGTTTTTTTGGCGGTTGTTGTATAATTTCGAGAAAGACATTCTTCGCAAATTAAAATAATCTTATCTCGCATATATATCACACTCCACTTAGTAATTTTACTATAAGTAATTTCAATAGTCAATCCTAATATTTATCAAAAAAGAAACTGCTTTATTTGGTTTTTTAGAGCAAAAGTTTTTTTATTTTTCTATGAGTTTTGCCATTTTTTTCTTAGCTCTGAAAATTGAATTTCGAACCTTTCTTACGGGTAAATCGTATTTTTTTGAAATTTCAATTTGCTTCATTCCACTTTTATACAATGCAAAAAAGGCAGCTTCTTGTTGGGTAAGCTCTTGACATAATTGTCCGTATAATTCTTCCGCTTCTTTGACTTGATATTGCCAAATGGGATCAAATGCTTGATAATCACTTTCCATTTGCTCGATATATAAAATATTTTCATCTTCCGAGCAATAATTATCTAGGGATACCGCTTTATAAAAAGCACTTTCTGACTGACCAAAATATTCTCTCATCATTTGATTTCCATAGCGTTGCAAACAAGCATATAAAAAAGAAAAAAAACGTCCTTTTCTTTCGCTATATCCTTCAATTGCTTTTAAAAAAGCATAATTTAACTCTTGAACAACATCTTCTTTATTCAAATAAAAACAAGCATAAACGACATGATTGGCCACTTCCATCACAGCACCCGTATGCTTTTCTTTTAAAATCATAAAGGCTTTTTGTTCACCACAACGATATAAATAAACTAACTCATAATCATTAAATTCATTTTTAGTTTTCATAAAATCACCATTTATATTGTGGCATATTTCATCAAAGAAAAGGTCTTAACTTTGGCCTATGTTTTTACTAAAAAAGACCTTTTCAGGTCTTAGTTATTAACAATCGTTGCAAGAAGGATGGCCGTTGCTACCGATAAATTCAAAGAATTCACTTTCCCATACATCGGAATAAAAATGCGATAATCAGCCTGTTCCATAACGAGTCGAGAAATCCCCTTTCCTTCCGATCCCATAATTAAAACCATGGGTGCATCATAACGAAGGGTTTGATAATTGACCCCTTGACTGGCTTCCGCTGCATAAATCCAAAAACCTTTTTGCTTTAAATCCTGTAAGGTTTGACTGAGATTCGTTACTTGGCAAATAGCCACATGAGCCAAGGCTCCTGTTGAAACTTTTGCCACTGTAGGTGTAATCGCAACACTATTATTTTTCTTTAAAATAATTCCATCAATTTGAAAGGCTTCCACCGTTCGAACAATGGCTCCTAAATTATGTGGATCTTCAATGCCATCTAACATTAAAAAAACAGGACGTTTTTTTTGTAAAGCATGACGCACCATTTGGGCATAATCAGTATACTGAAAATCTTTGATTTTAGCGACAAATCCTTGATGTTTATCACTATTTGCAAGTTGTTCTAAGGTTATTTTACTTTTTTCAATGACAGGAATTTTTTGCTGTTTAATTTGATTCACTAAAGGATGATTTTGATATTCTTTAGCATAGTACACTTCTATTATTTTTTTTGTATCTAAATAACTTGCAATCACATTTTTACCATAAATATATGCCATTATAAAATTCCTCTTTCAACTAATATTTTTCTCAATTTATCGGCATTTTCGAAATCTTTATTTTTCTTATAAGCCTCCCATTGACGATATAATGTCTTATCCTCTTCAGTTAATTTTATCGTTAAAGGTACAATTCCTAACACTTCTAACATTTGATTCACTGTATTGCAATTTTGTAAAACCATAGCTGCATCTAATTGATTTTGTCGAATGGAAACATTTAATTGTTTAACCATTTCAAAAAGCACACTAATAGCTTGAGTTGTATTTAAATCATCCGCCATTGCATCTAAAAATGCATCATATTTATCCACATCGATTTTGGAATTTTTCAATTTTTCTTCCACAAATGCCAATTTCACATAGGCTTGTTTTAAAGGCATGTATATTTTATTTAATTCCGTAATGGCTTGTTGAAATACCTCATCGGTAAAATTAATCGGCGCACGATAATGGGTCGATAAAAATACCCAACGCAACACATTTCCTCCATATTTTGCAATTAAATCTTTGGCATAAATAAAATTATTTAAAGATTTTGACATTTTTTCATTATTGATATTCACCATACCATTATGAACCCATAGATCGGCAAGAGGACGATGATCGTATGCCAACGCTTGGGCTTGTTCATTTTCATGATGCGGAAATTTCAAATCCATTCCACCTCCATGAATCACAACATGATGTTGAGGTGTAATGTCATAAATCATTGCCACACATTCGGTATGCCAGCCAGGACGACCTTTTGACCATGGTGAATCCCATTGAATTCCTTGTTTTGTTTCTTTCCATAAAGTAAAATCTAAAGGATTCTCTTTTTTTTCATTTTCTTCAATCCGAGCACCGACTTTCAATTCTTCCAAATTTTTATTCGAAATAGAACCATAGGAAGCAATTTTACTTACTCTAAAATAAACATCACCTTGAATGATATAAGCTGCCTCTTTTTTCACTAATTGATCGATGAAATCAATGATTTTAGGCATATATTCCGTGACTCTTGGTTTTTTGTCAACAGGTAAAATATTTAAATTCTTTTTGAGTTCTTCATAAGCAGCAATATATTTATCCGTAAGTTCTTTTTCGGTAATGTTTTCTTTTTCTGCGGCCAGAATGATTTTATCATCTACATCTGTATAATTCGAAATTAAAGCAATCTCATAACCACAGGCAAGTAAAGTCCTTTTTAATGTATCAAAAACCACTAAAGGTCGCGCATTTCCAATATGGGCATGATTATAAACTGTGGGTCCACATACATACATATAATTCTTTTCATGTTCTTTTAGTGGGACTTCTTGAATTTCTTTTGAACAACTATCGTATAGATGTATTTTTTTCATATTCGGTCACATCTCTTTCTTTATTATTATATAAAAACTGCACTCAAAAGTATATAAAAAATTAGAAGGGTGCACTACAAAATCGAATTAAAAGTGTTCATCAAATCAATATTTATCGATACTTTTTTATTCTCATTTGTTTCAATAAAATAAAAAGACATGACGCCCAATTTTTAGGACTCATGTCTATTTCATTATGATTTTAACGTTGGTATTTAAAACCGTAACATATTAGCCTTATTTTTTAGGAAAACGTACACGGGCATGAAAACTCGTGTGTAATAATTCGTGTGCCAAATGGCCATTTGGTTCTCCTAAATAATTTTTATAAAGATCTTGAATTTGACGATTTAAGTGAGAACGGCGAATGACTTGTTTTTCATCTTCACTATACAATACCGCTGCTCTTTTACTAATATAAGTATCTAAAATATTATCTTCTTCATTTGGTAAGAAACATGGCTTAACGTAAGGTTGTCCCCCACCATTTACACAACCGCCAGGGCAGCCCATAATTTCAATAAATTGATATTTGGATTTGCCTTCACGGATTTGATCTAACAAAACTTTAGCATTTTTCATACCATGGGCAACGGCGATATTGATTTTAACACCATCAATATCTAATGAAGCTTCTTTAATTCCTTCAAGTCCACGGACAGGTTCAAATTTTAATAAAGCATCTGCTTCTTTATTTGTAATCATATGATAAGCTGTTCTTACAGCAGCTTCCATCACACCACCCGTAGTACCAAAAATAACACCAGCACCACTATATTCACCTAATAAATCTTGATCGAAAGCTTCATCAGGTAATTTATTAAATTGAATACCACTGCGTTTAATTAAAGTAGCTAATTCCCGTGTCGTTAACACTGCATCCACATCAGCAATACCATTGACAGCATTTTCAGGACGATTCTTTTCATACTTTTTAGCCGTACATGGCATAATGGATACCACAAAGATATCTTTAGGATCGATATTATTTTGTTTTGCATAATAGGATTTAATAATTGCACCCATCATTTCATGAGGAGATTTACAACTGGATAGATGATCTAATAAATCGCCATAGAAATATTCCGCATAATTTACCCAACCTGGTGAACAAGAAGTAATCATAGGAAGAACGCCACGATTTTGAATTCGATTGACCAATTCTGCCGCTTCTTCCATAATCGTTAAATCAGCACCAAAATTCGTATCATAAACTTTTGCAAAACCTAACCGATGCAAAGCAGCAACCATTTTACCCGTGACTGTTGTACCAATAGGTAAACCAAATTCTTCACCTAAAGCCGCGCGAACTGCAGGAGCGGTTTGTACGACAACATGTTTACCTGCTTTAAAAGCTGCATCTACTAAATCAATTTCGCCTTTTTCCATCAAAGCGCCAGTAGGACAAACATTCACACATTGACCACAAAGAATACATGGAGATTCTGCAAAGGAACGATTATAAGCAGGACCTACAATCGTTTTAAAGCCACGATTTTCAAAACCTAAAATGCCCGTACCATGCGCTTCTTGACAACGTACAACACATCGACCACATAAAATACATTTTGAAGTATCACGAATGATTGAAGGGGTTACATCATCAAAAGTAGCAGGCGTTTGCGCACCTAAATAAACATCATCACGAGCTCCTGTAATTTTAGCAACATGTAATAATTCACAATTTCCATTTTTACGGCATTGTTGACAATTTTTAGAGTGATTGGACAATAATAATTCTACACTCGTTCTTCTTGCTGTGGTTGCCTTAGGACTCGAAATAATAATTTCCATTCCTTCATTTACAGGATAAACACAAGAAGCAACTAAGCCTCTAGCACCTTTGACTTCAACTAAACATACTCGACATGAACCAAGTGAACATTTACCATCTTTAAATGAACATAAAGAAGGAATTTCATAACCACATTTTTTAGCAGCTTGCAAAATGGTTAATCCTTTTTCAACTTGATAAGGATGACCTTCGATTTTAATATTTACAAGTTCCATCGTTTTCACTCCTATCTTTTTTCAACTGCGCCAAACTTGCAGGAAGATTGACACATACCACATTTAATACATTTGCTTTGATCAATTTCAAATGGTTCTTTACCCACAACACCATGAATACATTGAACAGGACAATTACGAGCACATAAACTACATTTTTTACATTTTTCACTAACGATATGATATTGCATTAAATTCTTACATACTTTAGCTGGACATTTTTTATCCACCACATGGGCAATATATTCATCTCTAAAGTGAGTTAAAGTGGAAATAATTGGATTTGCTGCAGTTTGACCTAAGCCACATAATGATCCTGCTTTGACCGCTTGACCTAATTCTTCTAGAGCGGTGATATCTTCCATTGTTCCTTTACCATCAGTGATTTTTTGTAAGATTTCTAACATCCGTTTTGTACCAATACGGCAAGGAGAACATTTTCCACAAGATTCATCACAAATAAATTCCATATAGAATTTAGCAACATCGACCATACAGTTATCTTCATCCATAACGATAGCGCCACCCGATCCCATCATTGAACCTAAAGCGACTAAGTTATCAAAATCAATAGGGGTATCTAAATATTCACTCGTAAGGCATCCTCCGGATGGACCTCCCGTTTGAATTGCTTTAAATTTCTTTCCGTTTGGAATTCCACCACCAATATCATAAATTAATTCACGCAAAGTCGTACCCATAGGAATTTCAACTAGGCCGACATTATTAATTTTTCCACCTAAGGCAAAAACTTTCGTACCTTTTGATTTTTCTGTACCAAATTTTGTAAATTCATCTTTACCTTCTCTTAAAATATAAGGAACGGTAGCCAAGGTTTCAACATTGTTAATAATGGTTGGTTTTTGCCATAATCCCTTTACAGCTGGGAAAGGTGGTCTAGGACGAGGCATACCTCTTTGTCCTTCAATGGAGTTCAATAAAGCAGTTTCTTCACCACATACGAAAGCGCCAGCGCCTAAACGAACATGAACTCTAAAATTAAAACCACTACCTAAAATATTATCTCCTAATAATCCGATTTCTTCAGCTTGTTTGATGGCAATTCTTAAGCGTTTTACAGCAATTGGATATTCTGCACGAACATAAAAATAACCATTTTGTGCACCAATAGCATATCCTGCAATCGCCATTCCTTCAATAACAGCTAGAGGATTTCCTTCTAGAATCGAACGATCCATGAAAGCTCCTGGGTCGCCTTCATCACCATTACAAACAACGTATTTTTCATCATTTACTTCATTATACGCAAATTTCCATTTTAAGCCTGTTGGGAAACCTCCACCGCCACGGCCTCTTAAACCGGCATCTAAAACTTCTTGGATGACAGCCATACGATCCATCTTTAAAGCCTTAGCTAAGCCTTGGAATGCGCCAAAACCTAAAGCTTCTTCAATGTTTTCTGGATTGATCGTGCCACAACCATGTAACGCAATTCTTTTTTGCTTTTTATAGAAATTAATATCATCTTGTTTTACTACTTTTTCTTTAGTTGCTGGATCCACATAAAGTAAACGTTCAACAATTTCATGTTGAAGAATATCTTTTTCCACGATTTCTGCAACATCTTCGACTTTAACAAGACGATATAAAGTATCTTCTGGATAAATTTTCACAAAAGGACCTTGTGAGCAAAAGCCAAAACAACCCGCAATATTGACACTAATTTGATCATCTAAGCCCTTTTCTTTTAATAATTCGATAAATTTTTCTTTAATTGCAGCTGAATTACTAGATAAACAACCCGTACCACCACATAAAACAATGGCTCTAGTTTTTCCTTCACCTGCAAATTTTTTATCTAAGCATGCTTTACAACTTGCAATTTTACTTGCGAGTTCTTCAGGTGTTTTAATCATTCAGCATTTCCTCCTTCAGCTTTTCGATATTCAGCAATAATTTGAGGTACTTTATCCACAGTCATCTTAGGATAAACCTTTCCATTAATTGAAACCGCAGGAGCAATCCCACATGCACCAATACAACGAAGTGCATCAATGGTAAATAAACCATCTTCGGTAGTTTCTCCTGGTTTAATTTTTAGCATTTCACTGAATTTGTCACAAACTTGTTGTGCACCTTTAACATAACATGCTGTTCCAAGGCAAACACCAATGACATATTTTCCTTTTGGTTTTAAAGAAAAGAATGAATAGAAAGTCACTACACCATAAATTGTAGCTACTGGAATTCCGGTTGCTTCAGAAATGATTTCTTGTACTTCTAAAGGAATATATCCATATTTATTTTGGACTTCACTTAGAATCATCATTAAAGGTGTATTTTCATCCTTATAACTTTCAACAATGGATAGAATGTCTTTTTTTGCCACAGTTTGAATTAAACTCATAATAATTCCTCCCCACATGTTATTTATTATAACAAAAAAAACGACATCTGTGAAACTTTTTTTTATGAATTAAATTATTTTACCAATAATTTAAGTGACAGGAAAAAATTGGATTTTTTAATTAACTTTCGTTGGAACTAAAAAAATGCTGAAAAGATCGCGTTTTTTATTTTACTTTTGGATCGATGGTTCGTTGATATTTTCGACAATATTCTTGCAATCGAGAAGACAACGAAGAAGATAATTCCTCTTTTGCCATACGATAACTCCAATTCAGGTTAGAAACCGTCGAAGGGAAATTCATTCTTGCTTCTTTTCCTTTAAAAAGTAAATCTTGCATCGGAATGATACAAACTTTAGCTTTCGAGGCAAAAGCTAACTCGACAACCCTTTCAACAAGATGATAAGGGGTAGGTTCTTTGATTGCAATATTGAATTTACAGCATTCATTTTCTATCTCTGAGGCAACATTGTGGAATTGTTCTAAAGTTAATTCTGTAAAATATTGATATAAAGGCATATTATCATGCGTTCCTGTATAAACAATACAATTTTCTTCATAATTAGAAGGCTTATGTTCATTGTCAGGAAAACCATCAAAGGCAAAACTTAAAACTTTCATTCCAGGAAAGTTTGTTTGTTTTTTTAAAGTTCGAACCCCTTCATCAATATAACCCAAATCTTCTACAACAATAGGATCTTGTAATTTATCTTTAAAAAAATCAAATTTTGGCCCCTCTTGCCACCATCCATTTTTAGCCGTTTTTTCGTTAGCAGGGATCACATAATAGCGATCAAATCCTCTAAAATGATCCAATCTTAAAATATCGAACAATTCCAATAAGCGATGCATTCGTATCTGCCACCAAGCATAATTATTTTTTTTCATAGCTTCCCAATCATAAATCGGATTCCCCCATAATTGTCCATCTGCAGAAAATGCATCCGGTGGGCAACCCGCAATGAGTTTCAGTTCATGATTTTCTTTTAAAATAAACAATTCTGGATATTTCCATACTTCAACGCTATCATAAGCAACATATAAAGGCATATCTCCCATGATTTGAATGCCTTTTTGTTTAGCATAAGCATGTAACTTTTCCCATTCTTGTAAAAATTCATATTGTGTCCATACCCAAAAGAGATACTCGGTTGCATGAAAATTACGAATTTCTTTTTCTAAGGATTCACTATAATGTCTATATTTTTCTTCCCATAAATACCATGCTTGATAATGATGCATTTCTTTAAGTGTCATAAAGATGGCAAAATCATCAAACTTCTCTTCAGCAACAAATTTTTCAAAATGTGGATCGTGTTGATTAAACCGAGCAAAAGCTTTTTTTAAAATCGGCACTCGGTTTTTGAATAGACAAGCATAATCTACCCGTTGTGGCATACTTTCCCAGAATATCGAAGTATATTCATCTTTTTCTAACAATCCTTTTTGATTTAAAATATCTAAATCAATAAAATAATAATTCAATGCCGTAGAAGATACGGATTGATATGGAGAATCACCATAATTCGTAGGAACTAAGGGCAAAATTTGCCAAAGATGTAAATTCGATTGTTCTAACCAATCCATAAAATCATAGGCGGCTTTACCTAAAGTCCCAATGCCATATTTCGAAGGCAATGAAGAAATATGTAGTAAAACTCCCGCACTTCTTTTTAAATCCATCGGCATTCCTCCCTTTATATTTAGTGTAAACCTTTCCAAACAAAAATAAAACTGTGTGATTGCATTGTTATTATTTTAAAAAAAATGAATCAAAAACTGCAAGTCCTATTTTTACTTTGTAAACGAAAATGTTTCGAAAATCAATGAAATATTTTAGTGAAAGGGATTGAAAGAAAAGCCATAGTAGACTAAAATAGAAATGGTGATGCCACATGAAATTAATCGATATTGCAAAAGAATTAAATTTATCCATCTCTACCGTTTCAAAGGCGCTGAATGGTGCTTTTGATGTTTCAGAAAAAACAAGAAATCTTGTGATCAATTATGCTAAAGCCCAAGGTTATAAATTTAAAGAAAACCATTTAATTTTAAAAAATAAAAAAAGAATTGTGATGTTTTATGATCACACAAATGTCTTAACTCAACCCAATCTTGTAGCTCCCTTATCGATTACTTTTGCCAAATATGCAAGGCAACAAAATTTTGAAATCATTATCATGCCCATCAATGAAATCAATTTAGAATATTCTCTATTTTTAAAAAGAAATCATTTTGATGCAGCCTTTATCGTAGGAATGAATGAAAATCAACCTCTTTTTAATCAAATCAAAGATACGACAATTCCTACCGTTTTATATGATAATATGTTTATGAATGAAAACATTTCTTCAATTAATAGTGATCATATCAATTCTGTTGGTAAAATCATCACTTTATTAAAAGAATATGGCCATACCAAAATTGGCTTTGTTCGCGGAGACAAAAAAATTCCTATTGAAAATGAACGTTTTGCTGGATATATTCTAGGATTAGAAAATAATGATTTAGAATATAATGCTAAATGGGTTTACTCTGGCTTTTGTAATAAAGAAACGGGTGAAAGGGCCGCACATTATTTTTTAGATAAAGAAGTCAGTGCCATTATTTGTAGTTCAGATATTATTGCGATTGGTCTAATCGATGAATTACAAAAAATGAAAAAACAAGTTCCAGAGGATATTTCGGTAACTGGTTTTGATGATTTAGAAATTGCACGTCATTTTAGACCTTCGATAACTACGATAACGCAAAATTTAGAGGCGATTGCCAACAATGCGATACGTTTAATTCTTTTATTACTTACACATCAATCGGGTCAAAGAGTCGTCATTAATGGGGAGCTTATCATTCGTGAGTCCGTGGCAAAAAATAAATTAAACAAGAGAATTAAACGCAATATCATTCGAAATAAAGGATAAAACCATTCAAATATCTCCAATTTTAATTGAATATAAACTTGGAGATATTTTTTTATTAAAAACGAAATCATCGCATAACCATTCGTCAACGATTTCTAAAAAAATCAAAATTTTTGTAAAAAAATAGGCATGATTTTATACACCCATCATGCCTATTTGTATTTTTTTTAGTTATTTTTGATTTATTTTTTAGGATTGAATAATTTTTTCAAACATTAATTGTTGACCTGCAGAAGATGGATGAAGGCTATCATTCATATTAGGGCCTTTTGTATTCGCATCCCATAAACTAAACAAGTCGATATATTTTATCATATTAGCTAAGCATAAACGATATAAGGCATCGTTATATTCTTTTGCTTTAGTGAGATTCGTATCACGATAAATCAAACTTAACCAAACAATTCTTACATTTGGATTTTGTTCTCTTAACAAATGAATGGCATAATTTACTGCCCCTCTATAAGTTGGAGTTTCATCATTATAATTATTTAACATTTCAAAATCGGTTTCGCCGACAGGAACATTTTCATCAATATCATTTGTACCATATAAAACAAAAATATAATCCGCATTTTGATTGTCCTTTTCATGCGTATACATTAATTCTGTTCCCCAATGTCCATAATAAGCAAAACGAACGGGAGTATATGCAAGTGTCGTTCCTGCAATCGCATAATTGATATGAGAAAGTTGATAATAATTAGCCAATTTTAAAATCCATTCGGCTTGGATGGTTTCCCATTGTGAAATAGAATCCCCGTAAAAAACAACTTTCTTTTGATATAAACGGCCTTTATCTAAGGTAAAGAAAGCGATATGTTCACTATCATTTTTATCATAAACAATCAAAGGAAGCACTTGTACTAAATCATCTTGGCGAATAATAATATGGGTATTTCCGATTGCTTTTCCGATTATGACATTCGTGGATTGCATTTGTGCGATGGTTTCATCTTGAATACTAAAAGTTACACTACCCGTAATGCCTTCTTTGAGCATGACATAAAGATTATAAGTTTCATCAATGGTAATTTCGATTTTTTCTTTTTCAATAAAAGTCGTATTGGATTCTAATTTTGATGATGTTTCATGATCATCACAACCCACCATGAATAAACTACTTGATAATAGAAACGAACAACAAAGCATTTTTAATTTTTTATTCATTTTATTCCACCTCAATAATCCTTATTGTGTTGGTCGAACCATGTTTTTGACCTACGCCAGATGTTAAAATTAACGATGCGCCTTTTAAAAATTTGAATAAAGAGGCCACACGTAAAGCTTCTATATCCCATTTTACCAAATCATTTTCATATTTTGCAAGTGTTGGATAAACACCCCAGCAATAAGCCATTTTCCGACAAGTTTGTACACTGTCTGTGCAGGCAATGATAGGAACCTTAGGTCGAAATTTACGAATGCGTTTTGCTGTTCCTCCCGTTTGGGTAAAAGCAAAAATAGCGGCCACATTTTCTAAAGAAAAACTACATCCACAGACACTGATACCAATGGCATCATTTTTATTCAATTGGCTTTTTTGTATGCTTCGATACAAATCTTGTTGGTAATCGAATGTTTCTTCGACAGAAAGAGCAATTTTATCCATCATTTGAATACTTTCAATCGGATATTTTCCCACTGCAGATTCCCCGCTTAACATGATGGCATCGGTGCCATCAAAAACAGCATTGGCAACATCATTGACCTCAGCCCTGGTAGGACGCGGATGATGAATCATCGATTCTAGCATATGGGTTGCTGTAATCACTATTTTTCCCGACTGATTGGCTTTTTTTATCATTTCTTTTTGATATAAAGGAACTTTTTCAGGTAATACTTCAACGCCTAAATCACCACGAGCCACCATAATACCATCAGCCACAGATAATATTTCATCTAAATGATCCATTCCCTCTTGACTTTCAATTTTAGCAATTAAATCGATGGGACTTGAACCTAATTGATTCAAATATTTTCTAACTTCTAACACATCTTCCTTTTTTCTTACAAAGGATAATGCAATCACATCAATTTGTTGCTTTACAGCAAAAGCTAAATCTTTTTTATCTTGCTCAGATAAAAATGGCATCGATAATTTAACGCCAGGAACATTGATTCCTTTATGATCTTGAATGATTCCTCCGTTTTTAAATTGGCAATAAATTTTTTCTTGATCATGCGCTAATACAACCAATTCAATTTTCCCATCATCAATTAAAATTAAATCCTGATCATGGATGTCATCAAATAAGGTATCACAACAAATAGGAATTTGATGTGAATTTCCCATGCAAGGCGCTTTGACCAAATAAACTTTATCATCTTTTTGATACATTTGACTTCCGTTTTCAAAAACACCACAACGAATTTCAGGACCTCTGGTATCTATCATCACAGCCACATAGGCATTTAATTTCTCACATATGGTACGAACATTTTCAATTTTTTCTTGATATTCATCATATGTCCCATGGGAACAATTAATTCGCGCTACATTCATTCCCGCTAAAACCATTTTTTCAATCATTTCTAAACTAGAACTAGCAGGTCCTAAAGTACATACAATTTTTGTTTTTCTAAACATCAGCATTCTCCTAAAAAAAGGCCAATTGAGAAACATTGGCCTTAATATTTCAATTAATAAAGATTTTTAATTAAAGTCAAGAAAGATTGACTATCTAAAGATGCGCCTCCAACTAAAGCACCATCAATATCTTCTTTTTCTAAATAAGTGCGAATGTTGTCTGGTTTGACACTGCCACCATATTGGATAATCACATGATTTGCTACATCTTCGGAATATAATTCTTTAATTAAACCACGGATATAGCAGCATACATCTTGCGCAATTTCAGGATTTGCATTTTTACCTGTACCAATCGACCAAACAGGTTCATAAGCAATAATCATATTGCGAACATTTGCACCTGAAATGCCTTTTAATCCTTCTTTAATTTGTGCTTGAACCACTTCTTTGGTTTGATTTTCTTCAAATTGTTGTAATGTTTCACCGACACAATAAATAGGGAACATTTCATTAGCAAATAAAGTTTTCATTTTAGCATTGCAAGTTTCATTGGTTTCAAAATAATATTGTCTTCTTTCTGAATGACCAATGATAACATATTTAATTGCAATTTCTTTTAACATTTCAATGCTAATTTCGCCGGTATATGCACCTTTTAAATTTTCATTGACATTTTGTGCACAAACGATTAAATCTGTTCGTCTTGAAACAGCCGTAGCTAAACTTAAATAGCTTGGAGCAATACCCACAATAATGTCGTTTTGATTGGCTACTGGAATTTCTGATTTTACAGTTTCAACAAAGAAAAACGTATCTTTATTGGTGTGATTCATTTTCCAGTTACCAATAATCACTGTTTTTCTATCAGAATTTCTGATTGGTTTTTTATCTTCAATGATATCTATTCCTGGTAAGTGTCCTTCTTTTTCAATTAATTCTAGTGAAGCGCCACCACCCGTTGATACATGGGAGAATTTTTCTTTATAACCAAATTGTAAAGCAGCGGCTGCACTATCACCACCGCCAATTACACTAAAGCATTGAGGTAAATTCGTTAAAATTTCACAAATTGCTTTAGTACCATCTGCAAATTCTTCTTTTTCAAAAACACCCATTGGACCATTCCAGAAAACTACTTTTGCAGATTGTAAGATTTCTTTATATAATTCACGTGTTTTAGGACCAATATCCAATCTTTCATAACCATCTTTAATCCCATCTTCATCAACGACTTGAATATCTGTAGGATTTTCAAAATCATTGGCAATGACGTGATCTACAGGTAATACTAATTTATTTTTACCAATTTCAAGGCAATGACGAGCAAAATCAAGTTGATCTTCTTCATAACGAGAAGTTCCTACATTTTTACCCATAGCTTTTAAAAATGTACAAGTAATTGCGCCACCAATTAAAACTTTATCGGCTTTTTCAAGCAATTTTTCAACAACTAAGATTTTATCAGAAACCTTTGCGCCACCTAAAATAGCTACATAAGGATGTTCATTAGCAGCGACACATTTACCTAAACCTAAAACTTCCTTTTCCATTAAAAAGCCTAGAGCGGTTGGTTTATTTTGTTGACTCAAAATTTCAGGCACACCATAAGTTGAAGCATGTGCACGGTGCGCTGATCCAAAAGCATCCATAACAAAAGCATCCGCTAAACTTGCCCAATAAGCACTCAGTTCTGGATCGTTTTTGCTTTCTCCTTTTTCATAACGTGTATTTTGCATTAATAAAACTTCGCCATCTTTTAATTCTTGAATGGCATTGGTTAATTTATCACCACGAGTTTCATCGATATAGATAAAAGGAGATTGTAATAATTCTTCAACCCGTTGTGCAACAAATTTCATATCATTTTTAGCCATGTCTTGTTTTTTCTTTTCTTCATCTTTATGATCCACTTTTCCTAAATGAGAAAATAAAACAATACGAGCTCCTTGTTCTTTTAAATAGTTAATGGTAGGTAAAGCAGCAACAATACGATTATCATCACTAATTACCCCATTTTTTAAAGGCACATTAAAATCAACCCGTACAAAGACTACTTTTCCCTTTAAATCTCTTAAATCTTTAATCGTTTTTTTCACGAATTTTTCCTCCCCTTGTGAAAATAAAGCACCCATAAAGAGTGCTAATTATAATTGATTGGATTCAATCCTTATTTTTGTGCAAATTCTTTTGCTAAACGTACAAATTGTGAAGTATAAGAATTTTCATTATCATACCATGCAACCACTTGTACTTGATATAAACCATCACAAATCTTTGTAACCATCGTTTGTGTTGCATCAAATAATGAGCCATAAGTAATACCAATAATATCAGAAGATACTAAAGGTTCTTCAGTATATCCAAATGAAGGACTTGTTTGTGCTTTCATAGCGGCATTAATGGCTTCAACTGTTAAGTCATTTGCTTTAACTACAGCAACCAAAATTGTCGTAGAACCTGTACATACAGGTACACGTTGAGCAGAACCAATTAATTTTTTATTTAATTCAGGAATAACTAAACCGATGGCTTTAGCAGCACCTGTTGAATTAGGAACAATATTGCAAGCGGCTGCTCTTGCTCTTCTTAAATCTCCTTTTCTATGAGGTCCATCTAACACCATTTGATCTCCGGTGTAAGCATGAACAGTTGTCATAATACCAGATTGAATAGGAGCAAAATCATTTAAAGCCTTAGCCATAGGAGCTAAGCAGTTAGTTGTACAACTAGCTGCTGAAATCACTTGGTCTTCAGCTGTTAAAGTTTGATCATTAACACCATAAACGATTGTCTTTAAATCATTTCCAGCAGGAGCTGAAATAATTACTTTTTTTGCGCCGGCATTAATATGTGCCATTGATTTTTCTTTTGAACAATAAAAACCAGTACATTCTAAAACAACATCTACATCTAATGCTTTCCAAGGGCAATTATTAGCATCTTTTTCAGCATAGATTCTAATTTTTTTACCATCAACGGCAATCCAACCTTCACTTGCATCATCGGCTGAACAAGTGACTTTATCAGCTAAAGCATAACGTCCTTGTGCTGAGTCATATTTTAATAAATGAGCCAACATTTTAGGGCTCGTTAAATCATTGATAGCTACTACTTCATAGCCTTCGGCTCCAAACATTTGTCTAAAAGCTAAACGTCCAATTCTTCCAAATCCATTAATTGCAATTTTTACACTCATACGAAAATCTCCTTTCAATAATTTAATTTTCTAAATTATTCGTACATGTATAATTATAAGATTTTGCTATCCTAATTGCAACTATTTAAAAATAAAAATAATATTTATATTAAATATTATAAATGTATATTTTTTAGTATCTGGGCATAATTTAATTTAGGAGGGCTTTGAAATGAACTATATTCCTACAATTATTGAAGTAAGTCATGATGGCGAACGGCATTATGATGTCTATTCCTTATTACTAAAAGAACGAATTATTATGCTCAATGGCGAAATTGATGATCTCGTAGCTAGTAATATCATTGCACAATTATTATATTTGTCTTCTAAAGATGATAGCAAAGATATTCAACTCTATATTAATTCTGTTGGCGGTTCAATTACGAGTGGTTTAGCCATTTATGATACTATGCAACATATTCCCTGTGATGTGTCCACCATTTGTATTGGCTTATGTGCGAGTATGGGGGCTTTTTTACTTGCAGGGGGTGCAAAAGGAAAGCGTTATGCATTACCCAATAGTGAAATGATGATTCATCAACCTAGTGGGGGTGCAACGGGTGTTGCTAGTGATATTGAAATTGCATCCAATCGCATTTTAAAATTAAAAAAGAAGCTAAATGAAATTCTAGCTTCAAATACAAATCAATCCATTCATCAAATCAAAAAAGACACAGAACGTGATTATTTTATGGATGCCACCCAAGCCTTAAAATATGGCCTTATTGATAAAATTATTTATTAATAAAAACAGCGGCTAAACTGATAAACATAATAACAACTAAAATAATGCTAAAAATTAATAACCAGTTATATCGTCTTTGGCTTCTTTTTGATCTTTCTTTTTTCATAATTACGTTCCTCGTAGGTTCTTTCGAATATATTATAACACAATGATGATCAATCTTTCAAGAAAGTAGCGATATTATGAATAATAATCAAAGTTTTGAAGATTTTTTAAATATTGATTATCAAAGTTTCAGTCGCTACCTTTTTAGTTTCTCAGGAAACGAATTTGGGATTGTGGGTGCTCTTGTGGGTTATTTACTTTGTCAAAAATTAGATATTGATGAACAAAACTCCCTAGGAAATTTTCTTGAATTAGTCGGTCAAATGATTCTTGCTATCGCGGCACAAAATCAAGTTAAACAAAATGATAACAATCAACAAGATCATTCCAATTCAAATGATGATGATAATAACCCCTTCCAAGGCATCTTTAAATCTAATCTTTATAGATAAACAACATGCGATCTAAATTTGCATAATCTTTTAAAAATTCATATCGATATTGAGGTAATTTTTCTTTTAATAATTTTTCTAATGCAGCTTTTTGATCATAACCAAATTCTAAAGCCATAAAACCCCGTTTTTTCATTAAAACATCGAAATATTCAAATAAAATCCGATAAAAATCTAAACCATCTTCCCCACCAAATAAAGCAATATTCGGTTCGTGATCCACGACGATGCTTTCTAATTTTTCATGGTTTTTAATATAAGGTGGATTGCATACAATGACATCAAAAGTCAATTTTTGATCCAAGAGGGGTTGAATCATATTTCCGACCAATCGATGCACAACTACGCCTAATGATTGTGCATTTTTATTTACAATATCCATGGCTTTTAAACTGATATCACATAAATAAACTTCGGCATCTTGAATTTCTTTTTTTAAAGTAATACCTATGGCTCCACTTCCACAGCAAATATCCCCAATCGTAATCGGAGTATTAAAAAAATCATCAATACGATAAATCGTTTCTTCAACGAGTTGTTCGGTTTCATTTCGTGGAATAAATACGTTTTCATCGACATAAAACTCATATCCATAAAAATACGTTTTATGCAAGATATATTGAGGAGGAATATTTTTTTCAAGATATAAATCTACCATTTGAGCAAATTTTTGATAGATATTTTCATCAACTGTATCGTTCAAATGTTCATATCCAACAAAAAAATCACTATAAAAAAACAACCATTTTATCGCATGTTCTTCTAAATTCTTTTTTTGTGCTTGATGTTCAAAATGTTGAATCATTTCAATATACGTCATTTTATAATTCTGCCTCTAATTTTTCTTTTTGTTCTTCGTTCATTAATGCATCTAATAATTCATCTAGATCGCCTTCAATAATCCGATCTAGTTTTTGTACAGTAAAGCCAATGCGATGATCTGTGACTCGATTTTGTGGATAGTTATAAGTTCGAATCTTTTCACTCCGTTCTCCTTTACCTACTTTTAATTTTCGTTCAGCGCCTACTTCTTCTAATTGTTTGGATTTTAATTCTTCAGCAACTTTCATACGAATAATTTTTAATGCTTTTTCTTTATTTTCATGTTGACTCCTACCATCTTGACAAGTCACGACAATATGCGTTGGGATATGAGTAATTCGAATGGCTGATTCGGTTTTATTAACATGTTGTCCCCCAGCACCTCCAGAACGATAAACATCAATATGTAAATCTTCTTCTTTAATTGTTGAATCTACTTCATCAATTTCTGGCATAACTAATACCGTTGCTGTGGAGGTATGAATTCTTCCTGCCGCCTCGGTCTTTGGAACCCGTTGTACCCGATGCGCACCCGATTCATATTTTAATCTCGAATAGGCACCTTCTCCTTTTACCATAAAGGAAATTAAAGCAAATCCACCAAATTCTGTTTCGGAAGATTCCATAATTTCAATTTTCCAACCTTTAGCATCGGCATAACGGTTATACATTCTAAATAAATCACCAGCAAAAATGTTCGCTTCATCGCCACCTGCAGCGCCTCGAATTTCCATCAAAATATTTTTATCATCATTCGGATCTTTAGGTAATAATAAAATTTCTAATTCTTTGATTAAGTTTTCATTTTGTTTGGTCAAAGTTTTAATTTCTTCATTGGCAAGAGAAACCATTTCTTGATCCGTTTCATTCAATAACAATTTATCTTCTTCCATTTGCTTTTGATTTTTTAAATATTCTTGATATTTTAAAGCTGATTTTTCTAATTGAGCAGATTCTTTCGATAATTGCGTATATTGCTTAATATCTTGAATGATAGCTTCATCTTGTAGTTTTTCTTGAATTTGTAAATATTTTGCTAAAATCGCATCTAATCGTGTAAACATTTTCTCCATGAAACCTAACTCCTTTCATCAAATTGAATTTCCTGAACCACATTTAATTCTAATTCCTTCGCCATATTTTCAATATAGGCTATTGCAGAATCATTTAATTGTTCTGGTGCATGGGCATCCGCCCCTAATATAAATTTTAAAGGATATTGTTTTAAAATTTTAAAAAATTCTTTAAATGGATAGGGAGGAACAAGTTTTCCTTCATAATTAAAGTAAGCATGACCTCTACAACCCGATCCACTAAGTTCTACATAACAATCGTATTGACTTAATAAACGGCCGATACGATGCGTAAATTGAATGGTATGCTCATCCCATTTTTGATAACCTTTTAAAAACACATCGGGATGGCAAATATAACGAAACAGATGGCTATCTAATGCTTTTTTTAACGCATTGTAATAAATGTCAAAATAAGTAATATCCTTATAGGATAAGCAAAAATTATACATTTTCCCGGCAAATTCCGTATAATGATTACCGAAAATTAAATAATCCACCTGTTTTGTTTGAATTAAATTTTGATAATATGGAATCATATCGTCAACATATTCACATTCAAATGCGATTAAGATTTGAATTTGATCTTGATATTCATTTTTTAATTTTTGAATATCACTCAAATATTGTTGATTCAAGGTAAAATCAGTATGTGAAACATGACAACTAAAGCCTAATGTTTTCATATGATTTTTTAATGCAAATGCAACATATTCTCGATCTTCACCTGTGGCATGTCCACATCGCTTGGTATGCGTATGATAATTGTTGATTAGCATTTGGATTTCCTCCCATCAATAAATCACTTTTTTTAAATATAAGCCTTCCGGTTTGGCTTTATAACTACATTTTTCTTGACTTTTAAGATTTAATAAATCAATTAGATATTGCATTTCTTTTTTCTGACTCGCAATGGCTAGCATTGCTCCTACCATCATGCGAATCATTGCCCTTAAAAAGCCACTACCTTCAAATAAAATTCTAATTTCATTTTTTCTTTGATGAATTTGAATTTGATAAATAGTTTTTTCAAAAGAAAGAACTTCACTTGGCTTATTTAAAGTAAAATTTCTAAAGTCATGGGTCCCAATAAACAATTGGGCAGCTTGATGAAGTAAATCAAAATCTAAGTTTTCTTTAACTAAAGCAAAATATCTTGCTTCAAAAGGACTTAAATCTTGCGCATTTTTAATTTGATAAAGATATTGTTTCTTTTTAACACTATACCGTGCATGAAAATTTTTGCTAGCCCGCGTGATTTTGAGAATTCGAATGGCTTGATTTAACCCACTATTCATTGCTTTAAGCAACGCATCTGTCGGAATATTTTGATTCGTTTCAAAATGAAAAACTTGACCTAAAGCATGAACTTTTCTATCCGTTCGACCCGAAGCGAAAATGGTAATTTTTTCTTTACAGATCTTTGATAAAACCATTTCAATTTCATTTTGAATGGTCCTTGGCTCATGATGTTGTTTTTGATAACCATAATAGTCAAAACCATCATATGCGACGATACATTTATATTTATTCATTTAAACCATCCTTTAATCCATTCAAAAATGGATGTGTTCCAAGTTTTTGCAAAACCAGTGATTGCTAATGTAATAAATCCAGCCAGCAAAACAATCGATAAAATCAATATTAACGAATCTTTGAATTGCCAATGCAATTTACGATAGCGGGTTCTTTGAGCATAAGGATTATAACTTCTCGCCTCCATTGCATTAGCTAACTCATCGCTTCTTGCAAAGGCGCTAACAAATAATGGAATAATTAACGAGGTAATCGCCTTCGCTTTTTCTTTTAATTTTCCATGAACAAAATCTACCCCACGACTTGCCTGAGCTTTCATGATACGATTTGTTTCTTCTAAAATCGTTGGAATAAAACGTAATGCAATGCTAATCATCATCGAAAGAATGTGAACATTCATGATAGGCTTTAAAAAAGCAAATAAATCTTCGATAGCAATGGTAATATCTAAAGGTTTTGTTGTTGCAGTGAAGATCGTGGAGGTTGAAATTAATAAAAATAATCGATAAACAATTTTTAAAGTAGCAAAAATAGCATTACTATATATCGTGATTTTTCCTAAATGCCAAGGGGTTCCTGTTTTCACCACAAATAAATTAATAACGAAAATAAATATCATCATGAACCACATCGGTTTAAGTGATTTAAATATCGTTAGAATGCTTATTTTTGATAAAATAAAACAAAGCAATACAACAAGTCCTAAAACGATATAACCGATCATTCCAAGATTAATAAAAATCGTAATCATAAAAATAAATAATAACAATAATTTACATCGAGGATCTAACCGATGAAAAAAAGTATTATTTGGAATATATCTACCTAATGTGATATTAGACATCATATCACATCCTTTAATTGCTGAACAAAACTATCAATATCTCTTACTTTTGAGATATTAAAAGCAGGATATTTTTTCTTGATTTCTACAGCAATTTTTAATAATATAGGAGCTTCGACTTGAAGATGTTGCATCAACTTATCATCCATAAATAACTTAATGGGCGTTGTATAAGCTTCGAGTTTCCCATTTTTTAAAGCTAAAACGTGGTTCGCATATTTTAACACGTCATCCATTTGATGGGTTACTAAAATAATGGTTTTC
Source organism: uncultured Bacilli bacterium (assembly GCA_947599835.1). Taxonomy (GTDB): domain Bacteria; phylum Bacillota_I; class Bacilli_A; order RFN20; family CAG-631; genus Caccosoma. The sequence continues at coordinate 39,574 of CANQFQ010000010.1, forward strand.
TTTTGTACCTTATGCAGATGATTGAATAATTCCATAATTTTATTGGCGGTTTGTGGATCTAATCCGGCCGTCGGTTCATCCACAATTAAAATTTCGGGATCAAATGCTAAAATCCCAGCAATGGCAACTCTTCTTTTTTCACCTCCCGATAATTCAAAAGGTGATTTTTTTAAAAAAGTTTCGTCTAAACCGACAATTTCTAATGATTTTTTAGCTAAACCATTCAATTGTTCTTCGCTAAATCCAAAATTTTTAGGGCCAAACAAAATATCTTTTTCAACATTTTCTTCAAACAATTGATATTCTGGAAATTGAAAAACAATACCAATTTTTTTACGTAATTGCTTAATATTTTTTAATTTCACTTTTTTTTGAATAACAAATTCATCCACTTCGACTTTTCCCATGGTAGGGATAAGTAACCCATTTAAATTTTGAATCAACGTGGATTTTCCACTTCCAGTTTGTCCGATAATAGCGATAAAATCGTTACTTTTAATCGAGGCATTAATATCGGTTAAAGCTTCATATTGAAAAGGTTGATTCATCGCATAAGTATAAGAAAGGTGACTGATTTTAATGTTCATAATTGCTTCACCAGTTCTTTCACATCTAAAGTGGGTTCAAATGGAATGTTCGCTTGCTTTAATTTTTCTTCTAATTGAATAATAAAAGGAGCTTCCAAGGCATTTTGATTTAATAAATTTTGATCATATAAAAGATCGTTAGGTAAACCCACTTTTACGACTTTACCATTATTTAAAATAATGATTTCATCAGCAAAAAGGGCTTCTTCAATATGATGTGTAATCGATAAAATGGTCATTTCTGATCTTTTTACTTTTAATTCTTGAATCACATCAAAAATTTCTTTTTTGCCGATAGGATCAAGCATACTTGTAGCTTCATCTAAAATTAAAATATCGGGTTGCATGGCAAGGACACCGGCAAGCGCTACTCTTTGCTTTTGGCCACCTGAAAGATTTGTGGGCTCTGTATCTAAAAACTCATGCATATTCACTTTTTTGGCATATTCTTCAATCATTGCATCCATTAAATTAGGATCAACACATTTATTTTCCAATCCAAAAGCCATATCATCTCGAACCGTCGAACCAATAAATTGGTTATCTGGATTTTGAAAAACAATGGCCACTTTACTACGAATTTGATTTAAATTTTTTTCATTGAGTTCTATACCATCAATAAATATATTTCCATCTTGGCATTCTAAAAGGCCTATAGCTAATTTCGCTATAGTGGATTTACCACTACCATTATGACCGAGTAAAACTGTATATTTACCTTTTTTAATTTCAAGATTTAAGTTTTCTATAATCGGAGTTTGATTGTGATATCCAAAAGTAACATTTTCAAACTTTATTGCATCCACCAAAATCTCTCCTTACCATACTTTATAATTATATCATATCTTTTAAATTTAGCATAACTTATTTACATTTTTCATAACTAAAATCAAGGACTAGAATGTGATTTCAAATGAATTACGGACAAATAAAACGACTCTATCATTGATTGCATAGAGTCGTTTTATTCAATCATTTCAATTACTTAACTAATTGTACAACAGCCATCGGAGCATTATCGCCACGTCTGTTATACGTTTTAATAATTCTCGTATAACCACCATTGCGACTAGCATATCTAGGGCCTAATTCAGTAAACAATTTTTGAAGTGCAGTTTGTTTTTCATCTTTATTGACATTATATTCAATATTTCTAACAAAGGCTGCAGCAAGTCTTCTCGAATGTAAATCACCTTTTTTAGCAAAAGTTACCATTTTATCTGTACAAGAAACTAAACTTTTTGCCGTTGTTTGCGTAACTTCTAATTGTTCATTAATAATTAGATGAGTAACTAATGTACGTAATTGAGCAGTACGTTTTTCAGTTGTATATGGAGATTTAAATTTTACTCCAGCTTTACCACGAATTTTATTGCGTGCCATTTTATTACCTTCCTTCTTTATTAATCACTAATTTTGAACGATAATCCAATTTCTTTTAATTTATCACGGACTTCTTTTAATGATTTTTTACCTAAATTACGAACTTTCATCATATCTTCTTCCGTTTTCATTGTCAATTCTTGGACTGTCGAAATATTTGCTCGTTTTAAGCAATTATAAGATCTAACACTTAAATCTAATTCTTCAATAGACAATTCTTGTCTATTATCTTTTTCTTCTTTCTTATCTTCTTCTAACCATGAATTTTCTTCATCATTAAATTCAATTGTAGTAAATAATTTTAAATGTTCAATAAGAATTTTTGCACTTATTGAAACAGCATCTAAAGGTGTACAAGCACCATTCGTTGTAACATCCATAATTAATTTATCATAATTTGAATCATGACCTACACGGGTAGGTTCAACATCAAAGGATACTTTTTTAATAGGTGAAAAATTGGAATCTGTTGGAATTACACCGAAAGGAAGCTTATGACTTTTATTTTTTTCAGCGACGACATAACCACGACCTGTTCTAACATAAATCGTGACATCTAATTGTCCGCCATCGGCAATTGTACAAATATATGCATCTTTATTTAAAATTTCGATTCCGCTAGGAGCAACTAAATCAGCTGCTGTTACCACTTTAGGTCCGATAGCTTTTAGTTTAACTTCGCTTTCTACATTATCAACATAATTTTCGGATACATAATTAATAGCTTTTAAATTTAAAATTAAAGATGTCGCATCTTCTTCAACGCCAGCAATCGCCGAAAATTCATGATGAATGCCATCAATTTCAACAGCATACATCGATGTGCCTGGAAGTGAAGATAATAATACACGCCGTAATGCATTTCCTAAAGTAGTTCCGAATCCTTTTTCAAGTGGTTCTAATGCAAAACGACTATGATTTTTGTCAAGGATTGTTTCTTCTGGTTTTGAAAACTTTGGTAGTTTGAATTTTTCCATCGCATTTTCTCCTTCATTTTCCTATTTTTAACAAATTAAGCTCTAGGACGTTTTGGAGGACGGCAACCGTTATGAGGAATTGGCGTCACATCAACCATAGATACAACATCCAAACCCGCTTGTTGTAATGCTCTTACAGCGGCTTCACGACCAGGGCCTGGTCCTTTAACGTTTACTGAAACTTTTTTCATACCATGATCAATAGCAACTTTTGCTGCAGCTTCACCAGCCATTTGAGCTGCAAAAGGTGTTGATTTTTTAGAACCTTTAAATCCTAATACACCTGCACTTGACCAAGTAATTGCATTTCCTGCTTCATCTGTAATTGTAACAATGGTATTGTTGAATGTAGATTGAATATGTACGATTCCATTCGCAACATTTTTTCTATCTTTACGTCTTGTACGAGTTGTTTTCGCATTTTTTGCTTGTGCCATGAATATTCACCTACCTATTTCGTTGCTACCTTTTTATTAGCAATTGTTTTTGCAGGGCCTTTACGTGTACGTGCATTGGTTCTTGTTCTTTGACCACGTACTGGAAGCCCTTTTTTGTGACGTAAGCCACGATAACTACCAATTTCCATTAATCTTTTAATGTTCATGTTGACTTCGCGACGTAAATCACCTTCAACTTTATATTGTGCTACTTCAGCACGAATTCTTGATAATTGATCTTCATCTAAATTTTTAACGCGGATATTTTCATCAACATTAGCGGCTTTTAAAATTTTTGTAGCCGTAGAATATCCGATTCCATAAATGTAAGTTAAAGAGATTACCACTCTTTTTTCACTAGGAATATCTACACCTGCGATACGAACCATTTTTTTAATTCCTCCTATAAATTAACCTTGTCTTTGCTTGTGTTTTGGATTTTCACAAATAACCATCAAGCGACCTTTACGACGAATAATTTTGCACTTATTGCAAATTGGTTTAACAGAAGGTCTTACCTTCATATAAATAACCCCCTTTGTTTTTTTTAATTACTTATGTCGAAAAACAATACGCCCACGTGTTAAATCATAAGGAGAAAGCTCTAATGTAACTCTATCACCAGGTAAAATGCGAATGTAATTCATACGGATTTTACCAGAAACGTGGGCAAGAATTACCACATCATTCTCCAATAGTTTCGCTTTAAACATTGTATTAGGCAAAGCTTCTACAATGACAGCTTCCACTTCAATAACATCTTGCTTAGCCAAATTCTATTTCCTCCTTATAATGATGTTAAAATTTCATAACCATCTTTCGTAATAACAATGGTGTGTTCATAATGCGCTGCTAAACTATGATCAGCAGTAACAACTCCCCAATCATCATCTAAAACAATGACATCACTTTTTCCTATGTGAACCATTGGCTCAACGGCAATTACCATTCCTTCTCTAAGTAATGGACCATGACCTGCAATGCCATAATTTGGAACCATTGGATCTTCATGAATTGAACTACCTACCCCATGACCTGTATAATCATAAGGACTCGTATATCCATTTTTTCTTACATAACTTTCGATGGCGGCGGAAATATCGCCAACATGATGATTCGGCTTGGCTTGCTTTAAGCCTTCAAATAAAGATTCTTTGGTCACTTGCATTAAACGTTTAGCCGCATCCGAAATATTTCCAACGGCATATGTCCATGCAGAATCTCCATGGTAGCCTTGATAACAAGCACCAACATCAACCGATACAATATCGCCTTCTTTTAATTTACGTTTATTCGGTATTCCATGAATTACCATATCATTAATCGAAACGCATACGGCTCCTGGAAAACCTTGATATCCTTTAAAAGAAGGAGTTGCTCCATGTTTACGAATTACATTTTCAGCAAAAATGTCAATTTCTTTGGTTGTGATACCCGGCCGAATAAAAGTTTCCAATTCTTGATGCACCATCGCAACAATTCGACCTGCCTCTCTTAAGAGTGCAATTTCTCTAGGTGTTTTTAAAATAATCATTTTTTATCACCTAATTTGCATTGGATATCAGCAAACACTTTCTTAATGTCTTGATTTCCATCAACAGTTACCAAACAGCCCTTTTTTTGATAATATTCAATTAAAGGTTTTGTTTGTAAAAGATACGTTTCAAGACGAACTTGGACACTTTCTAAATTGTCATCCTTTCGAATGTAAAGTTCACTTCCACATTCATCACAAATGCCTTCTACCTTACTAGGCCGATGGATAATGTGATAAGAAGCCCCACATCGTTTACACATTCTTCTGCCGGTTAATCTTTGAATTAAGGCATCTTGTGCCACATCAATTTGAATGACATAGTCCAATTTTTTATTTAATTCTTGAAGAAGGATTTCCAAACTTTCGGCTTGAAAGATTGTTCTTGGAAAACCATCAAGAATAAAACCATTTTGACAATCGGAATTAGATAATCTTTCTTTCACAATTCCAATCGTTACATCATCAGGAACTAAATGGCCCTTATTGATGTATTTTGCAGCCTCTTCCCCCATAGGAGTATGCTTCGCCATGGCTTGACGAAACATATCCCCTGTGGAAATATGAGGTATTTGATAACTTTTTGCAAGTTCTAAGGCTTGCGTGCCCTTACCTGCACCAGGAGCACCAAATAAAATTAAATTCATTTAAGAAACTCCTAGAAAGTAAATTGTTTATAATTCTTTTCAGCAACATAGCCTTCGATTTGACTCATGGTTTCAAGAGCAACACCGACAACGATGATAAGTCCTGTACCACCGAAAGAAGAAGCTTTTAATACTGGAAAGATTAATGGAACAATAATCGGTAAAGCAGCAACAAATGCTAATGCAAATGCTCCTGTAAAAGTTACACGATTTAATACTCTACTTAAATAATTTCTCGTTTCAGTACCCGTTCGAATACCTGGAATATAGGAATTTTGTTTTTGCAAATTTTCAGCTAATTTTTCAGGATCAATTTGAATATGCGCATACATGAAACTGAATAAAACAATTAAAACTAAATAAACAATTAAAGCAATAGGCCAACCATGAATCGTTTCAGTTAAAGAAAAGATATGTTGAACCCTAAGATAAGCTGCACTATCTGGATTAATAAAGCCCATAATGGTTACAGGAGCAGTTAAAACTGCTTGCGCAAAGATTACAGGAATTACGCCTCCTGGATTTAATTTAATTGGCAAGAAATTCATATTTGCATTACTTTGACTTAACGTTTGCTTTGATTGTTGAATTGGAATCTTTCTGACCGCTGTTTCAATAAAGATTACAAATACTACGATAGCTAAAGCATAAATACAATAAGCTAAGAATTTTAATAATCCATTGAAGAATTCTCCACCGGTAGATGAAATTGGAACTAATACATTATAAATTTGACTGAAATTGCTAGGGATACCTTTAATGATACCTGCAAAGATAATCATCGAAACCCCATTACCAATACCTTTTGTGGTGATTTGGTCACTGAGCCATAGGGTAAACATCGTTCCGGCAAGTAATACAGCGATAACATAAACATAACCTAACCACAGTCTATTTCCATTTTCGACTAATCGACCATCAAAAATTAAATTAAAATCAATAATGCCTCGATTTTGCAATGTAACGATAATACCATAAGCTTGCACAGCTCCAAGTAACAAGCCAAGATATCTTGTAATATCATTGATTTTTCTTCTACCCGCTTCGCCTTGTTCACCTAATTCTTGTAAAGCAGGTAAAACACCCAATTGTAATAATTGAATAATAATTGAAGCTGTAATATAAGGGGATACCCCTAAAGCGAAAATCGAGAATTGATCTAATGCGCCACCACTTAAAAGATTCATAACACCTAATAAATCATTTTCAGCAATCGCACCATTAATATTTGCCGAATCAATACCAGGAACTGTGATTAACAAACCAATAATATAAATAAACAAAATACCTAATGTAAATAAAATACGTCCCCGAACATCTTTATTTTTAAACGCATCTATAAATTTTGTAAACATTAAGCAATCACCTCAACCTTTCCGCCTGCTTTTTCAATTGCTTGACTTGCAGAAGCAGAGAATTTATGAGCTGATACAGTAAGTTTCTTTTCTAAAGTACCATTACCAAGTATTTTGACACCGCAGTATTCTTTTTTAATTAATCCTGCTTCTTTCAATAATACTGGTGTAACAACTGTACCTTCATCAAACTTATTCAAATCTTTTACATTTACAACAGCATAAACTTTACGAGTGAAATTTGTAAAACCAATTTTAGGTAAAATACGGTATAAAGGCATTTGACCACCTTCAAAACCAAGTCTTACACCACCGCCACTACGTTTATTTTGACCATTCATACCTCTACCAGAAGTTTTACCGCATCCAGATGCGATACCTCTTCCTACTCTAACGCCTTTTTTACGAGAGCCTTCTGTAAACTTAAGTTCATTGAGTTTCATGTTGTGCACCTCCTTATCTAGATACATTTAAAAATTTATTGTTTCATACTTTTAATTTCATTGATTGTCTTGCCTCTTAAAGCAGCTACTTTTTCAACGGTTTTTAAATTTTCAATCGCATTCATTGTAGCTCTTACCATATTGATTGCTGTGCGAGAACCATAAACTTTTGAATAAATATTGGTAATTCCAGCAAGTTCTAATACGGCACGGACTGGACCTCCGGCAACAATACCTGTACCTTCAGGAGCAGGTCTTAAGAATACTCTGCAAGCACCATGTCGACCAATGACTGTATGAGGAATCGTTCCATTTTTGGTCATTGGAACTACGACTTGATTTTTTCTAGCTCTTTCGCTAGCCTTTTTAATTCCATCAGGAACTTCTTTTGCTTTGCCTGTTCCCATGCCAACATGACCTTTATGATCTCCTGCCACAACAAGAGAAGCAAAACGCATATTTCTACCACCCTTAACCGTTTTCGATACACGATTAACAGCCACAGTTCTTTCTTCAAATGGATCTACCTTTTCAGAACGAGCTGGACGATGTTGTGCTCTGGCAGGTCTTCTATTATTGCCATGTGCATTACGAACGTTAGCACCTTCAGCTTTTGCATTCGCTTTAGGTTGTTCTACTTGTTCCGTAACTTTGTTTTCATTTTCTTCCATGGAATATCCTCCTAAAATTCTAGGCCGTTTTCTCTAGCAGCTTCTGCTAATGCTTTTACACGGCCTGTATATAAATATCCACTACGATCAAATACTACTTTTTTAATATTTAATTGTAATGCCTTTTTAGCAATATCCGCACCGACTAATTTAGCGCCTTCAACATTTCCACAATTTTCAAGATTTAATGATAAAGTTGAAGAAGCAACTAATGTTTTTTGATTCACATCATCAATAATTTGAACATGCATATGAGCATTGGAACGATAGATGCTTAGACGTGGGCGTTCTGGAGTTCCAGAAATCTTGTTACGAATTCTTTGATGACGTTTTTGACGAGCTACGTTTTTTGAAATCTTGTTAATCATAATAATTTCCTTATTCCTTTCTTGCTAATTACTTAGCAGCTTTTTTACTTTCCTTACGTCTAATAATTTCATCGCTATAACGAATACCTTTACCTTTGTAAGGTTCAGGGCCTCTCTTTGAACGAATGACTGCAGCCACTTGACCGACAACAGCTTTATCAAAGCCACTCACATGAATTTCAGTGGGTTGAGGTACTTCAATGGTAATTCCTTGAACAGGTTCAATCGTGATTGGATGTGAATAACCTAAGTATAATACAAGATTTTTTCCTTCCATTTGTGCACGATAGCCTGTACCTGTGATGAGTAAAATCTTTTTGAAACCTTCACTAACACCTTTAACCATACCATTAATAATGGAACGTGTTGTACCATGCATTTGTTTTGCTGGTTTGTTATCATTCACACGATAAACCCATACTTGATTATCTTTCACTTCGATTGTTACTAGATTGTTAAAGGTTTTAGTTAAAGTGCCTTTAGGGCCTTTTACAGTTACGGTGACACCTTCTACTTGAACTTCAACACCAGCAGGTAAGTCAATATGTTTTTTACCAATACGTGACATAAACTACCTCCTACCAAACATAAGCTAGCACTTCGCCGCCAATATTTTTAGCCCGTGCTGCCTTGTCTGTCATAATTCCTTGAGAAGTTGAAATGATAGCGATGCCTAAACCATTTAACACTTTTGGTAATTCATTTGCTCCCACATTCACTCTCAAACCTGGTTTTGAAATTCTTTTTAAGTTATTAATAACTCTTTCTCCTTCAGGACCATATTTTAAAGTAAGTGTTAACACTTTTTTAACGGTTTCTTCTTTTTCAACGACCGTTGGATCGTCTTTACTTGCTTTTTCTTTATAAATTGTTTCAACGGTATAATTCGCAATATAACCTTCATTTAATAACAATGCAGCAATCGTGCATTTTACTTTTGAAGATGGCATTGAAACGGTAGAATATTTTAATTGATTAGCATTGCGAATACGCGTAAGCATATCGGCAATTGGATCTGTCATTGACATGTGTTAACCCTCCTTTACCAACTAGACTTTTTAAGGCCAGGAATTTGACCTTTATAAGCTAGCTCACGAATACAAATACGACATAATTTAAATTTTCTAATTACAGAATGAGGACGTCCACAACGTTCACATCGAGTATATTCGCGTACCGCAAATTTTTGTGGCCTTTGTTGTTTAGCAATAATTGATTTTTTAGCCATATTCCATCCTCCTATTTTTCAAAAGGCATACCGAATTCTTTTAATAATTCGTGGCCTTCTTCATCTGTTTTAGCCGTAGTCACGATAACGATATCTAACCCACGGACTTTCACCACTTTATCATAATTAATTTCTGGGAAAATTAATTGTTCTTTAATACCTAAAGTATAATTTCCACGACCATCAAAAGAATTGTTGGAAACTCCATGGAAATCACGAACACGTGGTAAAGCAATATTAATTAACTTATTTAAAAAGTCATACATCCGATCGCCACGAAGCGTTGCTTTAACACCAATAGGCATTCCTTCTCTTACTTTAAATGTGGCAATGGATTTCTTTGCTTTAGTTATAATTGGTTGTTGACCAGCAATTGCTCTCATATCTTCAACTGCGGCTTCAATTAATTTAGCATTCGAAGTAGCATCTCCAACACCAATATTCAACACGATTTTTTCTAAACGTGGAATTTGCATTACAGATTTATAATTGAATTTTTGCATTAAATGAGGTGCAATTTCATTTTTATAACGTAAAACAATATTCGAATATTCCTTTTTAGGATTTGCTTTAACTTCTATTTTTGTTTTTTCAGATTTTGTTGCTGGTGCTTTTTTAGCTGGTTCACTAGCAGCAGGTTTGGTTGCTGTTTTAGGTTTTCTAGCAACTGTTTTTTTCGTTTCTTGTTCTGCCATGTTGAATTCCTCCTAATCTAATTTAGCACCAGATTTTGCATATCTGATTTTCTTTTGTTTTCCCTTAACTTCTTCTACTTTGAATCTAACTCTTGTAGGTTTTTTCGTTTTAGGATCAATAAGCATTACATTCGAAACATGAATAGGTGCTTCTTTTTTTGTAATGGTACCTTCTGTATTTTGTTGACTTGGCTTGTTATGTTTGGTAACCATATTTAAGCCTTCAACAATGACTTTTTCAGTTTTTGGAAAAGCTTTAATAACAACGCCTTCTTTTCCTTTTTCGTGTCCTGCAATGACAACAACTTTATCACCTTTTTTAATATACATATGGCTACCTCCTTATAATACTTCTGGAGCAAGAGAAAGAATTTTCATAAACCCTTCTTTTCCTTTTTCACGAAGTTCACGAGCAACGGGACCAAAGACACGTGATCCACGAGGTGTAAAATCATCTTTAATGATTACTACGGCATTGTCATCAAAAGAAATATGGGAGCCATTTTCACGACGAATTGCTTTTTTCGTTCTAACGACAACCGCTTTAACAATGTCACCTTTTTTAATTTCAGCATTTGGAGTGGCTACTTTAACCGAACAAATCACAACATCTCCAATACTCGCATATTTTCTTTTTGAACCATCAAGTAAACGGAAAGCCATCACTTCACGGGCACCAGAATTATCAGCTACAACTAGTCTACTTAAATTTTGAATCATAACCTAGCCCTCCCTATTTACTTTCTTGAGCACTTTCAACAATTTCTAATAAACGGAAACGTTTTGTGGCAGATAAAGGTCTGCATTCAATAATTTTAACTACATCGCCCACCTTGGCAACGTTTTTTTCATCATGTGCTCTATATTTCTTTGTCGATATATAATTTTTATTATATAAAGGATGTTTTTCACTTAAAGTAACTTCTATTGTAATGGTCTTGTCATTTTTTGTGGAAATAACTGTACCCACAATTATTCTTTTATGACTTGTATTCTTATTCATGTTTTGCATCCTCCATTTCTCGTTCTCTTAAGATTGTAAGAATTCTTGCAATAGTTTTCTTAATCTCATGAATTTTTCCAGTTTCAGTCAGTTGACCTGTACCTTGTTGAAAACGAAGTGCGAATAATTCTTGCCTTAATTCACTTACTTTTTTAATAAGATCTGGAGTTTGAGTTTCTCTAATCTCAGCATTTGTCATTATTCTTCACCTACTTTTTTTCTAGCCACGATTTTCGTGTCTACTGGTAATTTATATGATGCTAGCTTTAAAGCTCTTTTTGCATCTTCTTCACTAACTCCACCAATTTCAAACATAATTTTTCCTTGTTTAACAACAGCAACCCAAAGTTCAGGAGAACCTTTACCAGAACCCATTCTGACTTCTAGTGGTTTTTTCGTTTTTGCAAGTTGAGGGAAAATACGAATCCATACTTTTCCGCCTCTACGTGTATATCTTGAAATGGCAACACGGGCAGCTTCAATTTGTCTATCGCTAATCCAAGCTCCCGTTGTAGCTTGAAGTCCCCATTCACCAAATGCAACTTCATTGCCACCTTTTGAAAGTCCTTCATATTTCAAAATATGAGGTCTTCTATATTTCGTTCTTTTTGGCATTAACATAGTGATTATTCTCCTTTCACTTCAGTAGAAGAATCTTGTTTTGAGGCTTTAGTTGGAATAATTTCACCACGACAAATCCAAACTTTAACACCTAAACGACCATAAGTGGTATGTGCTTCATAATTGGCATAATCAATATCACTACGAAGTGTATGTAAAGGTACGATACCTTCACTATATCCTTCACTACGGGCAATATCTGTACCACCTAGTCTTCCACTAACTTTCGTTTTAATTCCTTTAGCTCCGGCTTTCATCACGCGTTGAATGGCTTTCTTTTGAACCGTTCTAAAGGATTGACGTTTTTCAAGTTGTTCCGCAATATTTTGTGCGACTAACATAGCGACTAAATCAGGATTCGTTACTGTCATCACTTTAATTTTTAATTCTTTTTGATGAACTAATTTCTTTAATTCTTTTTCAAGAGCGTTCACTTTTGCGCCATCTTGTCCGATAACAACGCCAGGACGTGCTACATGAAGATATAAGGTAATCGCAGTTTTTGTTCTTTCAATTACAATTTTAGCAAGCGCTGCATCTTTTAATTTAGCTTCTAAAAATTCACGGATTTTAACGTCTTCAATTAGATAATTACCAAAAGATTTTTTATCCGCATACCATTTTGCTTCAAAATCTTTATTAATTCCCATTCTTAATCCAACAGGACTAACTTTTTGACCCATATGCTTAAATTACCTCCTTATCTTTCATCACTTACCACAACGTTGATGTGACAAGTTCTTTTCAAAATTTTATGTGCACTGCCCTTTGGAGCAGGTCTAAAACGTTTTAAGATTCTTCCTGGACCTACCCAAATTTCTTTGACATATAATTTAGATTCATCCATTTTAAAATTGTTTGTAGCATTTGCAGCTGCAGATTTAATCAGTTTATATACGACTGGAGAAGAAGATTTATTCGTAAATTTTAATAAATCTAAAGCTTCTTGAACGCCTTTATCTCTTACTAAATCGACAACTAATTTTGCTTTTTGCGGAGAAATACGCACATTTAATACACTTGCTTTTGCTTCCATTGTTCGTTCCTCCTATTTTTTAGCTGCATTAGCAGCTTTATCTTCTGCTTTATGGCCTGTATGACCTTTATAAGTTCTTGTTGGGGCAAATTCACCAAGCTTATGGCCTACCATATCTTCAGTTACATAAACCATTACGTGTTCACGACCATTATAAACTGCAAAAGTATGTTCAACAAATGATGGGAAGATGGTAGATCTTCTAGACCAAGTTTTAATTACTTCTTTTTTACCAGCTGCATTGAGTGCATCTACTTTTTTGAGTAAATGTTGATCTGCAAATGGTCCTTTTTTTATACTACGTGCCATGTGTTCTCTCCCCCTTATTTACCATTTCTACGTCTAACAATTAAATCGTTAGATTTCTTTTTTGCTTTACGTGTCTTAACTCCAAGAGCTTTCTTGCCCCAAGGAGTCATTGGAGAAGGTCTTCCTACAGGAGATTTACCTTCACCACCACCATGTGGGTGGTCATTTGGATTCATAACAGAACCTCTAACTGTTGGACGAATACCTAACCAACGTGTACGTCCTGCTTTACCCAAATTAACTAAGTTATATTCATCATTGCCTACAATTCCGATCGTGGCTTTGCAAGTTCCTAAAATTTTACGAACTTCACCAGAAGCCATTCTTAAAGTGACAAAACGACCTTCTTTACCAAGAATTTGAGCACTAGAACCAGCACTACGAATTAATTGTCCTCCACGACCAGGATGTAATTCAACGTTATGAACAAATTCACCATCAGGAATATTTTCAAGATATAATGCATTACCGACTTTAATATCGGTTTTCTTTCCTGATACGATAACATCATTTACTTTGATTCCTTTTGGCGCTAAGATATATCTCTTTTCGCCATCAACGTAATAGATTAAAGCAATGTTGGCGCTACGATTTGGATCATATTCAATTGCCGCAACTTTACCATTGATGCCATCTTTATCTCTTTTAAAATCAATAATACGATATTTTTGTTTATGACCGCCGCCTTTATGACGACAAGTAATTTGACCTTGATTATTACGTCCACCTTTTTTGCTAAAAGACATTAACAAACTTTTTTCAGGAGTGCTTTTTGTAATTTCATCATTGGTTAATTGAGTCATATTACGTCGACTTGGCGTAATTGGTTTAAATGTTTTAATTCCCATTTTTTTCTACCTCCTATAATTTAAGATTCATACAACTATTTCGCTGTATTTTCTTTGAATAGATCAAGACTATTTCCATCTTTTAAGGTTACAATTGCTTTTTTATAACCTGAAACTTGACCTTCATATCGTCCCATTCTTTTGGCTTTAGGACGTACATTCATTGTATTTACTTTTGCTACTTCAACACCAAAAATGGCTTCAAAAGCATCTTTAATTAATTCTTTCGATGCATCTTTGGCAACAACGACCGTGACTTTATTTTGTTCTTGCGTCAATTTCATGGTCTTTTCAGTAACTAATGGTTTGATAATAACATTGAAATAACGATCGACAATTTTTTTACTTTTTTCAACATTATCTACTTTTTTAACTGCTTTTTTTGTTGCTTTCTTTTCTGTTTTTACTTCTTCGCTAGCTGTTTCTTTTACAGTTGCTTCTTCTTTTGCTTTAGCCATTATTTAAATACCTCCTCAATCTTAGCAAGCGCCTTTGCACTTACAATTAATGAATCATATTTAACAATATCATATACATTAATAGCTGTAGGTTTTACAACTTTTAAGTTTGCAACATTTCTTGCAGATAAGATGGTATTGTCATCATTTTCTTCCACCACTAATAAAACTTTTGCTTTTGCTTTTAAATTTGTTAAGGCTTTGCTAAATTCTTTTGTCTTAGGGGTTTCAAATTTAAATTCATCAACGATAATTAAATCTTTATCATATGCCTTTTCAACTAAAACTGATTTTAAAGCTAAGCGTGCTTCTTTTCTATTTTGTTTTAGTTTGAAGTTTTGCATGCCTGTTGGTCCAAAAACATTGCCACCACCTACAAATTGTGGAGCTCTAGTAGAACCTTCACGAGCACGGCCGGTACCTTTTTGTCTAAAAGGTTTTTTACCGCCACCGCTAACTTCGCTACGTTTTTTCGTTTTTGCTGTTGCTTGACGGCTATTTGCTTGTGCAAGTAAGATGGCTTCAAAAACGCAATGTTGATTATAACTTACACCAAAAACTTCTTGACTTAAATCATATTCACGAACCTTAGATCCTTCTTGATTTAAAACATCATATTTGAAGTTTTCTAATTTCATTGTTGCTTTTGTTTCTTTTTTATCTTCCATTTGTTTCATCCTCCTTATTCAGCACTAGAACTATATTTAACAAGTTCTTTTGCTGCAGGGATATTTTTTGTAAATTTAACGGCTGAACGAATTACAATTAATCCACGATTAGGTCCAGGAATCGCTCCTTTAATCAAAACCGCATTTTTTTCTGGCATTACTTTCACAACTTGTAAATTCAAAACCGTTGTTTTTTCATGACCCATATGACCTGGCATTTTTGTTCCTGGGTGAATTCGGTTGTTTGTACGACCACTCGTTGCAATGGAACCAATACCACGATGATAACCAGAACCATGACCCATAGGTCCCTTAGAATATCCATGACGTTTGATTGAGCCTTGGAAACCTTTTCCTTTATTAAAGCCCGTAACATCAACTAATTCACCGGCTTTAAAAATATCTACTTTTACTTCATTACCTACTTCATAACGCATCATTTCATCGCCTTGAACTTCTTTAATGAAACGTTTTGGAGCTGTATTTGCTTTTTTAACATGACCTAATTCAGGTTTTGTTGCATTTTTTTCTTTTTTATCTTCATAACCTAATTGAAGGGCTTCATAGCCATCTTTTTCCATTGTTCTTTTTTGAAGTACAATGTTGGGTAAAACTTCAACAACAGTAACAGGAATCGTTGTTCCATCCGTCGCAAAGACTTGAGTCATACCAACTTTTCTACCTAATATAGCTTTCATATTTTTCTCTCCTCCTTACAACTTATAATTTGATTTCGATATCTACACCACTTGGTAAAACTAGATTCGTTAATACATCCATGGTTTGTGGCGTTGGATTAACAATGTCTAGTAAACGTTTGTGCGTTCTAATTTCAAATTGTTCCCTTGAATCTTTGTATTTGTGTACAGCACGTAGAAGTGTATAAACTTGTTTTTCTGTAGGTAGAGGGATAGGTCCTACTACCATTGCGCCTGTACTTTTTGCAGCTTCAATAATTTTAGCTACTGAGTCGTCTAAAATCTTGTGATCATAAGCTTTTAGTCTAATTCTAATTTTTTTACTTTTTGCCATTTATTAAATCTCCTTTCGCCTAATTCTGGCTTAGACTTGCTCGGTCCGAAAACTCGAAGCGCTACAATGACAACGCGTATTAGCGTTCCGACAACCTCGGACGTCATCGCCACACTGACGTTCTAATGATAAAACAAATGCAATAAAATTGCAAGAACTTTTTAATATTTCGTTAGATATTTTAATTTACGTACTATTTTTATAATTATTAAATATAGCAACCGCCATAAAAAAAACGAAAAATACATTTTCGCTTTTTAAATTATTTTTTGAAACCCTAGTCTTATCTTTCTTTTCCTATTTTTTTATCTTGAGCTTTACAAATCACACGACAAGTCATCTTACGAGAAACAAAGCGCGAAAAGAAAATCGCCGCTTTGCCTTTAAAGCCTGGGATAACAACGGCTTTTTTCTTAAACATTTTATCTACAGCGAGTTTTGCTACTTTTTGACTCGAAAGTTCTTTTAAATGAAACCGGACATTGGCGACTTGATTAAATTCAGTTGCTACAGGCCCAGGACATAAACAAGTCACAGAAATAGGCATTTTTGCTTTTTTCAATTCAAAATTTACCGCTTCGCTTAAATGTAAAACATAAGCTTTACTTGCATAATAGGTAGCCATTTTAGGACCGGGTTGAAAACCAGCAAGCGAAGCAACATTTAAAATATAAGCCGTTTGCTTTTTTTCTTTAAATTGTTGTAAAAAAGTTTTGAAAAGAATATGCATGGCTTTAATATTTACATCAATCATATCCAATTCTTTATCAAGATTCGTATGGATAAATTCTCCAGCATCACCAAAGCCCGCATTATTGATTAAAATTTGTACATCCAAAAATTGTTGGGCAATCCTTTTTGTTTTTTCTAAATCTTTTAAATCACATGGATAAACTTCTACTTTGACTTGTGATTCTAGTTCTTTTTTTAATTCTAATAAAGCATTTTCGCGACGAGCGACTAAAACCAAATCGATTTTTTTACTTGCTAAATAACGAGCAATATCTTTTCCAATGCCGCTACTTGCTCCTGTAACTAAAGCTTTCATATTTATTTTTTCTCCTTGTCAAAAAAAAAGCATTTGCATGCACAAATGCTAAGTCTCTCATTTTAATTAATTCTCGTATTGTATTTACGATATAAGCAAAAAGTTAATAATAAACCTGAACAGATACAAATATAAGGCGAAAACTTAACAAACGAAGCATCACTATTTCCTAGTTTGATAAAGAAATTCCGCATTCCAATCACAATTTTACTACCTGCACCAGCAATACCATAAATACCACCTACAATTAGCGTTAATAAAAATAATGCAAAAACAGCACCAGCAAAGATATAAAAAATGGTATTTTTAATTTTTCGATTCATACTTTCAACTCCCTTGTTTATACAAGTCACTAGTATTTTACACGTTTTTTTTATTTTTTACAACCATTAAGTTAAGTTTTATCGTTCTAA
>CANQFQ010000011.1 GCA_947599835.1 uncultured Bacilli bacterium
GTTTGGCATCAGCTTCACAATAGATGGTTAACGCCTCACAAGCTTCAAATGCAGATGGAGCAATGGTTGCGATACTATTTGGAAGAATAATGGTCTTGAGCGTTTTACAATATCCAAATGCGGATTTTCCAATACTTGTAACATCATAAGAATGATTATTTATTTTAACTGTCGATGGAATGACTACATTTTCTTTTAATTCATTCGTATGTCCTGTAACTACTGCTTGATTATCAATAATGACATAAATCAATCCATCTTTTTCTAAATAATTTTCATCATTGATTCCCCAATAAACAGGTCGATCATTAGGATTCCAATCATTATCCCAACCTGCAGGTTTGGCATCAGCTTCACAATAGATGGTTAACGCATCACAAGCTTCAAATGCATTGAGTCCTAACGTTACGATTTTATTTGTAATTTTTATATTACTAAGAGAAACACAATTTTTAAACGCATTTTGTTCTATTGTAGTCGCATTTTGAGAAAATGAAATGGCCGTAAGCGAACGACATTCTTCAAATGCAGATTCTTTAATTACCGTTGCACGCGAACGATATTCTTGTAATAAATTCGCATTTTTAAATGCATTCTTTCCAATTTCAGTAGCCCGTGGAATATTCGCTGTCACTAAGGAAGTACAATTTTCAAAAGTGGCATCTGGAATTTCGGTTAAAACATCCATACGAACACTAGTTAAGTTACTTGCATTTTGAAAAGCTAAAGAACCTATTTGTTTCATTGCATTCATTGTAACAGTATTGATTGTCGTATTATTTTTAAATAATTCATCAATCATTCCAGTGGCAGATGAATTGACTGTAACGACACCTGAAGCCTCTGGATTATTTTTATAAGCAATCGCCCAATTATTTATAACTAGTAATTGTCCTTCTTTTAAATTATCATATAATTTTGTTTCATTAAAAGCATTCGAACCAATTTTTTCTAATGAAGAAGGAAAATTAATAGAATTTAACGAACTACAACCTTCAAAGGCATTTTCTTCAATGGAAAGAAATCCTCTATCTCCTCTATCCATTTGGATCGCTTCTAAATATTGACATCCGGAAAAATGAATCTTACGAATAGAAATCATTCCATGTCGAAGTCGAACAGCATCGTTTTTTGGAATTGCAGTCGCATGAAGTTGAACAGTTTTTAAATTTTGAGGAACTTCTGAATTATTTTCTTTATTAAACAAGTAAGCTAAAGAATAATCATTACTTACTGGAGTATCGTCAAAATAAGTCGCTTTACCGACAAAAGGTACTTTAATTGTTTCAAGTGAAGTACAAGGTTCAAAAATACCTTTAGGTAATTCTTGAATAATGGCTGGAGATGGAAGTTCAATGGATTTTATATTGGTACAATTGTCAAAAACATCAGCAGTAAATGTGCTTTGTGATTGAATAACCAAATGGGTTAACGATTCTGGAATGGTATTAAACAAATAAGACAAAGGTTGCAAATCATCTACATTAGCACCAATGAAATTTAAGGTTAAAGATTGTAAATTTGAACATCCACTAAAAATATCTCTACCATACACATTCAAATTTGAAGTCACTTGCCTTAATGATTCACAATCCTTAAATGTTTCATTTTCCAATTGAAGTTTACTTGGTAAATTTAAAGTTGTAAGTCCACTTTTGGCAAATACCCTCTCTTTGATAACAACTTCAGCTGAATTAGGGAAAAATACATTTGTTAAATGATCACATTCAGAAAAAGCTTCATTTTTAATCACTTGTAGATCTGGACTCATGACAACAGTATAAATCGTATCAACATTTTTAAAGGCATTTTCTGCAATAGAAACCACTTTTTTTCCTAAGTATTGACTAGGAATCGTGATGTCTAAATGCTTATTCTTTTGATTAAACTTAATGCCTGTAATTTCTACACCGCCATCGACTTCTGCATAGGTGTATTCATAACTATAAGTTTTTGTACCATTCGCTACGGAAGAACAACCAGAGAGAATGCCTAAAAATAAAAAACCTGATAAAAATAGCCCTTTACTTTTTTTCATTTGCGTACCTCCACAATTTAACTCCACATCATACATCAATATTTTAACAATTATTGCTAAAATTAGCAACAATATTATAATAAATATAAATAAAAACGATTAAAAAAAGTGCTTGTTAGGGTAACAAACACTTAGCCTATTTTTTTGTCTTTTTCCGGCTAAAAATCCGCTTATACCAAGGAAGTTTTTTTTCAGCTTCAATCTTATTAATGTAATCGCGAATCTCTGTTGTATTTAAAACATCAGTTTCATTCAAAGGTTTAACAGATTGAGTAGATTTTTCTTTATCTTCATTTGTGTTCATGCATTTCACTCCTTGCAAGGTAATTAATTGAAACAATGGATAATGAATCATTTTTAAAATCAGCATTGGGATATTTAGAATCAAAAATTTGGCTTTAAGAAAATTTGATTTGAATTACCTGTCATCCGGTATATTGATTAAAAAAAGGTTCGCCTATAGCGTAGGAATCATCTAAAACAAGAATTCCTGTTTTAGGTTGATAACCATTTAAATTTAATTCATATCCTGAACATATCATACCATAGGAAGAAACATTTCGCAAGGAACTAGGTTCAATAAATGTACCATCGAACATCATCGTATTCACTTTAGCGACAACGACTTTCAATCCTGCTTGAATATTCCTAGCACCACATACGATTTGTAAAATTTCATCTTTTACATCCACCGTTGTGATATGCATATGATCTGAATTAGGATGTGGAATACAAGTTAATACTTTGCCTACAACTAGCGTTTCCATTCCTTGTAAATGAATGGATTGGAAACCTTGTTGATTTAAAATCGCATTGATTTTATTTTCCAAATCTTGACTAGGATAAATCACGAATCCCGGCTTTAAATTTTCGTCATAAAAATTAAAAATATTATATCCAATATTTTCATTTTTTTGATTGTAAAGTGCAACGACTTGATCCGCAACTTTAATAGAACTCGTTTTTTGATTAGAACCATGATTAATCAAAAGCATATGATTTAAATAAAACACATAACTCATCTTTTATCTCCCTGCCTTTACAAGCGTGTCAAATTTTTGCGGTGTAAAAGTTTTTAACAAAACTTTCAAAAATTTTAAATTAGCTAAATAATCATTCACATCCATGATCGATGAATTTGAATGAATATTCCGAGCGCAAATACAAGAAGTTAAGGTCAAAACGCCTTGATTGGATTGATGAATGGCTCCAGCATCTGTTCCACCGTTTGAAATAAAGTATTGATAAGGAATGTGATATTGATTGCATAATTTCTTTTGATAATCAATTAATTGAGGAAAGGCAATCATATTGCCATCAACAACTCGTAGTAATATTCCTTTTCCTAGTTGCCCCATTTCTTGTTTACCCATTAAATCATTTGCAGGAGAACAATCCACCACAATCGCAAAATCGGGTTGAATCATTTGCGATGCCGTAGTAGCTCCTCTTAGTCCAACTTCTTCTTGAACATTTAGGCCAAGATAAAGATCATAAGGTAACGCTACATTTTTCAAAGACTTTATAACTTCGACTAATAGAGCACAACCGATACGATCATCCAATGCTTTGGCTAAAATGCGATTCTTATTTAAAATTTCAAAAGTACCATCTACAAAAATGGCATTATTGATACTAACAAAATGTTGCAAAGCATCTTCTTTATCTAAAAATCCAAAATCAGCAAACATATTTTTTACTTCAATAGGACTTTTCTTTTGTTCGGCAGTCAATAAATGAATCGGTGTAGCACAAATGGCCCCTTTAAATAATTCATTTTTAGAATTGATTAAAGTCACTCGTTGCCCCATTAAAATTTGATTCCAAATGCTCGTGGCGCTAAATTTGATAAGACCATTGGCACAAATTTCGGTAACTTTCAAGGCCACTTCATCACTGTGGGCACATACCATCACTTTTAAAGGATGGGCCGCTTTAGATTTTTTAATACCATAAATCGAACCTAAGTTATCATAAATGATTTCATCACAATATTGACTGATATGTTCTTTAAAAAGATGGCTCACATTTTTTTCATAACCGGAAGCACTATAAGCTAAACTAAATTCTTTTAAAAGTTTTTCTTCATATTTGGTTAAAGGCATTTTATTCCTCCTTTGAAATCGTTACAACACAACGATAAATGGGTTGTTTTAAATTTCTAAAACGAACCTCATATTCTGTAAGAAAATCTCCTTTGAGGGTTTGATAATCATAATCCAACGCATGGATAGCATAGTTTTTTTCTTTAAAAGATTGAAGACCATATTCAAACAAAGCAAGATTATCTGTTTTAAACACGATTTGTCCATTATTTTTTAACAGTTTTTCATATATATTTAAATAAGATGGTGCGACTAATCTTCGCTTGGCATGTCTTTTTTTTGGCCATGGATCACTGAAATTAAGAAAGATTTTGTCGATAGAATGGTCTAAAATAGAATCATTAAGATAAACAGCATCCACATTCAATAATCGAAGATTAACAAATTCACCCGTATTCACTATTTTTTTCATTGCCAAGGCGAAAATCGATTTATTCACCTCGACACCAATATGAAAAACTTCAGGAAAATATTGACAACTTTGAAGAATAAAATCTCCTTTTCCCATGCCGATTTCTAGAAAAGTTTCTTTTTGATCATTCCAATATTTATCTTTTAAAATTAAATTTTCATGTTCTTGAATAAAAGCATCGGCCCAAGGTTTATTCCGTCCACGCATACTAACGAACCTTATTTTGAATTTCAAATTGTAATTTTTTGATGAATTCTTTGAGGGTCATCGTGGTTTGTTCTTGATTTCCAAATTTACGAACTTTAAGTGTCTTATTTTGAATTTCTTCATCTCCAATGACCACTTGATAAGTAATCTTTTTCACATTCGCTTCACGAATACGATACCCTAATTTTTCATCTCGAGCATCAATAACCGCACGAAGATGTGCTTTTTCTAATTGTTGTTGAATCTTTTTGGCATATTTTAAATGAAATTGATGATTCACCGGTAAAACAACAACTTGTTTTGGTGCAAGCCATAGCGGAAAAGCACCAGCAAAATGTTCAGTAATTATACCAATAAAACGTTCAATGGATCCTAATAACGCCCGATGTAACATAATTGGTCGCTTTTTCATGCCTTTTTTATCTACATAAGTAATGTCAAATCTTTCAGGTAAATTCATGTCTAATTGAATCGTACCACATTGCCAAATACGTCCCAAAGAATCTCTTAATTTAAAATCAAGTTTAGGACCATAAAATGCGCCATCTCCCGGATTAATAATAAATTTTTTACCTGAAGCTTCACATGCTTTTGCTAAAGCTTTTTCTGCTTTATTCCAAACGGATATCTTACCAATGTATTTTTTCTCAGGTCGAGTGGATAATTCTATATGATAATCAAGACCGAAAATAGAATAAATCCGGTCATATAATTGAATTAATTTTTTAACTTCTTTTTGAATCATATCTTCACTCATAAAAATGTGTGCATCATCTTGAGTAAACGTACGAACTCTAAATAGACCATTTAATGCGCCACTTGCTTCATGACGATGAACAAGTCCTAATTCTCCTAATTTTAAAGGAAAATCTTTATAAGAATGAATCGCATTTTTATAAACAAGCAAACTACCTGGACAATTCATTGGTTTAATCGCAAATTCATATTTATCGATTTCAGAAGTATACATATTTTCACGATAATTTTCCCAATGGCCCGAAATTTCCCATAATTTTTTGTTTAGCATAATTGGTGTTTGAATCAATTGATAACCTTCTTTTAAATGTTCTTCAATCCAAAAGTTTTCTAATTGTTTCCTTAAAATCATGCCATCTGGTAACCAAAATGGAAAGCCAGGACCATATTCACTGATCATAAACAATTCCAAATCTTTTCCTAATTTGCGATGATCTCTTTTTTTAGCTTCTTCTAAAAAATTTAGATAATCTGCCAAATCTTGTTCATTTTCAAAGCAAATACCATAAATTCTTTGTAGCATTTTATTATTGCTATCTCCTTTATAATACGCTCCACTGACTTTCAATAATTTAAAATATTTTAACACTTTGACAGATTCAACATGAGGTCCTCGACAAAGGTCTACAAAATCACCTTGACGATAAACACTAATCACTTCATCTACTGGAAAATTTTCAATTAAATCTAGTTTATAAGGGTCATCTTTAAATAATTCCAAGGCTTGTGGTTTACTCAATTCTTCACGGACGATACGTTTTCCATCTTTGGCAATTTTTTTCATTTCCTTTTCAATGCGTACTAAATCTTCTTCTTTAATCACTGCATCTTCTAAATCCATGTCATAATAGAAACCATCTTCAATCACAGGACCTACCCAAAATTTAGCATTTGGATATAAATGCTTTACCGCTTGGGCTAATAAATGTGCACAACTATGATTTAGAATCGATAATTTTTCATCTTGCTTAATATTGACCATATTTACACTCTCCTTTAAAATAAAAAGCATCCCTAAACCATTCTAAGGACGCTTTTGAATCACGTGGTACCACCTTAGTTCATATTATTAGATAATAATATGCACTCTTTATTCTTTAACGCAGAATATACGCTAGGATTAGTAGAGCTATGAAGTAGTATTCTATTTCGATTTCCGAAAATCTTCCACCAATAATTTTCTCTCTATAGGTATCCTTAAATAGACATTGTCTTCAATCATTGCCAATTCCATTATACTCTACTTTTAGTAAAAAGCAAGCCTATGACACTTATCGATGATTAAATTTTTACCCTTTCTCATATATTATGTTGGGTGATGTCGTATGGCCAATTTTATTTTTCTAACGCCTCGTATTCAAGATAATAAAAGTTATGTCAATCTTACTTATTATGATCTCTTTATTCAAAATGATATGATTCCTATAATTTTACCTTTTACTTTAGACAAAGAAAAATTAAAGCAAATAATGCAGTTAGGTAAAGGATTAATTATTTGTGGGGGCATTGATATTAATCCTTATTATTACCATAAACACTTTAGCAAGGTGGATTACAATCCAGCTTTAGATGCATATGATTTTTTTATTTTAAACCTTGCTCTCGAATTAAATATTCCAATATTAGGTATTTGTCGAGGAATTCAATTAATTAATGTTTATTTTCATGGAACGTTATTTGAAGATATTCAGCAGCATCAAAACACACAGCATGAAATCTTCTTTGAAAATACCGATAACACTCTTTTTTCCACTTTTGGCCAAGTAGAAATTGTCAATTCTTATCATCATCAAGCAATAGATAAATTAGGACATCAACTGATTTGTTTAGCTAGAAGTAAAGATGGATTAATAGAAGCAATTAAAGTGAAAGATCAAAATGTTTATGCTATTCAGTGGCATCCCGAACTCATGTTAAATAATGAAAAGCAAAAAGAATTTATTTTCAATTTTTTTCATTTATGCAAAATAAAAAAAGCATAAATTTTATTCTTTTTTCATATGCTACAATGGGTGATAACTTATGAAAAAGAAAAATTGGATTTTATTAATCCCGATTCTTATAATCATCATTTTTGGATCTTTAATGGTAAAATTTGCAAAAGTTCCTTATGATAATTTAAATCAACCTTCCTTTGCACCAAAAGGCTTTGTTTTTGGAATCGCATGGACCATTTTTTACCTTATTTTATACTTTACGGCAACGAAAGGTATAGAACAAATCAGTATTAAAAATCGTTTATTTCAATTATATAATTTAATTTTTATTTTTCAATTTTTATGGTTGCTCTTATTTTTTAGTTTGAGTTATTATTTAATGGCTTTATTTACATTAATTGTTTTATATTTGATTAGTGTCGCCTATGTTTATTCTTTATCGAGTGTGAATAAAAAATTGGCTTACTTTAATCTTCCATATATCCTGTGGTTATTATTTGCATTTTTATTAAACTTATCTATTTTAGTTTTAAATTAAATAAACAATAAAACCAATACTAAAAAGAATATAAATGGCTAAAAGTAACGAACTTATGAGTGCATATTTTATGCCTGCTTTCGTTACTTTTTCTTTTGCTTTTTTTAAATACATGATACTATTTGAAAAATCATACATACTTTTAAATAATAATCCAAATAACAATAAAGTTAAGACTCCGACTAGGGTTGATTTTAATCCATTTATCGTCACATTGATTTTTTGAAAAACAAGCACATAATCAAAATAGGCAAACATCAAGCCGAATAAATTTATTAAAATACTTTCTTTAAAGATTTTTGTTATTTTATGATTTTCGATTTTTGACTTTTCTTCAAGTTGCTTAAGCAATAATTCTTGTTCTTGTAGAACAATATCTTGTAATTCATTACTAAAATATTCTGCATCTAATTCAAAATGAGATTGTTGCGTTACATTGAATATTTTTTCATCATATGATGGAAATTCGTTATCCATATTATCCATTAAAATCACCATCATTAGTTTGTGTAAATTTTACTATTTTATAAAAAACAATGATTTCATCGTATTTTTACTATTTCGTAAACGTCAAAAATATCTAAAGTCGAATCTCAAATATTAGACGCAAAAGGTGCAAGCAGGAAAATTAACAAATCTTTAGAAAAATAAAAAAGCAGGGAAAGGGTTAATAATGCTTGATTTGAAGATATAACTTACATTAATGATCAAAGAAGTACCGAGAAGAGGGCGAATTCTATTTAAAAGCACACATTGAAAAAATAAGTTTCAACGCATAAAATGAAAAATCTGAAAATCTTTTACCTTGGGAAATTCAACTTTAAAATAAAGTTAAGACTCAAACGCTTCACGCACCCCATTTTCGGCCATTAGCAATTTTAACGCGAGCATTAATGTTTAACTATAATACAAAATAAAAAAGCCCAAAATTTAGGGCTTAATTTACAATGGTCGGGATGACAGGATTCGAACCTGCGACCCTCTGGTCCCAAACCAGATGCACTACCAAGCTGTGCTACGTCCCGAATATATGGCGCGCCAAACAGGAGTCGAACCCACAACCTTTAGATCCGTAGTCTAACGCTCTATCCAGTTGAGCTATTGGCGCAATGGAATTTTTTTCATTGGAGGTTCCTGCCGGATTTGAACCGGCGCTCACTGAGTTGCAGTCAATTGCCTTACCACTTGGCTAAGGAACCACAGCATTAGGATTATAACACTACAATAAAATATATTCAAGTGGTTTTAAAAAAATTATTATTTTTTTTAAGAATGGGACTGCATCATTTAAAAACATAAAAATAAAGAAAAATGCGATAGATTCACATATTTTTAATTTTTCTTTCAAAAACGATTTATTTTGCTATCTTGCAATAAAAATAATGTTTAACTGGCGATATTTATAAAGTGATCGATTATAAATAACATAAAAATAGTTGAATAACTTTTTTTAAATACCTTTAGGATGAAACTTGCCTTTTATTTTTTAAAAAAATTAGCAATTTCAAGCATGCGCGCACTTTGATGAACATGAAATGGACAGCGATTATCGCAATGCTTGCAGTGAATACAATCACTAGCTTTTTTAGTTAGCTTATCATAATGTTCATAAGCCAATTGATCATGTACTTTAGCTAAATCGTAATACTTGTTAATTAAACCGATATCGAGATGCCTTGGGCAAGGTTGGCAATGATTACAATAAACGCAATTTTTTTCAAAACTTTCAATATTAAATTTTCCTATAATCGAATAGTCTTTTTCTTCTTTTGTAGCATGATTAAAAGACAGTAATTCTTCTAAATCATGTAAACTACAAATTCCTGGAAGGCAAGTTAACACTGCAGGTCGATCTAATGCATATTGCAAACATTGATGAATGGTTAATTCTTGCTTAAAAGGTGACGTTTTGGCATCAAGTAATTTTCCAGCAAAAAAAGGTTTCATCACTGAAATAGCAACCTGTTCACGTTGGCAACGCAAAAACAATTCTTGTCGTTCTTTGTAGTTACCAATTCCTAATTCATCACCTAATTCACAATCATAGGCTGGGTTAATTGAAAACATCATTAAATCAATGATTCCTGTATCTAATAATTTATTCGCAACAGAAGGGGTATGAGATGAAAATCCTATATGATGGACAATATGATTTTGCTTTAATGTTTTTAAAAAATCAAAAACACCATTCTTTTGTAATTCTTCAAAATCATTGATTTCATCGACACAATGCAAGAACCCAAAATCAACATAAGAAGTATTCAAAATTTGCATTTCCCATGTAAAAGTATCTTTAATTTCTTTTAAATTTCTAGACCAACTATATTCTGAGGTTATGGGATCATAAACTGCCCCAAAATGCAATTGAAAATATACATTTTCTCGACAATTTTCAATAGCTTTAGAAAAAGGTAAAAAAACATTTTTTGCACCACAACATAGATCAAAAAAATTAATTCCATTCGCAATGGCTTTTGAAATCATTGTTTGAATAACTTCATCACTATTTTGTTGAATTCCACCTAAACCGATTCCTAAAACAGAAATCATTTCATTTCCCTTAGGTAATTTCCTATATTCCATATTATCCACCTATCTCTCGAAAGTTTTAGCAATTTGCTTTAATAAACTAGTAATCGGTAAATGTTGTGGACAGATTTTTTCACATTGCAAACATGAGATACATTCACTAGCTTTTCCATGGCCATTTCTTGTATGAATATTATAATAATATTCGCTATTCCAATCTTTGTAGCGATTTTTTTGATTCATGCAAGAAAACAAATTTGGAATATCAATCTTTTTAGGGCATCTTGCCACACAATAATGACAATTTGTGCATTTAATCAAATCTTGTTGATTAAAAATGGAACTGACTTTAAATAAGATTTCAAATTCTTTTTTAGATAATGGGATAAATGGACTCATTATTTTAACATTTTGTTCGACTTGATCAATTGAGCTCATTCCTGAAAGTACCATCATTACTCCATCAAAGGAACCAGCAAACCGTAAGGCTAGATTCGCATTTGCATGATTAATATTTAATGAATCTATTTCTTTTTGTGCTTCTAAAGGAAGATGAATCAAACTTCCTCCTTTTATAGGTTCCATAACAATCACTTCTTTTTGGTATTTTCTAGCCATGTCATAAACTTTTTTACTTTCAATACTTGGGCTTTCGTAATCCACATAATTGAACTGAATTTGAACCACTTCGATTTCAGGATATTCTAATAATATTTGTTCCAAAACGGTCGCTTTATCATGAAATGAAATACCAAAATGTTTTATTTTTCCTTGCTTTTTAAGTTCAATAGCGGTTTCATAGGCTTTGCATCGTTTAAATTTTTCAAATTCTTGTGCATTTTGGGAGTGCATTAAATAATAATCAAAATAGGAAACTTTACAAGTTTTGAGTTGGCTATTAAAAAGAGGTAAAATATCTTCTTGTTTTTGAAAATATGCACCCGTTAATTTGTCTGTTAATATATAAGACGCTCTTGGATATTTTGTTGCTAAACATTTGCCTATGGCAATTTCTGATTGCATTTGCAAATAACCATGTGCCGTATCAAAATAATTGAAACCATTCTGCATATAAATTTCAATCATTTTATTAAATTGATCATAGTCGACTTCTCTTCCCTTCATTGGCAAACGCATGCAACCAAAACCTAACTTTGTCATTTTTAATTCCTCCCACAAATTGTATTTTATCTTGTTAAATGTTCGTCATTCAACACATTCTTTATATGAATCTTAAATCATCATTTGACTCGTATAATACATATCTAAAACAACTTATTTAAACTACAATACTCTTAAACAAGAAATATCGTTTTAAAAGCAATTTATGAAGTACAAATCCTATTTAAAACTACAATACTCTTAAACTTGAGCCACTAACTGACTTTTTGGAAGATAGTACAAATCCTATTTAAAACTACAATACGAGTTTAAACAAAGTTTTAACCTAATTATCTGCATTGCAGAAGGCTTATTGAAGCCTTTTTTTATTTTTAACTATATAAAAATGATTTCTAACATCAAATACTATACTACTTTCAAATTTATTTTAGCATTACAAGAATGAAAAGTCGACAGGAATATACTTTATATGATATAAAAAATGACTTTATTTTTAATTTATCCAAATAGTAGTTTCTTTTTGTATATTTTCATACATCCATTGAGCATCTTTATAATACATTCTAATACAACCATTAGAAACTTTTTGTTGCATAGATGTGTTCAATGCTTCACCATCCAAACTATAGGGAATTGAATGTAGTAAATATTTATCACTATATTTTAGCCAATAATAACATTTATAAAATTTTGACTCATTATAAAAAACAGGTCCTTTATCATATATTTTATAAGTTCCTCTCTTGGTAGGTGTAGATGTTTTTCCGCTAGCACAAGGAATATTTTTAACTAAAAAAAAGAATCCATTGATTTTTTCAAAAATATGGATTGTTTGTCTTTTCAAATCTACAAAAATAAATTGATTTGTATCGCTTTTAACCTCTAAATAATTTACATATAATTCTAAATAAAAATTAGACAAGGGTGGCAAAGGATATTTTTCATTTGTATAAAGAATATCAATTTGATTTTGATTTACCCAAATGTCAATAAATTCATTGCAAACATGATATTGTTTACCATTTTTTTTATCTTCTAAAATTTCGACCTTTACATCTATTTGATTATCTTCGACAGAAACAGATAAAATTGCATAGATAATATCAGGTAAAATCTGCGTGTCAATGGCTTTAAATTGGTTTGTCAAATATTCCCATTCATTGATGAATGAACCAAATTCTTCAATAATCGGTTGATGTGACTCTACTGATGATGAATCACTTAAACTAGAATATGATTCTTGATATTTTTGATTACTACACCCAACAAGTAAAAAAAAGGATATAATCAAATAAAATAATCTTAGTTTTTTCATGAAATCACCAATATTATTATTTGAAAAAATAGCCTACTTATACATAAAACGAAATAGTTAAATACGCACTAGTTGAATTATTTAAGGATAGTAACCTAAATACTTAGCATTATCATAATCTAACAATAAATTTAGCCATTCACGCCTTCATTCTCCTTAATTCTAAAATATATCCATTTGAGATAATTTTAAGAAAATTTTCATCCTTTCATTATTCTACGATTTTCCTTTCATGCCTTACCTTTTTAATTTTTTTATAAAAAGGCTCGCGCCATTATCGTTATTCTTAATTTAAAAATCATATAAATGTCAAATGCTTTATTTAAACATATCATTTATTTATTCTTTATAAATTCATTTGAACAACAAAAAACCTCGATTCGAAGTACTCGAAACGAGGCTCATATCAAACAATAAATTATTGTTTATCTTTTTTGATTTCTTCTAAATCAGCAAATGTGAGTTTTTGAATAAAAGAAGTTAACAAACGAACCGTTGCAGCTAAATCATCTTCATGAACGATAGAACTATGCGAATGAAAATAACGGCAAGGTAAAGATAAAGTCATATTTACAACCCCATCATAAACCTTATGCAATTCGCCACTATCTGTACCACCAGCAGCTAAACCATCATAAGTAAATGGAATGTTTTCTTCTTTACAAATCTTTTCCATATATTTAACAAGGCCACTATGTGCAATGACACTATGATCATATAAACTTAAAGCAACACCTGTTCCTAATTTAGCTTGACCATCTTTAATGGTTGGTAAATCATAACACATGGTTACATCAATCGCAATAGCAACATCAGGATGAACCATATTAGCAACCGTTTTGGCACCACGAAGTCCAACTTCTTCTTGTACAGTAGCTGCACCATAAACAATATTTGGATGATGCAATTCCTTTAAATTATTCAAAGTTTCAATAATTGCTGCGACGGCAATCCGATCATCCCAAGCTTTACCATATAAATACTTAGGATTATTCATTCTTCTAAATTCAGTGAAAGGACAAATAGGATCACCGATTTGAACCCCTAAATTTTCAACTTCTTTTTTGCTTGCGACACCTAAATCGATATATAAATCCTTTGCTTCTTTAACACGATTTCTAGCTTCTGGTCCCATTCCATGAGGAGGTTCAGCGCCGAACACGCCAAAAATCTTTTTACCAGAACGCGTAGTAATCATAACTTTTTGTGCAAGAATGACATGGGCCCACCATCCACCCAGTGGATGAACACGAATAAAACCATCATCATCAATAGATTTAACTAAAAAGCCAACTTCATCAATATGCCCCGTTAATAAAATTTTAGGGCCATTTTCTTGTCCCACTTTTTTACCGACGATAGAACCAAGATTATCATATTGGATTTCATCACATGATTTTTCAAAATATTTTTTAACCACCCGAGTTGCTTCTTTTTCAAATCCAGAAACACCATTAACTTCACTTAGTTCTTTTAATAAAATTTCTCTATCCATAAACATCCTCCTTCACATTTAAAAAACTGGACATTAGCCCAGTTTTAGTATTTAGATATTATCTCTAATGTTTAATTTGTTAATTAATTCAACATAATTTTCATAATTCGTTTTCTTCAAATAAACTAATAAGCCACGTCTTTGACCAACTAATTTTAAAAGGCCGCGTCTAGAATGATGATCGTTTTTATGTACTTTCAAGTGTTCAGTTAAATAACTAATTCTAGCAGATAATAAAGCAACTTGAACTTCGGTTGCACCTGTATTTTGTTCACTTCCGCCATATTCTTTAACAATTTCAGCTACTTTTTCTTTCGTTAACATTATTTTTCCTCCTTTTTTAATCTTTGGCACAAACCAAGAAAACAATCGGAGATTTTGTAATCTTCGTAAGTGTCTTTCATATTATAATATATCTATTTTGTTTTAGCAATCATTTATTTATATTTTTTAATTTTATGCCTTTTTAACGATAATTTATCGTTTTCTAATTGTTGTTTCAAAGCATTAATAGAATCAAATTGCGTTTCTTTTCGATAATAATTTATAAAATACACTTCAATTTCTTCGCCATAAATATTTTTATTAAAATCTAAAATATAGACCTCTAACTTTTTAATATGATCGTGATCGGTGGTTGGATTGATACCTACATTGATCATAGCAAGATACCATTGCGATGCATAGTACACTTGTCCAAAATAAACGCCATCTTTCAATGGTAAGTAAGATATTTCAACATTTGCGGTTGGAAATCCTATCGTGTGACCTAACTTTTTTCCTACAATAATTTTTCCTTTGATATGATAAGGATAATATAAATAAGCATTAATTTTTTGAACATCTTTTTTTTCTAAATCGTGTTTAAGAAGACTTGAAGATATTTTTTGATGTTGATAAAGCAAAGGATTTACAATTTCTAAATCAAAATATTTTTCGAGTAAATCATATTTTTTTAAATCCTTACCAAAGCAAAAATCTGGACCACAAATAAATTTCTTAATCTGTAATTTTAGCAAAATCTTGTCTATAAATTCTTTTGCTGTTAGTTGTAGAATGGATGATGTTTCTTCAATTAAAAATACTTCATCAATCCCCATGTTTTCCATTGCCAATAATTTATTACTTTCCATACAAAGATTATAGGTATGTTTGAGATTTTGAATACAAGCATTTGAAAAAGTGATGACTAAGCTTTTGCAATGACTTTTTTTTGCTTGATCAATGCAAGTATTTAATAAATATTGGTGTCCTATATGAACCCCATCAAAAAAACCAATTGTTACCACATGACTTTCAATCATTTGAGTAGGTAACAAGGTATCATTCACACGGATAATTTTCATAATAAAAACCTCGTAAGCATCGATAAATTTGATTTTCTTCTAAGGCATAAATGGCGATACTGTTTTTCTTATCATCAACGATTAATAATAAAGAATCTTGACTATCTAATTGAACTTTTTTGCCATTTTTAATATCTTCTAATAGTTCTTTTTTTGCGACATATGTTGAAAATGGAACCATTTCATGGATAAAATGCAGGTTTTGCATAGTTAAATTTTGAATCTTTTGCGCATTTTTTAAATCAAATACACCAATTTTTAGTCTTTTTAAAGATTGAAGATATCCAAATGTATTTAATTTTTGGGCAATATCTTCACCCAAACGACGAATATATGTCCCTTTAGAACAGCAAACATGAATCGTTAAATAAGGGTGTGTGTATTCAATCAAACGAATGGAAAAGATTTCAATTTCTCTAGATTTTCTTTCAATATCTTGATTTTTTCTTGCATATTCATATAATTTTTTGCCATGAACTTTAATGGCACTATACATAGGTGGAATTTGAGCTTGTTTTCCGACAAAAGAATTTAAAACCTCTTGTATTTTTTCCAAAGATAATTCTGAGATTTCATTTTGATTTATGATCTTTCCGGTACAATCGCCTGTATCCGTTTGTTTACCTAATACAATTACCGTTTGATATTCTTTTTTTTGCGTTTCTAAAAAAGAAAGAATTTTCGTACCTTCATTAATTCCAACGATTAAAAGACCGGTAGCAAAGGGATCTAATGTTCCGCAATGACCGACTTTTTTTAGATTAAACATTTTTTTGATGCGATGGCAAATGGCTTGACTCGTGTATCCTTCTTCTTTATCGATTAATAGACAACCATGCATACGATTCCTTCTTTCTTTTTTATTATAACGAATTTGGAAAAATTTTTAAAATATTTTATTAGGTATTTGACTAATTTTCATTGAGAATGTGGTATTTACCTAATAGAATACCTCCATTCTAACATATGCTTTAGTGTAGTTGTTTTCTATGGAAGTAGGTGAATCTATGAACAATGGAAACTTTACAAACAACCTATGTGGTGCATGCTGTCCTCAACTCACTTGTACATTAGCACAAAATGTGAATGTCTTGGAGCCTTGTGATATTATTACTTATACAGCCACTTGTACAAATAATGATCCATTAGTGACAAATGCTTTCTTTAAAGATTGTTTGCCTGCACCTCTAGTATTTATCCCTGGAACACTCTATATCAATGGTGTAAACTATCCAACACTAAGTCCAGAAAATGGTTTGCCCATCTCATTTGTGGCATTAGGTAATTCCGTTACCATCACTTACATGGCCAGAGCATACGGAGATAGTTGTTGCTGTGTTAAAACGACGAATTGTGAATGTTGTCGTCAATTTAGAAATGTATGCAATCGAGCACAATTATGTTTTACGCAATGTTGCTGTCGCAAAACGATTTATTCAAATGTTTTAGGGGTACAAGTAGAGTACTAATTCCCCATAAATACTACAAAAGAATGATAAGTTTTTTCCTCCTTGTCATTCTTTTTTATTGATTTTGATTTTTGCAAGAACTATAATTCTTCTAAGGAGGAATAGTATTTTATACTATTAATTGATTAAAAATGAAAAAAAGAAATTTATTTTGTGCTATAAGTGCTATACTCTCGCTTTTGTTAGTTTCTTGTGGCGAAAATACAGATAGGCCATCTTCAAGTTCATCTATGCCTTCATCTACAAATTCTTCTTCAAGTTCATCACTTTCTAGCAATAATCTTTCAAGTTCTAGTAGCGTAGGTCAAGGATCCTATACTCCAATCACGAATTGGGACGCTAATGATATTGCAACGATGCAATCTATGCTCACTCAAGTTATTCCGCTAGCTCCTGTTTCATCGGATTATGTTTTCTTAGTAGATGAAGATGAAACGGGTGAATATATCTATATTTATGATGAAACCATTGGAGATATTTGTGATGCTTATGAAACCATTTTAGAAGATAATGGTTATACTTATGATTCTTCACTAGACGAAGATGGATATGCAAATAATCGCGTAGATTTTTATACGAAAAGTTTAACTGAAGAAAGTGATCTCGTCATTCAAGTTGATTATTTTTTAGGAGATACTGAATATTTAGCTTGTTTTGAAATTTTTGCATGGTTGGAATCATATCAAGATATTGACTATATTAGTGATTGGACAGCAAGCGATAAAACTTTAATGCAACAAACGTTAGGACAAAGTTTACCTGTGGCTCCAATCATGGATGGTTATTCTTTGACCGTAGAAAACGATGAAGATGGAGATTATATTTATATTCTTGATGAAAATGTTGGCGATGTATCTGCAATATATGGCGAAATTTTATTAAATGCCGAATATGAATTTGTTGAAACAATAACCGATACTGATGGTGATTTTGATTTTTATAGTTTGGCTATTGATGAATCACAAATGATTGTCGTTCAAGTGGATTTTTATGCAGAAATTTATTTTGAAATTTATGCATGGATTGCAGCTATTCCTGAAGAATTAGCTGCTTGGCCTACAGAACAAATTGCTGAAGTATTAGCAAAGTATAATCAAAATTTCACGTTACCTTCATTTGATGGAGCTTCTTCCTATGTTTTCAATGATTATAGCGATGAAAGCAATTCAATGATTTATGTAGAAATTATTGCCACAGGCGTCACGGAAACAGCCATTACTTCTTATCAAAGTCGTTTAACGGATGCCCATTGGATAACTTATGCTACGATTCTTTCTAGTATAAATACAGATACTTATGAAACTTACTATGCGATGGATGAAACGAAAACCTATGTCATTGAATATTTATATGATGATAGCGAAAGTGCTTTTTATATTTATATCAGTGGTTATGATCAAGGTCCTTTAGAAGCATGGCCTACAGATGCCATCGCAACGGTGACCAATATTGACTTACCTGTTTTTGAAGCTGATTATTATTTAGTAGAACAAGACTCTTATTTTTATATTGCTGCTTATAATCAAACCATCGATAGCGAAAATACCTATAAAGCTTTATTAGAAGCTGCTGGATGGGAAATTGATGATAGTAATTATGAAACGGATGGTTATTATGCTTTAGATCCGACTGGAGAATTAGGTATTTATTTTTATTGGAATGTCGACAATATTTTTTATATATTTTTAGATTTATAAGATAAAAACTTTTTTTAAATTAAACGAAAAGGGTGTTCACTTCACACCCTTTTTGTATTTATATCTTTTAATGAAAAGAAAGTTTTTGCTAAATTCATTTATTTTTTTTATAATAGAAAATGGTGATTGATTTCATGTCTATTGATTTAGAAAATTGCACTTATGATTATTTACCTAATGATAAAAACATTCATCTCTATCAACATAAAAAAATGTTTCGAATGAATAGTGATACTGTATTATTAGGTAATTTTATCCAAATTCCAAACGACAGCATTGTTTTAGATATCGGCACGAATAATGGTGTTCTATTATTATATGCTTCGCATTTTCATTATCAAAAATTAGTTGGCGTTGATATTTGTCAAGAAGCCATTACTTTAGCTCAATATAATCTTGAAATGAATCATATTTCTAACTATGAATTATTTGCACAAGACATATTCGACTTTTCTTATGATACGTTATTTGATGTCATTATTTGTAATCCTCCATATTTTAGTCATTCGACTCAAAGTAATAATAGTTCTTTAATGAACGCTAAACATAATTTACATTTGACACTTCAAAACTTATTTCAAAAAGTAAAACAATTATTAAAGCCACAAGGTTCTTTTTTTCTAATTCATCGATTAAGTTCTTTAAACGAAATTAAAACGATTATCAATCAATTAGATTTATATATCTATAACCAAAAAATAGTTGAAAATAGTAAAACTAAACCGACAATATTATTAGAAATCAAACATAGTTTTGTTGCGAATGTGAAATAATTTCCTTGCATCAATCCCTAAATCTTTCGACTAATACGAACAAAAAACTGTTGGTAATGCTTAAAGAAAGCCAACAGTTTTTAAATCTCACAAATTAAAACGACTTTTTACAAAACGATCCTCACACTAATGAGTAAAATAAATGTTGTAAAGAAATTAAACAAAAATCTGACGTTGATTAACGCCAGACCAAAGAAAGTATTAAAAAGTTATTTAAAGTATTTCTTTTGATATATTTATAGTGATTAACTTTCATAAGGATTGGTTGTGGAGGATTGTCCGCATTCAAAGCAAAGATATATTCTTTCTTGCATTTTTCTATAATTATGTTCAGTGTAATAAACATTTCCGCATTCTTCACAAGTTGCAATGTGTTGTAATTTATCAACTTTTTCATAATTCATCGTATGATAGTGTGGCGAATTTTGACCACAAGCACAATATTTGTTTGTTGCAGTTAATGTATCCCAAATATAACCATAGGCATGTTTGTGCGAGGTTGTAAAATAAGCACAATAGAAGGAATTAATTACATATTTTTTCGTGATGACATCCGTTATATCTGATGCTCTATCTGCCAAATGCAATCTATATCCCGCACCATTATCGACATAGCCATAGCAGATTGCTGCATGTGAAACGTTCCGGTTTGGCGAAATATCAGGATCATCTCCTGTAATATGAACAATTACTGGATAGTCACGATTAGCAAGTACTTGTCTAAGTATTATGTTCCACAAAAGGTTACTATGATAATAAGTATCTAATTCTGCAGTAAATTTTGAATTTTGTTTCATATATTCTTTAAATATTTTATCTAATTCTGTCATATTTATACCGCCTT
Organism: uncultured Bacilli bacterium; assembly: GCA_947599835.1. Classification (GTDB taxonomy): domain Bacteria; phylum Bacillota_I; class Bacilli_A; order RFN20; family CAG-631; genus Caccosoma. The sequence continues at coordinate 20,584 of CANQFQ010000011.1, forward strand.
GATTAATACCTAAACTTTCGCCAATTTCTAGTAAATGATAATGAAAATTATATTCACTTCCAGGAGAATCTGTACACTCTTCAATATTACTAGAAGTCATTTGTGTACTATTTATGACATATTCTTTAGGAATAAGACCACCTTGCCCTTTACAAAAATTGTTAAATCCTAAAATGATTTGCATGGAAATATAACCACAACTTCCTAAATAATTATAGCAATAGTTACTATGCAAATTTCTAAAATAAAAAGCCTGAGATATATCTGCTGCTTCAGGAAATAAATTTTCTGAACCATTAGAATTTATGGTTGAATCATTTAAAAGTTCTTCTTGTTTACGATCTTGTAATTGTGTATATGTACTCCTTAAATAACTTAATTCCGTGTTTGTATTGACTTCATAATTATCAATAATACTCACTAAATGATCATTTTGAACATAAAAATAATTCCCAGTGCATAAGTAGACGAGCATTTTATCGAGATAATCATTAAAAGGACAAGGTGACGTTTCAGAAAATTCTTCATAATCTTTTTCTTCAATATTGTAGATTAAATATCCCTTTTCTTTAAATAAAATTAAATAATAACTCAATTGAAAATTTACATCGTATAAATCATAAATACCTTCAATTTCCTTATTTTCTAAAAATTTTAATCTAATTTTCTCGATAGATTGGGCATGAATGGGTTGTTCTAATTGTAACTTTGTTAATTGTTTTATTTGATGTGCTTGTGTATGATAGCTTATTTTTACATTTTCATTTTCTTTTAATGTGTTATTTGATATAGATAACAATGCAAATAATGATAAAAATATAGTTTTAAATTTCATTGAATATCCCCTCCAACTTTATACTAATTTTTTTACAACTATTTGTTTTAATGTTTCATCATATTTAGCCACATATGTTTGGGATTCATAATTTAATTCATATGACAAATAATACTTTTTAACATCACTATCGTATTTCACTTCCGAAAAAATACCAGAATCTTCGCTATTTAAAAATTCATCGGTTAAAGCAGCATTAATTTGACTTTCAAAGGCTGCTTTTAAGTCCATCATTGTATAAGGAAGATTGCTTTGAACACGATACCTAATTATTTGTTGATTTTCACAACTCATGAAATAGAAATAATCAATATTATCTTTGGAACATAAAATCAAATTTGAAAATGATGCATCTATAGATTTAGATGGCTCAGCAATATATTTTTTATCATATTTCAAAATTACTTTTTCAATTGTGTTTTGATTATTTTCATCAATCAATCTTAAATTATAATATTGATTATAAAGATGTGTTTTCATAAAAGAATAACATACATCAAACAATTGATTTTCAATTTCAAAAGTAATACATTTTTTTTGATCTAATAGATCAACTTCAAAAAAGTTAGATTGATCCATATCTTTATTATTTTGATCAAAATTTTCTTTCAAAATATAGGTAACTCCACTACCAATACCTAAACCTAATATAAGTGATGGTACTATGAATAATGGAAAAGCAATTTTTCTTTTCCGAGAATGTATTTCTTCTTGAGACTGTTCACTATTAAATGTTAACTGTGATTTTATTAGATTAATATCTAATATCACTTTGTCATAAGAATCAATTGTATTTTCTATATTAGCTTTTAATTCTTGTTTAAATTTCATTGTTTCCCTCCTTTTATTTTCTTTGTTAAAGTACTTTTTATTTTTTGTTTTCTTCTAACTGCCTTTCTTTATAAATTGCTTTAATTTTTTTAATGATGCGATAATATCTTGATACTACTCTATCGATAGTCGTGCTCAAAATTGTTGCAATTTCTTTGAAGCTTATACCATAAACTAGATGATAAATTACAATAAGATTATCTTCCGCTGAAAAGAGTGTAGGTAGATCAAAGTTATATTCAACTGTGTAAGATTCCATAACATATTTTTCTAAATGACTTTCCTCTAATGGTACATAGCGATTCAGTTTTTTTGCCATAGTAAGAGCAGAATTCTTGGCAATTTTTATTATCCATGCATGAAAATTTTTCGCATATCGTAAAGATTGCGATTCTACAAACACTTTTACAAATACATCTTGTAAGATATCTTTTGCAATTTCTTGATTCTTAACAATTGAGAATATTAGAAAATATAAAAACTTCTCATATGCCTCATAAACTTCATTGAAAGCAGATTCATATCCTTTTTGTAACAATTCCACCGTTTCTAAACTTACCTTCATCATCGTTTCCCCTCCTTCCTGATTTTTTTGCTCTCATTAATATAGACTCACGAGCAAACTATTTTTTGTCACATTTCGACAAATTTTGATATTTTTCACAAAAAAAGCACTTTAACAATTACCACTATAAAAATCATGTAGTAAAAATTAAAGTGCATATTTGATAATTAATTGATTATAAACTATTTACTGCTTTTAATCATTAATTCACACATTTTATTTGAAAATTCAATAGGATCCTTTAATGGAAGTCCTTCCATTAATAAGGCTTGTGAATAAAGAAGCTTTGCATAATCATTTAATTGTTGTGGATTCGAAGTATAAATTTTTTCTAAAGCCTTGAATAATTCATGATTTGGATTTAATTCAAGAACTCTTTGGGCTTTGATATTATTTTCATTTGCATCAGGCATACTTGCAAGAACTTTTTCCATTTCAAATGAGATTCCTTCTTTACTTACAAGACATACAGGAGAATCAGTAAGTCTTGAAGAAATCACTACATCACTAACATCATCTTTTAAAATTTCTTTTAATTTGTCGATAAAAGATTTTTTCAAATCTTTTAATTTTTCCACTTCTTCTTTTTCTTTGTCATCTAATATATTTAATTCACCTTGATTAATCGATTTAAATGGTTTATCCATATATTTTTGTAAAATGGTCATGACAAATTCGTCCACATTATCTGTTAAAATCAAAACATCATAGCCATATTTTTTAACTAAATCCATTTGTGGCATTGCTAAAACAGCTTCTTTATCTTTTGCCGATGCAAAATAAATAGCGTCTTGATTTTCCTTCATTTTTTCAACATAAGTCTTTAAAGAAATTGGCTTTTCCTCATTAATCGTTTTATACATTAATAAATCTTGAACCTTTTCTTTGGTTTGTCCATAACTTTGATAAATACTATATTTCAAATTAATACCAAAGGCATTAAAAAATTCTAAATATTTGTCATATTCATCCTTTTGTAACCTAGCCAATTCATTTAAAATTTTCTTTTCAATAGTCGTAGCAATTTTTTGTAATTGTCGGTCTTGTTGTAACATTTCTCGACTAATATTTAAAGATAAATCACTAGAATCAACTAACCCTTTGACAAAACGCAAATAATCTGGAATTAATTCTTTACATTTATCCATGATAAAGACACCTTTAGTATATAATTGTAAACCTTTTTCATAATTTTCAGAATATAAATCATAGGGTGCTTTTTTAGGAATAAATAGCAAAGCATTGTAGGTTAAAAGTCCTTCTGTATTAATGGATAGTGAAATTAATGGATCATTATAATCGTTAAATTTTTGCTTATAAAATTCATTTAATTGTTCTTCACTCACATCAGATTTTGCTTTTTTCCAAATTGGAACCATCGAATTTAATGTTTCTTTTTCAATAATGGTTTCATATTTCCCTTCAATTTCCTTGCCATCGCTATCCTTTTGATTAACTTCTCGTTCCATGTTCATTGTAATAGGATAACGAACATAGTCGCTATATTTTTTGACCAATGATGAAATATGATATTGTTCCAAATATTGATCATATTTTTCTTCTTCGGTGTTGTCTCTTAAATAAACAATCACTTTTGTACCATTGTTTTTCTTTTCAATTTCCTCAATTTTATAACTTTCAGTGCCTTGTGAACTAAAACGATAAGCAACATCACTATAAGGGGATTTTGTTTCCACTTCCACTTTATTACTTACCATAAAAGCAGAATAAAAACCAACCCCAAACTGACCAATAATATCAATATCGTTAGCTTTTTCATCTTTAATTTTATCTAAAAATTCTAAAGAGCCACTTTTAGCAATCGTTCCTAAATGATTCACGATTTCATCATGGGTCATACCAATGCCATTATCTTCAATCATTAATGCTCTTTTTTCTTTATCAATTTCCAAATGGATTTCATAATGATCTAACACGGGGATATCCTTATTGGTCAATGCACAATAATGATATTTATCAATTGCATCAGATGCATTTGAAATTAATTCTCTTAAAAAGATTTCTTTATTTGAATAAATTGAATTAATCATTAAATCTAATAATCGTTTCGATTCTGTTTTAAATTTTTTAACCTCTGCCATAATCGCATCTCCTTTATTCGTACTAGTTATATTATAAACATCATTTTTAGCACTGTCAATATTTGAGTGCTAATTTTTTGTTTTATTTTCATTGTTTAAATTTTCTCTTGTTTTTTAAATTTATATTCTTTTCTTTTGATTTCAATTTCGTTACAATAAAAAGGGTGAGATTTTATGAGTATGATTGCAATCAATAACTTTGAAATGTATTATAAAAAAGAAGGAAATGGCAAACCAATCATTCTTTTACATGGAAATGGAGAAAGTAGTAAAATATTCGATAAAACAATAAAAAAATTATCTCGATATTATTTAATCTATGCACTTGACACTCGATGCCATGGTAAGAGTACGGGAAATTTAAATGATTTACATTACGATACATTTGTAGAAGATCTAAAAGCATTTATGGATGATCGTAAAATAAAAAGTGCAATGATTTATGGCTATAGTGATGGTGGAATTACAGCCATAAAATTTGCACTAAAATATCCAAAATATGTTGAAAAGTTGATGTTGAGTGGGGTAAATATTTTTCCAAAAGGACTGAAGTTTACAACTCGTGTCGCCATTTGGTTTAAAGCGAAGTTTTCAAAATCCATCCAAGTGAAAGCATTTAACCAATTGATGCTTAACGAACCCCACCTTACCTTCGAGGAATTAAAAAAATTGCAAATGCCCGTTTTAATGACTGTAGGTAAACATGATTGTGTTAAAATCAAACATTCATTAAAAATTCATCAATCCCTTGCGCATAGCGAAATGGTTATGGTAAATAAAGCCAATCATTATAATTATGTTTGTAATTCCTCAGCCATTGGAAAGATTTTATTTAATTATTTAACAAACCAACCACAAAACTAAAATTCATAAACAAAGGCTTCATAAGGTTTTAATACTAATTTTGTATCTTCTAAAGTACGATCATAATTATGTAATAAAACCTTTTTTATAGCAAAAGGTAATTCAATCGCTTCATCGTATTTGTTCATATTGGTCACAACACAAAGATGTTGATCTTTATTTTCTCTTGTATAAACAAAGACGTTTGGATGATTTTCTAAATAAGTATTAAAATTACCATATGTGATTACATCTTGATATTCATCGCTTTTTCTCAAGCAAATTAATTTTTTGTAAAAATTCAAAATTGAATTGTGATCAGAAGTTTCTTTTTTAGCGTTAATTTTTATATAATTTGGATTTACTTTAATCCAAGGTGTCGCTCCTTTATTAAATCCTGCATTCACACAATCATCCCATTGCATAGGTACACGATTATTATCTCTTCCTTCTTGATAGCAGGCCTTCATAAATTCAGCTTCCGTCATAACTTTTTTTTCGATAACATATTCTTTATAATAGTTCAATATTTCAATATCTCTGTATTCATCGATAGAATTCATAACAATATTGGTCATACCCAGTTCTTGCCCTTGATAAATAAAAGGACTTCCTTTCAAAAAATAATTCATTACAGCAATCGCTTTTGAAGATTCTAAATAATATTCCTTTTCATCGCCAAATTTATTGATACATCTACCCAAATCATGATTTTCAACAAACAAAGCATTCCAAGATAAATCGTTAAGTCCTTTTTGATATTTTGTAAGCGTATCTTTAATGAATTTTCTATTGAGTGGTTTTGGACTAAATTTTCCGTATTTTTCAAAATCGCAAGTTGAACTCGTACATTCAAATTGAAATACCATATCTAATTCATGATGACTAGGATGGGTAAATTCAATTGCCTTTTCTAAATCGCCCCATGCTTCACCGATGGTAACGGCATCATATTTTCCATAAGAACGACGATTTAGTTCTCTAACCTTGTTATGTAATGTAGGTCCATAAGCATGAATATTCTTATCAATTTCCTTACCAATAAGATGAATGACATCAAAACGTATTCCACGTACGCCTTTTTCCATCCAGAAATTAATGATATCTACAAATTCATCCATGATTTTTGGATTTTCCCAATTTAAATCGGGTTGTCCAGAACCAAATTCATGAAAGTAATATTGTTGTGTCTTTGGATCATATTCCCATGCTGAACCTCCAAAAGTAGAATGACAATCAAATAAAGGTTCATCTCTCCATATATAATAATCACGATAGGCATTCTTTTGGCTTAATTTGGATTGTTGAAACCAAGGATGTTCCTTAGAGGTATGATTTGCAACAATATCCATCATAATATACATTTCACGTTTTTTAGTTTCTTCTAATAATTGATCCATATTCGCCATCGTTCCAAATAGGGGATTTATATTTTTATAATCAGCCACATCATAGCCATTATCTTCCATTGGAGAAACAAAATATGGAGTGAGCCATAAAACATCCACTCCTAGATCTTTTAAATAATCCAAATGATCGATAATCCCTTGAATATCGCCATATCCATCATTATTTGCATCTGCAAAACTAATGGGATAAATTTCATAAAAAATTTTATTATGCCACCACTTTTTTTCCATAATTTTTATTCCTTTCTAGTTATTATTATTATTATAAAAAAGGCAAAGAATATGATTTTATTTACCATTTATTTGGCAATATGATTTTCAATTTCATCAATTTGATTTAAAAATGTCGTATCGGAAATTTTCCCATCCCGAATTTTTTCATTGAAAATACTGCCGGTTAAATAATTAGCACCAATATCATACATTTTTTCATATTGTTGAGAATTACTAATTCCAGCGCCAATAACTTTTAATTGATAATGTTTGGCTAATTCAACAAAATTATCTAAGGCAATCCGATAACTAGTTAAATTAAATGATTCTTCGATCACATTACTATAAATCATCATATATTGCAATTTATTATAAATACTTTCTGTTATAGAAATTTTTTTGAAATTTCGAATTAAAATACCACAATGCATTTGATGATTTTCAATTTTATTGATTAAATTTTCAATATTCATTAAATTTGTTTCATTGTTTACAAAATGATCAAAAGCCATGATAAAATTTAAAGGTAAGGATTGATATCTTTTTTGTTCAAAGCAAATTTCACAAATTTTAGATACTTGTTGATAAGAAAAACTAATAAAAATACTACTTTCTAATTTTAAATCCATAATGCGATTTAAAATTGCTTCCACAAGTTTTTTTCTTTCTCCAATTTCTTGTGCAATCGCAAAAATACTTTCTGTATTCAAATCTTCTATTTTATTATTTCTTAACAAAGTTTGATTAAATAAAATAGAAATAAAATAACCATCTACCGCTTTCGTTTGCAAATTGATAATTGGCGTTTGTATTAATTGAAAATCTTCATTTTCAACTAATTGTTTTACGATACTTTTTTTAATTTCCATTTCTGATTCTATTTCTGCTAGCTCACTTGTATCAAAATATACAATTTTTTCATCTGCTCTTCTAGAAGAACGGATTAAAGCCTTTTTAGATTTTTCTAAGCAGTTTTGCAAATCATCATATTTTCTAACTTCTTTGATCCCTGTAGCAAAAGAAATATTAAATTTTGCTTTATTTACGGTAATTGTACCAGAACAGGTTTGCAATATTTTTTTAATTTTAAGTTTTGTTCCTTTCGAAATCGTACCGACGACAATTTTGCTTAGAAAAATATAAAAAATAGAATCTGCATCTTGACAAATGGCCATATCTTTTTCGCAGATTGCTTCTAATCGATTTAAAATTTCATAATCGATAAGTTTTACATAATCCATTTCATAATTTTTTGCAATTGCATTATAGCCTTTATATCGAATAGAAACTAATAATCCAATTTCATTGTCTAAATTATCTTCCATTAATAAATTTATTTTTTCATAAAATTTTTCACTGCTATATAAACTTAATTTATTTTCATATTCTTTTATCATTGGATTATTATCTGTAATATCTTGCGCATTGATAAAAAATTTTTTACGATTGGGAATAAAATTACGCAAAGTACAATGATATAATCTTTTTTTACCATTAAAATCATACATTGCTAATTCAATTTGTTCTGAATTGATATTGGAAAGTTCCCCATTTTTTTCAATGCGTTTTAACCATTCATTCATTTTCTTTAAATTTTCACTATCAAAATAATAGGTAAACTCTTCAAAAGACATTGTTTTGGTTTTATTATTTGTTTCATAAACAGAATAAATTTCGACCAAATCTTGTTTAAAGTCTACCATGATTGAAAAACGAATGTTTTTCTTTGCGTTCATCGTTTCAGTAAATGATGGATTTTTCTTTTTGCAAAATTGGATTAATAAAAGAATGATGCAAAATAAAGTTAAAGCACCCACTACAACAATGATTATCGTTGATGGTTGTATTTTCATATTTCAATCACTCCTTTACAATCGATAATTCAATAATGTCACTTGGTGCTAAAAAACGAAATTTAAACATATTGCACCCTACACCTTTGGAAACAATTAATGATTTATCGTTTTTGGTATATAAACCTCTATTGTATTTTTTGCCATATTTTGGTGAATAAATCGGAGGTAAAAAGGGAATTCTAATTTGCCCACCATGGGTATGCCCAGATAAAACAACATCGATATTGTCCAAAGAATCAAAATAATCTCCTTGATGAATAAGAACAATCCGTACATCCTCGTTTTCATCCAAATTAGGAAGCGTTGGTTGATGATATTGTCCTTCTTGTAAACCGATAATGGCAATCTTTTTGTCTTTCCACTCAAAAATTACTTTTTCATTTAACAAGGGTATAAAAGGCATTGCATCAAAATAAAGATCTTTTTGACTTTGAGAAGTATGACTTTCTTTTTTATATTCATGATTTCCCTTGATTTTATAACATTTTTTGTTTTGAAATTTTTTAAAAATTTCGGGTAATTCATCAATTTTTATATAATTTGTGATATAATAACCAATTAAATCGCCACCGAACAAATAAACATCTGCTTGTTGATTCGCAATAAAATCCAATTTCTTTTTTAATTGCTTTCCATGTAAATTTTTTCCTAAATGTAAATCACTAAAAAAGATAATTTTAAACGCATCTTTAGGACTTTCTTTTACTTTTTTTACAATGTTATTTTGTAATTGATAACGTATGACTCTTGTTTTTCTTATTTCGAATACATAGCCATAAACAACTATGAATAATCCTATACCGCATAAAATTCCGAAGCATAAAAAGAAAATTTCGATATTTGTCATGATTTTTCCTCTTGAATTTGTTTTAATTCTTCCTCGGTAAAGTGAAATTTTCTTTGACAAAAATTACAAGTTACTTCAGCTTGATGATCCTCATGAATCATGGCATCCAAATCATTTTTGTCTAATCTTCGTAGAATATCCATCGCCATTTTTCTAGAACAAACGCATTTAAATCTGACTGGATAAGATTCTAGTAACCGAGCATCCTTAAATAAATGGTAAACCATTTGTTCAGGGCCATATTCTTTTAACAAATCACTTACTGAATTCACTTTACTCAGTAAACTTTCTACATACTGATAAGCTTCTTCACTTGCATTTGTTAACATTTGTATAATAAATCCTCCTGCTTGGGCAATAGAATAATCTTTTTCAATTAATACTCCTAAACCGACAACGGTTGGAATTTGTTCCGACATTGCAAAATAATAACTAATATCTTCTGAGATTTCTCCACTGAATAATTCACAACTGCCTTCAAAAGGTTGCTTTAAATTCAATTGTTTTCTAACACTTAATGTTCCTTGTCCCACTGCTGCTGGAACATTAAATTGTCCATTTTCTTTCAGTGGAACGTCCAAAAGAGGATTTTTAACAAATCCTCTTACGTTTCCATAGGCATCTGCTTCTGCTTTTAAGCCTCCTATAGGTCCATTACAATCAATGGATAATAATAGCTTTTCATCATTTTTAAGCATACCTGCCATTAATAAAGCACCACTCATCAATCGACTGATAGCAACTAAGGCTACAGGTGAACAATCCACATGTTTTAAATAAGTGGCTAAAACTTGTTTACTTTCCACACTATAAATTCGAATTTCATCATTGAAAGCTAGAAATTTATAGAGTTTATCTTGATTCATATTATTCTGGATCCTTTGGTTGATTATTGGATGAATTATCTTGTTGAAGATTTGAATCCGTAGTTGTTTCACTGTTCATAGCATTTTTTTCTTGATTTGCTTTGTAATCATCCAAAGAGCCATGTTCAATGAGATAATCAATTTCTTCAGCCGTAATTGTTTCATATTTTAATAGCGTTTCTGCGATTAAAATCAATATATCTTTGTTTTCTTCAATACATTTTCTAGCCGTTTCTAAACAACCTTCAATAATTTCACGAACTGCTTTATCAATTTCGTTAGCAACTTCACTGGATATTCTTGTACTACCATAATCTCTTCCTAAAAAGACTTGTTGATTACCATTTTCATATTGAACAGGTCCAAGTGAAGACATACCCAATTCAGTAACCATGATACGCGCAATATGGGTTGCACGTTCAATATCACTATGGGCACCTGTTGTGACATCATCAAAGAAAATTTCTTCTGATGCACGTCCTGCTAAATAAGAAGTTATTTTAGCAAGTAATTCACCTTTAGTTTGTAACATACTTTCATCTTTTGGAGTCATTAAAACATAACCTCCAGCATCGCCTCTAGGAATAATCGTAATCTTTTGAACCGTTTCACTTAAAGCGACTTTTAAACCAATAACAGCATGGCCTGCTTCATGATAAGCAACCATTCTTTTGGCTCTATCAGAGATGACTTTTGTTTTCTTTGCAGGACCACCCATGACACGATCAATGGCTTCATCAATATCTGCGCTACTAATTCTTTCATGACGATTTCTAACAGAAAGAATAGCGGCTTCATTCAGTACATTTTCAAGTTCTGCACCACTAAATCCTGGGGTCCGTTTAGCCACAGATTCTAATGAAACATCACTAGCTAATTTTTTATTTCTTGAATGAACTTTTAAAATTTCCACTCTACCTTTTAAATCAGGTAAGTTTACATCAATTTGTCTATCAAAACGTCCTGGTCTTAATAATGCAGGATCTAAAATATCAATTCTATTTGTTGCAGCAAGAACGATAACTCCCGAATTACTTTCAAAACCATCCATTTCAACTAATAATTGGTTTAAGGTTTGTTCACGTTCATCATGACCGCCACCAAGACCACTACCTCTTTGTCTTGCAACAGCATCAATTTCATCAATAAAAATGATACAAGGAGCCGTCATTCTAGCTTTTTTGAACATATCACGAACACGACTTGCACCGACACCTACAAACATTTCTAGAAAATCAGAACCAGAAATATAATAGAATGGCACATTTGCTTCTCCAGCAACAGCTTTAGCTAATAAGGTTTTACCTGTTCCAGGAGGTCCCTTTAAAATAACTCCTTTAGGTATACGAGCTCCGGATTTAGCATATTTTGCAGGATTTCTTAAATAATCTACTAATTCCTTCATTTCTTCTTTTTCATCTTCACAACCCGCAACATCATTAAAACGAATTCTAGATGCATCTTCTAAGCGAGCACGAGAGTTACCAAATTCTAATGTTGTTTTTCCGCCACCATTTGCATTTGCAATTTTCGAAATGATAATAAAGGCTAAAATACCAACAATTAAAATCGGTAATATAGACATTAATAAATCTAACCAGAAATTTGTTTCTGTTGTATCTTTAATTTCAGCAACTAATGAAAATTCTTCTTTTTTCGTATTATCTTTCGTATAAGTCTTTAAAAATAAATTTGCATTTTGAATATATTCATTAATTAAAGAAATTTCATTTCCACCATCGTTTGCTACAAAAGTATAAGTTCCACGATAGTAGGCAATCGTATTTTTAGAGACTTGTTTCTTATAATCGACAATTAAACTCGTTTTATAAGGACCTGCTTCAATACGAATACTTTCAATATTAGATAAACGATTATAATAATCTAAACGTTGTTCATCCGTCATGTATTGGTAGTAACTATCTTGATTCAAAACATCAATTGTATTGATGACCAATGCAAAACTAGAGATTTCTGAATGACTGCTTTGATAAGTGGTTACAAAAGTCATCGCAGATGTCACGTAACCATTAATCGTTTCTCTTTCACTTTCATTTTCAAGTGGATAAATGGCTTGATAGGTTTGCGTCGTTTCTTCTTCATCAACTTTATAATTCATTACAAAAGTAATTCCACTTGTTGTATCGTCTGCTTGCGTCATCGAAGTGTAATAACGCATGGATAAAATATTTTCTAGTTTATGATAATATTCATCATCAGAAATAGCATCTTGAGTTAAATAACCTTCAATATTTTCTAAAGTCCAATCTTGAACTTTAACATCACTTTCTTTTTTTAACGATTCATAAGGTGAAAATTGATTTTCCACATCATTACGAGTCCAATCGACTTTATATCTTTTAGTTCCAGACATTGTAAAGACTAAAACTAAAATTAAAACAATCAACGCTCCCCAAAATAATAAATATTTCCAAAGAGAAGATTTTGATTTTTTACGTCCGTAGAGTTCAAAGTTATTCATAGACCTTCATCTCCTTTATAACCATTGATTTGAATATTATAAATATTCATTTCTTATATTCTATCACAAAAAAATTATTTTGTGTTGTTTTTCTTGTAAAATATCGATAATTTTCACTCACATATATAATTTTGCCTTGCGCATTTTCTATAATCGGCATCATTTTTCTTCGATCAATAGGGATTTTTTTGTCAATGAGTAGCCGATTGATCTTTTTATGCCCTTGTGCCAAATCAACAACATCCCCTACTTTTATATTACGTATTTTAATTGGAAAATCACTTTTTTCTAAATAAATTCCTTGCATTTTTGCACCCGTTGAAGTCGTTTTAAAATAAGACGTATCAAAATATTCAAAATCATTTAATAAATAACAATATGTCCTAGCACTTTCTATTTCTTTAAAAACCAAATTATCATAGGCTTTAATCATATAATAATTCTTTTCTATTTTATGCTTTAAATTAGGTTTTTTACTACCAAAAATTTTTATTAAATTCGACACTTGATTGTTATTAATTGCGTGGCGATACATTGGATCCACTGCAAAATATAAAAAATATTGTAAAAATAAAGGATCTTTTTGTTTTAAATCATCTAGTCTGTAGGGCATAGAATGATTGTTCAAATAATTCAAAACTTCTTCTTGTTTGTGTTTTAGTGTTGCTTCATCATCAAGGGCTTGTTGATAAATCGCATTTTTGTCTAAATTTTGGATTTGTTTACGAATAATATTTCTAGGATAAATAGGTAAAAAATTACTCTTATCCACGCGATATTCTACTTCATTAGCTTTGCAATATTGTAAAAGTTCTTCTTTATAGCAATGAAGTAAAGGACGATACACCTTCATGTTTTTAATATTCGTTTCACTTTCAATTAAATAAGACAAATTAATAACATTTCTTTGCTTTTTTAACAAATAGGTTTCGATGACATCATCTTTATGATGTGCGACAAATAATCCATCACAATGAAATTCATGATATAATTTTGAAAAAAAATCATAACGAAACTCCCTGGCTACTGCTTGAAAAGATTTTTTTTCATAATTAACTTGAAATTCTGTTGAGTAAAAGGGAATATTTCGTTTCATACAATAAGCCTTTACCATGGCTTCTTCCTCATCACTTTCCAAGCGTTTTTTATAGTTTACTAATGCAACAAGGATATTAAAATGTTGATGATATAATAAATCTAATAATGCCATTGAATCTGGGCCTCCAGAACAGGCAACAAGATACAATCCCTTTTTGTCTTGATTAAATAAAATTCTCATATTCATTTTTTAGTTTTTAACCTTTCTAAAATATATTCTCTTGTAAATCCATATTCAGCATAATGAGCGAAAAAATTATCAATAACTTCATCGATATTTTCAGATTCCTCTTGACATTTATCAAGAATCATTTCAAATTGCATAGGTTGATAATAAACGGATTCATACAAAGCAATGCATTGTTTAAAATGAGGCAAGACTAAATAGAAATCATTATGAAAAGATACCTCATGATTTCCTTGTAAATACTCATAAACATGTAAACTTTCCTGGAGTAAATTTTGGCGAAATTCTCTTTTTAAAAGAACTTGATACGTTTGTGGATGATAAAAAACTAAAATAAGTTTATTTTTATAATGGTGTGTATTCAAAAATTGTGCAATTACAATTAAGTTGACAAAAGCAACCAATGTCGTATCTAAATATAAATTAATTTGCTCTACATGATTGAGATAATCTACGATTCGAAGTAGCGAATCAGGATATACGATTTTTTGATGTAGCATATAAAAAAAATCAACATCCATAAAAATATCATTTTTATCGAGAAATTCAGTTTTATTTTGTTTAAAAAACGCAACGTGCGTAAATAATTCCAATTGCATTATTTATTCTCCTTTTTGATATTTCTTTTTTATTTGAAGTAATTCTTGGATAAACTCGCTTAATTCATAAACCCATTGTTCATCATTTTTTGGAAAATGGACTTCAATTCTTTTGTTGATAGAAATCAACCGAATTTTTTTCGAAATTCGCGTAGTTATTTCAAAAATTATAACCCCAATATCCTTGATTTGTTGAAAATCATCGGACAAATAAAGAATTAATTCATCCGATTTATCATTATATCTTTTGAAGACATCTTCAATTTCATATAAATCAATTTTTCTTTTTTCAAACATTAATCTCATCGTATTAGGTAACTTACCTACTTTATCAATCACTGCATTTTGTAATTGATTTAATTCTTCCATCGTATCGGTTTTTTCGATTTGTTGATATAAATCAATAATTTCATAATCATTATTAAAAAAGCCTTGCGGAATATAGGCATCAATATTTAAAAAATTATTTCTTTTATGATGCAATTTTTCATTTTTATTTTGTTCTATTACGCCAACGTTACCATTTTTTTCTTCTTCAATAGCATCATGCAACATTTTAATATACATATCAATGCCAACTCTTTCAATAAATCCAGATTGTTCTGCTCCTAGTAAATCTCCAGCTCCACGCGTTAACAAATCACGCATAGCAATTTTATAGCCACTTCCTAAAGTGGTAAATTCTTTGATGGTGTTTAATCGTTTTTGAGCAATCTCAGATAATTGTTTGTTTTCTGAATAAAATAAATAAGCATAGGCTAAACGATCACTTCTGCCCACTCGACCGCGTAATTGATACAATTGTGAAAGTCCAAAACAATCGGCATTTTCAACAATTAAAGTATTGACATTAGGGATATCAATTCCATTTTCAATAACTGTCGTACACAATAATAGATTGGTTTCTCCTAAAATAAAGGATTCCATAATTTCATCTACCATTTCTGATGGCATTTGACCATGAATAATAGCAATTTTTGCTTTAGGAACTAAACGTTGTAATTTACGAGATATTGAAGGTAATTGTTCAATTCGATTATGTAAATAATACACTTGTCCATGACGACCTAATTCTCTTTCAATAATTTCTTTAATAGCAACATCATTGCGTTCTAATACATACGTTTGTACCGGTAAACGATTATCAATTGGGGTGTTGATGGTAGAAAGTTTTCTAACACCTGTCAAAGCCATTTGTAAAGTCCTTGGAATGGGCGTTGCGGAAAGCGTTAAAACATCAATCACACTCTTAAATTCTTTAATTTTTTCCTTATGTTCTACTCCAAATTTATGTTCCTCATCCACAATTAAAAGACCTAAATCAGAAAATCGTACATCTGTCGAAAGCAAACGATGCGTGCCAATAATAAAATCAATTTGCTTATTTTTTAATAATTCCAAAGTTTTCTTTTGATCTTTTTCAGAAACCATTCGACTTAATAAGGCAATGCGAACACCATAATTTTTAAACCGCTCTATTGCTGTTAAATAATGCTGCCTTGCAAGTAAGGTCGTAGGACATAATAAAGCGACTTGTTTGCCCGATAAAATTGCTTTGAAAGCCGCACGAAAAGCGATTTCAGTTTTTCCAAAACCAACATCCCCACATAACAAACGATCCATTATAATGGGTTGTTCCATATCATTTTTGATTTCCATTAAAGCCGTTTTTTGATCTGGAGTCAGTTCATATCCAAAATCTTTTTCAAATTCTAACATTAATTCATCATCTTTTTCAAAGGCAAAGCCATCTTTTTGACTACGTAGGGCATATAAGGTAATGAGTTTTTGGGCAATATCACGAATACGTTCGTTCACTTTTTTCTTTGTATTTTCCCATTCTTTACCATTCAAACTATGAATTTTTGGCACAGCGCCTTCTTTAGAAACATATTTTTTAACCCGATCAAAATTTTCTAATGAAACATAAAGTAAGGCATTGTTTTTATATTCGATTTTCATACAATCGCGATGAAACCCATTCATGTCCATATTTTTAATTCCACGATAAATACCAATACCATATTGTTCATGAATCACATAATCACCAGGTTGTAAATCATTTACACTTTCAATGGTAATTGCATTTTTATATTTAGCAAATTGTCCTTTGACTTCATAGCGTTTCTTATAAATTTCATTTTCGCCTAAGAGAACAAAATGATTTTTTTTCATTTCAAGGCCTATTTTAAAATCGATATGACCAAGGTAAATCATTGCGGACTTAAATACGGTATCTTCTTGGTAGATTTCAAAAGGAATTTGCTGTTCTGCCAATAATGAGGCTAAAGCTGAAAATTGAATTTCTTGTTCTAACCCAATATAAATCGTATAGGCCTTATCTAACCAATCTTTTAAAAAAGAAATTAAAATTTTATAATTTCCATCAAATCGATCGATGGTGGGCCCTTCATAATCTAAAATGGGATCAGCATGATATTGTAGGGTAACTTCAATGCTTGTTTTGATTTTAAATAAGATTTCTTGAATCGATAAAAGCAATTTGGTGTCACTTAAAGTTCTGCCTTTATCAAACATATCTAAAATATTTTGAATCATTTCTTCTGCTGTAAATTCTGCATTGCTTATAATAGCTTTTCGATCGCAAAGTATATATAAAGCATCGTTGCAATAATCAACAAAAGAACCATAGCAATTAAAATAAGCATAATAGCGGTATAATGCTTCTTCAAACTGATAATTTTCAATTTTAGCAAGATCTTGAAGAATGACATTTTCTAAATCTAAATTTGCATCCGTTCGTTGCATCTGTTGTTTTAATTTTTCTTGAATATTCAAAATTCCAGTTTCCATATCCTCTATTAAAAATTCACAAGCGGGCATTAAAGTGCAATGAGAAAGCACAGAAAAGGTTCTTTGCGTAGAAATATCAAATAAACGAATACTTTCAATTTCATCATCAAAAAACTCAATTCTTAAAGGGTGTTGATATTGAATACTAAAAACATCAACCACACCGCCACGGCAAGAGATTTCAAAAGGTTGAGTCACTTGAAATACATTTTTATAACCCATTTTCAACAAATTTTGAATCAATTCTCGTCGAGAGAAACAATCATTTTCTTTTAAAGGAATCATGCATTTTTGGAATAATTCAACTTTAGGTAATAACCGTTGCAAAGCCATCGTATGTGTGATGACCACCATGGGTTCATGTAAAGCACACTTGGCTAAAACATATAATCGTGAAGCTTCCAATTCAGGACTTGAAGCAATACTGGTAAATTTACTGACCTCATCCATACAAAATAAATTACAATTTTCTTTCAATGTAGGCGATAATGCATTATAAAACTCTTGTGCTGAAAATAAATTTTCTTTCACAACGACTATCGTTTTAGAAGAGGTTAAAAATTCTTTGGCTACTAAAAAAGCCAGTGATTCATTATTGCTAATTGAAAAATCACTGGATAAATTCATCTTGTTTTGTGACACTGGTATTTTGTTTAAAAAACTGATAAATTTATTCATCTTTCTTCTCCATTTTGACATTATATAAATTCATTGCATGAGCAAAATTATTTACGATAAATTCATCAACTGCAGCGGCAACTTTTTTAAATACATTTTGCAAATTAAAAATATCTTCTTTAGAAAAACTAGATAAAACATAGTCGATTTGGTTTCCATCTTTTGGTCGATCAATGCCAATGCGAATGCGTGAAAATTCATTAGAATTCAATTTCAAAAGAATATTTTTCATTCCATTATGTCCACCCGCATTTCCCTTCATTCTTAGCCTTAAAGAACAAAAAGGTAAATCCATGTCATCATAAACGACCAATAAATCTGCCAAAGAAATATGAAAATATTGCATCACTTCAACAATCGGTTCTCCTGACAAATTCATATAAGAATAAGGTTTAAATAAAATGACTTTTTCATGATTGAGGGTCGTTTGGCAAAAAGCGCCATTGAATTTTTCTTTAAAATGATCTAATTGCTTAACTGAAGCATAGTAATCTAAAAACATAAACCCAACATTATGCCGAGTATTTTGATATTCTTGACCAGGATTTCCTAAACCAACAATTAATTTCATAGCGCTTCACCTTTTAATTTTACATACAAATAGATTTTATAATAAAATCTATAAAATGTCCATATGGAATTCTTTACATTTAAAGCACAGATCGTTTATTTTTGGTGAGTTTGCCGACATTTTTTCAATATCACTTTCATTTTATCGGCAGTTTTTCATGTTTTCGAAAAGTTTTCGAAACTAAAAATTTGTTAATAATTTCGTAGATTTTTGTTAAAATTATTATTGAAATTCTCAATAGAAGCGAGTATAATTGAAATAGAAAGAATTTGAGGTGATATTTTAATGAAAAAACGTATTATTATTTTTTCAATTTTATCAGTTGTTTTTGGTCTTGTTGGTTTATTTTTCGCATTTGTATTAACCGCAGAAAGTTATTCCCTTAAACTTTTGGGTGAAACTTCTTTAGAATCACTTCATAATTGGGTTTATTCTGATGGGGTACAAAAATTCTTAGCAAAAGGTGATTTAGGTCCTATTTTCTATATTGCATTATTTGCTGTTGTCGTTATCGCTGTATTAAAACTTATCTTCTTAAGAGTTGCTCCAGTAAACGATCAAACAGTTCCAGCAATTGAAGTAAAACAAACCACTTATGCTATTGATTATTTCAAAGATTCTACCGTTCCTGATATGGTTATCGTAGACGAAGAAAGAAAAGAAGAAAGGACTGGTAAATAAAATGGAAAATAATGAAAAAAGTAAAGCTGGTATTGTTCTAGATGTATTATTTTGGATTGATGCAATTGCAATTATTGCTTTTGCAGTAACTTTCCCAATTGATGGATTTTCTAAAATTTTATGGAAAATCATTGTAATGGCAGTTTTAATTGTTGCATTATTTGTTTTTGCAGTCGTTGGTTTTGAAGTTAAAAGAAAATTTAGAAATAAAGCTTTAAGTACTTATGTCTTTTTAAGAAATATTCAAATTGAACAAGGTAAAGGATTCATTCTTCGTAATGGTGTTGAATTAACTAAAGAAGATGTTGAAAAAGCACAAAATGAAGAAAAAACTGGTCCTGCTACAGTTGCTTTGTTACACATTGATCAAGTTGAAGCTAATCAAACAACGATTCGTCTTTTTAAAGAAGAAGTACCTTTAACTGATGTTTCATATTACGTTAATAAAAACTAAGTAAAATTTAAAAAAAGTGTTGAATGTTTCAATCATTCAACACTTTTTGTATGCTCATTTATTTATGATAATGACAATTTTTCTACGATGAAAGCTTTCTTGTTTCTACTTTCGTTTAAATAAGTATTGGCTTCTTCTAAAAGATCCTTTTTATTTTTTTCATCCTTTAATAATTTTACATTTGCGACAACATTTAAATAACTAATTTCTACACATGATTGCAACAAAATCGTACCCGCTAGCAAATCACTGATAACATTTTTATTGGCTAATTCAATTAAATTATATGCAGCCTCTAAAGCTAAATTCGCATTTCTTACAATATCTAAGGCAATAAATGCTGCCGTATGCAATGCTCTTTGAATTTCTTCTTCATCTTTTATTTTGCAAGCACTAATAACACATTGATAAGATAAAGCATCACCATCAATTCCATCGATTAGTGCATCTTCGTATTGTTTTAAATCATGAAACGCTGTAGCAAATAATTCTTGCTTATCCTTACTAGCCTCTTTGAATTTTGTTTTTTGAACGGATAAATTTGCTAACATCCGACTTAATGCTGCGCCTAAAGAACCCACTAAAGCAGCAACACTTCCACCCCCAGGAGTTGGCCTTTCACTTTCGACTTCCGTAACATATTCTTCTAATGATAAATCTTTTAACATCTTTTTCCCTCCTATCGATTATCAAAATATTCATTTCCACTGATGACTTTTTCTGCAATATTGGTACAATGATCTCCAATTCTTTCTAAATTAGTTAGAATATCAGAAAAATTATTAGCCATAGTTGCTTTACAAATTCCATTATACATTCTAAGTAGATGATTCTTCCGATAATTTTCCTCAGCATCATCGACATTTTCTTCAATTTTTAAAACGATTTTAGCTTTTTCTTGATCATCTTGATTAAATGCTTCAATGCTATTTAATAACATCGTTTGAACTTTATTAAATAAATCCATCAATTCCATTTTACCTTCATTAGAATACTTTTCATCATTATCATAGCGTTGTAAAAAATATTCTAACAGATTCACACAATGATCACTGATCCGTTCTAAATCACGAATCGTATCCAAATATTTTGCTAAATCACAAGATTGTGTTTTATTTAAGTTTAATTGTGCCACTTTAATTAAATATTCATGAATTTGCGCATCTACTTCATCAATATTTTCTTCAATTTTCATCGATGCATCATATAATTTCATATCTTTTTTATCTCTAAATGAAATCGTGTTCGTAAAAATTTCAAGCACCTCATTAGCCATATATTCAATCGCTTTTTCACCTAATTCTAATGCAAAGGCAGGTTCATGAATATGGGTTTCTTGTAAACTTTTTAAAACATCACTTTGCCGATCTTTTCGAATAAATAAACCAGTAAATCGAATAATATACTTACTAAACCAAGCCAATAATAATGCGGCGAATGCCTTGTAAATAATATTTGCGATGGCAATACTCATCATTAAATTGGCATGCATTTTAATTAAAATATGAGTTTCAATCAGTTGAATGAAAGAAGTATATGGAACAATTAAAATCATAAAAATAAGAGCACTTAATAAATTATAAAAAAGATGAAACAATGCCGCTTGTTTTGAGGCTTTATTTCCTGAAATAGAGGCTAATAAAGCAGTAATCGTTGTTCCTACACATGCCCCAATCATGATAGGTAAAGCGGCTGCTAAATGAATGCCATGACTTGCATATAATGCTTGCAAAATACCAATCGTTGCACCAGAAGATTGAACGCACATTGTGACAACGATTCCAATTAAAAAGCCTAAAATTTGATACTTAGATAAAGTAGTAAATAAATGAATCACCATTTGTGTTTCAACAATCGGCTGCATTCCATTGGACATTAATTCTAATCCAAAAAAGAGCATTCCAAAACCACATAACGTTTCACCAATTAGTTTAATTTTTCGCTTATGAATTAAAAAGGCTAAAATACCTCCCACACCCAGAATGGGTAATGCGAATTGTGTAATATTAAAGCCAATCAAAATAGAAGTGACAGCCGCGCCCATATTTGCACCTACAATGACATACATCGCTTGCGATAATGTCATTAAACTAGCAGCAACCAAGGCCACAACTAAAGAAGTCGTTCCCGAAGAAGATTGAATAATTGCAGTGACTAAAAAACCAACACCAATACCTTTTAAGGGGGTATTTGTGGATTTTTCAATAATCTTTCTTAAACGATTTCCAGCTAAATCTTTTAAGGACTTACCTACAAGATTCATGCCAAAAAGAAAGATTCCCAAGCCACCGATTAAATAAAAAATCATTGTTTTTACATCCATGGATATTTGCCTCACAAAAAAATAATCGATAAGTTTTTCTTATCGATTATTATCATATCATATTTTATTTAATTCTTGTAGATAAAATACGTAAAGAATTTAAAATAGCTAATAAACAAACCCCAACATCAGATAAAATTGCAATCCACATTGGAGCATACCCTACCGCGCCTAAAATCAATACAATGAATTTAATGGATAAGGCAAAAATAATATTTTCCTTAGCAATCAATAAAGTTTTTTTAGCGATTTGATGGCCCTTACTTAATTTAACTAAAGAATCATCCATAAGAACTAAATCCGCACTTTCTATGGCCAAATCGGCTCCTAATCCACCCATTGCAATTCCTACATCACTTTCCATTAAGCAAGCGGCATCATTAATTCCATCTCCAACATAGGCAACGGGTTGTCCTGTTTCTTTTTGAATTTTATGAATGACATTGACTTTATCTTCTGGCAGCATTTGATAATAATAATTTGCCATTGATAGTTGTTGTGCGATGTTTTCTACGACTTCTTTTTTATCGCCACTAATCAAATAGGTATTTAATTTTTCCTTTTTCATCAACACCGATAGTGTATCTTTTGCCTCTTCTTTTAATGTATCTGCTAAAACTACATAACCTAAATATTGACTATCATAGGCAACATAAATAATTGTTCCGTTTTGCTTTGTTTTTGGTAAAGCAATATGATATTTTTTTAAATGTTTTTCATTCCCAATAACAATTTTTTTATTTTGATAAGTCGCGGTAATCCCATAACCTGGAATATCTAAAACATTTTCAATTACCCATTTTTCTTTTACTTGATTTTGATAAAATTTAACGATAGATTGGGCAATTGGATGATCAAATTGAGATTCTACTTGATATAATAAATGGACAAATAAATTCAAATTTACGCTATTTTGTTCTACAATGGTAAAGTTTCCTTTAGTCAATGTTCCCGTTTTATCAAAAGCAATGCCTTTGACCTTTGCAAAACTTTCAATCGCTTGACTAGATTTTGCAAGAATTCCTTCTTTAGCACATTTGCCAATACCCGCAAAAAAAGATAATGGGATAGAAATAACTAAAGCACAAGGACAAGAAATAATCATAAATGTTAAGGCGCGATGCAAATAAGTCGTAAAATATTGTTGAAATCCTAAAAATAAAGGAATTACAAAAGCTACGATGAAAGCTAAGAAAATAACAATTGGTGTATATATCTTAGAAAATTTAGTAATAAATTTTTCGCTTTTTGCCTTATTTTTACTTGCATTTTTTATCATTTCTTGCATTTTATAAGTTGTAGATTCATGATATTTTTTTAAAGTTTTAATGTAAAGAGCACTATTAATATTTAAACTACCACTTAGTACTTCATCGCCTTCAGCAACTTCATAAGGAATACTTTCACCGGTTAATTGAGCCATATTTAGTCGACTCTTGCCATGAACAATCACGCCATCAACAGGAATTTTATTTCCTGGTTTAACTAAAAGAAGATCATTGACTTCTATTTTTTCAATTTCGACTTTTTCCTCTTTTTGATTGACGACTTTGATTGCAAATTCATCCTTGATTTCAAATAACTCTAAAATGGAATCTTTGGATTTATCAACGGCCAAATCTTGAAAAAATTCACCGATTTGATAAAGTACCATGACAGCAACAGCTTCAGGAAATTCTTTAATTACTAAGGCCAAAATCGTGGCTAATGACATTAAAAAATTTTCATCAAAGAATTCTTTCTTTAAAATGTTTCTAACCGCATGGTATAACACATCATAACCTACCCATAAATAGGCTAAAATATTTAAAACGTATTGCCATATTAATTTTTCAAATATAGGAAGGAAACTTAATCCACAAAATAAAATGGCTAGAGCCACTCTAACAAATAAAAAAATCGTGGTTAATTTTCTGTTTTCCTTGTGTTCTGTATGACAATGTTCGTGTTCACAACAACTCATATGCTCACCACCTATTCATTTATATGTTCATAGGCCGTAGCAATTAGAATAGAAACATGATAATCAGCTAAACTATAAGTTACATTTTTGCCTATTTTACGATATTTCACTAATTGCAGTTTTTTGAGTACAGACAATTGATGTGAAATGGCCGAATGAGTCATTTCTAGGCATAAAGCAATATCGCATACATTCATTTCTTGATTTAATAAAAGATACATAATTCTAAGTCTTGTTGAATCTCCAAAAGTTTTATACAACTCTGCCATAGCATTGAAGGTATCGATACTTGGTAAATCATTGGCCAAACTTGAATTTAAAATATCCGTTTGACTTGTACAAATATGTTTTTTCATTGAATCATCCTTTCTGCAAACATGTGAACATTTGTTCATATATAGTATATGATACCATTCTCTTTTTGTCAACTCTAATTGAATGTGCGAATTCCTAATTGATATTTTTTTAATTTTGACATATATTAAATATATAAAATAACAATAAAGAAGAGGTAATCTATGAAAAAAAATAAAACATCAATCATTGGCTTAAGTATTTTTCTTGCAATATGCACCCTATTAATGATTATCACAGCTGTCTTTTTTAGTAATATTTTAGATACGATTTATAGAGGAAAAGACCTGGAAGGTATTGCCTTATTCTTTACTTTTCCTATTTTTTTAATTTCTCTAGCTGTTTCTTCTGTAATGACGCTCATCGATTTAATCCTTGCTATTATTTTTTATAAATTAAGAAATTTGAATCGAACTTTCTTTATCGTGAATACCATCGTGAGTGGTTGTTATCTTTTATTCTACATCGGATCTTTGATTTTTTTGATTGCAAGATAAAGTGAATCATAAAAAAAAGGACATTGACATGTAATCCTCTCAATCGAATTGAGAAAATGATTTCATAGTCTTTGTCCTTTTTTATTTTCTTTTTTTATCTACCAAACATCACTTTTTCACTTTTAAACATTAAAGTGACTAAATAAATAATGATAGAAGCATAAACGAAATTACTCAAAATCGTAATTAAAATCGGAAGTACATGGATATTAAAGGTAAAAACATCCCGCATAGCAATCAAACTGTTAAATATAGGAATAAAGTAAAGCGCTACATGATGGGACTCATTTTGTTCTGTAAACATTGAAAAAATCCCGACAACCATAATTAAAATCATAAATGGGGCAATCAACGTCGTCGCTTCCTTTACCGATCTAGCATACGATGAAATAATACTGATGATTCCTATTAAAACAAGTAATGTAGAAATAATAATGAACAACAAAAGTAAATAATCTTTCAATTGATAAGAAATTTCAATTTCCATTGTGGTTGCTGTATCTACCATCATTTGATTCATCATCGATGGTAGTGCAGCAATCGTCCCTAGAAAGCTGCTTAAAGCACATAAAACAGCAATGATACTTAGACTTAGTACTTTTCCAATGGCAATTTCACTTCTTTTAATCGGTGTCACTAACAATGTTGCCATGGTTCCTCTTTCCTTTTCACCGGCAATGGATTCCGGAGCCACTGAAATACAACTACTAAACATTAAAGCAATAATTAAAAATGGTAAAATCATACCGAATATAGAACCCATCACCTCTTCATTGGAAGCCACATCGTATTGAATATCACTATGCAAATTCGTATGAAAAAGGGATTGATGTTGTAAACTATCTAATAAAGTATTAATGGTCGTATACGCACTCATTGAAATTGAATTACTCGAATTATAATAAATTGAGATTTCAGGCAATTCTTCTTGACCGATATTTTCATCAAAATTCGGGCTAAATTCCATGATAATGTCAATTTTTTTGTTTTCTAATTGATCAAACAGCGCATCCAATTTTTTAGGATCGTTGATTTCACTTTTAAGTTCTAAATTTGGAATTTCTTCCATTTTACTTCTAATCATCGAAGATTCATCAATTAAATATACGATTGCGGTTTTATTATTTTCTTGAGTGATTTGCTTAGAAATGGAAGAACCTAAGATACTATATAAAATAAAAATGAGTAATCCTGGAAGAATTAATACGGAAAATACCATTCTTCGGTCTTTAAAAAAACGAGCAAACTCTTTTTTCATTATGGTAAGAATATGTTTCATAACACTTTTCCCTCCATTTCTTTTTGATAAATATCAAAGAAAACATCTTCTAAAGATTTTTCACTAGTTAAATCTTTTAAGGGTTGTGATAGAATCATTTTTCCATTAATAAGAATGCCGACACGATCGCATATTTTTTCAACCAAACTAAAAATATGTGTAGAAATCAAAATGGTTTTTCCTTCTTGTTTTAACTCTTTTAAAAAATCAGTCACCATTTTTGCGGTTAAAACATCTAACCCATTTGTGGGTTCATCAAAAACGATAATATCTGGATCATGCACAAGAGAGATCACTAAAGATACTTTTTGTCTCATTCCTGTCGATAAATTTTCAACTTTAACTTCTGCAAATTGATCAATGCCAAATTTTTTAAATAACATTTCTTTTCTTTGCTTTGCCATTTGTGGATCAACATCATGCAACGATGAAAAGAAATCATAAAGATAATTAGGTGTAAAAAAACTTTCCAACTTCAATTCACTTGTCAAAAAACCAATACAATGTCTGACTTTTGTTGCTTCTTTGCAAATATTATAACCATGCACAAAAACTTCACCTACATCTGGTTTTATTAATGTGGAAATAATTCTTAGCGTTGTCGTTTTTCCCGCACCATTTGGGCCTAATAAGCCATAAATTTCACCTTGATAAAGTTCAAAAGATAAATCATCGACGGCCACTTTTACAGTTTCTTTCGTAGCCTCTAATTTTTGTTGTTTTTTAGAAAGTTTAAAAGTCTTTTTAAGATTTTTTGCCTCTAAGACAATTTCCATATGGCCACTTCCTTTCATCATTAATTATAACCCCCCCCGATAAAATCAAGTTAAAATATAGAACATGATCTTTATTCTATTTTCAACAAAAAGAGCATATTCATAAAACATGCTCTAATACTTATCTTTACGCATTTTCCTTTAGCAACTTATTTTGCTGCAAGCCTTGTTTCATCGCTTCTAATGTGGATGTCAAACTTTCATCTAATTTCAAAAAGTTGTAGGAATAGGATTTCGTTTGCGAAGGATTGCTTTCATCAGGTAAACTAACGACATCATTACAACTAAACCAAACCGCTGCTTTGATATTTTTAACAAATGGGAAACTATCTTTATCGGTTGCATTAAAGTAACGAAACATTTCATTTACCCAAGCTGTTTGTTTATCTTGGTTTCTTCCGGCTTCTGTTTTTTCATATTGGTCCTTATCATAATTGAATTGATATTCACCACCAGCTCCTGCTGCAAATTCCGAAATGATGGCTGGAAAATTATCAAAATAAGGACTATTTTTTGCAAATAAAGTTTGATAATGATCTTCAAAAGAACGATAGTTTTGTTTATCATTTCCCATTTCATAACTCGTAAGTCCTAATAATTGAACATACTCACTGCCTGGCATATAGTTTAAATAATCGCCCCAATTGCTATATGGGCAAGAAACTGCAATCGGATTAAAAATCCATATCGCATTATCTACGCCTACTTCTTCAAAAATATTATATAAATGAATCCAAGTTTGAATAAAAATGTCAGGATCCATTAAGGTTATCATGCCACAATAACTTGTCCAGTCAGTATTCATTTCATTATTTAATCTAAATAAAACTGGCTTTTGGTATTCTTTGATGTTTTGTGCTAACATTCTAAAATGATTATCATAAACACCTCTCAAAATATCAAACATTGGTGTATAACCTTCCAAATCCGTATTATTGTGTAAGGTAAATTGATAAGTAAATTGCAATACTGGTTTACCATCAAAGCCATTTCCATTAGCCATGGCCTTGGCCATTCTTTTTGGAAAATAGTGGAATGGCATTTTACTAGTATCATTATTTTGATTATCATTTTGCCAACCAATATGCATGTAGGTCGGTAAAATATCATATTTATAATCGAACGCTTCTTCTAATCGTTTTTTTTCAGCAAGAATTCTTTGACCTTGATTTTCATATTCACTACTAGAAACCGTATCACTTGGCATACTATAAGAAAAGAATCCCCAATCCACATAGCTTTGATTTTGAAGTTTTTCATAATAAGCCTTCGTTTCACTATTCCAATGGGTTGGAATCTTTAAATCATAAGCTTGTTGAATATTTTTTAAAACACCTTGTCGCGTTAACACTTTAAAGGAATTCATCACCATATCGATTTGAGTTGTTTCACGGACTTTGGATTTTAAAACAAAAAAGTAATAACGAATATAATCATCCTTTGGACGTAAAATACGAAGATGGTAATAAGGATATTCAATCTTAGAAGCTTCTTGAATTTCAATATCCCAACCATACATATCATACAATCCTCGATAATTTGCCTCATGAACTGGAATTTGAATATAAGCTAATTTATTCACTAAAATAAAATCGGGACTATTAATAAAACGTTGTATCCATTCTGTCAAATAGGTTTCCCACCCATGCGGTGTTCCTTTCGGAGTTTCAGTTGTATTACCATAAGGATTTTGATCTTCATAAGTGACCGTTAAAATGCCATCATCCATCAAATATTTTGTTCTTAATTTAGATAAACTAGCATCAACTGTCATCTCCGTTGTAGGAAATGAAAATGTATAACCATCAGCCATGCTCACAACACGTGCATTACTTTGATTATAAAAAACATGTTTAACATCTTTGGTAAATAATAATTCTGGTGTTGTAATCAAAACATTATCGATATAAGTATTCATCTTTTTAACATCTTCTTTGGACCCGAAACCTGTTGAATTATCTGCATAAGTATCTAACCAATAAGAATCGATTAATTCTTGATAATTAATTTTGTTTGAACTACTTGTTTTGTTGTCACTAGACTTTTTCGTCGTTTGATTACAACCACTAAGACCCCCGCCTAAAGCCATGAGCACAGCGGCACCACATAATAAGTTTTTATTCATGATTTCTCATTCCTTTTCAATCGTCTTTGTAAACATTTTACCATATTTCTTTTATTAAATAAATGCTTATAATATTTTTTTTATTTTTTTATAATTAAGGGGTATTTTGTGCCAAACAAAAATGTTGTTCAAGTTTTTAAAATTAGCATTGGAGGATGATAAAAAATGGAAGGTCTTGCTTTTGATAATCTTAAATATATTGAAATTCAAGCAAAAGAAATTCAAAAAAGAATCAGTCAATTTGATAATAAACTTTATCTTGAAGTGGGCGGTAAATTATTTGACGATTACCATGCTTCGCGTGTTTTACCGGGATTTCTTGCCAATGCAAAAATCACCATGTTACAACAATTAAAAGAACAAACCGAATTTATTATTGTGGCAAATGCCAATGATATCCAATCCAATAAAATACGCAATGATACCGCTATTACTTATGAAAACGAAGTGCTGCGTTTAATTGAATCTTTTAACGAAATTGGCCTTACAAACGGAAGTATTTTGATTACCCAATATGATAATCAATCCAATGCACATAGTTTTATGATTAAACTTAAAAATATGGGCCATAAAGTTTATAAATCTTATTATATTGAGGGATATCCTTTACATATTGATTTTGTTTTAAGCGATGAAGGGTTTGGCAAAAATGAATATGTTAAAACAACGAAACCTTTAGTAATTGTCACTGCTCCAGGTCCTGGAAGTGGCAAAATGGCCGCTTGTTTATCCCAACTTTATCATGAATATAAAAGAGGAATTAAAGCCGGTTATGCTAAATTTGAAACTTTTCCGATTTGGAATATTCCCCTACAACATCCTGTAAATCTCGCTTATGAAGCAGCAACCGCCGATTTAAATGATATCAATATGCTCGATCCTTATCATTTAAGTGCCTATAATAAAGTCGCCGTAAATTACAATCGTGATATTGAAGTTTTTCCCGTTTTAAAAGTGATGTTTGAACGCATCTATGGAACGAGTCCTTATCAATCTCCCACGGATATGGGGGTAAATATGGCCGGTTATTGCATTATCAATGAAGAAGTGGCCACTGAGGCTTGTAAACAAGAAATTATTCGTCGTTATTTAGATAGTATTGTTAAAAATAAATTGGGAAAATTTCCGGATAGTGCTGTCGATAAAACCTACGCTATTATGAATCAAATTCATGCTTTGTTAGAGGATCGACCTTGCGTTAAAGCATGTCTCGAAAAACATCAAAAAGAAAATGTAACGACTATGGCAATTCAACTAAACGATGGTACGATAATTACAGGAAAAAGTTCTAAACTCTTAAGAGCACCTGCTGCAGCTTTAATCAATGCATTGAAATATTTAGCGGGAATTTCAGAAGATTTATTGATTTTATCCCCTTCAGTTTTAGATCCTATTATTCACTTAAAATTGAATCGTTTAGGACATCATAATCCTCGTTTACATGCCAATGAAGTTTTATTAATTCTAGCGGTTTCTGCAACCACCAATCCTATCGCCGAATTGGTTTTAAGACAATTAGATAAATTAGCCAATGCTCAAGCCCATGCATCTACTATTCTTCACTATGCAGATAATAATATTTACAATCGACTAAAAATTCAATTAACAACGGAACCCGGACTCGCAAAAAATTAAAAAAAGAAATCAAATGATTTCTTTTTTATTTTGTCATTGCCAAGATTGAATGCTTCATTTTTTTCATATAGGAAAAATAACATAAAAAAGATGCTATCATAGAAATTACCCAGCCAATTTCAAAGCCAACACCAATGGCATCATAGCCAAGGGCAGTCGATAAAGCATAAGAAACACCCACACGAATGACTAAATCTAATAACGTACAAAACATAAATGCCTTCATTTGCTTTGCTCCTCTTAAAACGCCATCACTAATAATTTTAATGGTAACGAAGAAATAAAAAGGAACTACTAGAATTAAGAATCGTTGTCCTGCTTTAATTACCGCATGAATATCTTCTCCTTCAGTACCTTGAATAAATAATGAAATAATTTGCTTAGAAAAGATTAATACGATGAAAACAATGAAAGCAATCAAACTAAGGCTTAAGATTAACATAATATGATAGCCTTTTTTTACTCTTTCTATATCTTGATTACCGAGGTTTTGAGCAGTATAACTCGACATTGAATTCGCTAATGTAAAAATAGACATGATTGCTAATGAATTAATTTTTAACGCCGTGGCATAACCATCTAATACTTCCGTTCCATAGCCATTTACTAGGGATTGAACCATTAATTGTCCGATAGAAACAAAAGATTGTTGTAAAACGCTTGGAATCGCAATTTTCATCATTGCTCTTAATTGTTGCCAATCAAATTTTTCATATTTTTCTGTAACTGTAATACTTTTTAATCGATGAATTAACAATAAAATTGCTACCATTGAAGCAATACTTTGAGCAATAAATGTGGCCCATGCCACACCTAAAACAACATTATTAAAAAGATAAGCAAACGCAATATCCAAGCCAATATTTGATACCGAAGAGCCAATCAATAAATATAATGTGGTTTTTGAATCGCCAAGCCCTGTAAAAATAGCATTTGCAATATTATAAATAAATAAAAAGAAAAAACCAAAAATATAAATTTGCAAATAGCTTTTTGCATCTTGCATTACATTTTCAGGAGTATTTAAAATTTCTAATATGGGTTTTACAATAAAAATACCCACGATAGTACAAATAAATGCAATCACAATAAGTGAAATAATTGCCGTTGAAATCGTAGTTTTTAATTTCTTATAGTCCTTAGCACCAAATAAGTTAGATATCACTACTGAACTTCCTAAAGTTCCACCCACCGCAATCGCAACAAATAAATTGGTTACTGGAGTGGAAGCAGATAAAGCACCGAGGGCTTTAACTCCTCCAAAATTACCTGCAACAATTGAATCGGCTAAATTATACATTTGTTGAAAAACCATCGAGAGTAACATAGGTAAAGCAAAAACAATCAAAACTTTGACAGGATTTCCTTTAGTTAAATCTTTAATCATTGCTTGCTTCACCTTCTTCATTCAAACATGCAACATTATATCATAAAAATATTCTAAAAAA
>CANQFQ010000012.1 GCA_947599835.1 uncultured Bacilli bacterium
AATAATCAATCCATTATTGAACATGAAGCGACGGTTTCTAAAATTTCTGACGAGCAACTCTTTTATTTAATGAGTCGAGGTTTATCAAAACAACAAGCTATGCAAATGATTGTTATGGGTTTTATCGAACCTTTTTCAAAGGAATTACCGATGGAATATGCCGTCGAACTCAATCAATTACTTAAATTAAATATGGACGATAGTATTGGATAATTTAAAATCATATCTTCGCCACTTTCAAGCATATATTTGCTTGAGGTGGCTTTTTTGTTATGAAACAAACAATCACTTATTATAAAAAAAATAATTTTAATGTGATTCGGAAACTCACATTAATTACTTTAAGTATTTTCATTTGTGTGACACTTACGTTTCATATTTCGGCAAAATTACTTTATCCTACTTTTTTAAATTATGCAAAAATGCAAACGAATAAATTGTCGACAGCTTTAGTAAATAAGGCCGTTCAAACCACCATTTTAACGGATTTAGAAAAGGATGAAATCATCAAAGTAAAGTATCAAGAAAATGGAATTGCAAGCAGTATCGAGTTTAATACATATGTCATTAATAAAATTACTTCTAAAGCCGCTAATAGTGTTTATAGTAATTTAAAATATATTGAAGAAGGAAATATTGAACATATTGAATATGATCGATTAGGGTTGGAGGTGGATACCAATTTACTATCTAAAGGAATTATTTATGAAATTCCTTACGGAATGGCTTTTCATAATGCCTTGCTCGCTAATTTTGGACCCAAACTTCCCGTTAGATTTACAGTATTAGGCGAGATTACGAGTTTCATCGAAAGTAGAGTGAGTCAATATGGAATCAATAATGCCCTCATAGAAGTTGTCGCTACTTTAAAAATAAAAATGCAAGTGGTAATTCCACTTGCGGCTGCGGACAATGAAATGAATTATGAAATTCCCATAGCTATTAAAGTGGTGACCGGAATGGTACCCACTTATTATCAGGGAAATAATGCATTATCAGATAATTTTGTAATTCCAATAAAATGAGGTGAAAAAAATGCAATCTTTTATCTTTGACTATTATGGCTATAATGTAAAGGATATTATCGATAGCCACTTTGATTATCAAAATTATCGTTTTATATTGATTTCAACGACAGAAAGTGAAAGCAATATTTCAAAATTAGATGATTTTTTAATTTCATTAAGACAAAATTTTGAGGATGATATTGTTTATTTTGTAAAGAACCGATATAACCAATATATTTCATTAAATGATGCCACAAATATTATTTTATTAACTTATAAAATAGGGGATATCCAGCTAGATACATTGCAAAAAATGCATATGATTTATCAAAATTATAATCAAGGTAGATTAAATTTAGATGAGATTATTACTTTATGGGAACAAAGAATAGAATATTTAGAAAATCAATGTTTAGTAATTTTGAATTTTGATAATCCAGCACATAAAGATTTATATGAATATGCAATGTATGCCATTGGTATGGCTGAAAATGCATTACAATATATGAGTGATTTAAAAATTGATTTTAAAGAATATTTCGTGACGACTTTAACCCATCGAAGAATAAAAAAATTAGATAAATGGGAAATTTTTAATCCCTTTAATCTAATTTTTGATCATAGTGGCCGTGATTTAGCAGAACTTTATAAAAATGATATAATCACATTGAATCAATTAATTCAAATCACAACACAATATCGGTATAAAATCAGTGAATATCAGTATCTTTTGGCAAGAATTCTTTTTCCAGTGTCTGTATTTGATATTTTAGAAGATATTTATTTAGATAAAAACTATGATTATACGGAAGGAATTTACCAAGCTATTCAAGCCCAAGAAAAGCATATGCAAAAGGTAAAAAGTTTTTATAAATATATGATTAGTAATCTAAATATTCGACCTATTCGTTGGTTGGATTTATAGCTGTGTCATCACTCACATTCATAACGCCTAAGACACCATCGACTTCTTCCATTAATAGATTTGCAATTCCATCTTGCAAAGTACTATCAATCATCGAACAACCAGCACAAGCACCTAATAACTTGACATAGACGATTCCATCTTTAAAATCAACAAATTCCAAGTCGCCACCATCGTGATTGATAAAGGGACGAATTTTTTCGAGAACCATCATGATTTTTTCTTTTGTTTGCTTTTCATCCATAATAACGACCTTCTTTCTTCTAGAAAAATATTATAACACATCTCTTCTATTATTTTGCATTATAAATTGTAAAATTTATAAAAATTCGTTATAATATTTCAGGGATAAGAGGTGAATGCCAATGGAATATAAAATGGGGGATATTATTAAAGTTGTTGTCGTTGGCTCACAACCTTATGGATTATTCGTTAAAACACAAGAAAATGATGGCGTTACGGGATTAATTCACATTTCAGAAATCTCTTATGGGTTTGTAAAAGATGTGAATCAAATTGCTAAGGTAGATGATCTTTTAGAGGCTAAAGTTTTAAGTTATGACAAAGAAGCAAAACATTTAAAACTTTCAATCAAAGCTTTATTCGAACGCAATCGTTATCAAAGTGTGACATATTTAAATAAAACGACAAAAAATAAAAGTCGCAATTTGAAAGATTTTACACCTCTTGCCGTTCAATTACCCAAATGGATTGAAGCAGAAATAGAAAAGGAAGAAGTAAAAAAATGATTAAATTAGATTTAAGTAGAGCCTTTTGCAAAGAACAAATGGCAAATTATGAAAACAAAATTCAAACGATTCATCAAATGATTCAAAATAAAACAGGCTTAGGGAATGATTTTCTAGGTTGGTTGGACTATGCAAATGGTCTAGATTCATCTTTTTTAGAAAAAATTCAAAGCTTAGCTAATAAAGTTCGTGAAGAATGTGAAGTTTTAGTTGTTATTGGAATTGGTGGAAGTTACTTAGGCGCAAGAGCCGCGATTGATGCGATAAATGGCTTATTTAAAAAAGATCGATTAGAAATAATATATTTAGGAAATACTTTATCGCCTTATTATGTAAGTCAAGTTGTAGAATATTTAAAAGATAAAAAAATTGCGGTCAATGTTGTTTCAAAATCAGGAACTACGATTGAACCCGCAATCGCTTTTCGCTTTTTAAAACCTTTAGTAGAAAAAGTATGGAAAGAAAGAGCACATGAATTTATTTTTGCCACAACAGACCAACAAAAAGGAGCTTTAAAACCTTTAGCAGACAGCAAAGGTTATACAACATTTATCATTCCAGATGATGTTGGGGGCCGTTATTCAGTGATTACGCCTGTAGGTTTATTTCCTATGGCCTGTGCCGGGTTAGATATTAAAGCCTTTATTGAAGGGGTTAAAGCCGCAATGGTGACTTATCGTCAACCCCATAATATTGCTTATCAATATGCATTAACCCGTTATTTACATTTTAAAAATAAGCAATCCGTAGAATTTTTTATTAATTATGAACCGCATCTCAATATGTTCAATGAATGGTTAAAACAATTATTTGGAGAAAGTGAAGGAAAACAAAATCAAGGGTTGCTACCTGCTAGTTTATGTTTTACTACGGATTTACATTCCATGGGTCAATTCTGTCAAGAAGGCCATGATATTTTCTTTGAAACAACGCTTCGTTTAAGAAATTATCAAGGAGATATTACAATTCCCGAAATGGAAAATGATGCGGATCATCTTAACTATCTAGTAAATAAAAAGATTTCTTATGTCAATGATATTGCCATTGATTCTACCCTTAAAGCCCATTGCCTTGGACATCGCTCAAATATTGTCATCGAACTTGAAAAACTTGATGAATATCATCTGGGTGAATTATTTTATTTTTTCATGGTAAGTTGTGCTTGTTCAGCTTATCTATTAGAAGTTAATCCATTTAATCAACCCGGTGTGGAAGTGTATAAAAAAGAAATGAAAGAATTACTTAAAAAGTAATTAAAACATAACTATAAAATGTAAAAAAATCGAGGTTTAATATCTCGATTTTTTTTACAATTTCGAAAATTTAAAAACGATATCGTAATAGGGTCTTTGCAAAAATGTCGAACTCTTAAAGTATCAAGATCAAAAAAATGCGTTTGTTAATCTCCTTTTTTTTAAATTTTTGGTGATTATTTTGTTAATAGCTTACCAAAATAAAATATATTTTTTTGAAACATCAACATTTTTCTCTGCCAATAGAAAATAAATATTATAACATTAAAGAAATATCGGTAAAATCGATAAAATTTGTATGAAAATAGATTGAAAAATACACAAAAAATAATGCCTAAATTACGATAAATAAGTGAATTGTTCGAACTTGCAAAAAATCATCCCACAATAAAAAAACAAAAAAATCTGTTGAATGCAATTGGATTTAATGTTAAAATCTACCTAATTATATATTCTTAAAGGAAGGGAAAAACATATGAAAAAGAATAAATTATTTTTATTTCTTTTACCTTTTTTATTAGTTGCTGGTTGTAATGATACTAAAAGTTCATCAACTAATTCAAGTAGTAGTAAAGAAATAGTAGACTTCGAAGTTCCTATTACATTAGCAAAACTAAAAAACTTATTTGTTAAAGGGGGAGTTTCTTATAATCTTGAAGAACAAGAAACTAAATCTTCAACTCGACATACTAAGGAGATTACTACTAAGATGTGGTCTATTGAAACGACTATCACTAACGAAACCTTAACCGTTTATGAAGGCCCTTTTGCTTATTTAACGGGAAGTGAACAGATAACTCATGAAATGACCGATGAATTTGTAAGTCAATATCCAGAAGAAAATGATACGTATCAGGCTTTTCGAGGCGTTTATAACGATAAATATTATGAAGTAATTGATTATGGCATTGGAAAAGATAGAGACTATGCTGTTGTTCTTGATATTACTGAAAATGTAACTGATACAACACAAATAAAAATGGAAGATGTCATTCATTATTCAAATACTACAGCATCTGATTTTGTTAGGCGTTATTTGAATTATATGAACAGTATTAATGGTTTACTTGATCCTGATATCAAAGCTGATAAAAGTTTTAGTTACCATTTAGAATCTGAAGGCGAAAGTGCTGATGATTATGGAATTTATCCTTTTAATGTTTCTCTTGATTTAGATTTTGAAAAAGATGGTTTTTTAAAACGTTATAATCTAGTTTATGAAATGAAATATATTGATGACGAAACTCAAATTGAAATAGATTATGGTTCAATTGAAGATGAAATAGTTATTACTAGAGGTGCTAAAAATAAGATAAATAGCAATTATCCTTTGGTGCCTACGGATTATTGGCTTACAGATTATGAAGTACAACTATTGGTTACTAATCGAGATTTAGATACTTATAATGTTAATCCTAATGAAATACCAATTGATTGCTATGTGGATGCTAGTGCTATATCAGTTGTTCCTGAAAAAGCTCTAGATACTGAACTCAAAATTGTTTCTAGTGCTAATAACGATGTTGTATCAGTAAATGAATATGGGGTAGTTAGATCCGTTGGTGCGGGTAGTACAACTTTAACAGTTAGTTCAACTACGGGAATAGAAAAAACAATTGATGTAACAGTGTTCATTCCAGATGCTACTTCAGTTGAACTAAAATGCTATAGTTTACATTATTATAAAGGCGAAACTTATAACTTATATGTTTATTGGAATCCTGATAATGTAAGAGAAGAATTAGATTGGCATGTTGATCATCCAGAAATCATAGAGGTTGATTTTGATGATGCTGGTGATCCTATTGTTCATTGTTTAGAAGCAGGAACTGCAACGATTACAATCACAGCTAAAGGAAAACCAACCATTACAGATTCATTAACATTAACAGTAACAGAAAAATTAAGTGCTGAACAAATTAATCAAGCAGTTATTGGTAAATGGATAAATCAATCACAGTCAGAACAATATGTACAATTTAATGCTGATTTGACTGGCAGTTTCTTCTATGACTATGAATTCACATTTACTTGGTCTATAACAATTACAGCAAACAATGTAACAATTCATTTATCAACTGTTACACCTAACACAACAGAAATAACATATGCATATGATGGAAATAATATAGCTGATGTTGCTTTAGATGGTTTGTCTTTAAGACTTGAATTGCGATTTTCTTCATATGATTATTGGGCATTTGAATATGCTGGCACATTTATAAAAGAAAATTAAAAAGAAAGGAAAAAACATGAAAAAAAGATATATATTTACAAGTTTACTCGTTGCTTTACTATTAAGTGCTTGTGGTACAGATGATAAAAAATCTAGTAACTTATCTTCATCAAGTAGTTTAAATAGTTCATCTTCAACAACTAACCCATCTCAAGAAAGTTCTACTAGTACTCTATCTAGTTCTACTAGTAGTTCATCTACCACTTCAGCAGATAGTTCTGCTAGTAGTTCATCAATTGTTCAAGAAGAAAAAAATTTAACAAATATTGATGAATTACTCGATTTTATCGAAAGTTTTTCCAATAAAGAAGTTGAAGAAATTTCTAATGTTGAATATGAAAAAGAATATATTTATTATTCAGGTTATACTGAAAATTATAAAGAAAGCGGAAGTGTTGTCGCTTATGATGATAATCACATAGTTAATAGTTATACAAAAATTAAAAGTGATGAATGGTCATCACCAATAACCACTGATTTGCAACAATATTTAGGTTTATATGAAGAAAAACCTAATTATTTCTATGATATTTTGATTGATAGTAGTGAACCCAAACCTTTTATGAATAGGTATGAACTCGTTGATATAGTAACTAACGAAAATACACAAATTGCTAAAACAGATGTTAATAAAAAAATCAGTTTAAATATCTTTTCAAGTTTTAAAGAATTTATTAATGATGCTGTCGTTGCTTCAAATGGAATAGTTAAAAAGCAAGGAAATACTATTTTACTTGAAACAACTATTTATACAACTAGCAATGAATTGGATAGTAGTCATGATAATCAACTTGAATGCAGCTTCCAATTTGAATTAGATAATAATGATTACATTACTACATTAACATATTATTTTAAAGAACAGGAATATCAAATCTACCAAGAACTCTACAAAGATATTGCTTATTATTCATATAGCTATGAATTTAGTTATGGTGCAAAAGCTGATGCGGCTGAAAGTGCTATTAATCCTGGAATGTTTGTAGCGACTTCGTTTGATTTACAATTAGAAACCAGTTCTTCTTATTATTATGAAGAAGTTGAACCTAATGCTTTGGTGGCTGGAAATAAGCTTCGTGGTGTAGCTAAAAATGTGGTTCCATCAACTGCCATTGATGTTGATTTAACTATTCAATTTAGCAGTAATGAAACGATTGTTGATTTAAATGGAAACATTAAAAAATCTGGCCAATCTCATTTAGTGTTTGTAAGTACTGGTGGAATAACTAAAGAGGTGGATGTAATAGTATCTGCCCCAGCTGCAACTTATATTTATATTTCTTTAAAAAGCAGTTCGGAAACATATAATTTAAATGATACTGTTGAATTTGAAATAGGTTACACACCCGAAGAAACGGATGACACATTTACTGTATCAGTTACAGCACCTAATGAAACAGTTCAAACTTTACAGCCTAATAAAGATGGAAAATATTCGTTTGTTGTAACTCAAAAAGGTAAATATGTAATAAATGTTCAAGATGATGATGTTGAATCAGTAAGCGCAACTAAAGAAATTGATGTTGTTGAACCACTATCTGATGAAGATTTAAAAAGATTATTAGTTACAGGCAATGGCTTTGTTTGTGAAATTTATGAATATGATGCTGATAGCTATGATTATGTTGATGTAACCTATACTTTAAAATTCAATGTAGATGGTACAGCCACTATAACTGCCTCTAAATCTAATTATTGGAGTGCTACTCCAACAGTATCTCAAATTGCTTCATTTACTTATAAAATAGAAAATGGAAAAATTGTTTTGATTTTTCCATTAACTATTCAAGGTGATGAATATGTATCAGGTACGATTACTTTTCAAATTGGATATGATAGCAATAATGAAACTATAATTAGTAGCATTAAATTTGATTTAGAAGCAAGCGGTTATGGTTATTTCTATAAAACATTTGAAAGAGAGGCTTAGCCTCTTTTTTGATTGTAAATAATGCTTTATTCTTGAAAAATAAGTTGCTATAATTTTTATGGATAGAGGTATAACATGTAGGAGCTGATATTATGGATAAAAAGTTTTTTAGTCTAGTTTGTCTTATCCTTTCTATTTTTATTCCTGGCTGTACGAAACATAATCATAGTGAGGAAAAACCTTATTATGAAGATCCCAATTATGTAATGCAAGATCAAGCAAATGAAACAACGTTTTATGCGAGTGATATTTATGATGATTCCGGCATAAATGCTCGTAAAATTTATAAATTTAAGGCCAATGTCAGTGATAAATATTATCTTAATTGTAATCCAGCATTAGAATTAAAATTATATGATGGGAATGGAAATTTAATCCATGATCATTGTTTAAATACCTCCATTCAGTTAATCAAAGATCGAAATTATTTTTTAGAGGTTCTAACTCAAAATCCAAATCAAGAATTTAAATTGGAATGTTATCCCATTTATAACACCAGAGTCACACCTTATCCGATTCAAAAAGAAAATATTGAATATAACCTTAAAGATAGTAAAAAAGACCCCTTACAACCGGCAAAATTAAATTATACAAAAAGAGAAGGGGGAACGTATTTGTATTCAAATGTTCCTGAAAGTATGCCCCAAGAAGTCGTGAATACCATACTAATGCAAAATAAGGACTTAAGTAATGAATGTTTTTTAACCTTTGAACATCAAAATAAAACAAATACCCAACAATTATATCTAGGGTATCGACTCAAAAATACACAAGAAAAAGATCTTTATATTACGATAATGAACGTAGGTTATCAAACAAAAGGGTCATGGTTGGGAGAAAAATCGTGGATGGATTATTATGGAGTTCAATTTGATATAGACCCTAGTCAGTTTGTTAATGATCCAGAATTAGCTTGGTTTGATGCTTATTTAGGCTTTGATTTAAATTATCAACCCAAAGCATTTCATCCTATTACTTATAAGCTTCCTAAAGGAGAACAAATTTATATTATTGGGGGTACCACATATGATGCCTATCATCATATTAATGTGCGTCAAACTGCTGATATCTATGTAAATCAAGGGGCTTGTGTGAATGGTAATGTTCGCTTTAACATTACCAATGGTGTTGCGGTTGGCGAACTTTGTGTTTATGATAATATCAATAAAATTAATCAAGAAAATGTAAAGATTCAAAATTTACGAAGATATGGTGAAAATGATGATTTTGGCGGTAGAATCGGATATAGTCCAATTCATGGAGTGATTGATAATCATGCTTTTTGGGAATTTAATGATTTAACAACATCACAAAATCTTCCAGTGACTTATGAATCTTATTATGCTGATACGTTAAAAGCATCTTATGAACCTTTTGAACCTGTGACAGGTTGCTATAATCATGTTAAATTGGGAACTTATTGGGAAACACATTTATCAGCTCAAGTACATCGTGATATTAATTTGATTGGCTCAGATATGGTAGATTTGCATGCGATCTGTGATGGAAAAGAGGTCATCCTTTCTAATTATATAGCTAATCCTACTGGTCAAATCTGGGATTTTGGAAATTGGATGATTGAATATCAGGATGTTTTTACCTTTGTCAATAATGGCAATCAAACGCGTAAAGTGCAATGCTATGTACTGAGTGATTATGGTTCTATTTTTTATAATGTAAAATCCTTAGAGGATGAGTTGTATTATTCTAGTGCTACTGCTATTCGTTGTACAGGAAGAGTTCCACTTGTAGAATATACGATTGCGGCGCATAGTGTTGAAAGTGTTGTATTGCAATATGTATTGCCGGCGAATACCTCGGGTGGGGTCATTCATTATGTCACTTTAATTTAATTTTTTTAATGGTTTATCTTTAACGAATGCATCGGTTAAGTTTGCTAAAATTTCAATAGTAAATACTTTTTTATAGGATAGAGTCATTGTTCAGCGATTTTTATACTATCTTTTGAAAATAACTACTTGACGATTTTCCTTTTGATGTGTTATATTATTTAAGCAACAAAAGTTGTGGAAAGCAGAGGCACCCGCTTCTCACCTGATTGCGTGTAGTAATAGGTCAATGTCACAAACCAATAAAGTTTTGAGATTCTAAGGGTGCAAATTGCATCCTTTTATTTTATAAAGAGAGGTGTTTATTAT
The DNA here is from genome assembly GCA_947599835.1 of uncultured Bacilli bacterium. Lineage (GTDB taxonomy): Bacteria > Bacillota_I > Bacilli_A > RFN20 > CAG-631 > Caccosoma. The sequence continues at coordinate 10,260 of CANQFQ010000012.1, forward strand.
TAACAACGAGATGCCCAAAAAAGAAGAATATTTAGTCAACGAAAAAATTCGTTTTCCTCAAGTTTTAGTAATTGCTGCAAATGGGGATTCATTAGGCGTTAAAAGTCGTGCAGAGGCTTTAGCCATTGCAAGAGATGCTGAATTAGATTTATTATGTGTAGCACCTAATGCAACGCCACCGGTTTGTCGGTTATTAAATTTTGGAAAATATCGTTATGAACAAGAAAAGAAACAAAAAGAAATTCGTAAGAAAGCGGTTCGAATTGATACAAAAGAAATTCGTTTATCTCCTGTCATTGATCGTCATGATAGCGAAACCAAAGCACGTCATGCATGTCGGTTTTTAAAGGATGGAGATAAAGTTAAAGTCACTGTTCGGTTCCGTGGTAGACAATTATCTCACCCTGAAATTGGTGAAAAGATTCTTGCGGAATTTATTGAATTATGTAGTGAAGTCGGTATGGTTGAAAAGGCGCCCGTTTTAGATGGTAAATTTTTAATTGCCATACTCGCACCAAAAAAATAATTATAGAGGAGGAAACATTCATGCCAAAAATGAAAACAAAAAGAGCCTTAGCAAAAAGAGTTAAAGTGACAGGCAGCGGAAAGTTAAAAAGAAAATGTGCTTATATGTCCCATTTAGCACCAAGAAAAACGCATAAACAAAAAAGACACCTTAGAAAAGCTAGATTAGTATCACCTAGTGATTACAAACGTATCAAGCAATTATTACAAGGTTAATTATAGGGAGGAATCAACATGAGAGTAAAAGGTGGACCAGCCACAAGAAATAGACGTAAAAAAATCTTAAAATTAGCTAAAGGCTATCGTGGTGCTAAACATGCTTTATTTAGAGTTGCCAATCAACAAGTGATGAAATCTTTAAGCTATGCTTATAGAGATCGTCGTCAAGTAAAAAGAGATTTCCGTAAATTATGGATTGTTAGAATTGGTGCAGCAGCAAAACAATGTGATTTTTCATATAGCAAATTAATGTATGGTTTGAAATTAGCTAATATTCAAATTAATCGTAAAATGTTATCAGAAATTGCAATTCATGATTTTGCAAGTTTTGCTAAATTAGTTGATACTGCTAAAAAGGCCATTGCAAAGAAAAAATAAATTGAAATAAGGGCTGTGAAAAAACCTAACTTTTAAAAAAAGCGAGGTTTCACAGCTTTTTTATTTATATTTTAATTTTTTTATGAATTATTTTGTAAAAATTAGAATTTGCTTTTGCGATTTATGAAATAATTTTTATTTAAAAAATATAAATTATCCGATCTTTTTTGGTTTTCTAAAAATATCATAAATGTATCTAACAATTTTATGCAAAATATGATAGAATTATAATGTTTGAAAAATATTGAGGTGAAAAAATGAAAAAAGTATTTAGTTTAGAGTTTGAAGGAAGAACTCTAAAAGTGGAAGTTGGAGAACTTGCCAAACAAGCGAACGGTGCCGCTTTAGTCCGTTATGAAGATACTGCTATTCTTTCGACAGCCTGTTGTGCAAAAGAAGCCAAAACAGGAATTGATTTCTTTCCATTAACCGTTTCTTTTGAAGAAAAATTATATTCTGTCGGAAAAATACCAGGTTCTTTTTTAAGAAGAGAAGGTCGACCAAGTGAACATGCAATTTTAACGGCTCGTATTATTGATCGGCCCATTCGACCTTTATTTGATGAAAATTTCAGAAATGAAGTACAAATTGTCAATTATGCATTATCTGTAAATCCAGATATTACACCTGAAATGACTGCTTTATTTGGTTCAAGTTTAGCTTTATGTATTTCTGATATTCCATTTACCACACCGGTTGCAGGGGTAAAAGTGGGTTATATTGATTCAAAATTTGTTGTCAATCCAACCCGTGAACAAATGGAAAAATCATTAATTGATTTAACGGTTGCTGGAACCAAAGAAGCCATTAATATGGTGGAAGCTGGCGCTAAAGAAGTCAGTGAAGAATTGATGCTTGAAGCATTAATGTTTGGTCATGAACAAATTAAAAAATTAGTTGCCTTTGAAGAACAAATTATTGCAGAAATTGGCAAAGAAAAAATGCAAGTAGAAATGTTTCAAATTGATCCAGTCATTCAAGAAGAAGTCTTTAAAAAATGCAAAGCTGATTTAGTGGCTGCATGTCGTATTGAAGGAAAACTTGCAAGATATAATAAAATTGATGAATTAACCCAAAAGGTTATTGATGAATATGAAGCAAAAACCTATGAAAGCGATGAACAACATGACTATGTTATGAAACAAGTTGAAACCATTACCCATGATATTGTAAAAGATGAAGTTCGTCGTCTAATTTCCGTAGATAAAATTAGACCTGATGGTCGAAAGTTAGATGAAATTCGTCCTTTAGATTCACAAGTGGATATTTTAGAAAGAGTGCATGGTAGTGCTTTGTTTACTCGTGGTGAAACTCAAGTTTTATCCATTACAACTCTAGGAGCTTTAGGAGATCAACAAATTTTAGATAATTTGACACCGGATGAAGAATCTAAACGATTTATGCATCATTATAATTTCCCACCTTTTTCAGTAGGTGAAGTGGGTAGAATGGGCAATCCTGGTCGTCGTGAAATCGGCCATGGAGCCTTAGGAGAAAGGTCTTTATTACAAGTTATGCCTTCTGAAGAAGAATTTCCTTACACCGTAAGGGTCGTTTCCGAAGTTTTAGAATCTAATGGATCTTCTTCGCAAGCTTCGATTTGTGCCGCTACGATGTCTTTAATGGCAGCCGGTGTTCCTATTAAAAGACCCGTTGCCGGTGTCGCTATGGGATTAATTTCTACAGGTGATTTAAACGATCCAAATTGTCCTTATACCATTTTAACGGATATTCAAGGTCAAGAAGATCACTATGGAGATATGGATTTTAAAGTTTCCGGTACGACAGAAGGAATTACGGCTTTACAAATGGATATTAAAATCAAAGGAATTACGAAACAAATCTTTGAACAAGCTTTAGCACAAGCGCATAAAGGTCGCTTAGAAATCTTAGACAATATGATGCAAGCCATTTCTGAAGTACGACCTGATGTCTCTAAATATGCCCCTAAATTAAATCAATTTATGATTAATCCTGATAAGATCAGAGATGTCATTGGTCAAGGGGGTAAAGTCATTAATGATATCATTGAAAAATGTGATCAAGTAAAAATTGATATCTCCGATGATGGTAGAGTTGTCATTTATCATCAAGATCGAGAAATGATTAATAAAGCCACCCGTATGATTGAAGCCATTGTTCGTGAAGCAAAGGTAGGCGAAATTTTTGATGCCCAAGTGGTTCGCATTGAAAGTTATGGTGCTTTTGTTGAATTATTTGAAGGTACCGATGCTTTATTACATGTTTCAAAAATCGCCCATGAACGCGTCAATCATCCTAAAGATGTTTTAAAATTAAATCAAAAAATCAGAGTCATTGTGACGGATATTGATGATAAAGGTCGTGTGAATGTATCGGCAAAAGATTTACTTCCAAAACCTGTTGAAGATAAAAAAGAAACAGAAAAAAATAAATAAATTCATTAGACATTATGATTCATAAAATAAGAATCATCACATAAAAAAATAAAAATTGAAGAGAAGGAGGATGTTACATGTATCAATTCGATATCAATTATACAAATAAAGAATATATGGAATATTATAAATATGTTCTTATCACTAGAAAAATTATTCGTACGATTATATTTATGGCATTATTTATTGCAATTGCTATCATTTGGTGGGTGGATCCAACCAAAAAAACCAGTGGAAATTTTATTCCCATTTTTTCACTTGCTTTTTCCATTATTGTTCCATTAAGTAATTTAATTTATATTCCATTATTAAAAAGACAATTAAAATTAAGAGATGCTGAAGTTAAAAGCATTAAAATTGGTTTAACTTTTACGGATCAAGAAATTATTTATGAAAATTTAACTACACCTGTACAAGCGGAAGAAAATACGTCTTCTGAAACGACAGACATTGAAGAAGATAAAAAAGAAGAAACAGTACCAAATGAAAATGCCAATGAAGTTCTTCAAGAAGAGGAAAGTCAATATGAACAAGAAGAACCTCAACCAGAACCACAAAGAACCTTTACGTTACATTATAATAATTTTTATGAAGTTACGGCTACGAAAAATTTAGTAATGATGTCTTTGGATCATCAAACCGTCATAATTATTCCAAAAAGAACAATTACGGTCGGAACGATCGATGAATTTATTACTTTTTTAGCAAGTAAGATTCCAGCTAGAAGATTCAAAATTAAAGGTGTGAAGTCAACCTATCAAGCTGAAAATCCTTCTTTTGATGAAGTTGAAAAAAGTGAGCCAGAACAAACCAATTCAGTCGATTCTGTCGATTCTAAAGAAATTGTTAAAGAAGATGGAGAAGAAAAAAAGGATCATCCTCAAGAATAATTCTTATATTTAAAATAAAAAGCATCGCATTTGCGATGCTTTTTTTGTAAAATGAATGTTTTTAAGGGAAAAAAGTTTTTTTAATCCCTATGATAAATGATGGGAAGTAATTTTTTTAAATGTCGCAAGATTCATTTTTTTCATGTTTTTTTAATTCATATATTTTTTATAGAAATTTTTTCCATAAAAAGATGGTTTGACGGGTAAATTTTGCTATGAATTATTGGAAAAAAATGACAAAATAAGAAATTTGTTGACAAAAATCGGGGGGGGGGATTTATAATTTTATCGAAAATTATAGCGCTAAGTATTTTTTTATAGTGCAAATTAGATGGAACTCAAACATTTTCATATTATCCAAATAAAAACATTCTCGGAGGGGAGTAAAGTGAAAAAAAGAATTTTTAGTTTTGTTTTTATATTTTTTAGCTTAATTTTAATTAGTTTAATAATTACTAATTTCTCTAACGTAAACGTAAATTCATTATATGCTTATAATACTGAACCTGATTTAGATACTTTAATCGACCTTTCGTTAGATTCCAATGGAAAATTTAATAATGAAGAAGTAAATAAATTCATGGTTGCTTTATTAGGTGATGATGGTGCAACTTATGGAAAGTTGTATAGTGCCGTTGAGAAAAAATCATATAATTCATCTGATTTTAGTAATACAAATGCAGTCGATGTTAAAATCAATGACCATGCTTACATGGCCGTTTATTTAACTATGAATAAAGACAAAGCTCCAGTCGTTACTTTTTATGAAACCTTTGCTAGTGATAGAGCTCAATTTAGTAATTATAGTGCTTATAGCACAAACCTTGATGATGACACTTATCCTTCTTCTCTTTATGGGACTAGTTATATTAGGAATTATTTGGTTGGAAGTCCTTATTCTGCGGATGGGACAACACTTTTTGATGCAACATCTGCTAAAAAGACTCAAAGCCCTATTTATCGTAATTTTATCGAAAAATATGATTTGTATTTAGATACCCCATCTGAAGTTGGTTATCAAGAAGATGAAAGCCAATTTAATACATTGGGAAAATATAATGCATCTTATGGTACCGATTCGAAGTATGTAAATGAGCAATATGAAAATATTACCCACAATCCATATTATGATGCTTGGAAAGATGATAAAATTTGGATTCCATCTTCATCTGAAATAGGAATGAACTCTGAACATTTTAGTAACCCAGGTTATAATGGCATTTGGGGCCTTACGGCACCACAACGTGCTGGTATGTCTGCCATTTGGCTTCGTTCAGCTTTATATTATCACGATGATAGTTTGGGCGATGGCACTTGGTACTTACCTGAAGATCAATTTGCAGATGGTACGAACCATGCTCACCCTACAACCAACATTGTAGGTATAAGAATTGCATTCCATTTAAATCTTGAACATGTAATGGAAAACATTAATAGCCGAACAGTTATTAAACGCCCAGAAGCCAAAATTGATGGTGATGTTGCGAGTGAAACAACTATAGATTATCCAAATCAATCTAATAGTATTGAATTTGAAAATTTTGATTTCAATAGTTTAACATATAAAGTTTATTATTATAGCGAAGAATCAGATATAGACCAAGATGAAGGATTAGATGTAACTGATTCATCTTATTTTGAATTTGAAAATGCGAATAAGAATCTATTATTCCATACACCTCACAACGCTCCTATTGGTACATATATTTTAAAAGCTTATCCACAAGCTGCAAACATGTGGAAAAACACGGCATTACATGAAGAACAAGAAATTGCAAGAATTAATGTTAAAAAAGGAAAGATATCTAAACCAACATGTGAAACTATATCTGATGAAGTCACTTATCCAGATGCTTATGGTGGTGCAGATACAAGTAATGACTTAAAAATTTCTAATATTAATTTAGATACTATTGATTATCGTGTTGTTCGCGATGAAAGTGAAGTAGCAAAAGAATTATATGTTGTTGAAGGGAAAGGCAATTTACTATATTTTAAGATTCCTGAACAATCGCCTAAAGGTAATTATCGATTAATGGTAAAACCTAAAGAAAATTATGTTTGGACAAGTGAGGATATTGATAATGAAACAAGGAATGAAATTGAAGTATGCAATATTCAAGTTAAAGGTGCTACGATTGAATTAAATACTGATGCTATAACTGGCTATGTAGCTGAAAGTAGTCATGATGATGTAATTCAAATCAACCATTATTTTGATAGTGATTATCAAACTCAAGGTGGAAAAAGTCATTCAAGAACATTTGAAACAAGTTGGTTTAATGTGATCGGTGATTTTTTAGCATCTATTCAATATTGTGTGGATAGTGACAATAATTTTGATACTGTTGAATCCTATGTTTGGTCTGATAGTATTGATCCAGTAACGGAAATTGGTAAACATTATTATTACCTAAAAGTAAATTGTGAAAACCACGAAGAAAGAATATTTAAAGTTCAGTATGAAGTAATAAATGAAACGGCGACCATTGTTTTCAAGAAAAATAAAACCCACGTTTATGATGGCACCGGTGCAGATGATTTAAATGAAGAAAGATTATGGAATGAAATTGAAGAAGTAAAAGATTTCCATTATGAAGAAAAAGAATTAACTACCGAAGACGCTATCACTCGATTAAAACAAATGATTCGTTTATTTGTTGTAGATGATAGACAAGAAGAATTAACTTCCCAAAAAGCCGGAAATTTCACAATTAAATATGAATCTAAAATCGATGGTGATCTAGAAACTTATTATCAATTTATTATAGAAAATCCAGAATATGAAATCACTAAAGCAAATGACAATGCATGGACTACTGAATTTAATCGAACGAAGACCACTTATGGTGATCTTAGTGATACATCGATCATCATGCCTACTGCAAAATATGGAACACCAACCGTTAGTTATTATAAAGATAAAGACTGCTATGAACCATTAGAAGTGGGAGATAATCCAAATGATTTCTTTAAAAAGGCTGATGCAGGAACCTATTATGCTAAAGCTGAAGTATTAGAAACCGGAAGTTATAATGGTCTATCACAAGTTTATTCCATTATTATTTCTAAGGCTGATGATGCATTAGTTGATGGGGATTTTGATGTTACTGATTTTAATTATGGTCATCCTTTCGACGAAACCAAACCAAAAGTTAAAAGTAATAGTGAAGTAACCATCAAATATTATCGTGATGAAGCTTGTGAAAACGAAATATCGTATGATGAATTAAAAACAGCTTCTAAAGGTACCTATTATGGTAAAGTGATTGTTGAAGAATCAACCAATTATAATGCCTTTGAATATAAATTTTCCTTTGAAATCACTTTTTCAAATGATAATCAATTCGATAATAAAGATTCAATGAATGATTTTGTTAGTGGTAGTTATACCTATGCTGAAGAATTACCAGAACCTAGCAAAGTTGAAAAGCCAACATCATCTTATGGCGATGTAACGGTTAAATATTATACGGATGCTAACTGTCAAAATGAAATAGAAAATCCAGAAGAATATTTCAAAAACGCTGATGCAGGTACTTATTTTGTTAAAGTAGAAGTACTTGAAACCGAAAGTTATAATGGAACTAGTGAAATCTATCAATTTACCATTAATAAAGCGCAAAATAGTTTAAAAGATATAGAAACTTTTGATTTTGCGGGTTGGACTTTTGGTGAACCTGTATCTCCTACGATTCCTGAAGCCACTTTTGAAAATGCTACAGTTACTATTAAGTTTTACACAGATGAAACTAGACAATCGGAAATCAGTGAATCCGATTTAAGACTAGCAAATGTTGGAAAGTATTATGGAAGAGTCATCATAGCAAGTACGACCAACTATCTAGAAAGAACCTATGATTTTGAATTCAATATTGATAAATCTAATAAAAATACTTGGTTACTTCCATATAGTCGTGATAATTTTGTTTATAAAACTGAACCAAGTATTATTAATCAACCTATCGCTTTATTTGGTGAACCAAAGATTAGTTATTATTATGATGAAAATTTAGAAAGACCAATTGAAAATCAAGAACATCCAGACGAATTTTTCAAAACTGCTAAGGCAGGTACTTATTATGCTAAAGTAGAAGTAGAAGGAACAGATAACTACAATGGTCTATCTGATAAATATTCATTTACCATTGATAAAGCACCTAATGAATGGAATGTTGAATTCTATTGTGATGATTTTATTTATGGTGATGCTCCTGAAACATTTTCGGGTGAACCTTCAGTTAAAAATGAAGATGAAGAAGCTGAAATAACGATCACTTATTACACTGATAGATCCTGTGAAGAAAGCTATAAAATTGAAAATCCTGCTGAGTATTTTGATGATGCTCCTGTAGGAATGTATTATGCTAAAGTGGATGCAAGTGAAACCACAAATTATCTTGGTATGTCTAAAGTTTATGAATTTTCAATTTTAATGGCTACGAATGATTTTGATCAAGAATTAAATATTCCTAGTATCACTTATGGTGAAGCAACTCCAGAATCATTTAAAAACAATTCAACTTCTCTTTTTGGTGCTACGGACGTTAAATATTATCGTGATGAAACATGCTTAGATGAAATTAGTGTTGATGAATTAGCAACGGCTGATGCAGGTGTCTACTTTGCTAAAGTGACGGTAGAAGGCAATAGTAACTATAATAGTTTAAGTAAAGTTTATCCTTTTGTCATTAGTCCTGCTGAAAATGAATTTGAAAATGAACTTGAAATTGCTGATTTTGAATATGGAAAGCAAGGATCAATTACAACTAGACCTACGACAAAACATGGTGGAAATATCACGATAAAATTTTATCGTGATGCGGATTGTTTAGATGAAGTACTTCCTGAAGAATTATCTTATCTTCCAGCAGGTAGATACTATGCTAAAGTCATTGTGGAAGCAACTACAAACTATAAGCGTTTAGAAAAAGTTTATCATTTTGATATTTTAGCTGCGACCGATAATGCATGGATAAATGAATATAAACGTAGTGATTTTACTTTTGGGGATCGACCTAGTGTTTATGTAACACCTGTTGCTAAATATGGAACACCTGTGATTACTTACTATAAAGATAGTGCATGTCAACAAGAAATCACTGAAGATGCCCTAAAAAAAGCTTCCGCAGGTACCTATTATGTAAAAGTAGTTGTAAATGCTACCAGTAACTATAATGGCCTAGAAGCTAGATATTCATTTAGAATTTTACCAACCAATAATCGATTCATTCAAGAATATAGTCGAGCTGACTTTGTTTATGGTGAAACGCCTAGTGTTCCAACAATGCCAGAAGTATTAGATGGAACGCCAGTTATCACCTACTATAAGGATGCTAATCTAACTGAAGTTATCGATGAAAACGAAATTGCTACGGCTCCAGTAGGTAAATATTATGTAAAAGTAGTCGTTGAAGCTACAGCTAGTTGTCAAAGTATTGAAGGTATTTATTCATTTAGTATTTTAAAAGCTAATAACAGTTGGCTTGAAGAATATGATCGCAAAGATTATACAGTTGGAAGTACACCAAGTGAAGAAACGCAACCTGTTTCTAAATTTGGTGAAGCTACGATTGAATATTATAAAGATATTACTTGTACTGAAAGTGAAAAAATCAATAAAGAAGATATCAAAAATGTAGGTACCTATTATGTAAAAGTAACTGTTGAAGGTACGGATAACTATAATGGATTAGAAAAAGTTTATAAATTCAGTATCGTTAAGAAAAACATTGCTTTTGATATGGGAATACTTGTAGGTGTCGTTGGTTTTGAATTATTCATCATGTTAGTGCTAGCTATATCAATAAGAAGAAGGAGAAAAGAAAATGCTAAATACCATTAAATTATTTGGAACAAATTATGAATTCAATGAATTTGATACCTTTTTTATATGTTGTCTTTTAGTTTTGTTTCTTTTTGTTGCGATTATTCGCTTGATTTTTGTTTACTGCAATCTTAAAAAGAATTTTAATATTTGCCGTAACGGAATTAGAGTTCGTTATCGTCGTTATATTGAAAAATAGTTGTTATTAAGTAATAAGAGAGGAGTCGATTACATGAAAAAGAAAAACTTTTTTAGCAAAGTTATTATGTTTAGTATTGTGCTCATTTTTAGTATGATTACTTATATAACATTTTCATTTAGTTCAAGTCGTCTTGTATTTGCTTATCAACCTATAGATGAAAGGCATGTTTATGATTTAACATTAGATGATTCAGGTAAGTTTAAGAAAGCTGAATTAAATGAGCTATTCAACGCTTTAGTTAAGGGAAATCAGAATTATAAAGGCATTGTTGATAAATTAACCATGAACTCATATGTTTCAAGTGATAAATTTTATCAAAAACAAAATGTCTATGTAAAACTTAATGTAGGTCATGAAGATAGAGTATTTATTGCTACGTGTTTAACCACCAATTTTAGTAATCAACCTATTCTTACTTTATGGCTTGCTGAAAGTAAAAATGAAGAAGCAGTAGAATTTAGTAATGTTTCTACTGATCACGATTTAACGACAAAATCTTTTTTTAAAGATCATGATTTTAAAAATGGTACAGATGATGTTTATGATTATCCTGCTATCGTTTATGGCAATAGTTACGCTAGAAGTTATTTGGTAGGTAGTGAATATAGAACGTCTGATACTACTTTAAATGATGGAAAAAGCGTTCAAAATAAAGATTGGGCTGCATTTATAGACAAATATAAAGATTATATTGAAATACCAGCAAACGTTAGTTTACAACAAGAACAAAGTACTTTAGACCATGGTTTCTATGAAAACTCATCTGTAACTAATAAAACTTGGATGGTAAAATTAAGTGCTGCTAAATGTTATTTTGCTTGGATAAATGACCCAATTTGGCTGCCTTCTAATTATGAAGTAGGTCAACTTACCACTCAAGAAAATGAAAATTCATTTTCTGGCCCTTGGAAAGTTTCATTAAAACAATATCATGAAAATAATTCTACAAACAAAATGACGCTATTAAGAGCTGCTTTTTTTGGTAATGAACTAGAAGAAGACCCCACTGCAGGTGTTAGATATATTCCTTATACTCCACTGTCTTATCTAAAGGGTTGTCCTGAAACTTCCAATAATTTATATACAAAATATGCTATTAGACCAGCCTTGCATTTAAATCTAGAAAAAGCATTATTAAATGCTTTAGGTAAAGGTGATGCGAACTTAGTGGATCAACCCACACTAGAAACAGCAACAACTACAGGTAATATTGTTTGTGAATATCCTAATGCTTCTAGTGATGTGGTTTTATCAAATTTTGATTTTGATAAAATGACTTATGAAGTAAATTATTCAAAAAATAGCGGTGGTCCTGAATCCACTACTAAAATCCAAGAACAAGTAATAAATCAATATATAGTTGAAGATCATGAAAATAATAAAATAACTTTCCACACTCCTGCAGATAGTGAAGTAGGAACTTATAAATTAAGTGTTAAGACAAAAGGAGACTATCTATGGAAAGAAACTGGAACAAATGATACGATTAATATCTTTAGTATTGTTGTTAGTGAAGGTGCAATTCAAAGAATCTTAAAACATGCAGATATTGAAACCAATTATGGTGATACTTCAGAAGAAGTAAGTTTTGATAACTTTGATCAAAACACGATGGAATATAATGTTTATAAAGATGAAGGATTACTCCCTGATAAAGCTACTTATGTAGAAGAAAGAGGAGATAGTTTACATTTTAAAACGAATGCCAATACACAAATTGGTAAATATAGTCTCAAAGTTAAACCAAAAGAAAAGTATTTTTGGCAAGACGATTTAAGCCAAGATGAATATACGCTGTGTACGATTACAGTAAAAGAAGAAACAATTCAACTCAAAACCGAAGCTAATATCACCGGTTTAGTACCATCAGGTACTTATAATGATGAAATTATGTTACAACATTATTTCGATGATATCATTGATACGGATAGTATAGGTGAAAATGGTAAACATTCTAGAGAGTTTCAAAAAGATTGGTTTAAAACGAAAGATAATGTTCAAGTTTCAAGCATTCAATATTCTGAATCTGGTGAACTTTATGATTGGCAAGATCATATTGATCCAGTCACAGAAATCAATACTTATGAATATTATGTAAAAGTAACCTGTCCAAATCATACTCAAAGAATTTTCCATGTTACTTATCTAGTTGTTCAAGATATTATTAATGTTACCTTTAATAGTGAAAAAGCTCAAAAAGTTTATGCAAATGGTTCATTTGACAATGAAAAAATTTGGGAAGCCATTACTTCTATTACCGGCATGCATAAACAAGAACAACCTGTAAATGATTTAGCTGAAGCTAAGGAACGTTTAAGAAAAATCGTGAATTTCTTCTTAACGGATTCTAGTGAAAATAAAGTCGAAGAAGAAAAAGTGGGTACTTTTACAATTAGACATGAATTTTTAACGAAAACTGATTCATCAAGAAGTGATAAAGATAGAGATCTAGATTCGGGTTATGGTCTTGTATTAAATAACAATAATTATACCATTACTAAGGCTTTAAATAAGGTTCAAGAATTAACTGAATTTGATTTTAAAGGTTTTGTCTATGGTAGTAGTGAGATCACTTTACCTGATGCTAGTCAATTACATGGCTATGAAGGAACAACAGTGATAATCAAATATTATAGCGATGCATTATGTACAACAGAACTTACGGAAGCTCAACTTAAAGCTTCTGAAGTAGGTACTTATTATGCTAAAGTGATCATTGAAGATACAGATAATTATCAACGTTATGAATCCCAAGTCTATAGTTTTGAAATCACGCCGGCTGAAAATAGTTGGGTAGAGGAATTTGAATATCATGATCGTGAATTTGTTTATGGAAATTCATTTACAATGCCAGACACACCGATATCCGTCAGTGGAGGTAAAGTCACTATAACCTACTACACTGATGTTAAATGTGATGAAGGAAGTAAGATTGAACATCCTGAAGAATTCTTCAATAGTAAGGCTGCCAATGTGGGTACTTATTATGTGAAAGTTGATGTAGCTGCCACTAAAAACTATAAAGAACTTTCTAAAACCTATTCATTTAAGATTGTTCCAGCAGATAACCAATTGCAAGAAGAATTCAATCCTAGTGGTTGGGTATACGAAGCAGAACCTAGTCTTCCTAGCGTTCCTAGTGTTGCAGATGGAACTCCAAAAATTACTTATTATACCGATGCTGATTGCTTAAATAAGATTGATGATCCTGAAACTTATTTCAAGACAGCTGAAGTAGGAACATATTACTTAAAAGTTACAGTAGAGGCTACGGATAACTATAAAGCTTATGAAAGTGTTTTCTCATTTGATATTTCTAAAGCAGAAAATCGTTGGTTAACTTCGATTCCAGAAGATGGAATTAGTTTTCAATATAACAATGCTCCTGAAGAAATAATTCCAAATATTGAAACTGCAAGTAAGGCCAATTATAAGATAACTTACTATAGTGATATCTCGCTGAATGAAGAATATGAAATCGATGAATCGACTTTAAGAACATCGGATGTGGGTACTTACTATGCTAAAGTGACAATTGAAGAAAGTAAGAATTATAAAACACTTGAAGTCATCTTACCAATTAAGATTACAGAAATTGAAAATAGTTGGATTACTGAATTCCATTGTGATGACTTTGCTTATGGTAATCCAAGTGTTGTAACAATGCCTGTTCCTAAATACGGAAAAAACAATGTCATTGTTACGTATTATGAAGATGAACAATGCATTGATCCTATCAGTGAAGAAGAACTTAAAACTGCTAAAGTAGGGACTTACTATGCTAAGGTTGATGTTGAAAGTAGTATTAACTATGGCAATATGTCTGAAGTTTATTCCTTTAAGATTGTCAAGGCTGAACAAGATGGAGATTATGCCATTTATGCTAATGAATTCATCAATCATTATGAAAGAGCAGACTTTGTCTATGGACAAGTTGCAACCACTCCAATTCTACCTATTTCTAGATATGGTATTCCTAGTATTAGTTATTATAAAGATGCTAGTTATAGTGAACTTAGTAAGATAGAAAATCCTGATGAATATTTCAATACGGCTGATGCTGGAACTTATTATGTTTTAGTTACTGTTGAAGCAACGGATGACTATATTGGCTTAGAAGAAAGAAAAGAATTCCATATCTTAAAAGCTGATAATTCTTGGACTACGGAATTCCATATGGAAAATTTCGTTTACGGAAATCCAAATGTTCCTCAAATGCCATCCATTGCTCATGGAAATGATGAGGATATAACAGTTACTTATTATTCTGATGAAAGTTTAAGTGCAGATAGTATCGTAACTGATTTAAGCATAGCAAATGTGGGTAGATACTATGCTCATGTTAAAGCAAAAGGAGATACTAACTATAATGATCTAGAAGAAACCTATTCATTCTATATTACAAAAAATAATGAAAATGATTGGGTTGATGAATTTAGTCGTGATAATTTCACTTTTGAAGAAACGCCAAGTGTAGTCACAACGCCAACTTCTATTTATGGAACTCCTGAAATTAGTTATTACACGGATGCATCTTGTGAAGAACGATACAAAATTACTGAAGAAGAACTAAAAACGGCAGATGCAGGTACTTATTTTGCTAAAGTCGTTGTAGCTGATACCGATAACTACAATGGTTTTTCTAAGATTTATGCATTTACGATTGATCCTGCTAATAATGAATGGTTAATTGAATTCAGTCGTGATAATTTCTATTATGGTAATCCTAGTAGTGTTACGACGCCAACGACAAAATATGGTGGAAAAATAACGATTCGATACTATCGGAATCGTGAATGCACACAAATCATCAGCGAAGAAGAACTTAAAGTTGCTGGTGTAGGCACCTATTATGTCAAAGTTAGTGTAGCTGCTACCAAAAACCATAAGGCAATCGAAGCCATCTATCAATTTGAAATTTTACAAGCTAATGATAATATGTGGCTTGAAGAATATCATCGTAGTGATTTTGTTTATGGAACTACACCTAGTATTGCAAATATTCCAATTGCTAAATATGGTGAAGCTTTGGTTAGTTATTATAAAGATGCTGATTGTCGTATCGCCATTCGTGAAGAACAATTCGCTACCGCTCCAATTGGTACTTACTATGCTAAAGTTGAAGTGCCAGCAACGAGTAGTTACAATGGTTTATCCAACGTCTATGAATTCCATATTACAAAGGGTACGAATCGATGGACTAAAGAATTCAGTCGTAATGACTTTATCTATCAAAATCCTAGTGAGGTAACAATGCCTGTTGCTTTGCATGGAACGGCCACGATTAAATATTATCGTGATGAACGTCTAACCGATGAAATCACTGAAGAAGAACTTAAAACTGCTCCTGTGGGTACATACTATGTTCTAGCTGAAACGGTAGGCAATGAAAATTATAATGGTTTAACTAGTATCTATAGATTTAATATCATGAAAGCAGAAAATAGTTTTATAACTGAATATCATCGTGAAAATTATGCAGTGGATAAAACTCAAAGTATAGAAACCCAAGCTGTAGCTAAATATGGAGATGTGATTGTTAAATATTATACGGATGCAGATTGCAGTAAAGAAATCAAGAAAGAAAACATCGATAAAGTAGGTACTTATTATGTTAAGGTCATTGTAGAAGAAACAAATAACTATTATGGTCTAGAAAAAGTTTATAAATTTAGTGTTCTAGATAAATACATTGCCTTTGATATGGGTATATTTGTAGCCATCATAGGCTTTGAATTATTAGTGATGTTACTTCTAGTCGTTATGATAAGAGCAAGGAGAAATAGATATGCTAATCGAAACCATTAAACTATTTGGAACAAATTATGAATTCGATGAATTCCTAGTCTTTGTTTTATTTGCTATCTTAATTGTTTTCTTACTTGGTATTATCATTAAAATGATTTGCATATTAGTGAATCTAATAAGACATAAAATTCTATATTTTAGATGTCGTAAAAGAATTCGTCGTAGATAAAATAAAAAAGGAAAGTAAAGTGGTTTACTTTCCTTTTTATTTGATCTTTTTGATGATCAGTAGAAATAAAACGATAGTTTTTTCTTACGTATGATTATGAGTTTAAAAAAAACACATCATCACAAAATAAAGTAAATGAAAGGAAAGATGTTATGAAAAACCAAAAAGATAATGTTTCCATTACGGATTATCATTATGCAAAAGAAATACTTTCACTCACTTTAATATTTTTTAAAAAAATTGAATGTTATAAAAAAAATAGTAGTGATGAAGTCGTTTTATCTCTTTTAGAAGAATTAAGTACCAATTTATTAGAACAATTTTCACAATTAATTACGATTTTGGAGGTGCAAGATAATGTTTCCAGGTAAAAAAAGAGTGAAAACACCTATTTTAAATCCGAATCAATTGAATGATTATGATATTTTATATGATTGTAAACAAACCTTGCATGATTTATTATTGGAATATTTTAATTTTATGGCGGAAGTTTCAAGTGAACAAAATTTTAATCGAATTGAAACCGTTGCTTATGAATTGATTGAAGATTATCGGCAAATTGTTCGACTCATTCAACAGTTAGGATGGTACAAAGAGGAAATTGTTGGTAATGAAAAAGTAGTAGAACTTATTTTTACTTTAAAGCAAAAAAGAAAAGAAATTGAAGAAAAAAATAATAAAAAGTAAACAAAAATGAGGCAATATTTTCCATTTTGGTGATAGGTGTCATTTTTTATTTGACAAAAAGTGGGGGGGGTTATAATAAAATCGCATTTTTTTAAAAAATGTGCTTTATTAGGTGGAGAATAGAAAATGATATTTGCAGAAACAAAACTGGATGTTGTGGCCCTAGTTGTTTCGATAATCGTTATTTTCTTTATGACGATTATTTTCTTGTCCTTATTTTTATTAAATAATGCATTAAGGAAAAAAATAATTATCAAAGGGGTAGATGATGAGACTTTTGCTAAACAATTACAAAAAAGTTGTGTCCCATCTGAAAACAATCCAAAAACAAAAGATTTTTATCAAAATTATTTAAAAAAACAAACACGAGGACAAAAAGTATTGTCTGTTCTTTCGAATGCTATTTTCGGTGTGTTAATAGCAATTCTTTTAGTATGCTTTACTTTTGCTGCTATTTTTAGGGCGAATGGGGATTTAGTTTTTCTTAATGATAAAGCCTATTTAACTGTCATGACTGGTTCTATGTCTGAAGTGCATTCAGATAATCAAAATTGGTTAAAACAATATGGCTTACTAGATTCTCGTTATCGTATTGAAACTTATTCCTTAATTACCATCGAAAAAGTAAAAAAACAAGAAGATTTGAAAGTAGGCGATGTTGTTGCCTATCGTGATTCAAATAAAAATGTCATTGTGCATCGTATTGTTTCGATTACAACGACGCCAGTAAAAGATAAAAATAGAAGTGCACCCCTCTATTTTCAATTGCGTGGGGATGCTAATAATACCTCTACAGATGATGAAAAGTCCCTTTCTTTCGATAAAATTTTAGGTAAATATAATGGGCAAAAAAATTTGGGATTAGGCGCAATCGTCGTTTATATTCAATCCAATATTGGCCTTATTGCCATTTGTTTTGCTGTTTTAATTATTTTCTTTGTAAGTCTATATGAAGATAAATTAATTACCTATTCTAGGCAACGGATGTTTTATGTTGCAAAATTATTAGGTGATGGCGAATTTTTGTTTGAAAGTACCGACAAAAAATTGCAGTATGTGAGAAGAGTTCGAGGATATCGAATAGTTCAGTCTGAACAACCATTCGACGATGCATCATTACAATATCATCGAAGAATTCAAGGTTTTAGAAAAATAGAAACGAATGATGATCAAAATCATCATGATTATACAAATAAATAATTTAATGGATGCGAGGATTTAGATATGTACAAGAAAAAAAATGTTACTTTCAGGCCTTGCATTTGTCGCAGTGGCCGTGATTGTTGGTAGTGGTTTTGCAGTATGGAATTTTGAATCCGGTGATGATGCTTCCAAAGGTATTTATAATATCGGACTTTATGTTACACCTAAAGTAGATACTGTAGGTACGATTTCTACGAATAATGATTATGCTTTAATTCTTGACCAAGGTGCTCTTCCTCAATTAACAAAAGAAGAAACCTTAGCCCAAAACAAAGATTATTATAAAAGAGGCATTTATGTAGGAGAATTAAAAAAGAAAGCTGATGGCGATGGCTTTGAAACTTTACCTACTGGAAGTTATGATTATACGCAAATTCCAACTTTAACGGGTTATTGGATTCAAGAAGCTGAAGATGCGCAAAATATTGTTGGTGAAAATGTGAACGATATGTCTTTCCAAACCACGATTAAACTTCGTAAAAAAGCCATTGCTAGATATGTTCAAGTAAATACAGAAGATGGGCTTTATGAAATTGATGAAGCAGCTAGTGCTAAGGATGAATATATCAATTATGTGTATAATTGGGGTAATTTAGGTGATGTTTTGAAAAACGTAGACGGTCAATATCGAATTACGAAAACTAAAAAAGAATTTTATGACTATGTCAATGAAAACTTTAACAAATCTTCTGAAAATAATGAATGGTTAGAAGCAGCAAGAGCAGCTGGTTGGGATAGTAATGAAAATGAAGCAATTACCTTTGCTACTGATTTTAACAGTTCTGATACTTTACATACACTTCCCACAGGATTAGAAGAAAAAGATGTATATAACGTTGCTTCTAAAGATAATGGAGATCATGGTACTGGTTTAACATTACGCCGTCATTATGCATTAAAAACGTATATGCTTTTTGATAAGAATGAAAATAAGCCCTTGAAATTTTATGGAACGGAACAAAATGCTAAAGACGCTAGAGAATCTGGCTTTGGTGGTGCCACTGAAGAAAATTGTGTAATTTCGATTGCATATTTTATGTATTATAAAACAGGTTTAGATGATGCTGGTTTAACGCAATTAGAAAATTTCTCAAACGATCAAAAGGCGGATTTCACTGAAGTAGTTAGTGCATCTGAAGCATCACTTACAGTAGGTGCAGAAACATTTACAAGTGTCGATTGTTATTATTTCCAATATACATTGGATGTTTCTAATTATGGTTCTATTGGCGATAGTAGTGGCCAAAGAAAGTATGAAAATAAAAGATTTTCTTATTATCCATATTCTTATAATAAGAAAGATGAAGGTTATGCTACAGCCACAGTTGATGATAAAAAGTTATATGCTTTACTCAATACTGGCGATGATGAAAATATTTATTATCGAAAACCAGTTAATGTAGATGAATATAAGGCTATGTTAGCAAAATTTGATGAAGATGCTGCAGGAAAAGTCAATCAATTTGTTAACTTAGATGAAAAATTTGCTATTGTTGAATTTGGTTCTAAGTTAATTACTTTAGCTTCTGCAGATCGTGGCTTAGAAGGCCCTGGTATGTAATCATTTCATCGATTTTATTGAAGCTTTTTATAAAATAGAGATGCTGAAAACGCAATGTAAAAGTTGAGTAAATCAGCATCTCTTTTTTTCGTTTCTTTAAGTTCAAAAAAAGATGAAATAATCATTGACAATAAGGCCTAAAAAGAATAAAATTTTGTTGTGTTAGTTTATTTTAAGTAAACTAAAAGTTTATTATTACAAATCTTAAAATAAAAAGAGGGGTGCTTATGAAAATTGGTAAAAAAATTAAACATTTAAGATCCATTTGTCAATTAACCCAACAAGAATTAGCGGATCGATGTGATTTAACGAAAGGTTTTATTTCGCAATTAGAAAATGATTTAAATAGTCCTTCTATTGCTACCTTAACCGTGATATTAAATGCATTAGGAAGTAATTTAAAAGAATTTTTTGCAGATGATGATAATGAAAAAGTAGTGTTCACTCATGAAGATTATGTGATTACAAATAATCCTAATAGTAAAATTACATGGTTAGTTAGTAATGCACAAAAAAATATCATGGAACCCATTTATCTTGAAATTGAACCACATTCAAGCTTAACCATGGATATGCCTCATGAGGGCGAAGAATTTGGTTATGTGTTAAAGGGAAAAGTGGTTTTAGTTTTAGGAAATAAGCAATACAAATTGCATGCACATGAAAGTTTTTATTATACTGCCAATCGTCCCCATTATTTAAAAAATGATGGTTCGATGAATGCTTGTATTTTATGGATATCCAGTCCACCTAATTTTTAAAATCAACGCATTCTCATCAAGGATGATTATGCAACAAAATCAACTCTCAAAGAAAGGAGCATAATAAATATTTTTTAAATTTATTTATTAATTAAGAAGTACAATGGAAAAAGAAAAAATTATTCAATTAATTGATGTATCTAAAAAATATGATGATACACTTGTTGTTGAAAACTTTAATTTATATATTAATAAGGGGGAATTTGTTACTTTCCTTGGTCCTTCGGGATGTGGAAAGACAACCACCCTTCGTATGATTGCTGGTTTTGAAATGCCAACCAGTGGGAAAATCTTATTAAACAATCAAGATATTACACATCTTCCTCCACATAAACGGCCCATCAATACGGTCTTTCAACGTTATGCGTTATTTCCTCATTTAGATGTTTATGATAATATCGCTTTTGGTTTAAAATTAAAGAAAGTACCCCATGAAAAAAAGAAAAATAAGATGCGCCACTTGACCAGTGCAGAAATTGATGAAAAAGTAACCAATGCTTTAAAAATTGTCGATTTAGAAGAATTTGAAAATAGAGATATTTCAACTTTATCTGGTGGCCAACAACAACGAGTCGCTATTGCTCGAGCAATTGTAAATGAACCAGAAATATTACTTTTAGATGAACCGCTTGGCGCATTAGATTTAAAAATGCGTAAAGATATGCAATTCGAATTAAAAGAAATGCATAAAAAATTAGGAATTACGTTTATCTATGTTACGCATGATCAAGAAGAAGCTTTAACCATGTCTGATACGATTGTTGTCATGAACGATGGAATGATCCAACAAATTGGTACACCTTCTGATATTTATAATGAACCTGCTAACGCATTTGTGGCTGATTTTATCGGAGAAAGTAATATTTATACAGGAACTATTATTAGTGAAAATAAGGTTCGCTTTTTGAATCATACCTTTGAATGTGTCGACAAATTTGAAAAGAACGAAAAAGTCGATGTTGTCGTTCGTCCTGAAGATATTAAATTAATTCGTAAGGATCGTGGAATGGTTAAAGGAACGTTGATTAGCAAAGTATTTAAAGGAGTTCATTATGAATATGTCATGATGATTGGTAAAAATGAAGTCGTGATTCAAAGTACGCATGATTATGCCATTAATAAAGAAATGGGCATCATCATTGAACCTGATTTAATTCATATTATGCACAAAGAATTTACTTGTAACGTTTATGAGGGTTATATTAATAAAAATAATCAAGTTTGCTTTGCAAATGGTGAATTTGATTGTGATGTTACCCAATTATATCCACATTCTAGATTAGATGAAGATGGATATTTAATCGATGAAAAGGGTCAATCTCATGATTTAGTGGATGTCGATGTAAAAGTTCAAGTGGAATTTAATGATATCGAAATTACCGATAATGCAGAAGATGGCGTTGTTGAAGGAGATATCATTCAAATCCTTTATAAAGGAGATCATTATCAAGTGATTATCCGAACGGAAGATGAAGATGATTTTGTGGTGGATACAGAATATACCTATAATGAAAATGATCATGTTGGAATTAAGATTGCAAAGGAAAAAATCAAATTAACTTTGAAATCTGAAGGTAATAAGCATGAAAAAGTTTAGATTTAGTCGGAAACAATTGGTTATTCCTTATGCAGTATTTTTAGTTTTATTTGTTTTACTTCCTTTATTATTAATTATTTATTATGCTTTTACAAATAGTGAAGGACACCTCAGTTTTGTTAATTTTATTCAATTCTTTAGAGATCGTACAAAATTGAATACGTTAGCGATTAGTATTGTCATTGGAGCCTTAAATACGATTTTATGTTTATTGATTGGTTATCCAATTGCTTATTTACTCGCTAATAAAAAATATAATTCGAATAAAGTGATTGTAATGTTGTTTGTCATGCCAATGTGGATTAACTTTGTTTTAAGAACCGCTGCGACGCGTGATTTGTTATCTGCAATTGGAATTAAAGGGGGAACCATGCCTTATATTGCGGTGATGATTGGAATGGTTTATAATTATTTGCCTTTTGTCATTTTGCCTTTATACACGACGATGTTAAAAATGGATAAATCGGTAATTGAAGCTGCAAGTGATTTAGGTGCAAAACCTTATCAAGTATTTATTAAGACGATTATTCCAATGTCCATGCCAGGGGTAATTAGTGCGGCGACAATGGTGTTTATGCCTACGATGTCTTCATTTGTTATCAGTGATATTTTAGGTGAAAGAAAAATCCAATTACTCGGTAATTTAATTGATTTAAACTTTAATCATAGTTTATGGAATAATGGTTCAACGATTGCATTAATCATGTTGATTATTATTGGTATTAGTATGCTACTCACTAAAAATGTGAAAAAAGAACCAACGAGTAGAGGTGGCGGCATATGGTAAAGAAAATTTTTGCAAAAATTTATATTGGTCTGATTTTACTCATTATGTATGCTCCTATTTTACTTTTAGTGGTCTATAGTTTTAATCATGCGCAATATATTAATTTAAATCAACCTTTTGGTCGTTTAACAGGTTCACTGTATATTGATTTATTTAAAAATGAAGAAATTATGACGGCTTTGCTGAATACGGTTTTAATTGCTATTTCAAGTGCAATAGTTTCTACGATTTTAGGAACGTTAGGTGCCATCGGTATTTTCTATAGTCGAAAAAGAGTCAAGAAAACGATGAGTGCTTTGAATCAAATTCCAGTTTTAAATGCAGAAATTGTAACCGCCTTATCCCTAACCATTTTATTTGTTAGTTTAAAAAGTATTGGTGTACAATTTAGTTTCTTTACTTTACTTATTGGGCATGTCGTTCTAACCGTTCCTTTTGTTGTATTAAGTGTCATTCCTAAATTGCAACAAATGGATGTGAATATTTATGAAGCTGCTCTAGATCTAGGTGCAACGCCTTCAAAAGCTTTAAAAAAGGTCATTTTACCGGAAATTTTACCGGGTATCTTTTCAGGCTTTATGCTGTCTATCACTTTATCTTTAGATGATTATATTATTACTGCTTTTACGAAAAGTGATAGTTTTACCACATTAAGTACTTATGTTTATGGTGTTACTGCTAAAGGTCCTTTACCTGCAGAATTAAGAGCTTTAACGACCCTTATTTTTGTAGGCATTTTAATCGGATTACTCATTTATAATTTTATTATGGCGAAAAGAGCTAAGAAAAATGAAAGGAGGACAAGAAAAGCATGAAGAAACCCTTTTGTTTATTAGGTTGTTTATTGGTGACTAGCATTTCCTTGGTAGGATGCAGTAATAAAACGAAACAAGCCGATAATGTGTTAAGAATTTATAACTGGCAAGATTATATCTTTGAAGGAGATGACGAAAATCAATCCGTAATTGAACAATTCAAAGAATATTATAAAGAAAATCATGATGGAAAAGAAATTCAGGTTGAATATTATACTTTCGAAACTAACGAAAACATGTTAAATGTCTTAAATACTGGTAAATCTCAATATGATTTGATCTGTCCATCGGATTATACGATTCAAAAGATGATTAAAGAGGGGCTAGTTGAACCGATAATTGATCCACTCACCCCGCAAGATAAAATTGAAGAAGAAATGACTAAGAAATTATCCAACTATACGAGCATTTCACCTTATATTCGTGAACTATTTGAAACTTCATTAACCAAAAATAAGCAAGGTGAAGATGTTAGTTGGGCAAGTTATTCCATTCCTTATATGTGGGGGACGATGGGATTCATGTATGATCCTGAACAAGTGAATGAAGAAGATATTCAATCTTGGAGTATTGTTTGGGATAAAAAATATCAATATAAAGCAACTTTAAAAGATAGTGTTAGAGATACTTATTGTGCTTGTGTCTTTTATGTTTATCAAGATGAACTCAATGAATTAGCGGCCAAACTAGAATCGAATGAAATCGATACTAAAGAATATACTGCAAAGATTACAGAAATCATGAATAGAAAAGATAAAACGACCATTCAAAAGGTAGAAAAAGCTTTACAAGAAGCAAAAGAAAACATTTATGGTTTTGAAGTCGATAGTGGTAAAAGTGATATCGTTACGGGAAAGATTGCAATTAATTTTTGCTGGTCTGGTGATGCTGTTTACTCAATGGATACGGCTGAAGAAGAAAATGATACCTATTTAAATTATGTTGTTCCTAAAGAAGGTAGCAATATTTGGTTTGATGGTTGGGTATTAGGAAAAAATGCGAATAAAGAATTAGCTTATGAATTTCTAAACTTTCTATGTGATCCTAAAATTGCTAGTTTAAATATGAATGAAATCGGTTATACGAGTGCAGTCGCTGGTCAAGAAATCCTTGAAATGGTTAAGGAATGGTATGAAAGTGAAGAAAGAACAGAAGATAGTCATGCGGTGGATTTATCTTGGTTTTTTGGAAATACGGTCGAAGATGGCGATGCGATAATTTATACGGATGAATTAGATAGACAATTTTCAGCACAATATCCTGATTATAATACGGTGATTCGTTGTGCAATTATGGAAGATTTTGGTAAAGAAAATACAGCCATTCTTGAAATGTGGTCGAGAGCAAAGAGTGAAAATCATTCCTTGTGGGCTTGGATTGTGATCATTATTGGGGTGGTTGTTTCTATGAGCTTTGTATGTATCTCTAAAGCGAACCGACATGTAAGAACAAAACGTGTGGCATTAAAAAATAAAGCTCATCAAAATAAGTGAAAAAAAGTGGATTAAACTATGTTTTAATCCATTTTTCATTAAAAAATCAAAAAATTATTTTTGTATTGCTTTTAAATCTTATTTTTACGTCTTTTTCGATGATTTTTTATTTACTTTTAAAAACGGGCTGGTATATAATAAGCATGCAATTATTTTGGGGGTGTTTTGGTTTCGACGGGGATAGTTTGGTATGGAGAGCAGTCGCTTTATCTCGTTATCGATTACAAAACAATATCTGGCAACAGAAATCAAAATTTTGCTTTTGCTGCTTAATTTAAAGCCATCGTCCAATAACGGAAGCATAGCCATCACATAAGTCTGGGTCTCTAAGGCTTATGATGGTGTAACAAGAGAGAATAAGTACAAATGATACCTATAAGTTTGTAACGAAAAATACATAGGTTAGTTTAAGTTAGATTCGTTTACTAATCTTAGCTTAAATGAAAATTGATAGTAAACTAAACTGTAGGGCTCTGTATGGGGCTTTCTTCGGAAGCGAGTTCGATTCTCGTCACCTCCACCATTTTTTTTAAAGAACCAGATTGATACTAAGGCAAACAAGTTTGCAATGGTGTCAGTCTGTTTTATTTATAGAATTTGATATCTAACGTCTATGTGGTTTTAAAGAAAAATAGACCCTAGGAAGTGCAAAGTTGCATTTTTCTAGGGTCCTTTTTGTATACGTCAAAATATCCAATATCGACAAAATGAACCAAATGCAAAAGAATGTAGGCAGGAGGTTCGGACATGGAAAATAATAAATATTTAGAAAAATTTAAACTTGATGTAGAGAAGCCATATCTGCAAGGACGACAGAAGAAAGAAACTTGCAAAGAATATGGAATAGCAAAATCTACTCTGTGGTAATGAATGTGCAAGCCTTATTGAAAATATTTATGTTCTGTCATCTTTTGTTTTATTTTTGAAATAAAAACTATACTAATATAGCAGGCTTTTAGATGCTTAGTTTTGACATCCTTCGAAAAATGCCTTTTTGCATCTTCAATTGTGCCAAAAAATGACTAAACTGTTGTTGTGAACACCATAATAAAGTTTAAACTTTATTTTTTATACAAAATACGGCATATAAAGGAACTGATTTTATATTATTTTCAAAGCCAAAGTTTTTAGTAGAAATGCGGATTGCATAAGCAGGTTTGAATTTTGCAATATAAACAGAAAGACTTCTTGAACGAATGTTGTCGCTAGATTTTACTTCAATTGGAATGATATCTTTTCCAATTCTTGTTATGAAATCTATTTCTGCTTGATTTCCACTTGTCCAATAATAACATTGCTGCCCATTGACAATCATCTGATTATTTACATAATTTTCCGTTAGTCCACCTTTAAAATCAAGGTATTCATGATTGTCATAAACGATGTCGTCAATTAAAAGATTTTGACTGGCCGAACATAATCCAACATCATTCATATAAAATTTAAAATCTGTTAAAGATCGATTTGCATTCAGCGGAATTTTAATATGGTCTAATTTGTAAAGCTGATTTGCAATTCCTGCTAGGCAAAGCCATTGAATTGCATCTTCAAATTCTTTAGCCCTGCTCCCACTTTTAATTGCAGAATACTTAAACTTTTTATTTTCTTTTGCAAGTTGGTTGCTTATATTTTGGTAAACGAGTTTCGTCTTTGGGATTTCACTGGCTTTGTTATACTTTCCCATATCATTAAAATACGAATCTAAAATGGATTGTTGTGCGATTTTTACAAGCTCATAATTTTTATTCTTCAAATATTCTTCTACAACAGCTGGCATACCGCCAACATATAAATATTCTTTATATAATTTTAGTGCCAGTTCATGAAATGGTGTCGCAAGCGGTTTGTAAGACACATAACAATTTTTAATTTCTTCAATAAGAAATTGATTGTTTGTTGCCATTAAAAACTCTTCAAAGTCCATGGGATACAAATTCATGAATTGAACTTTTCCGACAGGAAAGGAATTTTGCTCACGATGGACAGAAACACCCAAAAGAGATCCCATCGCAATCACATGATAATCGCTTGCTTCTTCACAAAAATATTTCAACGAGGTCAATGCCGCAGGGCAAGCTTGAATTTCGTCAAAAATAATTAAAGTGTGCTCTTGTAAAACTTCTTTTCTTTTGTAATAGGAAATTTTTTTTATAATGTTTTCCGGTATTAAATCAGAAAAAAAGTCAGCAAGTCCCTTCTCTTTTTCAAAATTGCAATAAACAACATTTGCATATTCATTACTCCCAAACAAATTGACAATGTAAGTTTTTCCAACCTGTCTTGCGCCTTGTAAGACCAAAGGCTTTCTATCTTTAGAGTTTTTCCATTCAATTAAGCGATTGTAAATTTTTCGTTCCATAATTCATCACCTTGACATCATAATATTATATAATTGCAAAAAAATCAAACATTTTTACATTTTTTGGCACATATATTTTGGCAAAAATTACACTTTTTGGCATTTAATCAAAAAAATGAATGTGCTTATCATCGCTTAATGATCTTTCATAGGATAACAAAACACTCACATCGTGTGATGTCTATTATTGTTCTCATCACTATCTTTAATCTTCTTAACTTGCTAAATTTATTTCTGATCATTAAGCGTCCTTAAAGAAAAAAAATGAAAATAAGAAATTAAATAACAACAAGAAAAGCTTCACGCGAATAATGTTTATAATGATAAAAATCATTTTAAATGAATTCCATTTTTAGCACTATAAAGCATCTTATTTGGTATTTTGAATCCGACAAAATGATTGAACACGTTAACGAAGATATTAGCTGAAACAATCGCATTCTAAATCTTGATAGTGGCGATTCTCATTAAACAAAAAAGAATGCTGCGAAATCTAATAACAAATCACAAAGGGTAGTAAATATATAACAAAGTTTTTTAAAAAATCAAGAAACAAAAACTATTAATATAGCAAGTTTGGTTATTGATTTTTCAAAAGTGAAATTTAAGAGTTTCAAGAAAGTAATTGCTTGTCATCAGCAAAAAATTTAATAGGTGTGTATAAGAGAAAAATATGTTCAATGAACTCAAATCAAAAGTTTTAAAAAAATTATCGGATAATACCAAAAAACGATGATGAAAAAGAAATTTTTTTTGATAATGAAAGATGAAAATAATTGATTTTTGAACAAAAAAATAAAAAGACTTTTAATATTAAAAATCTTTAAAGAAAACGAATGAATATGGATATTGACACAAAAAATATGCCATCTTATCTTTCATGTTGAATGAATCCGATTGATCCCTTGTGCTAATCTGTTTTTTATAAGGGTTAATTTCCGCATCAATGAAAAACAAAAACTAGTAAACATAGGATGATGTGAAATCGCAGATCGTGAATTAAAATGAGATTAGAAACCCAAAATAATTCTAATAAATTCTGTGTATCGTGTTTTAAAGTCTACTTTAAAGTATACCAAAAAAGTAACCAAAAAGTAGACTTTAAAGTAACTTAAGAGTAACTTTTAAAAATAAGGTTATCTTTCATTAGAACATAAGAAATGAATTGTCTACCATTTAAATTGTAATATTTTAGTATGTTTAAGACACATAAAAAAACAGATGGATATCCTATGTCCGTCTGTTTTTTGTTAGGAAAGATTTTAAGCATGTATGAAGATATTTTTAAAGAAAATGAAAAGAAATGCTAACCCTCTATATCATCATAAATGATTTATTTTATTGTTGGGTTGTTTGTGGTATACAGGCAATGATGATTTCAACAATAAATAACATATCATCTTGACAATCACGATTAATCCATTCGTCTACAATGGATGTTATGCCAGTCAAATAAAACTTCGACATATAGTTCATAATTAAATCATTTGTAACACCCATCCTAATAAAAATAGGTTTTAAAACATATTCAAATAAATCATTATAAGCCTCATCCACTCCAAATGTAGAAAGATTAGATAAATAAGTTTTAAAGAGTTTTTTGTGTTCTTTTACATATTCTAAATAGGGAATGAGATATTTAGGCGATATAAAAAGAAATTCATCATTTTTATTCTTTGAAAAGTCAGGGAACTTAATAGAATAGTTATTAAAATAATTAGCAAAATCTTTCATAATTTCTTTTTGTGTTTCTTTTAATAATTCGCTAGTATTCAAATAATGATGATAAAAAGTAGATCGATTCACCCCTGCTTCACGACAAATTTCTGCCACACTAATTTCTAAGAAATCTTTGATTTCAAGTAATTTTAACATTGCTTTATCCATTTTTAATGCGGTATTTTGATATTTTGCTTCTGATTTTCCCATAGTTCCTCCTTATTTCATGTTTGAGATAAACATTTTTTGTGAAAACAACACTTGTTTGATTGATTGTTGGATGCTTTGCAACCAAATTATAATATTATAAAAATGTAAAATCAACAGATGTTGTTTTGAAAGGAGAAACAATGAACGCAATAGAAATTAAAAATTTATCAAAAAGTTTTCGTGGTTTGTATGCACTTGATGATTTTCACATGACTGTACCTGTTGGAGCAATTTATGGTTTTATTGGCGAAAATGGTTCGGGGAAATCCACGACTGAAAAATGTATTTGTGGTCACTTAGTGCCAAATCAAGGCGAAATCAAATTATTTGGTAAAGATTATACTGATCCAGGAGTAAGAGCAAGAGTAGGCGCCTTAATTGAAAATGCTGGATGTTTTCCAAGTTCTAGCATTTATGCCAATTTGAAAATGCAAGCACTAAATTTAGGAATTGAAAATATTGATGATGAAATTCATCGGGTATTAAAAATAGTAAGAATGGAAGAACACATTAATCTTCCATTTAAAAAATGCTCTTTAGGCATGAAACAAAGAGTCGGTATTGCCATGGCATTGCTTAATAATCCTCTTTTACTTATTTTAGATGAACCGATCAATGGTCTAGATACTGATGGTATGAAAATGATGCGAGAAATCTTAGTGGATATTACTAAAAATTATCATTGTACTGTTTTAATATCATCACATATTTTGGGAGAACTTGAAAAAATAGCGACGCATTATGGAATAATCCGTCAGGGTAAAATGATTCAAGAAATTTCCGCAAAAGAAATGGAAGCAAGAAATCGTACCTTTATTGAAGTTGAAACGAATAATAA
>CANQFQ010000013.1 GCA_947599835.1 uncultured Bacilli bacterium
CCTAATGTATTTAAAACCAAACGAAATGAATTTCTTTCACCTAGTCCATTACGAATATCTCTTGCATAGAATAATATCTTTAGAGATACTTTAGGATCTTCATTAAAAGCCATGATAAAAGACTTTAGAACTTGGTCTAAATGATGACGATAACCACCAATTAATGCAAAATAATCTAAGCAATAAGAACCCGATGTAGCATAAGCTAAATCGCCATTTTTAGTAAAAGCTTGATTTAATTTTTCTTTGGCAATTTGAATAAAATCCATTTCATTCTACCTCCTTAAAAAAAGATGGGATTTCTAGATGCTTTTGATCACATTACTTATAATGGTTAAAATTTTTGCTGTATGCATCTTACCCATCAAAACAAGACACAAATAGTTTTTGCGATTTATCAATCATTTATATTGCTGTATGTGTCTTTACAGCTATTATTATATCAAAGATTTTGAATTAATCTATAAACTTGTAGTTTAATTTACACCCATTCATTTGCAAAACTTCATTTAAAAAAAAAGATTTTAATGCACTAATGGTTTCTTATAATCAAAAAAAACAATCCTATTAGGTAAATAATTCTTAACAAAATTATTATAATTTTGTTTATTTTTTATGCTATACTATTAGGAGGGGGGAAAACTATGAAATCAAAATTTAAAAGAGTATTTGTGATTGTTTTAGATTCTTTAGGAATTGGTCATGGAAAAGATGCTAAAGCTTATGATGACGAAAATTCTAATACTTTAAAACATATCAATGAAAAATATCCATTAAAAATGCCTAATTTACGATCTTTGGGAATGGACCGAATTTGTGACATCGATCGAAAAGAGATTCCTTTGGATCATGCCTATGCCCT
This sequence comes from uncultured Bacilli bacterium, assembly GCA_947599835.1. Taxonomy (GTDB): domain Bacteria; phylum Bacillota_I; class Bacilli_A; order RFN20; family CAG-631; genus Caccosoma. Next base: position 863 of record CANQFQ010000013.1, read on the forward strand.
AGCCATGAATGAAGCAAGTCTTGGAAAAGATACATTGACAGGACATTATGAAATCATGGGATTATTAGTTAAGGAGCCCTTTAAAACCTTTACCGATACTGGATTTCCAAAAGAATTAATCGATTTATTAGAAAAAAAATGGAATCGTAAAATTATTGGTAATTGTGCGGCAAGTGGCACGCAAATTATTAAAGACTTAGGAATGGAACATCTACAAACAAAAGCAGCCATTGTTTATACATCTAGTGATTCTGTGTTGCAAATTGCCGCTCATGAAGAAGTCATTCCATTAGAAGAACTCTACCATATGTGTGAAATAGCACGTGAAATTACCAAAGATGAAAAATATAAATTAGGAAGAATTATTGCACGTCCTTTTATTGGAACGAGTCCAGAAAACTTTAAACGGACACCTAATCGACATGATTATGCTTTAAAACCCTTCGATAAGACCGTTTTAAATTACTTACAAGAGGCAAACTATGATGTGATTAGTATTGGCAAAATTGTCGATATCTTTGACCATGAAGGAATCACTGAAAGTTATAAGATAAAAAACAATGAGGATGGTTGTAATCGCATCCTTGAAGTTATGAAAAAAGATTTTCATGGTTTATGTTTTGTAAATCTAGTCGATTTTGATATGGAATATGGACATCGTCGAGATCCGATTGGCTATGGCAAGGCAATTGAAGCCTTTGATAGCTATCTAGGACAATATAAAAAATTATTAAATGAAGAGGATTTATTAATGATCTGTGCGGATCATGGCAATGATCCTACTTTTAAAGGAACGGATCATACAAGAGAAAAAGTACCTCTCTTAATTTATAGTCCATCTTTTAAAGAAACGGCGATTTTAGATGAAAGCGATAGTTTTGCATGTGTGGGTGCAACGATTGCGGATATCTTTAATGTCAAAGAACCAAAAATCGGGAAATCCATTAAAAATTTATTAAAGTAGAAAGAAAAGAGGTCTTTGAGATGAAATTAAAAAAAATATTACCCTTGTGTTTGATTACGTTACTTGCAGGTTGTGCTAAAAAAGCAAGTAACGATTTAACGATTTTAACGCCAACGGGCGCTCCTTCCGTAGCCTTTTATAACTATGCCACAAATAAGAACTTTACCACAAATGCGACACCTACAAATATTGTAAATAGTATGACTTCCTCAGGAAGTGATATTGTTGTTATTGATACTTTAAGTGGAATTAAGGCAATTAAAAATGCGAAAGCGCCCTATAAATTACTAGCCACGATTACCTTTGGTAATTTTTATTTAGTCAGCACTGGACATGATGAAAATAACACACTGGATGCCGATGATAAAGTGGTTTTATTTGGTCAAGGACAAACACCGGATAAATTGTTCAATTATTTATATCCTAATTTTACAAATATTAGCTTTGTATCTAATGTTCAAGAAGCGGGACAATGTTTATGTAAGGGAAAAGTTACCGTCAATGAAGGCAATGTCGATGCAGATTATGTCTTTGTGGCTGAGCCTGTTTTAACAAATATTAGTAATAATAATCAATGTGCGACGTACAATCAAACAAATCTGATTGATATTCAAGAAATTTACAAAGAAAAGACCGATAATAAATTATTAACCCAAGCTTCGATTTTTGTTAAAAATGGTACGAAAAAAGAACAAATTAAAAAGTTTGCAGAAAGTATTCAAAAGGATATTGAAAAAGCCATTGAAACCCCTCAAGTCATTGAAGATGGTATGAATCGATTAGATGCTCAAAGTGTGACCACGAAATATGGCATCGGCGCAGCAATTGCAAAAGCTGTCATGGAAAAGGGAAATCGATTAGGCCTAGGTTTTGAATATGCGATTGATATTAAAGCCGATATTGATGCCTTTATTGCATTATTTAATGCCACTGCTACCTTAGAAAGTGAATATGTGGAAAAATAAAAAAGATAACTTAAAAACAGATTTATTAGGCATTTTAGGCGTCGTCATTTTTATTGCGGTATGGTGGATTGGATCTTTAATTATCCATGAAAGACAATTGATCCTTCCAAATCCTTATGATGCCTTTAAAGAACTAGGAAGATTAATAAAGCAAAAATATACTTATTTATGTATTGGTTATACCTTGCTTAGAACCACTTTAGGTTTTTTAATTGCTTTATTATTTGCTAGTATTTTTGGCGTGTTTAGTGGATTATATCCTCGCTTTAGAAAAGTAATGGCGCCTATCATTACGTCTTTAAAAGCCATTCCAACCGTTTCTTTTATGTTTTTGTTTTTTGCAATGGTGGGGTATACAAATGCACCTATCTTTGTGGTTTGTTTGATTTGCTTTCCATCGTTATATGATTCTGTCGTCGGGGGAATTGAAAATATTCATCCAACGCTCGTTAATGCAACCCGTTTAGAAAGCCGCTCATGGCTTAAAAAGGTCAGCAAGGTCTATTTCCCTTTGGCCTTCAGTTACATCGCTGTAGGCATGGTTTCTAGCTTTGGATTGGCATTAAAAGTAGAAATCATGTCTGAAGTGGTATCAGGAACTACGAGTTATGGCATCGGTAGTGCAATTAAGGCGGCACAAAACGAAGTTGTGATGGGACCTATTTTTGGTTGGACTTTAATTAGCGTAATTTTGTTATTAGTAATTACATTGATCATCAGAATTTTAAAAAATCATTTACTTGATAGGTAGTTTTTATAATTTCATCACTATTATAATAATGGTGAGATATAAATGGTCGAAGTGATTGAAGAAAAAGAGTTTGTAAAAGAAGTAAAAAAAGTTCAATGGGTTGCAAGATTATTAAATTATTGGACAATGAAAAAATATACCTTATCGGTAGATATCAAAGCATGGGAAATCTTTGAAATCGATTTTGGTATGAATGTTGGACACGAATTTAGTGGACGACATTATGGGGTTGTTATCCATGATTCGCCTTACTATAATCCATTAATCACAGTCATTCCTATTAAAACAGCTAAAAAAGAGATTAATTTAAATAGTGATGTTTTATTAAATAAAATTGAGGGCATTCGGTCTTCAAAAAAGAGTATTGCAGTGATTAATCAAATTCAAACCGTAGATAAATTAAGGATTTTTAATGTCGATAGTATTAATTTTAGAGAGTCAAATCAGCCTTTAAAATTGAATGAAACGCAAATTAATGATATAAAAAAGGGACTTTTAAAAATTTTACTGAAAATGTAAAATATGTACATTTTGTAAATAATGTAATTATTGTATATTTGATACAAAATGTACATAATGAACACAAAAACGTTTTACCTTAAATGTTTTTATGTTTAACAAAATGGGAATAAAAATACATTATGTACATTATATATATAATGTATTTATAGTATAAAAAATACATAATATACATAAGAAAGGAATGCTTAAAAATGGATTTTGAAACACATTTAAAAAGCTTTTTAGAAAATACAGAGGCAAACACTTTGCTATCCGCTCTTGAAAAGCCACAAAAACATAGTTTTTTATTAAATACGTTGAAAGTAAATCAAATAAATGAAATATTTGAAGATGTCCATTTTAAAAGACATCCCTATGTGATGAATGGTTATTATTATGATAAAGAAAAAGAGCAGTTAGGAAAAAATATTTTATTTGAAGCCGGCGCATATTACATCCAAGAACCTTCGGCCATGATGGCGGTTGAAATTTTAGATCCAAAACCAAATGAAATGGTTTTAGATATGTGTGCGGCACCTGGAGGAAAAAGTATTCATGCTATCAATAAGATGCATGACAAAGGATTGCTGATCTGTAATGATGTGGTCCCTCTAAGAGCAAAGATTTTATCTAGCAACATTGAAAAATATGGGGCTAGACAATGCATTGTCTTAAATGAATCCATAGAAAATTTAAAAAGCCATTTTTTAAATGCTTTTGATAAAATCATTTTAGATGCCCCTTGCTCAGGAAGTGGGATGTTTCGAAAAAATGAATTTTCGAAAACCGATTGGTCATTATTTAAAGTGATGGAATGTGCTAAGATACAAAAAAGTCTTCTAGAAAGTGCCTACCTTATGTTAAAGGGAAAGGGTAGATTATTATATTCCACCTGTTCCTATTCCATCCAAGAAAATGAAGAAGTCATATTCGAATTTTTAAAAACACACGAAGATATGCAAATCATTCCGATTGAACTAAAAGAAGGAATGATTGAAGGGATTCATTTAAAAGGGGCAATACGTTTGCACCCAAATCATTTTGAAGGAGAGGGACATTTTATTTGTCTTCTTGAAAAAAGAACAACCACACCACCAGCTAATTTAAAAATGCAACATAGAAAAAAGAGTCTTTCATTTCCAGTTTTAGATTTTTTAAATCAATTACCTATAGAATATAAAAAAGATTTTATTGTTGAAAAAAATGATGAATATTATTTATTAAATGATTTTTTACTGGATCTTGGAAATTTAAATGTTTTACGATATGGGCTTCATTTAGGAAAAATGATCCATCATCGATTTGAACCTAATCATGCATTAGCAATGACTTACAATAAAAATATCCTTCCAATCGAATTGAATGAAGAAGAGGCGATAGATTATTTAAAAGGACTCATTCTTCATAAAGAGGGAAATGAAGGATATAAAGTTGTAAGTTATAAAAAGTTGCCTTTAGGTTTTGTAAAACAAGTTCAGGGAATTTTAAAAAATCATTATCCTAAAGGCTTACGTAAAAGTTTATAAGAAAAAGAGAAAGAGAGAGCAAAATATAAAATATTGTTCTCTTTTTTCTTTTCTCCTTTTAACTTCGCATAATGTATGTTATGTTAACCAAGAAAACGAATTAAATAAAAAAAGAGATTGATTCAGTTCGTTTTAAGTTTATTTTTTATCAAATTAAATTAAAAACTGCATTGTATCTCAAATGCAGTTTCTTCATTAATTTTCATTAGGATTGATCATAGTCAATGAAATTCGTTTTCTTTCAAGATCAACATCTAAAACCCAAACTTTTACAATTTGACCCACTTGTAAAACTTCCAGTGGATGTTTAATATAACGTTTCGTGATTTTTGAAATATGAACCAAACCATCATATTTTACGCCAATATCAATAAACGCTCCAAAATCAATAATATTACGAACAGTTCCTTCAAGTTCCATATTTACTTTTAAATCTTCAATAGTCAATACATCCGATTTGAGTAATGGTTTAGCAAAATCATCCCGAGGATCAATATTTGGTGCAATTAAAGCTTGAATGATATCCTTTAAGGTATATTCATCCACGTGATACATTGCTTCATATCGTTTTAAATCAATGGCATTAATTTTTTCTTTAATACTTTCTTTTCCGATTTCTTTAACTGGGATTCCATTATCATTTAAGATAGCTAAAGCAATAGCATAACTTTCAGGATGGATTGAAGTCGCATCTAATGGATTACTTCCTTCTTTAATTCTTAAGAAACCAATCGCTTGTTGATAGATTTTATCCGTAAATCGAGAAATTCCTTGTAATTGTTCACGATTCGTAAATTTTCCTAAGTTTTCTCTTTTGGCGACAATATTTGCTGCAACACTTGCTGTAACACCAGAAACGTATTTCAATAATGCGACACTGGCCGTATTTACATCCACGCCAACTTGGTTTACCGCCGTAGTCACAACAAAGTTTAATTCTTCATCTAATTTCTTTTGAGAAACATCATGTTGATATTGCCCTACACCAATACTTTTAGGATCAATCTTTACAAGTTCAGCTAATGGATCAATGATTCTTCGTGCAATACTAATTGCACTTCTTTCTTCTACATGAAAGTTTGGAAACTCTTTTCTAGCTTCTTCACTAGCACTATAAACCGATGCGCCGGCTTCACTAACCAAGGCATAACTAATATTTCGTTTGAATGGAGCAATCGCTTCAGCAATCCATTTTTCGGTTTCACGTGACGCCGTACCATTACCAATTGCAATAATTTCAATGGAATACTTTTCAATTAAATCACGAACAATCGCCAGTCCTTCTTGATATTGATTCACAGGTTCATGCGGATATGCCACTGCTTTGGTAATAAATTTTCCCGTATGGTCTACGACCGCTAGTTTACAACCCGTACGGTAGGCGGGATCTACACCTAAAACCATTTTATTTTTGATCGGTGCTTGCATAAATAATTGTTTTGCATTTTTTCCAAAAACATCAATCGCTACATCACTTGCTTTTTCCATTAAATCTGCAAAGATTTCTCTTTCTACACTCGGCTTAATTAAACGTTTTAAACTATCTTTAATCGCCACATCATAACAATCGTTGATTTCACGATTTTGACAATGAATGAATTGTTTTTTGAGATAACGAAGAACTTCTTCCTCATCATAGATAAAAGATAAAGATAAAACGTTTTCTGCTTCTCCTCGATTTAAAGCTAAAATGCGATGCGGTTTAATTTGATAAACCAATTCTTTATAATCATAGTACATTTCATAGACTCTTTTTTCATCCGGATTTTTCTTCTTTACCTTGCTTGCTAAAAATCCAAAATGGCTAATGAAACTGCGTAACCATTTTCGGGTTTTCGAATCATCACTAATGACTTCAGCAACAATATAAAGTGCATTTGCAATCGCATCTTCTACTGTTTTTACTTCTTCTGTAAGATATTTTTTAGCTTCTTCATGAACTTGACTATTTTCATCTTGGGCTTGAATATAATCTGCTAAAGGTTGTAAACCTTTGGCAATGGCTTCAGTGGCTTTGGTCTTTTTCTTTTCTTTAAATGGTCGATAAAGATCTTCCACTTCCACTAATTTTTGTGCGGATTCAATTTGCAATTTTAAGTCATCCGTTAACATTCCTTTTTCATCAATTAAGCGAATGACATCTTCTTTTCTCTTTTTTAAATCTACTTCATATTGATAAACTTTTTGAATTTCATTAATTTGTACTTCATCTAGACCACCAGTGGCTTCTTTACGATATCGCGCAATAAATGGAATCGTATTTTCTTCTTCTAATAATTTTAATACTGAAATCACTTGTTTAGATGAAATTTTTAATTGATTACTCATCTCTTGAATAATTTTTTCTTCCATAAAATCACCGTTTTTATTATAACAAAAAAAAACGTATTTGCATACGTTTTAGGCAATTATTTCAATTTCTGGCATAAGATTTGTTTTACTATGGGTATAAACGATACTAAATATGGTAGCCGCTTGCTCATTGGACAATTCTTCTGTTTTTAGGACCACTTTAATGCATTGTGGCAGATATTCAACATAAACATTACTAAATCCTTCTTCTTTAATGAGCCCGACGAGTGTATTTTCTAAACGAATGATTTCTTTTTCGGATAAAATGGCATTCAATGCGAGTTCTTTTTGAGCATTACTGATTTCTTGAGAAACAACTAAGGCCAAATTTTCATCGATCACTTCTTGATGTTTGACTTCTAATTCACTAAATAAAGTTTCAAAATACACATCTTGGCTAGGGCTAATCACTGAATTTACTGGTGCATCTGTCGTTGGCACTTTAATAAATAAATTCGTAGGTAATAGAATGTAATAAACAGAAAGAACTAAAACAAGACCAAAAAGTGAAAGAAATGATACCACATGACGATTCATAATAGATTACCCTCCTTTATTTCTTTTCACTTTATTGTATTCTTGTATGCTTTAAGTTATGCTATTTTTAATAAAAAAAGAAAATATCTTTTCGACATTTTCTATTTTCTTAGATTATGCTCTAGAATCATAAGCTCCGGTATCTGTTCGAACATACACTTTTTCACCTTGTTCAACAAATAAAGGAACTTTAATAACTAAACCGGTTTCTAATTCTGCATCTTTTAAGGCTCTTGTAGCCGTATCTCCCTTTGCTCCAGGTTCAGTTTTAACGACTTCAAGACATACTTTAGCAGGTAAATTAATACCTAAAAATTCACCTTCATGTGAAATGATTTCCACCATTGCATTCGGACATAAAAATTTCATTTCCCAAGCTAATTTTGCTTTATCTAAAGAAACTTGTTCATAAGTTTCAACATCCATAAAAACAATAAATTCACCTTCATCATAAAGATATTGCATTTGTGCTTTATCAATATGAATCGTTTCGATTTTATCGCCACCCGTGAAAGCTAAATCAGTAATCGCACCTGTTCTTAAATTTTTAGATTTTACTTTAATTACCATTTTACGCATGGCTGTTTTATTATGTTGGATATCTAAAACCGTATAAATATTATTTTCATAAGTAAATGAAACGCCTGGTGTTAAATCATTAACGATAATCATATAAAAACACTCCCTTACAGTCAAATATTATATAAAAAAAGTCAGTCAATTTCAACTATTTCTATACGATTAAGTGATAAAGATCACCATTGTATGAGGTTATGTAGACATTTTTTTAAAATTGAATGAAAAAAATCAGTTAGAACTGATCTTTTGATATATTTTCTTTAACATAAAACGGCAATATTCCGAATTTAAATGCCGATTGTGGTCAAACATAAATGCCTGCGTTCCTTTTTTAATTAGCTAAATGCCAAAAATTAATCAAAAATAGAATGAATAGGTTCCGGTAAAGATTGATTTTTTTCTTTTTTTACATGAATAAAATCCAAATAGTAAAAGGAATATAAGTTAAAAATGACCACAAAACTGAAAATCGTAAAAAAGCTTAAATAACTTTCGATTTTTAAAATAGGCCATTGATGTTGCTTCAAATCGATAATAAAAAATAAAAGAACATACATTAAGAAACTCACCCCGATATATCCAAGAATATGATATTTTTTTATAAAAAAACGTTCATAAATAAAATCTAAAAAGCCAAAAAATAAGAAAAAATAAACAAATAAAAGAATCCAATTTCCTATTTTTTTTGAAAAAAGATTTAGATTTAATTGTTGGATGAAATAAGATAGATTCATTTGACTTAAATGTAAATAAAAACTTAATTCAATGAAAATAAAATAAAAAATAATCGAAAAAAATAAAATGGCAAATTGATTTCCAACTTTCATAAAAAAAATCACCCTTACTTGTAGTGTGGATGATCCTTTTTAATTTAAACTAAAAATAGAGATTATTTTCTTTTTCATATCCTATCGTCGTTTCATTTCCATGTCCTGGAAAAACCTTACAACTATCTTTAAATGTTTTTAATAATTTTAAAGATTCTTTTAAATCTTTGCGATTCGAAGTTTTAAAATCACAACGACCAATGCCTTCTCTAAATAATGTATCTCCACTAAATAGCCGTTCATAATCTCGTAAAACATAAACAACTGAACCTTGAGAATGTCCAGGAGTATGAACCGCATCTAATGTCACATCATCTAAAATAACGAATGTAGAAAAATCCCCATCAAAATAAGTTATGGGCGATTTTATTTTAACAAGAGGCATGCTCGCATCAAAATAATTTTCTGGATAAAGTACAATAGGTGCATCCTCATGATGCATATAAATCGGACAACCATAGGCTTGATATAAACCATCTACCGCACCAATGTGATCAAAGTGTCCATGAGTGATAAAAATCGCTTCTAAAGACAACTGATCGCGTTGTAATAAGGCTTGAATCACCTCTAAATCAGCCCCTGGATCGATGATGATGGCTTTTTCATGATGAGAGATGATATAACAATTTGTTCGTTGTTGCCTGGTAACGATTTTTTCAATTTTCATGTTTATTTCTTTTCTTTATGCACAGTTTTTTTATTGCATTTTGGGCAATATTTTTTGTATTCTACACGATCTGGATGTAAACGTTTATTTTTATTACCTAAGTAATTTTCTTCTCCACATTCTGTGCAACGTAAAATAAATTTATCTCTCATAACTACACCTCCGTTACTTATTTATGATAGCATATTTCGTTTTTAATTTCCATCTTTTTTTCTTGAATCCCATGCAATTTATAAAAGCGGTGTTTGCTTTTCTTTATATTCTTTGACTAAAGCATCCGCATCTTTTACAAATTGTCTAATTTTCGAATGCGATTTTAACGTCGCTCCGGCAGCTTTATGATGGCCCCCACCATCATATTTTTCTGCTAAAGTATGAATATTTGGACCATTAGAACGAATTCTCACACGAATATCTTTAGGATATTTAATAATGAGTGCCCAAACCGGGCATTCTTGAATATTAGCTAATAAATTGACTAATGAGGCCGCTTCATCATAGCCTACATTAAAATATTTAATAATAAAACGATTAATCACGGCATAAGCAAATCCATTTTTGGTCACCTTAAAAGTGCGATAAACATAACTTTTTAATCGAACTGCACGTAAAGATTGCACACTTAACAATTGATCGATATGTTCAATATTGACCCCATAGCTTAATAATTTTCCAGCCAGTTGCATCGTTTCTTCATCCACGCCACGATATCTAAAATTACCAGTGTCCGTGACGGTTCCTGTATATAAGGCTGTCGCTCCGACAATGGAGATTTTTAAATTTTCATTGGATAATAAAAATTTGGTTAATAATAAACTTGTCGCTGGAATTAATTCTTCGACGACATTAATCGTCCCATAATTATCTAACACAATATGATGATCTATCTTAATAATTTCCTTACAGAGCTTATATCTAGAATCACTAATGCGATCTCGGGTCGCCGTATCTAAAACAATTCCTAAAGCATCCTTAAAGACAACATCATCAATTTCATCTAATTGTCCAATAAACGATAAATAATTCACTTTTTCACCCACCACAAAAACACTTTTATCACTAAAAGTGGTCTTGATAATATCCTTAAGTCCAAATTGACTTCCATAACAATCGCCATCAGGACGCTTGTGTCCAAATAAAATGATGGTAGAATATGCTTGGATTTTTTGATAGATGACTGAAAAACTCATGAATTACGCTCCTTGTACTAATTTAGTGAAATCGGCAATCACTTGTTTGGCAACTTTAAAATTATCTAAAGTTGCACCGCAAGCTAAAGCATGGCCTCCACCGCCATATTTTTTTGCAATAGGTAAGATTTCAATTCTTTTTGAACGAAATTCACCTAAAACTTTATCGCTACTTTTATCATAAGTGAAATTGGCCCAAATTTCAATCCCTTCAATATTGGCCATGACACCAACCATTCCTCGAGATATCGTGGCAACATCCACTTCAAAGCGATCGATTTCACTCTGTTTATTAAATAAATATGCAACTCCTTGGCCATTGGTTTTAAATTTTTGTGTAAAATAAGCCTTCATTTTTTTATCTTTTAAATTTTCAGCATATAATCGATCATAAATCAAACGCGTTTGTGCGCCTTGTTGAACAAGAAAAGCCGCACATTGAAACAATTCAGGTGTTAAACTAAATAAAAAACGACCACTATCGGTAACAATTCCACTATAGAGTGCGGTGGCACAATCTGGATTCACCGTTAAATGATTTTCCATTGCAAATTCTACCATCATTTGGCAAGCTGCTGCAGCTTTGATATTTTGATAATGGGTAGCCTGAGGAAGATCACAATCATTTTGATGATGGTCAATAACGATTATTTCTTTTGCTAATAAATATCGTTCATCACTAATCATATTCATTACAGCAACATCGACAATAATCGCTAAACTATTTTGAATCACTTCATCCGTGACTTCATCCATGGATGCTAGAAAATGATATTTTTCATTCATATCACCGACCATATAAACTTGCTTATGCGGATAATTTTCTAAAATCAAGTGTTTTAAGCCGATTTGAGAGCCCAAAGCATCCATGTCAGGTCTTTGATGCCTGAAGATGACAATCGAGCTGTATTGGCTTATTTTTGCATGAATTTCTTGATACATTTTAGATTACTCCTTTGGCTTATTGGTGTCATAATCCCAAGTTGGATCTTTTTCACCATGGATTTTTAAATGATTTCTTTTGGCATATAATTCAGCATGATATAAATAATCCGTATATAAAATTCCTTGATAACTGGAAGCACTTTCGGCAAAGGCAATTTCACTATACCCTTCTTTAACTAACATGAAGTTTTGTAATACCCCATCAATCCAAACCCAAGCTAGCATTCTACCAAAGGTTTCAAATAAAGGCGCATGATAAACCGATTGTAATTCTATTTTAGTTGCATTTTTTAAAGCAGTGTTCGTAAAATTCTTAGCAGGAACACCCCATTCTTGCGTCATATTCGTCATGGTTTCTCTTGTATCCACATTTTGATAACGAACGCGCATGATGGATCCAAGGCCTAAGGTTTCCGGAAGATTAAATGTTGTCGTATCTCCATCTCCATAGGATGACACGCTAACCTCAATGACCCCACCGCCACCTAAGGTATTATTTTCTGGATTGATAAACGGACGAGAATAATCTTCTTCCGTCAGTTTTGGACCCGTTAATAGTTCATCTTCACTGACTAAATTATCCACATTTCCTAAATTAGATAACGTTTCTTTAGGATAACGAATCCAATCATATTCATCAAATTCTGTTTGAGGATGTAAAGCCCTTTCTTTGCGAATAATTCCTTTGTTTTTACAATATTCAAAACTTTCGCCTTCCATCCCTAAAATATCAATCAAAGTATTCTTTTTTTGAACCATAATTGCAACTTCTCCTGAAAAAAATAATTTATCCGTTAACAAGTCGGCTTTTTCTTTGATTTCTTCACTTAAATAATTAGAATTATAGGCAATAATATAAGTTTCATGAGCGGATAATGAACCTGTTAAGTCAATATATTGCGGTTGATTAAAATCTAATTTAATTCGATAATCTTTTAATTGAATTGTATCATTTGAACAATTATATAATTCTAATACACTATTAGAACTATTTTGAATGAATTCGCTAATAATTAAATTTCCTTTTTTGAGAATTACTTCTTTTTGATTATCACAACCAGAACAAAGACATGGACCTAATAACATAGTCAAATATAAGAATTTTTTTCTCATAAAATCACATCCGTTTTTTATAGTATAACACAACAATGAACACTTTTAAATGCTAAAAAGGGCAATTTCATAAGAAATTTGCCCTTCATAAGATGATTTAAATCAATTGAATTATGCAGCAAAGTAGAATGTAATTGATTGAACAAAAATTCTCAAATTTGATTCAATTGTAATTTCATTTGTTGCTGTAATCTCAAATGTTAATTCTTCAAAATCACCAGTTGTATTATATGGAGCTAATTGCGTATCACCAGAATTGACAGATACATTGTTTGTATTTGTAGGATGCTCATCTGATTTTTTATACCAGTCATGGCAAGCAATGACAACTTTATTAATTTGTGTTCCTTCAAGGAATTTTAATGTAATTTTTCCATTAGCTTTACCTGTTCCAAACTTTAAAAATCCAGCAGAATTTGCATAGGCACCACCAGTACCATTACCACTATAAACATTTTCAGTTAAAGTAACTTCTTCAAGTTTATTAGCAATTGTACCTTGATAACTATCATTGAATTTTGTTAAAGCGGTTGCTGTTGTAAGTGCAGTACCTTTTTCAGTTAAATTAGAAAAATCATATGTAACTGATTCTGCAGTACCAGTATCTTGTTTAATTACCTTAACGGTATAAGTTTTTTCAGCAGTAGCTGTATCGCCTAATTTAAATGTAGCGGTTAAATGAACATCAACATCATCTGCACCACGAGTAACATGAGCTTTATTTCCTTCTGGATCAATACTAATAGCATTGGTATTATCAGATGCCCATGAAATCGTTACGCCATCATCAGCTGTAGTTGGTAAATCAAAATCAGCTTGCGCTTGAGTTCTTGTAAAACTAAATGCATTTGCAGCCATATCGACTTTTTCTTGGTCAGAAAATTCATGAGTTCCAGTCTTAGTCATTTCTAATGGAATAGGTTGGAAACCATTAAACCAGCTAACTACAGACTTAATCGTAATTTCATCATTAACATTTAATGTGCCAGCAACATCTTTTAAAGCTCTTGTAGCAGCAACTGTATTATCCATACTAATAGTAAAGGTTACACCATCTAAAGTAGCTTTAAATCTATATGTAGCAACATCGAAGTTGAGGTCTTCTGTTGAAATAACTGGTTTTTCAAGAACAACAACATTGTTTAATTCAACTAATGTAGATTGTAATAATTTATTTCCACATTTATCAGCAAAATCAGCAGTCAAATTTGCATATTCAGGAACATTTTGATTTTCAGCAAGAAGTTCATATTCAAAATTACTATAACTATTCATTTCATAAAGTCCATTGTAATCTGTAACATTACCTGTAACTTGTACTTTATTACCTACTTTGAAAGCGGCTTGGGAATCCGTATCTTGAGGAATACCATAGATATAGAGACCTCCAGCAGTTTCATTTTGAATATAAGCATTGAATTGTAAACTTGCATAATCTTCCGTTGCACTCTTATGAACTTTAGCTTCACTTACAGCAACAACAATACCAGAAGTAGTTAAGCCATTTCCTTGTCCAGCGTCAACTTTAGCTTGAATTTCAGCAATGGTTAAATCAGATGAAGCCTTTAATACTTTTACACCAAAAGTTTTTGGCTTAGAAACTTTGTCATAAGTAAATGTAGCACTTAAAGAAACTAATTCATCTGCTTCAGTAGAACGTGTAACAACGGCTTTATTATTTTCAATTTTAACTACTTCAGGTTTGTCAGAAACATAACTAATCGTAACCTTATCATAGCTGGTAATTAAATTAAAATCACCTGTTACACCTACGGTCAATCCTTTGGCATCATATTGAGTAGATACATATTCAATAGCGCCATCAACTCTTTCTTCTGGAGTTTTACTTTCTTTTTTTTCACCACATCCGGTTAATGCAAGAGCAAATGCAGCGAAAAGTAAACCGAACCTTCCAAATTTTTTCATTTTTACACCTTTCTTTCCTTTTTGTTTTTTGTATGTAATACTATAAATTTATAGTTTACAACCTTAGTTTATCCAACTTCAGCCGTAGCTTTTCTATAAATCACATCTTCCATTTTTGAAAGTGTAATTTGATTCGAACCCGTACCATTTCCTTCTTCAGGAGCATAGTAAGTAATATTTCCGATAAAGGTCATTTTTCCCTTATCTGCAAAATAATCTACATCGGTAACTTCATTTCCTTCTTCATCCGTAAAGTATAAATCAGAACCTACACGGATAATAATTTGATTATTTTGATCATCTTTGACATTAATGGACATTCCTTTGTCATTGCGATAACTACCACTTTTAACATAGGAAACATTTTCAAGTTTTACGAGTACGTTGGTATATGGTGTCGCCTTGATTTGAGGAATTGTCATCGTTTGTAAAGTATAATCATTATCCTTTTCTAATAATTGACTATAAGCATCACCCGTTCCATTTGGACTATATTTCATATCTGTTAGTTGTAAATTACCATTGAATAAGGCTAATACACCTTTAAAATTCACATTATTTCCTTCTTGGAAAATTAATTCAGTGAATGGATTATAACCACTAAACACATATAAACCATAAGTCGAAAGAGAACCATCATCATTAATTACATCTTGTTGAACGTAAGCATTTTGACCACTGACTCTACTAATTACGGCATTAAAAGAAACTTTTGCACCAATGATCGATTCAGGATCTTCGACATATTTGGTATTAATCTCTTTAAGATTCATGACTTGGAAAGCACCATAATTATAATCTGGATCTTTTTTGCCACTCCAAATATTTAATTTATTGGCTCTAGCTTGTTCATTAGCCTTGTAAAATACTTCATCATAGATAGTTCCAGAAGCCCCCTTTGTAACGGCTAAACCTTCTTGAACCACGGCTAAATTGACCAAAACACCATCTGCCCAAACCCAAGCTAAATAACGGCCATTAGAATCTGTGGATGCAAAATCATTATCTGAAGTTAAAACAATCGGTTTATTGTTTTCTTTTGCTTTGGTTAATAAATTACAAGTAAATTTAGAAGCTTTTTTACCCCAAGGTTCAATCGCACCTGTAGATTCTGGCGTATCAATTCCATTAAAACGAACTTTAACATAGGTACTGCCTGCATAAAAGTGAGCGGTATCGCCATCTACACAACGATCCAATGTAACTTGTCCTGTACCTGTTGCTAGAAAACTTTTATTTTCCCAACCCGCAGGTAAACTAACTTGTGATACATAATCAATTAATTTTGATTTTTTATCACAAGAAGCGAGTGAAAACAAACATAAACTAGCGAATAAAAGCGAACCTAATTTTTTCATTTTTTTGGCCCTTGAAACTATTTCAATTGTGACATACGGCAATCATTCAACGCATCACTAAAAGCAGCTTCTACAGTTTTTCCACCACATACAGCAGCTAAAATACCACCCGTTGAAGTTCTTGCAGTTGCACTACCTACAAAAACAGGAGTTGTAAAGTAATAATCTTGTAATTCTTGAGTTAAATTAGAAACTGCACTTAAAAGTTGAAGTTGTGAATTTGCATGATCAGAATCATTTCTTGCTAAATGTGCTTCATAAATTGCAGTTTGGTAAGAGGAACGTCTTACAGGTTCATAACCCGTAAGTAAAGCATAAGCAGCACTATTTTCAGCATTCGTAATATATGTATACCATTTCCAACCAAATTCGAGTTGGCTCTTATTTGTATAAGTTCCATATTTATTAAAGAATACATAGGATGGTCCTTGTAGGACACATTTAGGATCGGCATTTTTATCCCATTGAGGTAATGGTGCTACACCGACTTCAAAAGAACTATCTTCTGGCATATTATAACGTGTACCACCTGTAGAACCTACGGTTAAATGTAATTCTTGTTCCGTAAATTTTGTAGAAGTATAAGTATTATTACCTAAGATGGCTTTCGTTGTTAAATATCCATTATCATACCATCCTTTTAAAGTTGTAATTAATTGTTTAGCTTCATCATTATCAAATAAGAAAGTTCCTTGTTTCGTTCCATCTGCAGTTTCTTCAATGGCCGTATAAGGAATACCTAATTGTTCACAGAAAGTAATAAACATATTATCATCTGAATCATAACCTAAAGGTGCTTCATAAGTTTCCTTAGCTTGCACTTCAGGCATAGCCTTAATTTGTTGACATAAATCAATCACTTCATCCCAAGTTTCTGGAACTTTCAATGAATTCTTTTGAAAAAATGTATAGTTATAAAATAAGACTTCGGTTGATTTTGAGAATGGAACTGAATACATTCCAGGTTTGACTTGTTGATTTCCTTCATTCCAGAAAGCTTCAATGTAATCTTCGGAATTAAATTGATATGGATCATCTTCGCCTTTTTCTAATTTTTCAGCGCTTTCCTTATTTGAAGCTTCAATATAAGAATCTAAGTTTTCAACGACACCACGATTCAAATAATCGGCAACATGGTCAGGATAACACATTGCCATGGTAGGAAGTGTACGTGCTGGAATGGCTTTCAAAGCATCACTTTTTAATTGATCATAATTACCTTTACTAACAAAATTGATTGACCAACCTTTGTTTTCAGGAAGTTTTAAAAATTCATCGGTCATTCTTTGAACCTCTTCAAGGTTCGTTTTTCCCATTGCATGCCATACTTCAATGGTTTTTGAATTACCTTTTTTCTTTCCACAGCCGGTAAGTGAAACAGCGGCCAGAATTGTCAATAACGACATCGTCAAAATTTTCTTTGAAGTTTTCATTTTTCCTTTTTCCTTTCTTTTTCTTTTTTTATCTATTTAACCCTTTAGACCCGCACGTGAAACACCACGCATAATATATTTTCTAAAGAAGATAAATAACAATAATAACGGAACGGTAACAACGACGGTACCTGCCATTTGGAGGTTATATTGAATCATTCCGGAACTGGTATCTTGGAAAGCTCCACGTAAACCATTGGAAATGAGTCGCCATTCTTCTTTATTAGCAACTAAGTTTGGCCATACATAAGAGTTCCATGATCCCATTAATTTCAAAATAAAGATTGAAATCAAAATTGGCATTGCAATTGGAACCATAACTTTCCATAAATATTGCCAATCGGATTTACCATCCACTTTTGCAGCATAATATAATTCGTTAGGGATTTGCTTGAAATTTTGTCTTAGTAAATAAATATAAAAGACACTGACCCAAAATGGAACAATCATTGCTAAATAAGCACCCATAATATCGCTACCTACCCAGCCAAAGCGAGAAACCGTGATGTAATTGGTAATAACAAGCATTTCACCAGGAATCATCATTGTAGCAAGAAAGAACGTAAACAAAACATTTTTTCCTTTGAAATTCAATCTAGCAAAAGCAAAGGCTGCAAAGATGGTCGTAAATAGTGTACCCACTGTTGAGAAAAAACCAACAATTAAGGTGTTTCTTAAATAAGTCCAAAATTGGAAACTACTATCCGGACCTAAGGCCTCAGCATAGTTTTTCCATTGAAGCGCCTTTGGAAAGAACGTTTGGTGAGAAGCCCGAATTTCTCCCATTGTTTTTAAGGAAGTGGCTAACATCCAATAAAATGGAATGATGACAATAATCGCCATAAAAATAATAAACAAATAAAGCACAAACGTAGATAAAATTTTAAATGCTCTTTCAACTTTTTTTAGTTGCTTAGCATTAATTTTTTCATCATTAAGGACTAATTTTAAATCTGTCATTGTTTTCCCCTCCTTAATAATGAACTTTCTTATTACTTACATATAATTGAATAAATGTAAAGAATAAGATAATGATTAAAAGAACAACTGCTGCGGCGGCAGCCATGGACATTTCGCCAATATTATCCATACTATTATAGATATAATAAACAATCGTTAATAAACTATTGTCGAGTGAACCATTAGGACCTGGATTATTTAACAAGGCGACAACCGAAGAATATTCTTTAAATGCGCCGATAAATGAAGTGATAAAAACATAGGCAATTTGTGGCGAAAGTAAAGGAATGGTAATTCTTCTAAAAGTTTTCACTTTTGATGTGGCATCAATTTTTGCAGCTTGATAATATTGTTTATCAATGCCTTGTAAACCACTTAAGAAAATTAAAATTTTATAAGGCAATGCATGCCAAATAATATAAACACATAAAACAAACATTGCGGACCAACGACTGGCACCAAAGCCAATCCAGTTTTTATTTATACCAAATAATAGATTAATCAGCCCAAAATCTTTTTGGAACATTACGGCAAAGACCATCCCAATAGCGATGGCATTTGTAACATATGGCATAAAGAAGATGGTTTGAAAGGTTCTGCGAAACCATTTGATTGAATTTAATCCAACGGCAATTAACAACGATAAGAAAATTGAAGCAGGAACCGTCACAAACACAATAATCAGCGTATTCACTAAAGCATAAGTAACAAACGTTGTATCATAAGAAAAGATTTCATTGGACTGAAAGGAAGCAAGTCCTGCTTTACCAAAAAGTAATAAATAATTTTCAAAGGTAAAACTCGTTCCGGCAAAAGTATTTTTTGTATAATCATAATGTTTTAAAAATGAAATAATGATTGTATTAATTAATGGGTAAATGGTAAAAATGATCATTAATATTAATGTTGGAGCCAAATAGAGCCAAGCTTTCCAGTTATTTTTTGTTTCCACTTAGAAAACCCTTTCTTCCGTATCGCGATTGAATACTAACACTTTATTTTTCTTGACTCCCAATACAATCTTTCCAATTTTTACATGACTATCGGCATTAATAATGGCTTTAAAGGTAGGTTGTGTACATTCATCTTTTTTACAAATGATGGAAATATCTCTACCTAAAGTTTCAATTTGTTCAACTTCGGCTCTTAACACACCACCCGTTTCACCTATGGTAAATCCTTCAGGTCGGATACCTACATAAACATCTTGATCTTCAACATCTTTTGGTGCCATAAATAATTTATTTTTACCAATATATAAGGCACGATTTTCAATTCTTCCTAAAAAGACATTGATTGGAGGTGTACCTAAAAATTTTGCAACAAATAAATTACTTGGATTGTTATAGACTTCTTGAGGACGATCTCTTTGTTGTTCGATGCCTTCTTTCATAACAACGATTTCATCACTGATACTCATAGCTTCTTCTTGGTCATGTGTAACAAAGATGGTCGTAACTCCAGTTTCTTTTTGTAAACGACGAATTTCTTCTCTGGTTTGTAAACGCAAGCGTGCATCTAGGTTCGATAAAGGTTCGTCTAATAAAAGAACTCTTGGTTTTTTAACTAAAGCTCTAGCAATCGCTACCCGTTGTTGTTGACCACCAGAGAGTTGACTTGGTTTACGATCCAACAATTTTTCAATTTGTACCAATTTTGCAGTTTCAATAACCAAATCATGTATTTCTTGTTTTTTAAGTTTTCTTTTGGTATAAAGAATGATGCGTTCTTTCGTCGCTTTTTCTTTATTTTCTTGTAATTCAGTTTCAAGTTGTTGAATTTCTTCTTCACTGAGTTTTCGGGTTGTTGAAGCTACCATGCTTTCAATACAAACTTCAACTTTTCCATTTTCTAAATCATTCTTGAAAAGCGCAATTTCTTCTTCAGTCATCTTACGCTTGCAAGTTACAATTTGTGAGGATTTATTTTTAATTGGTTGTCCTTCTTTATCTAATTTAGGCAAAATAAATAAAGAAGTCGTGATTAGTTGAACAAGCCAATCTTTTTGAGATTCAAAATCAGAAGCCAAAAATTCCTTTTTAACTTTAAATTTTTTGCCTTCTATTCTAATAGATACTTGTTCATTGCTAGCATCTTTAACTTCTTCATTTAATTTTAATAATTCATCTTTTGATAAAGGATAATTTGCCTTTAGATAATGCGTTTTGTCTTCTATAATTATCGTGCCCGTAGCTTCTATGGAATAATTTCCATTGGCATCTTTGGTAGGTTCAATTACTCCATTGGGTCTACCTTGAACTTTTAAATTTTCTAATGGAAATGCAATATTCTTAAACACAGTCATGTGTGGATAAAGAGCATAATTTTGGAACACTAAACCGATACCTCTTTTCTCTGGAGAGATTTCAGTTACATCTTCTTCACCAAAAAATATTTTTCCACTAGTAGGCTCTAATAAACCGGAAATCATGTAAAGCGTTGTCGATTTACCACAGCCTGAAGGGCCTAATAGACCCACGAGCTTGCCAGAAGGAATGGTAATGTCTAAATTATCCACGGCACGCGTTTCATTTTCTCTTTTATTGTCTTTGAAGATTTTTGTAAGATTTTCTAAACGAATTTCCATTCAAATTCCTCCAATCGTATGATTTCATTATAAAGGATACGATTCCATTTTGCAATAAATCTTTAAATAAATCTTTGAAATATTTAAATATAAATAAAGGGGAAAAATCGCCCATTTTAAGCCGATTTTTAAAAAAATAAAAAAATGTCAAATTTTGTCTTATCATAAAGCAAAAAATGTGTTATAATTAAATAACACACACATGTAAAAATTTAAATTTTAAGATGCTAGGCATCTTTTTTTTGTTTTGTTTTTTTAGATTTATTAATCACTATAATTTGCTTTAATTGTTCATTGTCATCGCAAAGTAAAATATGAAAAATATAAGCCAATTTATCTTTGATATTTTGACCATGAAAATAAAATGTAAATTGAGTGTAAACATCATTTGCATAATTTCTTAAATTGGCACATAGATCATCGATGGCCTCTTTTTTAGTTTTCCCTTTTCCCCAAACATTTAATTTAGAGGCCCATAAGACAATATTTTTTTCAGCATCGGTTTCTAAGGTGGTTTCAATCAAACTATCTTGCAAAAAATCTTTTAATAAAGATTTTTCAATCAAAACCGCTTCATATTTTCTTCTTTTTAAAATCAAAGGTTTTTCAAAAATCACAGAGTCAAAGAAATTACTCATATCTTTTCTTGCTTCGGTAACATTTATTTTATTCATTTTTTTCACTTTCCTTTTGTCATTTTTATTATTGCACATTTTGTATTTTTTGTCAATATTTTATTTTTTGTATATAATGTACATATTATACATTTTTTACAAAATAAAAAAACAAGTTTATTTTAAGGCATAAAAGGTATAAACTTGTTTTGTTAAAATATAATTTAATATTGTAAATTGAGTCTCATCTTTGATAAAGGAATGATCGACTCCAATCAGTTGAAAATGATTTTTTTCAATAATTCTTTTAGAAGCTTCATTTTCTAAAATATGCTTTGCATAAATTGCCTCCACATGATATGCATGAAAACTAATTTCAATTAATTTAGGCATTAATTCGGTCATATAACCATGATTCCAATAATTTTCATCGAGCAAGTAACCAATCTCTACACCTTGATAATCATTCGTAAAGGTTAAACTGCAAGATCCAATCATTTCTCGATTTTCTTTTAAGAAAATGGCATAATTAATGCATTTTTTGGCCAAATAGGCTTGTTGCATATTCATGATAATGCGTTGCGTTTCAAGAGGACTTTGATGCGGTTGAAAAGTCAAATATTTTGTAACATTTTTATTACTGCAAATCCGAAACATTCCTTTCAAATCTGATAAATCAATCAATCGAATATAAAGTCGCTTTGTTTCAAACGGAAAGGCTTCTAATCGAAAATACATATTTTCTACTTAAGAGATTCTTTTTTATCGCAGCAACAATCATCTTCACAGTCGCATGCTGCGTCTTCACAATCACAATCGCAATCACAATCGTCATCATGATGGTGGCAGCAACCTTCTTCATTTTCTTCCATGAATTGATTGTAAATTTCTTCTAGTTTGTCCCAAACTTCATCTTCTTTGACCTCAAACAAATTTCCTTCATCATCATATTCAGAAACTAAAACATCTGGACTTTCTTGCTTTGGATCATAATAATAAACATATTTTTTATTGGTTTCTTCCATCGTATAAGTGAATAAAATCGCAAATTCAATTTCTTTTCCATCGTCAGTAATTACAGTAAAATTTTTATTTTCCATCGTCATTCTCCTTTATTATTTAATATATGTCTTATTGTAACATATTAATCTTTTTTTGTATCTAAATAATTTTGCAAAATAATCGCTGCAGCTACTTTATCAACTACTTTTTTTCGATCTTTTCGCCGCACATCAAAGGTTAGCAGACTACGATTGGCGGCAACTGTTGAAAGTCTTTCATCTTGAAAATGAATATGAATATCGATTTTTTGTTGAATTAATTGAGCAAACTTTTTAGAACGTAAGCACCCTTCAGATTCATCTTTGTTCATATGATAAGGCATTCCAATACAAACATCATCGACTTCTTTTTCTTGAATAATTTTGATAATTTCATCGACGACTTGATTCTCGTCCGTATATCTTAAAACAACATAACTGCTAGCAATCATTTTTAATGGATCGCTTAAAGCCACTCCAACAGTAACTGAGCCAATATCTAATCCAATGGTCCTCATGCTAATAACTCCTTAATTTTCGTTATCGCTTCATCTACTTTTGTGGCATCTTTTCCCCCTGCTTGTGCCATATCAGGTCGACCCCCACCATTTCCTTGACAAATGAGTGCCGCTTCTTTTACTATCCGACCACAATGAATGCCACGGTCAACATAATTTTTAGAAGTTTTTGCCACAAATAAAACTTGATCTGGGTTCGAATATACTAAAACAACTAAAAGATCTTGATATCTATCCACCAAACGATCCGCAATGCTTTTCATTACATTAATATCAGCAGCATCGACTTTTTTAATTAATAAACGGGTTTGATGAATGTCGATGATATTTTGACTTTCATCGGCTAATTGATTGAGGGCATTTTGTTGACTTATTTCTTTAAACATTTTATCCATATTTTTAATTTGTTCTTTATACCCTTCGATACTTTGACGATAAGAAAGTAACATGGCATAACTAGGGCAAATCTTTAAATCAAATTCTTTAAAATGTGTGGATTTTGTATTTTTTTCTAGCGTTTCTTTGAGATTATGAAATCTTTGTATCGTGGTTGTATATTCTTGAATTAAAATGGGATTCCATTGTTTTATTTTTTCAATCAAATCATTTCCCGTAAGGGCTTCAATTCGATAAATACCAGAACCTTTGGATTCAATGGAAAGAATCGCAAAATCAATAATCTCGCGCGTATTTTTGACATGACAGCCACCACATAATTCTTTCGAGTAACCCATGTCCACGACCCGCACATCATCTTTATATTTTTCATTAAATAAAGCGGTAATTTTTTTAGCTTTTGCTTCATTCAGTGTGGTGTGATAAATGTTGACCGGTAAAGCTTGTTGGATTTTTTCTTTTACAAGTGTTTCAATTTGTAACAATTCATCATTCGAAATCGGTTGATAATGATTAAAATCAAAACGAAGATTGCGATCACTGACCATCGAGCCTTGTTGTTGAACATGATTACCTAAAACATCTTTTAATGCTTGATGCAGCAAATGTGTTGCACTATGATTGGCTTGAATTTGATTTCGTTTTTGAAGATCAATTTTTAAAGTCACTATATCGTGTTCGTTCAATATTCCAGATGTCACTTTTACTTTATGTAAATGTTGGCCTTGCGGAAGCGTAAGGGTATCTACGACACTTCCTTTAAATTGAGCATTGTAAATGAGACCGGTATCCCCTATTTCACCACCCATTTCAGCATAAAATGGGGTTTTTTTCGTTACCACAAGCAACTCATTTTCATTTTTAAAGATTTTGATGACTTCACTTTCAATACAATCTTGCGTATAACCGACAAATTCACTTTCTTGCATAAAGTCCATCCATTGCGCATTTTGACTTCCCATACTATTAGCTTTATGCCGACGACTACGAGCCATTTCCTTTTGCTTTTCCATAGCTTTTAAAAACGCATCATGATCGATTGTAAGATTTTTTTCAGCAGCATATTCTAGCGTCAATTCAAAAGGAAAGCCATAAGTATCATATAAAACAAAAGCATCTTCACCACTGATGGCATGCTTTTTTTGATATAATTCATCTAATTTCTTTTCGCCATCTTCTAAGGTTTGACCGAATTTTCTTTCTTCTTGACTAATTAAATCTTTAATATAATCGGCTTTTTCTAGCAAATAAGGATAGAAATCTTTCATAATAGCAATCACTTCATCCACCAATAATGCTAAAAATTCATTTTCAATGCCTAATTTCTTTCCATGACGAACTGCACGGCGTAATAAACGACGTAAAACATAGCCACGGCCTTCATTTGAAAAAGAAGCGCCATCGGCTAAAGCAAATGTACAGGTTCTTAAATGGTCTGCAATAATTTTAAAACTCGTTTGCCAATTGCCTTCATATTTCACTTTAGCAAGCGTTTCGCAGCGACGAATGATTGGTAAAAATAAATCCGTTTCATAATTGGTAGGAGCATCTTGAAGGATACAAGCAAATCGTTCAAGACCGGCCCCGGTATCAATATTTTTATGTGGCAATTCTTGATATTCTTCACGTTTTTGACCCGCTTTCGCTTGGTATTGCGAAAAGACAATATTCCAAATTTCAATGTAACGATCATTTTCAATATCTTCTTTTAATAATTGAATGCCTTTCTTTTGCGGATCATATTGAATTCCGCGATCATAATACATTTCGGTATCCGGACCACAAGGTCCTTCACCGATTTCCCAAAAATTATCTTCTAAAGCAATTAAATGATCCACTGAAATGCCGTGATTTAACCAACATTGATACGTTTCTTTATCTGTTGGATGATAGGTAATATAAATTTTGTCTTTATCAAAGCCAAAATAGCGTTCATCAAATAAAATTTCACATGCATAATCGATAGCTTCTTTACGAAAATAGTCTCCAATGGAAAAATTTCCTAACATTTCAAAAAAAGTATGGTGTCGTGCGGTATGTCCAACGTTTTCAATATCATTCGTGCGAATGGCCTTTTGAACATTGCAAATTCTAGGATTTTCAGGAATGATCGTACCATCAAAATATTTTTTTAAAGCCGCTACTCCAGCATTCACCCACAATAAAGTTGGATCATTTACCGGAATTAAAGAAGCGCCCGCTTCTACATGGTGATTTTTCGATTTAAAGAAATTTAACCAAGTATTTCGAATTTCATTGCTCGTCATTTTTTTCATAAAAAAAGTTCCTCCAATCGTAAATAAAAAAATCATGCAGGAACGAATTTTGTTCGCGGTACCATCCTACTTCACTATCCTATAGTGCTCTTAATTCAATCTTTAACGCAGAAATACGGCTAGGATTAGTAGCTTTCCAAAGGAGCAATTTATTAATGATAGCAACTATTTCCACCCTCAAGTTGTCTCTATTCTATCCATTTTAATAAACTATCTTTTTCATCAAGTTGCTTGTATTATAACATATTTTTTTTATTTTGTATTTTTTTTATGCATGGATGGACTTATTTTGTGAAATGGATAGTGAAATAATGTATCTACCCGCTTTATTCAGTGATTTTTAACAAAGAATTGTGCCCTCATTTTAAAATCATTCTTGAATAGAATCTTCTTTTTTGATTTCTATTGTTTTTTTATATTTTTGAATATGTTTAATTAAAATTTTAATAGAAGTGACAATGATTGGCGATAAAATCATGCCAACTAAACCAAATAATGTGGTTAAGATGCTAATTCCTAAGATATTTTCTAATGGATGTAAATAAATCACATTTTTCATAATTACAGGTTGGACGATGTTGCCATCAATCACTTGTAAGAAAACAATAATTAATAACGCGGTAAAACCTTCTTGTGTAGAGGTTAGAAAACTCATGACTACAATAGGAATTCCAGAGATATAAGGCCCAAATAATGGAATACAATTGGTAATGCCTAAAAGTAACGCAAAAAATAAAGCATCCTTGAAACCAAATAAAAAAAACACGATAAGTCCCATTAAAGAAACAAACACTGAATCAATTAAAAGACCTTTAATATATTTATGAATAAAAGGTAAAAATTCCATCAAATATTCCTCAATTACCTTTTTATATTTCTTAGGTAAAAGGGCTTTAATACCCTTTTTAAAATTTTGATAATCAAACGATAAAAAAATTGCCCCCACGACAATCAAACTTAAATAAAATCCAAGATCAAAGGTTTTCGTGGCAATTTCCATAATATTTTTTAAATGGGCATTGTCAATTGGAGGAATAAGTTTAGAAAAATCTAAATTAATATTCACTTTAACCCATTGACTTAAAAATTTTTCTAATTCTTTTAAAATATCGGGTAATTTATTTAAAAATAAACCAAAATTTTTAATGACTAAGGGGAAAATAAGCGCCACCATTCCAACGAAAATGCCAAAAAGTAAAAAATAAACGATTAAAACCGAAAAAACTCTTTTAATTTTGAAATGAATCAATTTTAAAATGATAGGTTCAACTAAAAAGCTAATGATAATGGCAATAAAAACGGGAATGATTGCACCTAAAGTTTTCATCAAAACCTTGTAAACATCTAAATATTTTAACGTAAAAAAGACAAGACATACTAAAAGTAATATCCCACCAAAATAAATGAGTTTTTGGATCTTTTTATGTAATATCTTGTCCATTTTTTTAAAAAATGATGCTAATCATCATTGCCTCCTGCTTGGTTTTTACGGAGGGACTTTTTTTCAGATTGCATCATAGAAACAGCTTTGCTTTTCATTTTTTTAAGCATTCGCCATTCTTCCATTGCAAAGCGTGCAATTTCAATCCATAAAATTGCTCTTACGGTGTTCGTAAGACTGAATAATCCTTTCTTTTCAAAGAGCATAACATCACCAAAAATAGTATGTGGCTTTAAAAAAGAATTATTTGGAAATTATTGGATTATGAAAGAACCTTTTTTAAACGAAGTTGCAATGTTGTTTTTCGAACCGTTTTATCTTCTGTTTTACTTTGTTGTAAAAAAGTTTCAAAATTTCCTAAAATAATCAAGGCTTGCTTTGCACGACTGACAGCCGTATAAATTAATTTCTTATTAAACATCTGTCCATATTCACGAAAAGCGCCCATAATAACGATTTTAAATTCGCTACCTTGGGCTTTATGAACACTCATAGCGTAAGCCAAAGTCAAATTCACAAACAAATTTTTGGAATATTCCACTTCATTGCCATCAAAATTTACCACCATGGTTTCATTTTCTAAATCCAAATCAACAATATATCCAATATCGCCATTAAAAATATCATCTTCGGGTTGATTTTTTAATTGCAAAACGCGATCATTTAGCCGAAAGATTTGATGTCCTACGCGAATTTCTGGCTTATCATCAGACTTTGGATTTACAAAATCTTGAATCGTTTGATTGATGTTATCGATTCCAGCCACTGCCGCATAAATCGGAATGATAACTTGAATTTCTTCAAGATGATACCCTTGTTGCAAAGCAACTTTTAGAATCTGAATGATATATTCCGAAATTTGCGTGTTTTTAATATTGTAAAAACGAACATCATTGCCAAAAAGATATTTTTCGTTTAATAAATTATAACGAATATCATGCGCTAATCGAATAATCGAAGAGCCCTCCGATTGTCTAAAAATTTTATTCAATTTGAGTTTTTGAATTTGCTCGATTTGAAGCAAGTCATATAATAAATTTCCCGCTCCAACCGAAGGTAATTGTCCATCATCTCCGATTAATATCATTTGTGAAACACCGGTGATTCCTTTAAGTAAAGAGGCGAATAAAAGCGTATCCACCATGGAAAACTCATCAATAATGACAATATCTGTTTTTATCTGATCATTTTCATTTTTTAAAAAAGTGTTTGAATGTAAATCCCATTTTAAAAAGCGATGAATGGTACAAGCATAATGATTCGCCAAGGTACTCATTCTTTTACTTGCTCGACCAGTAGGGGCAAGTAATGAAATCGTCAATTGATCAGAATAGCCTTTTTTATAAATTTTAATCAACGCATCTAATAAAGTGGTTTTTCCTGTTCCAGGACCTCCGGTAATTATAAATAATCCATGTTTCAATGTTTCTTTTAAACTTTGAATTTGCTCATCGGTATAGATGATTTGGTCTTCCCTTTCAATTTCTTGAATAATCGCATCTAAATGTTTTTCAAAATCAACATGAATTTTTCGTTCAATTAATGGCTTTAAGCGTTGTGCAATACAAACTTCAGCTTGATATAATGAAAAATGATAATACCGATCTTCTTCCACGATAATCCATTTTTCATCGATTAATTCTTGTAAAGATGTATCAAATTCGGCATCTTCGATTAAAATCAAATGCATAAATCCACGTTTTAAAACATCATAGGATAAATACGTATCGCCTTTTTGATGTGAAAGAGTCTGAATAATATATAAAATTGCCGCTTTAACCCGTCTTTTATCATTGACTGCAATATTCATATTTAAGGCCAATTTATCAATCGTTTTAAAGCCAATACCTTCAATATCCATGATAATTTGATAAGGATTTGTTTGTAAAATCATATCGACTTTATCTTTATACGTAGATTCTATTTTCATAATATTTTTCATACTCAAGCCATATCGAATTAAAAGTTGAATCGCTGTATTCGTATAATCATAACTAGAAAGTCCATTTTTAAGACTGATGACTTGTTGTTCATTGACCACTTTATTGGCTAAAAGTTCATCATAAATTTGCGGTTGGTTCACTAAAATACTAATACAATCTTCTTTTAAATAATGATACAATTTCGTCGCTGTGGCTTTTCCTAATTTAGGAAACCTTGAACTCGATAAAAAGCGAATAATCATGCTTTCTTCCGTAGGCAATAATACATTAATTTCTTCAACATCTAATTGTAATCCATAGCGTGGATGTTTCACAAAATGACCCGCAACAAAAAGGCGATCTTCCTTTTTAAAATCAGGAAAATAGCCAACAATCGTAATGACTCTTTCTTGCAAATTGTCATCAATTTTAAATAATGCGATTTTATATCCTGTTTGGACATTATGATACTTATAGAAAGTAATGAAACCTTCTAACTCTACACGTTCTTCTTCCATTCAATCAAGTCCAATTTTTTGCCATTTTTATAGCATTCTTCAATGATACCTGAAGCAATTAATTGATCAGAATCCAAATCATAAAAAACGGCAATTTGACCAATCGTTATTGCTTTTAAAGGAAATTTTGATTTCACTCTTATCGTTTCCATATCTTCTTTTATTATTTGCACTTTAATATCCGGTTGCCGATATCTAAATTTTGCATTACATTCTTTTTCTTGACCAATCTTTAAATCAATAAAATCATTTATATTTTTAATCAAAACTTCATCGCAAAGCAAGTATTCATTATCATTTCCCATCGCTACATATAAAATGTTTTGATAAACATCTTTTTTCACTACAAACCAAGATTGTCCATTACTTCCTTTAATGCCTCCAATATTTAAGCCTTTTCTTTGACCAAAAGTATAATAATATACACCTTGATGATGTCCAACGACTTGATGGGTTTGAATATCTACAATTTCTCCGGGTTTTGCAGGAATATAGTTTTTTAAAAATTCCCTAAAATTTCTTTCTCCAATAAAACAAATTCCGGTAGAATCTTTCTTATCTGCAACATTTAATTGCAATTCTTTGGCCATTTGCCGAACTTCAGGTTTGGTTATTTCAGCTAATGGGAATAAAGCAAAATTTAATTGTTCTTGAGATAAAAAAGATAAAAAATAGGATTGATCTTTATTTTGATCTTTAGCTTTATATAATTTAGAATGATGATTTTCATGAACGACTTTAGCATAATGGCCTGTGGCGATAAAATCTACTTGAAACGTTTTTGCGTATTCGATAAAACAATCGAATTTAATATATTTATTACACATAATATCCGGATTCGGTGTTCTTCCCTTTTCATATTCACTTAAAAAATAACGAAAAACGTGATCCCAATATTCTTGAATAAAATCAACACGATAAAGTGGAATTCCAA
The DNA here is from genome assembly GCA_947599835.1 of uncultured Bacilli bacterium. Lineage (GTDB taxonomy): Bacteria > Bacillota_I > Bacilli_A > RFN20 > CAG-631 > Caccosoma. The sequence goes on from CANQFQ010000013.1 coordinate 31,703, forward strand.
TAATTTCAGCCGCTTTTTTAGCATCATTATAATCGACTTCTTGAGGACAAATATCCCCTTTCCAATCATTACCTAAAATATCGTTATTTAAAGCGGAATCCCAATTCCGCATAAAAGCGCCAATCACTTCATGACCTTGTTTTTTTAGTAAATATGCAGCTATCGCACTATCTACACCGCCACTCATACCTACCATAATTTTTGCCATGAATCTCACCTCGAATGTATTATAGCATTATTCTTCTTTTTTTTACAATTAAATTACAGTGTGAATTCTTAATTTTTATAGTTTTTTTATTAATGATGTGTTATAATATAAAAAACGCCGAAATAGCTCCAATGGTAGAGCAATTCACTCGTAATGAATAGGCTGTCAGTTCGAATCTGACTTTCGGCACCAGATATACTACCTAGATTGATTTTCAAATCAATCTTTTTTATTTCATTTTAGAAAAATGCAGAAGTTCAAACATGGAAAGAACAAATTCAAAATTGATTTTATAAAGCAATATTTATAAGGAAGTATGGCTTTTTATCTTGAATTAAGTAACTATTTGTTCTGTTATTAGCGAGCATGATACCCTACATTTATCCTTTTAATTTTTCGATATAAAGATGGTAAATTGCATTTTTTATAAAAGAGAGTATAATACTGCATGGTGATACTATGGAATTTAAACTTTACCTTATGTACTTTTTTATTTATGCTTTTTTAGGCTGGTGCGTTGAAGTCGGATATGCTACATTAAAAACCGGTAAATTTATTAATCGAGGTTTTTTAAATGGGCCTGTTTGTTCAATCTATGGCGTCGGTGTGATACTCATTTTATTATTATTAAAACCTTTTAAAGGAAATCTAGTTTTATTATTTTTAGCATCGATATTGGTTGCTTCAACATTAGAATTTCTTACAGGATTTGTCTTAGAAAAATTTTTTCATCGAAAATGGTGGGATTATTCTAATGAGCCTTTCAATATCAAAGGATATATTTGTTTAAGATTTTCACTGCTTTGGGGAATAGCGTGCCTATTAGTAGTAGATCTTATTCATCCTTTAATTCAAAAATTAGTGAATCTAATGCCTCCGATTCTTATGTTAATTTTGTTGATTTTATTTATCATTTATTATGTGGTTGACAATCTTGTCACAATATTACAAATTATTAATTATTCAAAACATACCAAAGAATTAAATGAAATTCGAAATCTATTAAGAGTTTCTTCCGATTCCATCGGTGAAAAAGTATCAGATACAACGGAAACATTAATCCAAAAATCACAAGTGATTATTGATAAAGTTAAAAATTCTAGATTAGTTAAAGCTTTTCCAAAATTAAATCATGAAAACCATAAGGAACAACAAAATGATTAATCTTTATTATGGAATTATTAACCATCATACTATAGATGAAATAACTGATTTATCCGTCAAAAAACGTTTATTACAAATCAAAAATAAGCAACAACAAAAAGTGAGTATCCATGCTTATTATTATTTATTGCATTATTTAAAAAAAATAGATGGTAAGGTTGAATTGTCCTTTGATACATATAATAAGCCGTATGTTAAAAATAACAAAAATATTTTTATTAGTCTATCCCATTCCAAAAATCATTTTATTTTTGCTATCTCGAATCAAAGTATCGGCGTGGATTTAGAATACATAAGTGATTTTTCTTCCTTAGAACAAACCCACTTATATAACCGCATTGTATCCTTAAAAGAACAAAGCGATTTTGCATGTAATACAAATGATTTAATTAAAATTTGGACCATTAAAGAAAGTTATTTAAAATTACTTGGTGTTGGTTTAACAAAGGATTTGCAGCAAGTTCAAATATTTAAAGATAAAGTTGGATTATCTTCTTTGAATGATGCCTACTATACCTCTTTTAAATTTTTGAATTTTTATATTGCTTTTTCTTATTATAACAAAGAAAATTATCAATTCATCGATATTCAACAGAAAGAAACTATATAATAGTTTCTTAACCTTGACTTTTTTTGTAGAATGATGCATTATAGGAGCGGTGAAATAAATGGAAACAGTAATTTTTCAATTTGAAAAAATGCTTCATAAATTACAACAAAAACAGGTAACAAATAAAGTTGCATTTTTAGATGCTACTTCTCAAGTAACTTATCAGCAACTTTATGAGGATGCCTTATTTTTTGCCTACAAAATCATTTGTAATACAAAGAAAAACGATGTTGTTTGCCTTTTAATGCAAAGAGGAGTCCCTATGGCAATGATGATGTTAGCGTGTATTTATGCAGGCACACCTTATGTAATTTTAGATGATCAACAACCTATCGATAGAATCATTAAAATTATTAAAATAGCAAATCCGAGTTTAATAATTTATGATGAAGTAAATTTAGATAAATGTCCTTCACTCAATGCCTTTTGTAGCACATTTTTTCTAGCAAATAAGGACCAAACTCAAGTCGACAACTTTTCTTTATTAGCTAGAAAAAAGCAAATCATAGCGACCGATCCCCTTTATATTTTGTTTACCTCTGGATCTACAGGTGAGCCCAAAGGCACGGTCATAACACATCATAATGTTTGTAGTTACATAGAGTGGTTTGTTCACTGTTTTCATTTAAATCGTAAAACGATTTTTGCAAACCAAACGCCTTTTTATTTTAGCATGTCCGTCTCTGACTATTATGCAACTTTACTTACGGGAGCAACAATGGTCATTGTTCCTAAAAGTTATTTTTCTTTTCCTGTAAAATTATTTGAAATGATGAATGAATTTCAAGTGAATACTATTTATTGGGTTCCCTCGGTTTATCGTTTGATCTATCAATTTAAGTTATTAGACTACATAAAACCAAAATACTTGAAATTAGCCCTTTTTGCCGGTGAAGTTATGCCAACAAAAATTTTGAACGATTGGATGGATCATTTACCGAAAGTTCAATTTTGTAACTTATTTGGTCCAACGGAAACGACCGATATTTGCACCTATTTTAAAGTCAATCGTCGCTTTGCTAATAATGAAGCGTTACCAATAGGAAATGCTTGTGAAAATCTTGAAGTTTTTTTAATAAATGAAAATCATCAAAAAATAACCGACCATAGTGTCGGTGAATTAATCGTAAAAGGACCTTTTGTGGCTAGCGGTTATTATCATAATCCATCCAAAACGAAAAATAGCTTTATCCAAAATCCTTTACAAAAAAATTATCCAGAAGTGGTTTATCGTACAGGAGATTTATGTTACTATAATGAAAATCATGAGTTAATGTATGTTTCTCGTATTGATTTTCAAATCAAACATTTAGGTTATCGCATTGAATTAGGTGAAATTGAAACGATAATCAATGCTAATTTAAATATCAAAATTGGCTTTTGTATTTATGATAAAGAAAACGATAATATTCTTTGTTTCTATGAGGGAAAAACAGAAAAAAAAGAACTCAACCAATATTTAGTTTCAAAATTGCCCTATTATATGATTCCGAAATATTATATTAAATTAAATGAAGTGAAATTAAATCAAAATGGTAAAATCGACCGGAAATATTATCAAAATTATTTTAATGAATTACTTAAGGAGGATGAATTGAAATGAAAGAAAAGTTAATTGAATTATTAACCCAATTAAAACCTGGTATTGATTATAATCATCAAACCAATTTAATAAGTGGAGGCTATTTTACAAGTTTAGAAATCATGCGTTTGGTCATGCTACTTCAAGATGCTTTTGACGTCACGATTTCTCCACTTTACATTCTTCCTGAAAATTTTGAATCAGTGGATGCAATGTTGCATTTAATAGAACTCGTTGAAGATGATTAATTATGAAGGCATATGAACAACTATTATATTTATTAATCTTTGGTAGTATCGTTTATTTAATTTATATGGTATTTGTAAAAAAATACCGTTACTTAATTTTATTAATTGCAAGTTTAGGAATGACTTTTTTTGTCAGTCGATTCATGACTTTAATGATGTTACTGAGTGCTTTAATTGTTTATTTATTTGCACTTTTTATCGGCCAGCGAAATCAAAAATTAAAAGCACAAAAAGAAACGCTTTCGAAAACAGACTATAAAGAATTAAAAAGAAAAGTTCAAAAAGTAAATAAACGTCTACTCATCCTCGGAATTATTTTAAATTTAGGATTGCTCATTGGGTTTAAATATATTAATTTTTTTGATAGCATTTTTAATCAAGTTCTAAAGTGGTTCCATGCGGATTTTCAAATTCCTATATTTAAAATATTACTTCCTTTAGGCATTAGTTATTATACTTTATCGAATACCGGTTATTTAATCGATGTTTATCGCAATAAATATCAAGCCAGTAAAAATTATATCGATGTTTTACTCTTTACTTGTTATTTTCCATGCTTATTAGAAGGGCCTATTTCTCATTATGATCAATTACTACCCCAACTTAAAGAACCGCATCGTTTTAATATTAATCATGCAAAAAAAGGTTTTTTAATCATTCTATTTGGTCTTTTTAAAAAGATCGTTATTGCCGATAGATTCGCACTATTTGTAACCAATATATTTAATCTTAATGTTAAAGGTCCAATGTTAATTTTAGGAATTCTTTGTTTTACCATTCAACTCTATTGCGAATTTTCTGGAATTATTGATATGGTTAGAGGCCTTTCATTGATGTATTCGATTCAATTAGAAAAGAATTTTGATCAACCTTTCTTTTCAGCATCCGTAAGTGAATTTTGGCGGCGCTGGCATATTAGTTTAGGAGCATGGTTTAGAGATTATGTATTTTATCCAGTTTCTATGTCTAAACCTGTCATGGCTTTACGCCGCAAATTAAATGGAAAAGTTTCTACTTTTCTTGAAACTTTTTTCCCAAGTTGTATTGTTTTATTCGTGATTTGGAGTTTAACTGGATTGTGGCATGGGGCTAGTGTGAAATATCTTGTGTATGGCTTATACTATTATCTTATTATGGTAATTGAATTAATTATCGATCATTTTATCTCTCATGAAACAAATCAAAAGTTAGGCGTTAAAATAAGCCGTATTTTTCTAACTTTATTCTTTGTTAATATAGGAATGATCCTATTTCGATGCCCTACATTGACAGACTTTTTCCACTATTTAGCCAACATTTTTAAATCTTCAAATGTTGCATTTCGTACTGTTTTTGAAATAAAAGAATTCATTATTGGAATAATCATGGTCATTGGCTTATTTATTTTTGAGGGATTGCAATATCGTAAAATAAATCTCTATCAAAAATATTTATCAAGTCCGATAGCGTTACGTTATTTTATTTGTATTGGCTTATGCTTTACTATTATTATTTTTGGAGTTTATGGAACCGGATATTTGCCACCAGATCCAATTTATGGAGGGTTTTAAAATGAAAAAATTGAAACACTTTCTGCTCTTTTTTTCAATGTTTTTTGTGATTTATAGTTTAAGTTGTTTAATTTTAATTCCAAAAGGTCCAGATGATGTAGGTGCCAAAACTTATTTTGAAGGACGTGGATATGTTGCTGAAAAAGATCATACCATTGAAATTGTTGCGTTAGGAAATAGTGATTTATATAGCGGCTTTATTCCAATGGAACTTTATCAACAATATGGTTATACTGCTTTTGGTACAGGAATTAGTAAAGGTACAACTGAAGATTCCTATCGTTTTTTAAAAGAAATAGATACTAAACAAGATATTAAGATATGTATTTTAGAAGCCGATTTAATTTATGATAAAAAAGCTTCTTTATCCTTATTAAGAAAATTTATGAAAATGCAAATTGTTGTTGCACCATTTATTTACCATTCAAGATGGAAAGATCTAAAACTTAGAGATTTTACAACGCTCCCAAGCAAAAAAAATCGGCATGACTTTTTAAAAGGTTATCAAATAGATACGAATCGTTATCCTTATAAAATTAGAAATTATATGGGAAATGAAGATGCAGAATTAATTCCTATTTCACGTAAAACTATGCATTATTTAAATAAAATAAGAAGTTATTGTGCGCATAAAAATATACAATTATTATTTGTTAATTTTCCATCACCATTTTCATGGAATTATGGTAAGCATAATGGCGTGCAAGCATATGCCGACAAATATAATATTCCTTATATCGATTATAATGTCACTCCTGAACGCTTTCAGTTTGATTTTAAAAGTGAATTTCGGGATAACGGAAATCATTTGAACATTTATGGTGCTAGAAAAGCTACGCTTGATATCGCCAAGGAATTAGAAAAATATAATATACTAACGGATTATAAAACGAAAAATGACCTTTGGGCGAAGGATTTAGAACTGTATTTAAAACAATTAAAA
>CANQFQ010000014.1 GCA_947599835.1 uncultured Bacilli bacterium
AACGATAAGGATTACCGAAAGTAGAATCGACTTTAAGTTCAGCACCAGGTAACCAAGCAGACATTTCATGACTCCAATTTAAACGGAAACACGTAAGTGTTTCCGATAGGTACAAATTTTTTCGATTTTACAAATATAAATTGAATTTTTGCAAAAATATGATAAAATAAAATATAATATTATTATATACTTTGAAAGGGGTCTTTTTGATGAGTAGAAGTGGAAAAATAAGTTTAGCTGGTGCGGCCTTATTGGTTATGGCTGTTTTATATTTATTTTTACCGATCTATAGTGCAAATATTAATCAATTCACGTTTTCTTGTAGTATTATTAAATTATTATTTAAAGGTGGCTTCTCTAAAGCTAGTTTTATTCAAATCATTCAATATTTATTACCTTTTGTTTTACTTATCGTTACAGGTGCTTTTGCGATCGGAGGTAAATTTAAATTTCGTTTCGTTGTGGTAGGCTTATCTGTAGCTTGTCTTGCTTCATTATTATGGGTAATGTTTGATTTAAGCATGGTAAAGTCTTACTTAGCCGAAATTGATTTCGGTACAATGAATATTAAAAATGGTACAGGAATCGGTTTATTAATTTCAATTTGTGTGGTTCTTTGGGCAGCGATTACCACATTATTAGCTAAAAAAAATAAAGCATTTTAAAAGCAAGTGATACTTGCTTTTTTATTGATATCATGGTTTTAAAAAGGGGATTGGTGATGAATATGGAAGTTTATTATTATCAAGAAGAAATTGAAATTCAAGAAAATATGTTATCTGATGGAAAATTGACAAATCATGCGATTTTAAGTTTATTTCAAGAAGTTGCTGGAAAGCATGCTGTGAATCTCAAAATTGATTATGTTGAACTGAATAAATTAAATTTAATGTGGGTGGTAGTTCGTAATCGTCATGTCGTATTAAAACAACCTACATTGCATGAAAAAGTAATTGTTTCAACTTGGCCTCATCGTACGAATCGCTTTGAATTTGATCGAGAATATCAAATCAAAAGTTTAGATGGAACGGTCTATGTTAAAGGAGATAGTAAATGGTGTGTTTTAAATCAAACGACAAGAAGAATTGTAGCGACAACGGAAATATTAATGGAAGGTAATTTTTTAGACGTTTGGAATTTTGAAACACCTTTAAAACAAATTCCAAATATGAATTTTGAACCTATAAAAGTAAGTTATTCTGCCATTGTACAACCGACGCAAATCGATCAAAATCATCATTTAAACAATACCGAATATGCTACAATGATTGATGCAGCCATTCGTCCTTATAATTTAACAATCCAATCATTTGAAATTAATTTTGTTAAGGAAACAAAGTTAAATGAACAATTAGATTTTAAGATTCTTGAAATGCCAAAGGAATATTATATTGAAGGTAGTTGTGAGGGACAAGTTAGAGTCAAGGCAAAAATAGGAATATAGTATGGAAAAAGTAATTTCATTTGCACATCAATTAATTCAACAAATAGTAAGTCTACAAGATAACACGCTAGATTTAACGATAGGTAATGGAAATGATACTTTATTTTTAGCTTCCATTAGTGGTCATGTTTATGGGTTTGATATCCAAGAAAAAGCCATTGAAAATACGAAAGAAAAAGTGAAGGGGTTCCATAATGTGACGCTTTTTTTAGATGGTCATGAACATCTCGATCGTTATGAATTAAAAAATATTCAGGCCATTATGATGAATTTAGGCTATTTACCTATGGGGGATAAATCCATTACGACAGTCGAAGAAACAACGCTTCAAGCCCTTAGTAAAGGATTAAACATTTTAAATGTGGGTGGGATTTTTGCGATTGTTTTATATCCCGGCCATACGGCGGGATTTATGGAAGCAAAGAAAGTTGAAAAATATTGTCAGCAATTAAATCAAAAAGAGTATCAAGTATTAAAATATGAATTTATCAATCAAATCCATTATCCGCCATATCTTATTGCGATACAGAAAATAAGGAGTGTCAAAAAATGAATATTATTTTAGCCACAGGAAATGAAAATAAGAAAAAAGAATATTTGGAAATGGTAAAAAAAGATCATATTCATTTTTTAACCGCTAAAGAATGTCATTTAGATATGCATGTTGAAGAAAATCAATCGACTTATAGAGGCAACGCTTTATTGAAAGCAAGACATTTAAAAAAGCAAACGCAAAAAATTGTGATGGCAGATGATTCTGGGATTTGTATTGATGCATTACCTCACATTTTAAATGTGCATACTGCACGTTATATGGAAGGACATACCTATTTAGAAAAATGTCAAAGTATTCTTGAATTGATGAAAGGGTGCATCCATCGTAATGCCCGTTTTATTTGTTGTATTTGTTTAATCTTAGAAAATAATGAAACTTATTTTTTTGAAGGAACTTGTGAAGGAAAAATTGCTGATCAAATGGAGGGAAATCAAGGATTTGGTTATGACCCTATTTTTATTCCCAATGGATATGATTGTTCTTTTGCAAGTTTAGAAAAGCAAATAAAAAATCAAATATCACATCGAGGATTAGCTTTTCAACAAATGTATCGTTTTTTATTAGAAAAAGGATATATAGATTAACTATCGGTGGATGAAAAAAGTTGAGGAGTGAGAATCATGAATTTTTTATTAACGAATGATGATGGCATTCATGCCAAAGGCATTCAAATTTTAGAAAGTGTTTTAAAAAAATATGGCGAGGTTTATGTTTGTGCACCCATGGAAGGTAAAAGCGGTGCTTCTTGTAGCTTAAGTATTTTTAAATATTTAGACTTTCTACGCTTAGATGATCATCATATGGCTTTAGCTGGAAATCCAGTGGATTGTGTTATTTTTGGATTAAACGCTTTTCCAGTTACTTTTGATCTTGTAATCAGTGGTTGTAATAATGGATATAATTTGTCTTTTGATGCGATGTATTCAGGAACGATTGGAGCTTGTTTTCAAGCTTTAGTATGTCAGAAAAAAACAATTGCTTTTTCGATGGAAAGAAACTTCTATGAACAAGAAGTAGCAAACGAAATTCAAAAAACCATGGATTATGTTTTGCAACATGATTTATTATCCAATCAATATTTGCTGAATGTTAATTTTCCGAATGCTCCTTTTCTTCAATCCAAAGGAATTCTTTTAACTAAGCAATATCTTCGAACCTTTCAATATGAAAGTAAATATAATGAAGAAAAAAATAAAGTTTTATTAGAACGTCATTTGCAAGAAGAAACCAATGACATCACTTATGATGTAGCTGCTTGTAAAAATGGCTATACATCGATAACACCTTTGAAAATGACCCGATTTTGTAATGGATTATTAAAAAAATTGCAAGAAAAAATAAAATAGTCAATAGAAAATGCATTGAGATTGTGAAAAATAAAAATATCACAATCTTTTTTTGTGAAAATAACGCAAGTAAAGATGATAAAATGTTGATCTAAGGGTTTCATTCAAATAAACAAAGTATTTATTCATCTAATTTGTCGATAGATGGATGTTTTTTGTGCTTCTTTTTTTATATGGCAAGGAATCTAAGATAAAAGAATAAAAGTTGTTCAAAAATCTGCTTGTAAGGTGAAATTTTAATCTTTTTTTACATTTTTAATTTTTGACTTTTTATTGACTTTTTGCTGAAAAATCAGTACTATTAACTTGTACGAAGAAAAGAAAGAGTAGAGTTTGAATGTTTTGATAGAGAGTCATGAAAAGGTGGAACATGATAAAACGAAAACTTGAAGGTAGTCTTGGAGTACATTGGATGAAATCGTAGTAGTTCAATCGTGAGCTTAGCGTTAATAAGCAAAGAGCGTATTTACAAATAATGTTGTAAATAAATTAAGGTGGTACCGCGTAATTTACGTCCTTAAATAGGACGTTTTTTATTTTTAAAGGGAGGTTATGTATAAAAATGTTAGATATTAAATATAATCATCATAAGGTCGAAGAAAAAAAGTATGAAACATGGGTTAAAGAAGGATATTTTACTGCTGGAGATATTTCTAAAAAGCCTTATTGTGTTGTTTTACCTCCTCCAAATGTGACAGGAATGTTACATTTAGGACATGCTTATAATGGCACATTACAAGATGTCATTATGCGTTATAAAAGACTCAAAGGTTATGATGTTTTATGGGTGGCTGGAATGGATCATGCAGGAATTGCTACGCAAGCTAAAATTGAAAAGAAATTACATGATCAAGGCATCGATAAATACGATATTGGTCGCGAAGCCTTTTTAAAAGTCGCTTGGGATTGGAAAAAAGAATATGCCAATACGATTCGCAGTCAATGGGCCAAAATAGGAATGTCTTTGGACTATAGTCGAGAAGCATTTACTTTAGATGAAAAAAGAAACGAAGCCGTCAGGAAAGTGTTTGTTTCGTTATATAATAAAGGCTATATTTATCGAAAAGAAAAAATTATTAACTGGGATCCTGTTTTAAAAACAGCATTGTCTAATATTGAAGTGATTTATAAAGAAATCGAAGGACATATGTATTATTTTCGATATTATATAGAAAATAGTCATGATTATATTGTTGTTGGTACAACGAGACCAGAAACGATGTTTGGCGATGTGGCCATTGTGGTCAATCCTAAAGATGAAAGATATCAACATCTCAAAGGGAAAAAATTAATCAACCCTGCGAATGGTGAATTATTACCTTTAATTTATGATGCTTATGTTGATATTGATTTTGCTACAGGTGCAATGAAATGTACCCCTGCACATGACCCTAATGATTATGCTTTAGGAGAAAAATATCATTTAAAACAAATTGTTTGCATGAATTTTGATGCAACAATGAATGCTAGAGCATTAAAATATGAAGGAATGGATCGATTTGCATGTCGTGAGGCTTTAGTCAAAGAATTGACTCAAAAAGGACTGGTTGAAAAAATTGAAACGCATGTTCATCAAGTAGGACATTCTGAAAGAAGTAATGCGATTGTGGAACCTATGCTATCTAAGCAATGGTTTGTTTCTATGAAAAAATTAGCCCAAAACACCTTAAGTCGTCAAAGAACGCATCAAGGAGTTCAATTTTTTCCAGCAAGATTTGAAAAAATCTTTATTCAATGGCTAGAAAATATTGAAGACTGGTGTGTTTCTCGACAATTATGGTGGGGACATCGGATTCCTGCGTATTATAAAAAAGGTAGCAATGAGATTTTAGTTTCTTATAATCCGCCACAAGATATGGAAAATTATACTCAAGATGAAGATGTTTTAGATACTTGGTTTTCATCTGCTTTATGGCCATTTACCACTTTAGGATGGCCAGAAAAAACCAGTGATTTTAACCGTTATTATCCAAATGATTTATTGGTAACTGCCTATGATATTATTTTCTTTTGGGTATCCCGTATGATGTTTGAAGCAATTGAATTTACCGATAAAATCCCATTTAAACAAGTTTTGATTCATGGATTGGTTCGCGATGAACAAGGCCGTAAAATGTCTAAGTCATTAGGAAATGGAATTGATCCTATGGAAGTGATTGATCAATATGGTGCCGATGCCTTAAGATTTTTCTTATCGACAAATAGTGCGCCAGGAATTGACTTTAGATTTTCAACAGAAAAAATATCTTCGAGTTGGAATTTTATTAATAAGATTTGGAATGCCGCACGTTTTGTATTAATGAATCTCAATGAGAATTTTAAAGTAGAATCGATTGAAATAGAAAAATTAACATTAATCGATCAATGGATGTTAGTTCGTCTCAATGAGGCCATAAAGAATATTGAAGAAAATTTAGAAAAATATGAATTTGCGAATGTCGGTAGTTATCTTACTTCTTTGGTTTGGGATGATTTTTGTTCTTGGTATATCGAACTATGTAAATTAAATTTAGCGAATGAAAAAACATCACCACAATCAAAACAAGTATTGTATCATGTCTTAAAGTCAATTGTTGTATTGTTGCATCCATTTGTTCCATTTGTTAGTGAAGAATTATATCTTGCGCTTCCTGAATCGAAAAAGTCTATTTGTTTAGAAACTTGGCCAACAGTTCTTGAAGGATTCAATCAAGAAATAGTGAATAAACAAATGAATGAAGTGATCGAGTTTACAACATTTATTCGTAATTATAGAAATACGAATAATTTGAAAAATAAATTTGTGTTGCCGATTTATATGCAAACGAAAACAGAACTAGGAAATCAAATTTTATGTCAACATAAAACATTACTAGAACAATTTAATCATATTGAATTTATCGATAAAAAGGATGAAAATGCAACCATTTTTACAACCGAAAATGCCAATTATTTAATTTATTATCATCAAGAAATTGATCTTGATGCTGAAATTCATAAGTATGAAATGGAACTTGAAAAATTTATTCAAGAAGTGCATCGTTGTCAATCGATGTTAAGCAACGCTCGATTTATTGAAAAAGCGCCCGAAAGTAAAATTAAAGAAGAAAAAGAAAAATTGCAAAATTATCTTTCAAGAAAAGAAAGTATTGAAAAAAAATTGCAAGAGTTAAAATCAAAAAAATAAAATTTAGTTTTTAAATAAGGATTGCCATTGAAATAAGAAAGATGACAATCCTTTTTGTTTGTATCATAAATGGTTAAACAAAAATTAGAATTCAAAACCATCTTTTATTCAAATTTGTGTTATAAAAATTCGATAAAATCATACTTTTTTCATTATTAAAAAAAGCAAAGAATAAATCAGTCATTTTATGATTTGTTACCTACAATAAGAGTAAGGAGGGACAAAAGATGTTAAATCAATTACATTATCAAGAATTATCGATCGAAGAAACCAAAAATATTAAAGGAGGTTTTTTAGGATTAGAGGTGGTGACTGCATTTGCCATTTTATCCGTGATTAGTGTATTAATTTATAAAATTTTTAGCAGTAGAGCTTCTGAGATTAATTTACCTGGCGGATTTAAGTTTAAATTAAGTGGGAATTAATGCCGTTAAAAAATATACCTAAAGGAGAAAGACCTAGAGAAAAAGCAATGCAACAAGGAATTCAAAGTTTATCGGATGCTGAACTTGTTGCCTTGCTACTTCGAAGTGGAATAAAAAATTGCTCGGTTTTAGAATTAGCCAATCAATTGTTAATTGAATTTAAAGGACTTACCCATTTATTTCAAGCTGATCTCCAATTTTTAATGAAGATTAAAGGAATCAATGCGGTTAAAGCATTAGATATAAAGGTTTGCTATGAAATTGCCAATCGTCTAAATAAAAGATCAGAAGTTGATCGTAAAAGGACCATTTTATCGGCAAAAGATGTATATTTGCAATATCATTTATTCGCCCAACAAAGCCATCAAGAATTTTTTTATGTCATTTTTTTAAATATTAAATTACATATTTTACAAGAAGAAAAATTATTTGTGGGTGGATTTGAAAGTTCAAATATTGATTTGAAAGTCATATTTAAAAAAGCGCTCTTATGTAATGCCTCAAAAATGATTTGTTTTCATAATCATCCGAGTGGTGATGCAACACCTAGCCCAGAAGATATTTTGCTAACGCAACAAATTAAAAAAATGGGTGAAATTGTTCATATTCGATTATTAGATCATGTCATTATTGGAACAAATAATTATTATAGTTTGATTGAAAACAAGCAATATTTTGTATCACCCGACACGTTTTGACAAAATACCACATGAAGATTCGTTATAATGCATACGAGGTGATGTCAAAATGAATGATAAAATTTATACCATTTATATCGATAATAAAGAACATTTCATTGACCATATATTAAATCAAGTTGATGAAATTCGTTTTAAGGAAAATGAAAAGCATCCCAAAATCGAATTAATTTTGGAAAATATCGTTTTAAATGCCAAAGAATTTTATAATTTATTTGATGAATTAGTCATTCATCAAAATGTACTTATTTCGAGTATTAAAACAAATAAAAAAGCAGATCCTAAAATGCAAAATTATGAAAGTGAAGATATTGTTTTTATCGGCAATATTAATAAAGATACGACCATCATTTGTAGTCAAAATGTAAAAGTTATGGGAGTTGTTGAAGGCACCATTATTTTAAATGATGAAAATAAAAGTGTTTATGCACAAGAATTTATTCAAGCAAATGTGATGCTTAAAAATCAAATGATCCATATTGAGCATGAAAAAAATTACACTGTAAAAAAATAAATGCAACATTCGCCTAAATTCTACATATATTGAAATAGGTGAAGAAAATGTTTGTCATTGGTTTTTTCTTAGAATATATCTTATTTTTTATACTTTTAGTCGTTTTAGTGATTGCACTTTTAAATGAATATGGAAAAATAACAATCAATAATGCATTGTATTTTCCTACGATTTTATTAGGACTTGGCATCAATTGCTTATTTTTTGATATTTTTATTGATCCTATTTTAGGAATCAGAAGTTCTTTGTTAGGATTATGTGCAGGCTTTATTGCTGGAATTCTTTTGTTATTATTTCATTTCATGAATAAACAGAATTTTTATTTATTTTTAGCTATCAGTGCTTTTATTGGAATTTATCGATTCTTAGGATTTTTAATCGTTTTTTTAGGAGTTACAGGTATTTATTTTATTTTAAATTTAATTACAAAATGCCGTTATTTGCCGAAGATAAGACGCATTGTAACGAATGGATTTTTAATTTGTATATCAGGGATTATTTATTGTATAATAGTATTAATCTAGGGTGGTGGCAGTATGATTTCCTACTTAAATGGTGATATTGTTGAAATTTCTTATGATAGCATAGTGGTTGATTGTAATGGCGTGGGATATTATGTTCATATTAGCAAACCGAATGATTTTACTTATGGTAAATGTTTAGTCCATATTTATTATCAACAAAAAGAAGATGGTGTTTTTTTGTATGGATTTAAAACCAAAGCTGAAAAAGAGTTGTTTTTAAAACTTATTGAAGTGAATGGTATTGGTCCAAAAACTGCAAATGGCATCATTGGTGCCACTACAGTAAACAATTTAATCAGTGCCATTGAATCAGGAAATGTTGCATTTTTAAAAAAATTACCGGCTGTGGGTGCTAAAGCCGCACAACAAATCATTCTAGATTTAAAAGGAAAATTAGTTTTAGATGATTCTGTAATGAAAAGTAATAGTCTTCGTTATAGTGATGTTTATGATGCTCTTCGCTCTTTTGGTTTTAAAACGGGTGAAATTGATAATGCCTTTTCAAAAATGCAAAATCTGGATCAATTAAAAACCGAACAAATCATAAAAGAATGTTTAAAATTATTAAGAAAGTAGGATGTGACAAATGGAAGAACGATTATTACAGGCAAATCGCAGCATTGAGGATGATGAAGAAATAAAGTTAAGACCTACTTCATTAAAAGAATATATTGGACAAGAAGACACGAAAAAAAATTTAAAGATTTTTATCGAAGCCAGTAATCTAAGAAATGAATCGTTAGATCATGTCCTAATTTATGGTCCGCCTGGATTAGGAAAAACAACTTTAGCTCACGTTATCGCTCACGAAAGAAAGACCAATATTAAAGTGGCCTCAGGACCCGCTATTGAAAGAAGTGGTGATTTAGCAGCAATTCTATCTACTATTGAACCCGGAGATGTATTATTCATTGATGAAATTCATCGTCTTCCTAAAGTAGTAGAAGAAGTGCTCTATGCCGCAATGGAAGATTTTGTTATCAATGTTGTTGTTGGAAAAGATAGCAGCGCACGTTCTTTATCCATTGATTTACCACCTTTTACTTTAGTAGGTGCAACGACCAGAGTGGGTGATGTTAGTGCCCCATTAAGAGATCGTTTTGGAATTATTATTAAATTAAATTATTATGAAGAAAAAGATATTGAACAAATTGTTAAACGAACGGCAAGAGTGTTTGAAAATAGCATAGATGATGCGGCTGCGGTTGAATTAGCCAAAAGAAGTCGTGGTACACCTCGTGTCGCTAATCGTTTATTTAGAAGAGTTCGTGATTTTGCAACGATTCATAATGCGGGGCACATTGATGCAGATATTACTAAAACAGCGTTAGATGCTTTAAAAGTGGATTCCCTTGGACTAGATGATGTAGATATTCGTTATCTTAAAGGAATTATCGAACGTTTTAAAGGTGGCCCTGTGGGAATAGAATCCATTGCAGCGGCAATTGGTGAAGAACAAGTAACTTTAGAAGATGTTTATGAACCTTATTTGTTACAACAAGGGTTAATTAATCGTACACCTAGAGGTAGAATCGTGACTGAAAAGGCATATCATCATTTAAAAATTCCGTATCAAAGCACATTATTTTGATTTTATTTTTTTGTCAGATAAATTTACACCGATAATACTGCCAACAATTAACATTAAAACGCGACCTATAACTTTTAAATAGGTGAATGGAGTTTGGCTAGATTTATCGATAAAAAGGTAATAAATACAAACAATGAGAACATAAGCAAGGCATAACAATAAACTGCGTGTTAAGCCTTGTTTTTTATTGATAAGCCCATAAATTCCACCGATGAGAAAAAATAAAATTAAAGAAAGAATTAAAGAGATTATGTTTGGAATTTTACTGGATGTTTTCGTCGTTACAGCAGCAAGAATTAATGAAAATGTAATACTTAAACCAAGTAATACAACAAATGCAAAAATAAATCCTTTTAAAATTTTATTCATTTGTAACACCTCATGAATATATATGTTTTAAATTCACAAAATATACCTGGTGGTGAAAAAATGGAGATTTTAGGAATTATTGGGAAAACGTTTCTTGCTTATATTTTTTTAATTATTGTCATTCGATTCATGGGAAAAAGGGAAGTCGGCAATTTAAGTATTTTTGATTTAGCCGTTTATTTTACAATCAGCGACTTAGTTACAATGTCTATAGTCGACAAGCGAAATGAATTATGGTTGCCTGCTGTGAGTGTGGCTTTCTTAGCACTCATGCAAATTGTGTTATCAAAAATTTCTATGAAAAGTAAAAAAATTCGTGATCTGATTGATGGGAAAATGTCCTTAATTATTAATAATGGAAATCTTGATTTTGAGGAAATGAAAAAACAACGATATACCATTGATGATTTATTTAGTCAACTTAGAGATAAAGGGTATGATTCACCGATGGATATTCGCTGGGCAATTTTAGAAACGAGTGGAAAATTAAGTGTTATATCCAAAGAACAATCACAAACAAATTACCCCGATCCTTTAATTATGGATGGCAAAATCGAAAAAGAAACACTCAAGGCTTGCAATAAAACAGAACAATGGTTATATCAAAAATTAAGCCAGCAAAATATTCAAGTCAATGAAGTGCATTTAGCTTTGTTGCTGAACCAAGATCGTTTGATTATTTTCAAATAAGAATTTGAATTTTTGGTGGATAAAATATAAATAACTACCCACGGTTGAAAATACACCAACTAAAATACCCATCATTAGCCCATCTGTTTTAAATAAAGGCACAAAAATTAAATAGGCAATTATTTTGACAATATTACAAGTGATGGATTCAATTAAAATTTTCTTTTCTAAAGACAAGGCTACCATCGCCACATTCAGGGGTGCTTCAATATAATATAACACCATAAATAATGCATATTTTCTGATGTATTGTGCCCCTTGATGGTGATGATAAAGCAATTTCATGAAAAAATTAGGGACTAGGAAAATCGTAAATGAAAAAAAACATCCAAGGATAAAACTTGCCAATGTAAAGTACTTTAAAAGTTTTTTTGCATAGGCATATTGTTTTTTTGCAATTGCTTTAGACATTCTTGGAAGTAAGGCTAAAGAAAAAGCACTAGCAAAAAATCCCGGCAACAAAAGTAAAGGCATGATATAACCGGTTATGATCCCATATTCAATTGTCGTTTGATTCGCACTTATTCCGGATCTAAGCATTAAAAAAGTAAAGAGAATCGGCTCTATAAAATAAGAAATAGATCCAATGATTCTAGTAGAAGTGGTCGGCATGGCGATTTGTAAAATGATTTTTTTGTACTCTTTTGTTTCCTTTTTATCGACATTTTTTGCGATTTTTATTTTATCTTTGAAATTGATATGTAACGACAAAATTAAATGGATAATCGATGCGATTTCACCAATTAACATCCCGCACATTGCAAAAAAAGCTAAAAAACTAGGAGGCCGATTAGAAAATGCATCGGCTAAAACGACAATAAATAAGATTCTTGCAATTTCTTCACTAATTTGGCAATAACTACTTTTTTCCACTTGCTCAATGCCTACAAAATAACCTTTCAATAAGCTACTAAAAGATACCAAGGGCACAATGCAACCAATACAATATAAGGTAGGAATGGTCAACTCATTATGTAATAGGTGTTTTCCAATGACAGGTACAAGCGGAAAATAAATAAGTGCAAGCATTAAATTTAAGCCAAGAGACAAAGCACAAACACTCATCATAATTTTTAATGTATGGTTTCGATGTTGGGCAATTAATTTAGCAATAGCGGTCGAAAAACCCGCTTGGGCTAAATTAATCATTAATACCATCGTCGGCAAAGTTAAAGCATACAGACTCATTCCTTCGATACCAATTTTCCGGGCAATGATGATTTTAGCAAAAGTAGAAATGATTTTGGCTAAAAAGCCCATCATAATTAAACGAATCACAGACATAATGATATTTTTTTTCACGTTCATTCACCTCTTGCCCTCTTATTTAATGTATGATTATCCTAAAAAAAACATTCAAAACATTTGTAAGCAAGAAATTTATAAAAATAAAAAAAAGATGAAAATAGAATTGAGTTACTGAATTATAAGTGCACCACCACAATATAAAAAGCATTTTCTAGTTGAAAAAAATATAAATAAATGGTAAAGTATAAAAGCAGCATATTTATATTTATAAATATAAAGTTCATATTTATGTAAATATAAATGTTTTTGAAAAGAATATTATAAAGGGGGAAACCTTATGCGTCGAATTTTATCATTTCTTTCCATGGTCGCAACTTTACTTGCGTTAGTCTTTTTAGGCATTCCATCTGTTATGGATTCACCTAATCTTGGCTTAGAGTTTAAAGGTGGATATGAAATTGTTTATGAAGTCACTGATAAGGAAGGAAATAGTTCAAGAGATATTGCTAATGTTGCAGCAGAAGTTATTGCAACACGTATTGATATAGCTGGCGTTAGAAATCCTAATATTTCAATTGAAGGTGAAAATAGTCAATATATTCGCGTAGCTGTTGCTTCTTCAGATGATGATGCTTTAGATGAAGTCACATCTTTAATTGAAACAGATGCCACAATCACCTTTACAAATAGTAGTGGTGAAGTCTTAATGGATGGTAGTGTCTTGAAAGAAAAAGATGGTGCTGTGTTAAGTTATGATAATGGTCAACCAATTGTATTATTGAATATTAAAGATACAGCTACTTTTGGTGAAGTTACTGGCAATTTAGTAGGTCAAAATATGATGATTTGGATTGGTTATGATGATGGATCCAACGATCCAAATAATTATAGTGATTTCTATTACTATTCAAATCCTGGAGTGGATCAAGAACGTGCAGAACAAGCCGCAAGAAAAATTATTGTAAATGCAACTGTCAATCAAGCATTAACAGATTCCACAGCTCAAATCACAGGTAGTTTTACGGCAGAACAAGCCACACAAATTTCTAAATTGTTAAGTGCTGGTGCAATGAAGTTTAGTTTAACTCGAGGCGATATTTTAAGAGTGAGTGGTTCTTTTGGAAATAATTCATTTAATCGTAGTGTGATTGCAGGTTTAGTGGGTTTAATTTTAATCATTGGAATGATGATTCTTATTTATCGAATTCCTGGTGTCATTTCTGCAATTACCTTATTAGTTTATGTTGTAGGAACATTATTAATCTTTAATCTATTAGGTGGGGAATATGGTCCTGACACCATCGCTGCTATTGTTATTGGTATCGGTATGGCGGTGGATGCATGTATCGTTTTATTTGAAAGAATTCGTGATGAATTATATAAGGGTCGTAGTGTAAAGGCTGCTTATGAAGAAGGTACAAAGAAATCTTTTTCTTCCATTCTAGATGCCAATATTACTACTTTAATTGCTGCTTTAGCTTTATATTTCTTTGGTCAACGTTCAGTTAAAGGTTTTGCCACAATGTTATTAATCTCCATTGTTTTAACTTTAATTGTTATGTTATTGATTACTCGTTTATTATTGAAATTAATTGTGAAATCAGGAGTTCTTGATAATCGTAAAACATGGTTTGGTGTAAAACAACAATATATTCCTGATATTAATAAAGGAGAAGTTCAAACTTATTTTGGCAAGACGGCTAATTTCAATTTCATGAAGAAATCCAAATTTGCCTTTATTGGTGTTGGAAGCATATTCTTAATTGGTGCTATATTTATGATGGCCTTTGGATTTTCTGGAAATCGCGCAATGAATTTTGGTCTTGATTTTGTAGAAGGAGCTAATATCACGATTTCTATTAAGGATACGGAACATTTTGATAATAATGAGCTTGAAGTTTTTCAAAATAATGAAGGAAAATTTGATAAGGTAGCCGTTGAAAGATTCTTTAATGATTTTAATGCCCAAAATGGTGCAGATGTAAAAGTATCCAATACGATGGTTGAAACTTATACCGATGTAAACGAAGAAGGAAATGATATTAATTGTGTGGATATCAAAGTCGAATATAAAGAATACTTTGATAAATTACCATTAATTGAAGAATTATTCCCTGATGAATTAGAACTTTCTGGAGATTGGGAAGATTACATTACAATTACTCCAAATGTAACCTCTCCTATGATGGCTAAAATGACAGTTAGAAATGCTTTATTTTCATTAGCTTTAGCTGCTGTATTAATTGTTATTTATATTGCTATTCGATTCAGATTTACTTATGCAATTGCAGCCATTTTAGCTTTATTAAACGACGTCATCGTAACGATTGCCTTGTTTGCAATCTTTAGAATTGAAGTTTCTGTTGTCTTTGTTTCTGCAATTCTTGCAATTATTGGTTATTCCATCAATAATACCATCATTATTTTCGATAGAGTGCGTGAATTATGTAAAGAGACAAATCATGGTCAAATTAATCAAGCCGATCGGTTTGACATTGTAAATCGTTCACTTTCAAATACATTTAATCGTTCGATCTATACAACAATCACAACATTGCTTCCAGTTATTTGTTTAATGATTATCGGAACTTCAGCTACATTGAATTTCACATTAGCAATTTTATTTGGTTTACTTTCTGGTTTAGTAACCTCAATGTTCATTGCTCCACGAGTATGGTTATTCTTAGAAAGAAAACATGTGATTAAAGTTAAAGAAAAAGCTTCTAAACGTGTAACTAAAGCAAAGAATAAAGCAAAAACAGAAACGGAAGAATTAATGATTCCTGGAATCAATGATTAATCAATGAAATATAAAAGGAGATGCATTTTAAACTGCATCTCCTTTTTTTTAATCCAAGAATCTCAATCCTTTTTATTTGAGCGTAAATTGAATTTTTGCCTTTCCTTGAAAATAATCCACATCCAAGATAGCCCCATTAATTATTGGAAGTGAAGGAGGTACATGACCAAAGTCACAATCCGTTAAAATAGGTACATGATACTCCTTTAAATGTTGTCTTAAAACTTCTTGATAAGTTAAATCACTCGATAAATTATTCTTTGGAATCCTTTAAAACATAAAGCCTTTAACATATTGAAACCAATGTGTTGCCTTTAATTGAAATAAAACTCTAGATAAACCAACGGGAGTTAATTCACAAATATCAAAATACCATATAAAACCATCCTTTTTATATTTTTCAAGAAAAGCGGCCGTATAATCATATTTTGTGCCTGCAATATGTTCTAATACTTCTATACATCCTCCAATACATCTTCCTTTCATATGGATTTTGTCGTTCATTTCAAGAGATTTCCAATAAACAGGCTCTGTTAAATTGAAATAACAAATCGGATTTTGATCTTTTATATCTTGTAATTCATATTTTGGATAAGAATGAAAAGAAAATTTTTTTCCACACATGAATTGATAAATATCTCTTTGATATTTTTTCCATGGTGTTGCACAAAAAGTTCCAATGTGATAACTATAGATGGAAGCAACGTCCATGGCCGTAGTAAGTAAATAGGTAAAAGTTGTGTTATCACTATAACCCATAAACCATTTTGCAGGAGCCTTTTTAAGTAAATCCAAATCTAAATAATCTAAAATAAGCAGCATGAGTTCACCCCCAGCTACAGACCAAACCCATTGATTGTTTTTGGATAAATAAGCTTGCATTAATTCTTTTGCTCGATGTTGAGGGGTATCACTTTCTTCTTTATTAAGATGATAAATTCTTTTTCCTTTGATCAAATGAAAACCTAAATGCTCAAAGGCCTTTATCCCTTCATTTAATCGGATGAGATAAGGATCCATAGGGGAGCCATAGGAAGGCGCTACGAGTTGAATGGTTTGTTCCATTTTTAAAAAAGGTGCATAACGCATGTACATCATTCCTTTCAGATACTATTATATTTATATCTACCTCTTTTGTCCAATAATTGATATAATAAGATTGCAAAAGTGATAGGTGATTGATATGAAAAAGATGAGTCAAATTTTAGAATTTGAAAAGATTAAGCAGCAAATTTTAGCATATAATGTGAATCCTTTGAGTCGAAAAATGGTTGAGCAAATGCAACCCTTTTATTATTCAAAAAAAGTATTCGAAGAACTTGAAAAGACAAAAGAAGGATATCGTCTAGTTACCTTAGGAACTTTGCCAAATCTTACACATTGCCAAGATTTAACGTCATTTTTAGACATTTTAGAAAAAAATGGTACCTTAACCTGTCAAGAAATTTATGAATTTTTATATCACTTTCAAATTGTTTTTGCTTTAAAAGATTTTATTAGAAATAAAAAAGAATCTTTGGTTTATTTTGATGCTTATGTGAATCAACTTGTCTATGTTGCTGAAATTGTTGAACAAATCAAGTATTGTATCAATGAAGATTATGTTATTTTAGATCACGCATCTTTAGATTTAAAACGCATTCGTAAAAGTATAAAACAGCAAGAAGAAACAATTAAAAATAAAATGCATGGTTTTTTAAGTTCACATTCAGAAATGTTGACAGATGCTTATATTGCCATTCGCAAGAATCGTTTAGTTTTGCCCATTAAAGCAAACTATAAAAATGCGATTAAGGGGATGATTGTCGATACGAGTGATTCGGGTCTTACTTATTTTATTGAACCTTATGAAGTGATTAATTTAAATTTAGAATTAGAATCTTTGCATCAAGAAGAAGAAATTGAAATCCATCGAATTATCAAATCTTTATGCTTATTAATTGCAAAATATTTAGAGGTTATTCAAAAAAATAATTTGCTCTTAGAAGAAATTAGTTTTCAAGTATTAAAAGGAAAATATGGGTTAGCTAATAATTACGAAATTGCTGAATTAAACGATAATTTTATAGAATTAATTCATGCAAAACATCCTTTGATTGATCCCACTAAAGTCGTTAGTAATGATTTTGTCTTAGGAAAAGATCAATCCAAAATATTAGTCATTTCTGGTCCGAATGCGGGTGGAAAAACAGTGGCTTTAAAAACGGTCGCATTATTGGTATATATGAATCAATGTGGACTTCCTATTCCAGTAAGCAGAGCTTCTTTAAAAGTTTTTGATCATATTTTTATTGATATTGGTGATGAACAATCCATTGAAGAATCCTTATCTGGTTTTACAAGTCATATTGTGAATGTGTCCCATATTTTAAAGCAAATGAATCGTGACTCATTAATTATTTTAGATGAGTTAGGCTCAAAGACAGATCCAAATGAAGGTGAAGCATTAGCCAAGGCGATTTTAGATGAATTAGACGATAAAAAAGTAATGGCTCTAGTGACTACCCATTATATTGGGATTAAAGATTTTGCTAAAGAATCGAGTTCCATTCTTCTTGCAAGTATGTCTTTTAATGAAAATAATATGGAACCCACTTATAAATTAATGTTAAATATTGTGGGTCGTTCTTATGCCTTGGAAATATCTAAAAAATTAGGCTTGAGTGACAAAATTTTAGATAAGGCTAGAAAATATAAAAATGATAGAGCAACCAGTTTAGAACAATTAATTGATTCAGTGAATAAAAAATTAAAACAAGAAGAAAATAAAATGAATGAATTAAAAGAAAAAGAGCAAGAAGTAGAACAACTAAAACAACAAATCTATCAAGAAAAAATAAAAATGGAACAAGAACAAGAAAAAATTTTAAAAGAATATGCGTTACAACAAGAAAAGTTTTTAGAAGATGCTAAAAAAGAAATCGAAACAATGATTCATGAATTGGAAAACAAGAATCACGAGGATTTTAAACTACATCATAAAACAACCATTTTAAAAAAATTAGAACAATTACAACCCAATGAAGAAAAAATGACCCTTTTAGAAGATCAAGAATTACATGTAGGGGATGAGGTATATATTGAAAAACTCCATTGCTATGGTATTTTAAAAGAAATTAAAAATAAAGAAGTTGTCGTGGATTGTCAAAACAATACCTTGAAAATTTCTAAAAAAGAAGTCAAACGTGCCGTTCATCCAACCCATAAAACCAATAAAAAAGTGTCGATCATTAGGCCCAATACTTTATCTCAAAGTGTGCCTTTATCTTTAAATGTTGTAGGGTATCATGTTGTCGATGCTTTACATGAAGTGGATCAATATTTGGATCAAGCTTTATTGTGTAATTATACCACAGTAACCTTAATTCATGGTGCAGGTACAGGGGTTTTAAGAAAAGCTATTCAAGAACATCTCCGGACTAAAAAGTTTGTTGAAAGTTATCGAAGTGGAGTTTATGGTGAGGGTGGTTTTGGTGTTACCATTGTCAACTTGAAAAAAGGAGCCACATCATGAAAGAAAAATTAAAAGAAAAACTAGCTATTTTACCTTTACAGCCGGGATGTTATATTTTTAAGGATGTTGAACAGCATGTACTTTATGTAGGCAAAGCCAAAAAATTAAAAAATAGAGTGAATCAATATTTTAATCGTACCTATCATAATAAAACGGCAAAATTAGTCCAATTAATCGATGATATTGAATTTTTTGTGACACTTTCTGAAAAAGAGGCCCTTGTTCTTGAAATCAATTTAATTAAGCAATACTACCCACCTTTTAATGTCATTTTTAAAGATGATAAACATTATCCATATATTGCAATTAGTAAAGAAAAAAATCCTAGATTACGAATTACGCGTGATGCTAAAAACAAAAATTACAAGCATTATGGTCCATTTCCTGATTCTAAAGCAGCCTTTAATACGTTACACTTACTGAATGCACTTTATCCTTTAAGAAAATGTCGAGTGATTCCTAAAGAAGTATGCTTATATTATCATATGCATCAATGTTTAGGACCTTGTATTCAACCCATTGAAGAAACCAAATATCAGGAAATTGTCAGTGAAATTGATAAATTTTTTAAAGGAAATACTAAGGAAATAATATCTGATTTGACCGATAAAATGTATCAGGCAAGCGAAAATCTTGAATTCGAAAGGGCAAATGAATATAAACAATTAATTCAAGAAATTAAAAATGTGACCGATAAGCAAATGATTGAATTTAATGACAAAATCAATCGTGATATTATTGGCTTTTATCAAAAAGAAGGGTATTTATCGATTACCATTTTAATGTATCGGAATGGCTATTTAAATGCCAAAGTGAATGAGGTGATTGATATTTTAAATGACATTGAAGAACCTTTATTAGATTATTTAATGCAATTTTATCAAACCCATGATATTCCTAAAGAAATTTATTCTAGTCCAGCCGTGCAGTTAAATTTACTTGAAGAAACATTAAATGTGCATATTGTTTATCCAAAATTAGGACGAGGATTGGATTTAATTTTAATTGCTGTTGAAAATGCTAAAAAATCTTTAGAAGAAAAATTTGTTTCAATTATAGCAAAGGACGAAGATATTTTTATGGAACTAGGAAGCTATTTAAATTTATCTAGAGTTAGTACGATTGAAATGTGTGATATTAGCCATATTAGCGGAGACAGTGCCGTAGGTGGCGTCGTTGTATTTACGAATGGTTATCCTGTAAAAAACAAATATCGCAAATTCATTATCAAAGGCGAAAATAAGCAAGATGATTTAGCTTCGACTTACGAAGTCATTTATCGAAGATATTATAATTTAATTAAGGATCAATTAGATTTCAGTGATTTATTGATTGTTGATGGAGGCATCCATCAAATGAAAGCCGCTTTACAGGCTTTAGATACCCTAAATGTTTCGCTTCCAGTGTGTGGGCTTGCAAAAGATGATCATCACCATACGAGAGCGCTGATATTACCTAATTTTGAAGAAGTTGTATTAAAAAAAGATAGTAAATTATTTCTTTTTCTAATGAAAATTCAAGACGAAGTTCATCGTTATGCCATTTCTTTTTTTAAAAACCGGAAATCGAAATCCATGTTTTCTTCCATTCTTGACCAAGTCAATGGGTTAGGACCCGCTAGAAAAAAAAGATTGCTTGAAGCCTATAAAACATTAGATGAAATTAAAAAATGTAGTTTAACGCAACTTAAACAAATTCTTCCTGAAAATGTTGCTATCGAATTACAAAAAGTCTTAAGTCAAATGAGCAACACGAGCAAGTAATGCATATGATGATAGTGAGGCAAACGGAGGTTAATATGACATCAGTACTCACTAAAAGAGAAAGGGAAATATTTGAACTGTTAGTATCCAATAAATCAACGAAGGAAATTGCTGAACTGTTGTTTATTAGTGAAAAAACTGTGCGCAATCATATTTCTAACGTAATGCTAAAACTTGATGTAAAAGGTCGAGCACAGGCAGTTGTTGAACTTCTCAAAATGAAAGAAATATCTTTATAACTCTAAGGGTTTTGTTGGAAAACAAGACAATATCCTTTTCAAAAAAGTAAAAGAAGTCGGGAATTTTCATATGCCGACTTCTTTTTATGAAACGATTTGAAAAATGAAGATTCAGATATTTTTAGAATTAGGTATTTTTTTATAAACCTTAACGTATAGTTTATTGAGAGGAAGGATATTATGGTAAAAATTAATAAAAAAGCCAAAAAAATTATGTTTATTGCTATCCCTATCATTATCGCTTTAATTATTACGACGATACTTATTGGAGGTAGAAACAAAAAAAGAGCATCAGCTAGTATGACGACTCCCGATTTTGCTCAAGAACAAATGAATGTTTATTTATCAAGTGATGATCGTACGTTAGTTCCCCTTACCATTAAGTACAATCAAAAAGAAACTCTAGGAGAAAATATTTTAACTGTATTAAATTTGATTAAGGAAGATAGTCCAATTGGCAATGATACCTTTCATGGATTAATTCCGGCTGCTGCAAAAATTAATGAATTAACTTTAAATGATGATAAAATTTTAAATATTGATTTTGATGCAGGATTATTTGAATACCAACCCATGGATGAAGTGAACTTGTTAGCATCCATTACTTGGACAATGACAGAATTTCCTGAAATTGATGCGGTAAGTTTATCCATTGACCAAGAACCCTTAACAAGAATGCCAAGAAATTATACTCCTGTAGCCCATCAGTTAACAAGAGCAATGGGAATTAATCACTTTTTAGTCACAAGTACACTCGATTTATTAAATGCAACCAGTGTTTTATCTTATTATACGAAAACCATTGATCATCAAAATTATTTGATTCCAGTTACGCAATATGTTGACAATGAAAATAACTTATCGCTTTATGATTTAACGATTTCCAAACTTCTAGAAAAACCAGCAATCACGACTCGATTAAAGATAGCTCCTTGTTTTGAAGGAATCACATTAGAAACAGCCTCTACTTTAGCCGATCATGTACTTCAAGTTTCATTAAATGAAAAAGCATTATTTGATGAAGCCAGTGTACAAACCGATATTTATAATTTAATTATGGCCTCGTTAGATACCTATCAAGAAATTGAAAAAGTAAGTTTCATTATTAACGATCAAGAAGTCCCTGTAAATGGAATTGTTCCAGATGAAACTTTCTCTGTGAGTGGTGTCGTCTTTAATGAATTTTATATTTAATTTAAAAATGTAGCTCGATACTTTCCTTATTGAATGTAAGGAAAGTATTTTTTTATAAAGTAATTAATATTTTTTCATGATTTTTAACAGAAAAAAATTGGTTCTTTTTACCTTTAATTTGAATTTCTACTTTTTGTTGATTTAACTTCATTGTAATCGTTAGTTTTTGTTGACATAGAGTAATATTTTTAACTTCGATTTCATGAATCAAACGATCTAAAGAAGGCTTTAAGTAAAAGGAATGTAATGAAAGAGGACAATAACCTAAAATACCTTCAATAAAAATTCTTACATATAAAGCACTTTCAGCAGCAAGGTGTGCCTGATTTCCTTCGGGATAGGCTTCAATCGGGTAAGGAACGTGTTCTTTGAGCATTCTTTGTTTGGAATAATCTAATAAAATTTGACTAGCTTTACAACCGGCTTTCCCATTATACAATCCGCGAATAGCCATTAAGGTCATGCGATCCCAAAAAACGGGAGAATAAGAAGCGGTTAAGAAACCATTTTTAGTATATAATTTGGAATGTAGTAAGGTATAAGTCACTTCTTTTTGTCGATCTAATAGATCACAAATTAAAGGATAACATTGATGACTTCTTAAATATTTTTCTTCTTTACAATATTGATAGGTAGAAAAACCTTCGACAGAATGGAAGAAATAAGTATCTATCGCTTTTTTTAGTTGGTTGGCTTCACTTAAATAATGATTTTCAATTTGCAAATCTTGAAGCAAATGTCCTCCACTGACTAAAGCCGCATAAGCAATCGCATTCGTAGAAAGATTCACACTTCCTGATTCAAAGCGATTTTCTAATTCATCACTATCGCTTGCAATAACCCCTTCTTTTGTTTTTTTAGAAAGCGTATAGTCTAGACACCAACAAAGCGGTTTTATGTATTGCTTGGCTAGATTTTTATTTCCCATTGTTAAAAGATAATGACTGATTCCATAAGCATACATCGCACTATCGCCACGATCTTTTGCTCCATTCCAATAATCGATTCCTTCAGCGATGATACTGGTGACTAAAGCCCGATCCTGATGCATATATTTTTGATACAGTGAAAAAACATTTTGTGCGGCAAGATGGGCATATTTATAATTTAAGTAGGCAAAAAAAGGAAAGGTATATTCGAGTTGATCATTGGTCCATACGGCCGCATAATATTGACCTCCACCTGGACTATGCAAATATCCATTTTTGGTTTTAAAAATACTTTCGCAAGCTCTTACTTTGCAAAAATAAAGCATTTGATTAAGCAATGGATGATTGGTTTGAATATTTAATTTTTCTTTCATTTGTTTGAGAAAATCGATTCTTTTCTTGGATTGCTTTTGACAATCCAATTGAATCGTATCTGGCAAATATAAACAACTGATGACACTATAAAATTGAATCGTTTGATGCGGTAAAATCGTGAGGGAAGAAATTGTCTTTTGATCATTTGAATGATATGAATTTGTCAATACGATATGATGCAAAACTTGATAAGGTTGATGCTGGTAACATTCTTGCGCTAAAGCCTGATATAATGTTTGTTGGTATTCCAGTTGGATTTTGATTTCTTTATCCTCTGTATTGGTAATTTTATATAAAGTTATAAAACTTGGCGCATCGGTGGCAGAAAACATGATTCTTTGAATTTTTATTTTTTTTAAATAAGTGGTCAAGCTGATGTTGCCATTGAATATAACTTTATCTAAGATTTCTTCTTTTTCATCTTCATAACTCAATTTGCATTCATCTTCGACTTGAATTGCAAAACTACCTCTTGTATCATTAATGGCCTTGCGAAATGTAGGAAAAACAAGATGTTTTACTAAACGTAGTTCTTGTTTTTTGTTGGCACCATAAAAAATAATACAGGAATTATAAAAACCCGATGTTTCAATATGATTATAATAAGGTAAATGTTTTTTTGTCAAAGAATAAGAAATAGCATGATGAAATCCTAATTGGTATCTTTGATATTGTTTTTTATTAGGATTTAATTGCATCCAAGAAGGAAAAATAGGATTGGGATTAGCGATTACTTTTTGCATAAAAAACTCCTTTAAAAAAGGACGAATTGAATCGTCCTTCACATTATTCTTCTAAATCATCGATATCTTCATTTAAAATTCTACGAGCTAAACGAATATGACCTATTTCACCAGGATGAATGCCATCAGGAATATAAGTTTGCCAATTTGTTTCATCCCATAAATCCCATGTAGGAATGGAAATAAAGCCATATTTATTAACGATTTTTTTAAGTTCTTGTGTATATTCAGGACGCGTTGTACGATAATCTGTAGGATTAGCTGGTTTTTTAAAGTCATCCACTTGTCCCCAAGTTGAATAAGCAATTTCAATTGCGACAATGCGAATGTTACTTTGATAAGCGATTAAAGTCGTATACATATAATTTAAAGCGCCTAAATAAGTGTTTGCCGCAGTGACGGATGTTGGAAAATCATTGAGGGTACCTATAGGGGTATAGTATTGAAAATCATTCGTTCCTAAAAAGATAAAAGCATAATCACATTGCTTGATTTCTTTATCTGCTAGACGAACTTGTTCAAACCCTACCGCATAGGTAGGATAACTCACGCTAGCTAATTGTTGATTCCAACCTGCAATCGCCCCACTGCATGCTTTATTAAAAGAATTTTTAAGATTTGCCCATTGGGTGATTAGATCACAATAATATCCCCAATCACCTAAATAATTTTCATTTAAATCAGGATCAGCAGGATATGCTGGTCGTGTTCCTGTTGAAGTGATTGAATCTCCAAAGAAAATGGCACTTTTATCATATAAGCGACCACGATCGACTACGAAATGAGCATTCACATAAGCATCATCCGCCACTTTAATTTGAATATCTTGATAATATCGTTTGGTTTTAACACGATAGGTAACCTCACCAATGGAAAGACCATAAAGTTTACCTGTATCAGGTTCTGCATAGCAAACAGAATTTGCATTTTCTTCTTCATCTAAAATAATATCATTGATACTAAATTGATCATTTTTCATAGCAAATAAATTATAAGTTTCATTTACAGCTAATAAGATTTCATTAACATGAAGAATTTCTTTAGGTTGTAAGTTATTGGTGGAAGAACTACTTTCGTGAGAATTAGCCTCTTGATCGTTACAACCGGTTAACATGCAAGTTAAGCATGTTAAGGCGAATATGGAAAGAAATCTTTTTTTCATTTTGTTGCACTCCCTTTAATCTAAATCTTCATTTAAAATTCTATGCATCAAACGTGTATGTCCAAGGTTTGCTGGATGAATGCCATCAGGAATATAGGTTTGCCAATTCGTTTCATTCCACAAATCCCATGTCGGAATACTAATAAAGCCATATTTATTTACGATATTCCTAACATAGCCCGTATAATCCGCTCTAGTTGTTCCATAAGTTCCTGCATCAGAATAGATATACTTACTATCTTGTCCCCAAGTCGAATAAGTAATTTCAAGAGCAACAATTCTAACTTTAGGATTGATTTCTAATACCTTTTTATAGAAATAATTATAAGCACCATAGAAGGTCGTTGTCCCTTCAATCGTCGTAGGTTCATCATCAATGCTACCAAATGGAACACAACGCATGAAATCATTAGTTCCAAACATTATAAAGACATAATCAGCTTCCGCCAGGGTGCCTTCATTTATGGCCGTTTGTACTTGATAAGCAGAATTAATTTTAGTACCAATGGAAGGACAAATTGCCGCTGTAGCACCACTAATAGCATAATCATGCATATCAGTTAAATGAACTTCATCTCTTATTTTTCCAGGATAATAATCAAATCCTGTATGATAAATTGGAAGGTCAGGGCGAATATTTTCATTGTTATCCGTAATTGAATCCCCAAAGAAAACCGCTTTCTTTCCATATAAACGACCTCGATCCACCACGAAATGTGAATTTACATAAGCATCATTCGCTACATTAATTTCAACATCTTGATAGAAGTTATTCGAACGAACTCGGATCGTGGTACTTCCAATCGATAATCCTTTTAAAATACCTAAATCAGAATCGGCATAGCAATAGGGATTATCGCTAGGATCGATCGTTACGATTTGATTTTTAAATTCAGCACTAATCATCGTGAATAAATAATAAATTTCATTTACGGCAAGATCAATATGTTCAACTTGAACAATTTCTCGTCGATTTGCATCATCCTTATTAGAACTATTAGAACTATTGCTACCTACATCTTCTTTGCAACCGCTCAACAATAGACAACAAGTTAATAATCCTAAAATTTTTTTATTCATAACACTTACTCCTTTTTATTTTGTATAGTTATCAAAATAGCCTTGGATTAAAATAATCGGTGTTCCTTTGTCCCCACTACCAGAAGTTAAATCACAAAGTGAACCAATTAAATCTGTCAAGCGACGTGGTGTGGTTCCTTGTGTTACCATTTGTCCTTTTAAGTTTTCATTCTTTTGGTCTTTTTTACGAATATAATCTTTAATAGCCTCTTTTAAGGCTTCCCCTTGCAAATTAGAAAAATCATTATCAGCAAGATATTTTAATTTAACTTCGTTAGGTGTTCCTTCTAGGCCACTTGTATATCCTGGAGATACCACTGGGTCAGCAAGTTCCCAAATTTTTCCTACGGGATCCTTAAATGCCCCATCGCCATAAATCATCACTTCAATTTGCTTGTTCGTTGCTTTTTTTAAAAGTGCTTGAACTTCTAAAACAAATTCTTGACAATGAATTGGAAAGAGTTTGACTTTGTCATCACTTGCTTTATTTGAACCTAATAGACCATAAGTAGGATTATAACCACTACCATTGATTGAAGAAGTTAAAATTTCATCCAAAGCATAGACTTTTGTTGCTCCGGCTTCTTTTAATAATCGTTTCGTACGCATTCTTGTATGAATATCACAAGTTAAAATATTTTTAGTATAATCAAGAATTTTTGTTGGATGATTTGCAAAAATGATTTGAACTTCGCAACCTTGTTCTTCAATTAATTTTTGATAAAAATCAACATAATCAACTCCTGTAAAATAATGGGGTTGATAGCCAAATAAACGGCGATATTCTTCTAATGTTAAAACATCCGTCCAAGGATTAATATTGGCTTTATCTAAAGCATCTAAATCAATTAAATGATTACCTACTTCATCGGAAGGATAACTGAGCATTAGAATCATTTTTTTACATCCTTTAGCGATTCCTTTTAGGCAAACAGAAAAACGATTTCTACTTAAAATAGGGAATAAAACACCCACAGTATCATCTTTAAATTTATTTTGTACATCGAATGCGATTTGATCAATGGTTGCATAGTTTCCTTGCGCTCTTGCAACGACAGCCTCTGTGACTGCAACGATATCGCGATCTTGTAAGTTAATTTTTTCTTGCTTTACAGCTTTTAAAACAGAATCGACCACAATTTCAACTAAATTATCGCCTTGTTTAATAATGGGTGCTCGAACACCCCGTGAAGTCGTACCTATCATTCGATCCATTTCTTGAATACCTCCTAAAAATAAAAACTATACTTTAATTATAGCATTCTAATCTTTAATAAAAAAGTTAAAAATTAAAATAATAAAGGAAATGCTTTCGGTGAATTTTAGTCATCATTTTCTAAAAAAATCGGCTTGCATTATAAAATCAAAAAAAGATTTTTTTAAACGTTATTTTTTACCAAAAAAGGACTGCATTAAAAAAAATGAGTTTACACTATTTTTTCTTTACAGTCCTTTTTGTTTTCATGGTATCCTGTAAGGGACTCGAACCCTTGACCCGCTGATTAAGAGTCAGCTGCTCTACCAACTGAGCTAACAAGACAGCAATTAGAAATAAAAACACTCAACAAGGAGTGTGATTATTTTTCTAATTTATTCAGCCGTTGATTGAACTTTATTTAAAGCTTTTAAAGCTCGAGCTGAAACTCTAATTCTTACTTTTTGTCCATTAATCACAACAGTTTTTCTTTGAAGATTAACTTTCCATGTTCTACGGGTAGCACGCATGGAGTGAGAACGTTTATTTCCACTAATTGTTCCTCTACCAGATAATTCACAAACTCTTGCCATGTTAATCCCTCCTCGATATTCATGCCTATATATAATAACACTAGTTAAATAATTTTTCAATAAAAAAATGATATTATGATGCATCTACCTCGTCGATCGAAATATTTCGGTGATGTTCGATTGGTTCCCAAATTTTTTTCTTTGAAAAAAACGCAGCAAAATTGATAAAGTTCCATGTAAAGATGAAAAAATAAAAAAGGAAAATGCCACTGAACATTTTTTTAACTTTTAGTTTTTCTGTTTTAATTAAATAAAGGTTTAGTAAGGTACTTAAAAGATAAAATAACAAAGAAACGATGATATGAATTATTAAAGTGAGACCTATGGAAGAGGTACAAAAAATTGCATAAAAAATAAAAATAAATCCACGGAAAAAGTTTAAAATTTGTATCAAAGGAGCTAAATAAACAAAAATCATATCTAAGGAAGAAATATTTCCTGTTTTCACGAAATTTTTAAATAATTTGAACCCATATATTTTTAAACATGAATTACAGCCCATAGACCATCTTTTTCTTTGTTTCCAAGAAGGTTTAAAATGGTTTGCAAGCTCATCATAAGTTAAAGCCTCAGATACATAATCGATTTTTTCGTTATTTAAAGCACACAAACTGACGAGTTCTAAATCTTCAGTTAAAGATTGCGTACGAAATTGATTCGTATCAATCAGCGATTTGGCAATCATAAAACCCGTGCCATTAATTGAACAAGAACGATTCAAATTTTTCCTGGTTTGGTTAAAAAAGACATTTTGCAATAAATAAAAAAGGGTATAACTAGAACTAATCCAATTATCATATACATTTTTCCCTTTATGATTTCCTTGAGCAACATGATATCCTTTACAAAGAGAGCGATTCATTTGAAAAAGAAAATTTTTATCTACGACATTATCGGCATCAAAAATAAGATAGGCATCAATGTCTTTTCTTTCTTTTAAAGTGTCAAAGGCAAATTGTAAAACGGCGCCTTTACAATTGATTTTATCATCGCAATCGATAATATTAGCTCCTTTTTTGCTGGCTTTTTCTCTTGTCAGATCCGTACAATGATTACAAGCCACAAAAATTTCATAATTTGCTTTAGGATAATTTTGTTTGAATAAACTATCTAATAAATTTTCAATGACTTTATCTTCATTGCGTGCAGGAATTATAATTGCAAAATGATGGAGTTTTTGGTATTTTAATTTATCTTTTTTCTTTTTGAAAAATTTTCCAATTAAGCTCGTGATTAAGAAATAAAGTGCGTAACAAAAACAAATTGCAGAGAGAACAAAGTAAATGATTTTGATTGAAAATCGCATGAATGAAGCACCTTTCTTTAACCAACTAACAAAACAATATTTTACTCGGTTTATTATAATCGATACATGAAATAGTTGCAACTACAATTTTATCTAAAAATCGCATTTAAAAGATAAAAATCGTAAAAATTAAAAATCTAAAAAGTTCCATTTTACTTTGTTTAGTAACCTCGTTGCGTGAACATTGTCACTTACTCGTTCAGTCTGACGAATAAAAAAATTTGCAAATTGAACGTAAAAGGTGTAAAATATACGACAATGTTGTAGATTCAGTGCTTTCTATGACAGAGGAGAATGAAATAAAAAATTTTTCATTCATTTAAGGAGTCAAAACATTATGAATAAAGTAACTTGTCAAGACTTGAAAAATATGTTTATTTCAGGTTGTAACAATCTTAGCAATAACTATAAATATATAGATGCTTTGAATGTATTCCCTATTCCAGATGGAGATACTGGAACGAATATGATGATGACGATTCAAAGTGGCATTCATGAAATAGAAAATTTTGAAACGAATCATGTTGGCGAGTTAGCCAATAAATTTGCAAAAGGTTTATTGTATGGCGCAAGAGGAAACTCTGGCGTTATTCTTTCACAAATTTTTAAAGGATTTAGTGAAAGTGTGATAGATTATGAAACGTTAACTTTAACCCAATTTGCCCAAGCTTTTGTTGATGCAAAAGAAAAAGCTTATAAAGCGGTATTAAAACCTGTTGAAGGAACCATTCTTACAGTGATTAGTGATAGTTCTCGCTTTTTTGTTCAATGGGTGAAAGAACACGCGAAAACGAGTGTTGAAGAAGCTTTGGAACAAGTAGTCAGCGAGGCGCAAAGATCTTTAGATAATACCCCTAATTTATTACCTACATTGAAAGAAGCAAACGTCATCGATTCAGGGGGTGCTGGACTTTTAAAAATTTTAGAAGGCTTTTTAAAAGCTAGCCAAGGAAAAATGGTGGAAGCTCAAGAAGTTCAAGATAAGTTTTCTGCTAAAAGCGTTTTATTTGAACCCGTGATTGATAAAGAAGATGACTTTGGTTATTGTACGGAATTTATTTTAACCCTTGGTGAAGGCGAAAATAAAAAAGAATTCAGCAAAGAGGAATTACAAGCCTTTTTAGAATCCATTGGTAATTCCATTGTTTTAGTTCGCGATGAAGATTTAGTGAAGGTCCATGTTCATACGTTAACCCCTGAAAAAGTACTCGAGTTTGCACATCAATATGGTGAATTTTATACTTTAAAAATTGAAAATATGGATGTTCAACATGATGGAATTAAAAAAGCCAAGAAAGAAAGAAAAAAACTTGCTGTAGTTACGGTTGCAGTAGGTAAAGGATTAACTAAGATTTTTAAAGATTTAAGAGCTGATATTGTCATTAGTGGGGGTCAAACAATGAATCCTTCGATTGAAGATTTTGTTAATGAAATTCATCGTTTAAATCCTGAATCAGTCATTATTTTACCTAACAATTCTAATATCGTAATGTCCGCAAGACAAGCCGCAGAAATTCTGAATAAAGAAGGGATTGTTGCGAAGGTCGTTCCAACGACTTCGATTCAACAAGGAATTACAGCATTTATGGGATTTAATCCAGAATGTGAAATAGAAGATAACATTATCGAAATGATGGCTGCAATTAAAAGAGTCACTTGTGGACAAGTCACTTCAGCCGTTCGTGATTCTAAGCTCAATGGTATTACCATTAAATCAGGCGATTATATTGGCATTCGTGAAAAGAAAATTATTAGTGCAAGTCGAGATATTGTTAAAGTGAGTTGTGCTTTAATTGATTCTATGATGGGATACGATTCAGAAATTGTGACCATTTTAACAGGATCTGATATTAATAAACGCAGTGTCAATGCAATTAAAAAATACATTACAGAAAAATATAAACAAGTAGAAGTAGAAATAAATCAAGGCGATCAACCTGTTTATTACTTATTACTTTCTGTTGAATAAGATAAAACCGGACGTCCTCCGGTTTTTTTATAAGAAGGAGCAAAGTATGGAAAGCTTAAGATTAACTCCAAAAAGGAAAGAAATTTTACAATTATTATCTATTGAAAATCCTTTGAAGCTACTTCGTTATTATCCCTATCGTTATGAGCATTATG
The DNA here is from genome assembly GCA_947599835.1 of uncultured Bacilli bacterium. Lineage (GTDB taxonomy): Bacteria > Bacillota_I > Bacilli_A > RFN20 > CAG-631 > Caccosoma. The sequence goes on from CANQFQ010000014.1 coordinate 31,589, forward strand.
TATTACAACCTTTATCGTTTGCCTTACATAATCAAAAAGTAACCATTCAAGGAACGATTTCAAGTATTAAAGTAGATCATTATGCCGCTAAAAAATGCAAAACAGTGTTACAAATTGAATATTTAAATGAAACTGTCACCGTTTTGCTTTTTAATCGTTTTGCCTGGTCAAAAATTTTAAAAAAAGATATGCATTTAGTGATTCATGGAAAATACAATGCTTTTAAAAATGAAATCATGGCCTCCACATTTTATGTAGGTTATTTACATCAAACAGAAAAATATGAAGCAGTGTATCGTTTGCCTTCCAATGTTAAAAATCAAACATTCAGTCGATTTATGGAAACAACATATCAATATTATCAAAAAAATAATCAGTTAAAAAATCAAATTCCTGAATATTTTCTAAAAAAATATCGATTAATTTCTTTACAAGAAAGTTTATATTATATCCATTTTCCTAGTAATGCAGATGTTTTACATCAAGCCAATCGGCATTTAAAATATGAAGAATTTTTAAATTTCTGTACGATGGCTGCTTTAAAAAGAAAAATCCTTTCTAATATCAATCAAAAAGAAAGTAAAAAGATGGATTTGCATTTTGTGAAATGTGTCATTGAAAACTTACCTTTTCAATTAAGTAAGGACCAAGAGATCGTTTTAAAAGAAATATTGGATGATATGCAAAGTACGACCAGCATGAATCGCCTTTTGCAAGGGGATGTTGGAAGTGGGAAAACAATTATTGCTTTACTTGCTATGGTTGCTAATTATAGTGCCCATTTTCAAAGTGCATTGATGGTTCCTACCGATATTTTAGCTCGGCAACATTATCAAGATTTTTTACAAATATTAAAACCATTTCATTTGCCAATTTATTTATTAGTCAGTGAAATGCCTAAAAAACAAAAAGAAGAGATAATCGAAAAATTAAATGATTTGCATCCTTGTTTGGTTATAGGAACGCATGCTTTAATTCAAGAAAACATTACTTTTTCCAATTTAGGCATTGCTGTGATTGATGAGCAACATCGTTTTGGTGTAAAGCAAAGAATCGCCTTAAAGGAAAAAGGAAAAAATTTAGACCTTTTATATATGTCAGCGACGCCTATTCCTAGAACATTAGCATCTACTTATTATTTGGATATGGATGTTTCAACCATTCAACATTATCCAAAAATTGAAAGAAAAGTGAATACCGTTTATTTACAAAGTAATTCGATTCTATCGGTAAAAAAATATGTTGATCAATATTTTGAATTCGATAAAGAGGGAAAAGTTTATGTGATTTGCCCAGCGATTGAAAATAATCGGTTGGATATGGAAAATGTAGAAAATATATATCAAAAAATCCAAAAATGTTTTCCAAATGAACAGTGCTTATATCTTCATGGAAAGTTAAAAAATGACGATAAAAACGAGATTATGAATCGATTTTGCACGGGAGATGCAAAAATTTTAGTCACCACGACGGTCATTGAAGTAGGCATCAATGTAAAGCAAGCGAATTTTATGATTATTTTAAATGCCGAACGATTTGGATTAGCACAAATTCATCAATTACGCGGTAGAATCGGACGATATGGAAAAACGGGTTATTGTTATTTGTGTAGTGATAGTGAAGATGAAGATGTTATCGAAAGATTAAATTTTTTAACGAATCACTCGGATGGTTTTAAAATTTCAGAATATGATTTAAAAAGAAGAGGACCGGGCGAAATGCTTGGACTAAAACAAAGTGGATTGCCTAATTTTACAATTGCTAATTTAATTGATGACTATGCGATTTTGCAGGCAGCATCCAATGATGCAAGGTATATCTTAAGTCATTCTAATGAATTTAAGCATTATTTAGCAAACATTGAATTATTCTTAAAGAATGATCCAAAGTATATTGAATAATTTGACATTATATTTTATTTTATATAAAATAATAAAGGAAAAAATGAATTGAGGAGGAATGTTTATGTTTGAAAAAGTGAAAAAAGTATTGGTTGATGAATTAGGCATTAATGCTGATAAAATTACCTTAGAATCTGATATTATTGATGATCTTGGCGCAGATAGTCTTTCTGTTATGCAAGTGATTATGGCCTTGGAAGATGAATTTGGTATATCTGTAGAAGATGAAGATGTTACACAATTAAGAAAAGTAGGCAATATTGTATCTTATTTAGAATCACATGTAAAATAAAAAGCATTAGTTTTTTATTGACATAGCATTTGTTTCGTGTTAAAATTTTTAATGCTGTATGGGACCATAGCTCAGTTGGTTAGAGCGCACCCCTGATAAGGGTGAGGTCGAAGGTTCAACTCCTTTTGGTCCCACCATTAGAAAGAAAATAACCCCCTGTTATGGGGGTTTTTTAGTGAAAGTTGGTGGCTCATGTTCGCAAAAATTCAGCCCTATATTGGAAATAAAAAGTTTTATAAAATGACTTTTTCTATCATTATACCCATCATGTTACAACAACTTTTACTTTCAATTGCGGGTTACATTGATAGTTTAATGATTAATGGTTATGGGAGTACTAGTGCAGCTTATGATGGTGTTAGTGCAGCTAACCGGCTCGTTTTTATTTTCAATTTCATATGGCTTGGTTTTGCTGCTACAGCTAGCATCTTTATTGCTCAGTTTTTTGGTGCGAAGAATCATAAGAAAGTTAAAGAATCTTACCAATTAGCAATCATAAATGCGATTGGAATTGGTTTTCTATCTTTTTTATTTATTCATTTTTTTGGTCAGTCCATTGTCGATTTGTATATTCATGATCCTCTAAGTAGGCAATATGGATATGATTATTTAAAAATTTTTAAGTGGGGAACAATTATTACAGCTTTAAATCTTGTTTTAGCGAATGCTTTTCATTCTATTGAAAAACCTAAAATTGCATTGTTTGCAAGTATTGCTGGAATTCTTACCAACTGTTCATTAAATTATTGTTTGATTTTTGGTAAACTAGGTTTTCCTTGCTTGGCAGCAAAAGGGGCGGCCATAGCTACAATTTTATCAAGAGTGGTAGAATTTTCGGTCTTTCTAATCGTTTTACTTTGGAATAAAAATGAATATTTGAATCGGTCATGTTTTACGCATTTTAAAATTCGTAAAAATTTAATCAAAGAATTTGCAAAAAAAGGCGCTCCGATTATTATCAACGAACTAATGTGGTCTTTAGGCATTTCGTTATTTGCGTTATTTTATACTTATCAAAATGATCTTTGGTATAACGCTTATGCGATTTCACAAAATGTTACGGATTTGTATTTTATTATTTTTGCAGGATTAGGCAATGGATCTGCAGTCATTATCGGTGCATCTTTAGGAAATGATGAATTTGAAAAGGCAAGAGCAGATAGTAAGCGATTTATGGGACTTGCCATATTTATGGGGCTGATTATGGGAATTTTAATGGTACTCACCGGACCTTGGGTTATGAAAATGTTTAAAACAACGGTAGAAACAGAAAAAATGATTAGAGGCATTATGATTGTCACCGCTATTTTTTTAACCGTTTATTCCTATAATTCCATTTGCTTTTTTATTTTAAGAGCAGGTGGCGATAGTCTTAGAGCCTTTTTACTAGATCAATTACCTACGTATTTAGTGGGGTTACCTATTGCCATTATACTAGGCTTAAATGCAACGCAACTTAAATTAAATTTAGTGCTCTTATTTTTATCAACACATGTCGGCGATATCGTAAAAATATTTGTTGCGACTTGGTTTGTTAAAAAAGAAAAATGGGTGGTTAATATTACTAAAACACAAGATTACAATATATAAAAAAATGGCGATTGTATCGCCATTTTTAATGCTTTGTTAAGATAAACTGTTGATCTTTACAATCTAAAAGATAAGTGTTTTTAGGTTCGATATTATTTTGAATGATAGCATGGGCTAAATAAGTTTCGATATTTTTTTGAATGAATCTTTTAATAGGACGTGCGCCAAACTCAAAATTGAAAGATTGATCAATCACATAATTTTTTATATTGTCAGTAAAATCAATGCCAATTTCATTTTCTTCTAAGCGAGCTTTTAATTCGTTTAGAAGTTTTTCAACAATTTTGACTTGAATTTCTCGATGTAATGGATGAAAAGTAACAATTTCATCAATTCGATTTAAAAATTCAGGCTTAAATGTTTGATGAAGTAAAGTGTTGACTTTAACTAATGAATCACTATTTTCTTCAAGCAAATATTCGCTTCCTAAATTAGATGTCATGATAATAATTGTATTTTTAAAATCCACTGTTCTCCCTTGTGAATCGGTAATTCTACCATCATCTAGGATTTGTAAAAGCAAGTTAAATACTTCGCTATGTGCTTTTTCAATTTCATCGAATAAAACAATAGAATATGGATTTCTTCGAACCGCTTCGGTTAATTGTCCACCTTCATCATAGCCTACATATCCTGGAGGGGCACCAATTAATCTAGAAACGGAATGACGTTCCATATATTCAGACATATCAATTCGTACAATATGTGATTCACTATCAAATAATGCTTCAGCTAAACTTTTTGCAACTTCCGTTTTTCCCACACCTGTAGGTCCTAAAAATAGAAATGAACCAATGGGTCTATTTTGATCTTTAATACCTGCACGTTGTCGGATAATTGCGTCGCTTACAAGTTCTAGGGCTTCATCTTGACCAATGACTCTTTTTTGCAAAGTTTCTTTCAGTTTTAAAAGTTTTTCGCGATCGCCTTTAATTAATTTAGAAACAGGAATATGTGTCCATTTAGAAATGACATCGGCCACATTATTTTCATCCACAATTTCGCTTAAAATTTGGTCCTTTTCATTTCGCGATTGATTTAATTTTTTTTCTAATGTTGGAATGATACTATATTGTAATTCTCCAGCTCGTGCATAATTTCCTTGATTAAAAGCGGTTTCCAATTCAAAACGTGCTTTTTCTAATTCTGTTTTGTTTTTTTGCATTTCCAGAAGATCATCTTTTTCTTTTTGCCATTTTGCTTTTAGTGCCGTATCTTGTTTCTTTAAAGAATCCAATTCATCGACAATTTTTGCAAGTCTAGATTTACTTAAGGCATCACTTTCTTTGACGAGAATCGTTTTTTCAATTTCTAATTGCGTGATTTTTCTTGAAATTTCATCAAGCTCAGTTGGCATAGAATCAAGTTGAATTCTAATGGATGCACAGGCTTCATCAATTAAATCAATAGCTTTATCTGGTAAAAAACGATCTGTAATATATCGATTAGATAATACCGCAGCACTCACTAAGGCATTATCTGTGATTTTAACACCATGAAAGGTTTCAAAACGTTCTTTTAACCCTCTTAAAATACTAATGGTATCTTCAACTGTTGGTTCATTAATTTTGACTTTTTGAAAACGTCTTTCAAGGGCAGCATCTTTTTCAATATAATTCCGATATTCATTTAAAGTGGTCGCACCAATACAATGCAGTTCGCCTCTCGCAAGCATTGGTTTAAGCATATTGGATGCATCTAAGGCACCTTCAGCTTTGCCCGCACCAACAATTAAATGGATTTCATCAATGAACATAATGATTTTACCATCAGATTCTTTAATTTTATTTAATACAGCTTTAAGTCTATCTTCAAATTCACCACGAAATTTTGCTCCTGCAACTAAGGCTCCCATATCGAGTTCATAAATAATTTTTCCCTTTAAACCTTGAGGAACATCTTCTTTGACAATACGGGTTGCTAAGCCTTCAATGATTGCTGTTTTTCCTACGCCTGGTTCCCCAATCAAAACGGGATTGTTTTTTGTTTTTCGTGATAAAATCTTGATGATTTCTCTGATTTCTTCATCACGGCCAATAACAGGATCAATTTTACCTTTTTTTACTTCTTCAATAATATTTCGACCAAACTTTTCTAAAATATCTTTATCTTTAGAATAATCAGGCATCATGTCCATAAACATTCCTCCTTTTTAGCACTCTTTAATGTCAAGTGCTAATAATAGTATAACACGTTAATTAGCAATGTCAACACTTGAGTGCTAAAAAATTATTTCTCTTTACAAATTATGCAAAAGTTAGTAAAATATACATTGCTGTTAGATATGGCGGATGTGGTGAAGAGGCTAACACATCTGGCTGTGAACCAGACATTCGTGGGTTCGAGCCCCATCATCCGCCCCACTTGAATTCAAGAGTCCTTTTATAGGGCTTTTTTATTTTAAAAATTGGCCTTAGGAAGTGTATGTCAAAATGTAACACTCTCTAACCAAATTAAAAAATGATATCCTCTTTGTGTATAGCAATGAGGATTTTTTTAATCATTCAAGATGACTTTTAAAAAGGCTTCGAG
>CANQFQ010000015.1 GCA_947599835.1 uncultured Bacilli bacterium
TTATGTAGATACTGTTGGAAAAAATACGAATAAAATAAAAGAATATATAAAAAATCAATTAAAAGAAGACGAAGAAGCAATGCAACTTTCAATTGATTTCAAAGAAAATCCGTTTAACGGATAGCAAGTAAAAGATGCAGAAGACGAACTACACATAAGCACTTTGGTGCTAGCTAGTAACAGAGCCTTATAGGCGAAAATGTAAAACCACCAGTTTTACTGGCGGATAATTATTTTTAATAACTTATTCACATTTAAATATTTTTCCATCAATTTTATTTAAATCAATGTTTTTATCGATAGAATACGCACATGCTTTACCAATAACTTCAGCGATATCTCTTAAAGTTGCTTGAATACGAACAGAGGCTTCAACACGGAAACTACAAGATAAATGTCGACCTCCTACAATTAAATTGTTACAATGTTTAGAAATTAAACTTCGATAAGGAATTTCGTAATACTCACCGATAGCATATTTTTGTAATTCTTCTTCTGTGTTTTCTTGATCCTTATGGACATCAACATACCAATCCGCTTTAGCTATGCCATCTTCAAAACGAGCACGATTTTTATAATCTTGTTCGCTAATTACATAATCTCCAATGATCCGAACAGATTCTCGAATGCCAAGCATATCAGCTACTTGACCCACATACGCTTTTTCAAATCCAGGAATATAATGAATTAAAAAACGACTGAAACGACGAACCATTTGTCTTCCTTCGCTAACAAAATAACTGAATCCATCGGGAGAATTAATATCTTTTATGTTAGGAAGCTCAGGGCAATTAAATCCCATAACATTGGTTTTTCCAGGAATTAAAAATCCTTGAATATATTTTACATCAGCAGGTTGAATTACCTTTTCTTGAATGGCTTTTTCAAAATATGGGAATAATGCTTTATCTCGAATAAATTCAATTCTTTGGGAATCTTCAGGAATTCCAAATCCTTCATAATGAATGGATCGTAAAAAATCACACAAACGATCTGTATTCACATTTGCCATTTCAAAACGTAATGAACAAGATTGATGCATTCCGTTTTCACCATTAAAATCGATAGGAACGTTGGCTACTCTACAAACAACGGCTTCTGCGCTAGTGTCTACATATGTTTTTGCTTTGATAGCATAAAATTCATTTCTAATATAAGCAACAGCATATAAAATCGTATGATTTTCCATAATTACGTCTAAGAAAGTTGCATCATAATAAATAACTCCACCAGCCTCTTTAATTTTACTATCATAAAAATCAGCCCAATCTTCACAATTAAAGGATAAAGCATAAGGGCCTCCATTATATCGACTATAAGGACTATATTGTAGATATTCTTCATTTAATTTTTTGGTTAGTTTTCCTGTACCCACATGCGTTCTCATAAAAGGATGGACTAAACCACGAGTAGAAGTACCTCCAAGCAAAATGCCTTTTTCGAGAATAATCACACTTTTTCTTTCTTCAAGAGCGGATAAAGCAACTACCATACCACTTGTTCCGCCACCCACAATTAAAACATCACATTCATCTAAAACTTTGATTGTTTTTTGATTATATTGAATTGTTTTCATTTTTATCACCTTTTTTATTTTATAACAAAAAATAAAAAAAAGATATTCTTAATACAAATTTTTTTGTATAATAGAATTTGATAGATTGTTTAATGATTCATCATCAAACATTTCATAAAAGTATGAATAATGAGCGGAAGATTCATATTAAAGTTTGCTTTTGAAATGATCGTTAATAAGGAAATAAAAGGGTTAAAAAGTTTATCGTAATTTGAAAATTTGATGAATGCTATAGTATCAGATGATAGCTAGCATTTTTAAATTAAAAAAGACCTATAAAAATAGGAGAAAGGAATTCATCAAAAAAATTGATGATAAATGCAAAAATGAAATTAAGAAAAATAGGAATTTGCGTTGCATGTGTCGCAACACTACTCAGTGGATGTAGTAAAAAAGAAAGTAAAACGAAAGAAGATCGTTGGGATACGACAGAAACCCACGATATAGAATCTCCGTTTGAAGAATTGCCTTCCGATAAAAACTTTAAGCAAAGGGCATTCAGCACGGATGAAAATGATACGACAATAGGAACACATGAAGTTACCGCACACATTGGCGATTTAGAAGATTTTTATGTTAATCCGATGCGTTATGTTATTAGTAATACAGAAGTTATCTTTAGAACAGCAACGCAAAATGCAATGCGTGGGAAAGCTATCGTATATACGGCAGATTGGCGTTATCGAACAACACCACAACGGGATGAAAATGTCCGCGAATATGCGATATCTTTAAAAGATAAGGAATATGTTGTGAGTGAAGTTTCGACCCATACGGGAACTTGGATTCCAATTAACGGATGTGTTGTCTCGTTACCTGAAAATCATGCGGTTAGTTATACATTAAATCAAGTTGTAACGTTATCGAATTATTCTTTACCTAATTATAAAAGTGCAGTTTATAATCAAAATGGAGTCCGTCGCGCTTTTTCTAAATGCAATGAAACCTATTTTTGGTCAACTCCGACAGGTAGAGAGTATCCTTTAGCGGTGCTCTTTGATGCTAAAGCACCTTCTAATTTAGTACCTTATCCAAATATGCCAATCAATTATATTCATTTTTCTTATGATGATGAAAAAAATGCTTTCACGCCCGATTATTTTAGAACAAGAACACAAGCAGAAGCAACGAAAATGAATGTTGATGATGAAGGCTTTGTATTAGTCAATGCGGCATCTTCAACAGTACCTTATACCGTTGTGTTAGAAGAAGGAATTTGTTTTTCAAAAGGAGATGAAATTTATTTTGAAAGTGTGCCAACGTATTATCAAGATGATATTACTTTGACCGTTGGACAATCGAGTTCTCTAAATGATTCAGTCACGGTTATACCTACAATTTATAGTAGTGTTGGACAAAAGACTGGGGCCAATGAATGGACATATGAAGTGAGTGTTGTGGATAATCGAATTGTGAGTCATAGTGTCAATGAAACCGTTCCTTTTGGTGGTTATGTGATTTCTTTAAAGGCTTCAGGTAGTTCTTCTGCAGAACAAACCTTGGCGCCTATTCAAGAAATTTTTAAAATTGGAGCCAAGGTAGGCTTAGAAAATAGTGGCAAAAATATCGTCGTTCATTGGGATGCTCCAGATATGGCTTCTTTTGCCGTTAAAGATGCTGTAGATACAACACAAAAATATATCGATTTGAGAAACAAAGAAAGTTATGATTATGATGCTGATGCGTTGACTAAAATTCAAGAAAAAATGAATCAAATTTATGCAAAAATGCAATTGCTTGATGAAAGCAAATTAACAAATGCTACAATTCAATACCATTATGTTAATATGTTAAATGCGATTCAAGCGCAAAAAGATCATGCTTTACTTTTGGTTTCTGGAAGCCATGAACCTGTATATAACCAAGGATTATGGGCTTATCCTTATGAAAATACGTTAGCTGAATTACAAACCAAATTAGACTGGTACAAAGCAAGTAATATGAACGAAATTATTGTTGGACCTATTGAAGATGGATATGCAACATATGAATCTAAAATCTTGCCTAAAATTGCTACTTATAATGCCTATTCTAGAGATTATGGAAAATATGGCAAAGATTACTTAGCTGCAGTGATCGGTGAAGCACATAAACGGGGCATAAAAGTTCAAGTTGTTGTCAATAACTGGAGCCACTGGAAAGGCGTGGTTGAAAAATATCCAGAATTTAATGATTATTTTGCTTTGAATACAAGAGGAGAAGTCACGCAAGATACTTTAGATGGTGTCTCACAATATTTAGATCCTGCTAACCCTTTAGTACAAGATTTATATTTAAGTGTATATGAAGAATTATTATCCAATTATGATTTTGATGGTTTGCAATTGGATGGTATTCGTTATGGTGCTTCTAGTGACGCATTGATTTCTTCACAAGGAATTACAGAATCAGCAAGAGTAGGATTTAATTCGTTTTTAGCCCAAAAGGGTGAAAATAGACAATATAATGATATGAATGAGTTCAAATCGGGCTTAGCTAATGCGGCGATTTTTAAACTATTTAATGAATATCGTCGAGAAGTTGTTACGAAATTTGTAGCTCGTTGTCATGAATTAAGTCATCGATATAACACCATTTTAACGGCTGCTGTAGTGGCTGGTTTAAGTTATGCAAGAAATAATAAATTACAAGCATGGGATGAATGGGCAAAAATGGGAATTATTGATGGTATTTATTTAATGGCCTATTATCTTGATAGTGATTATGTTGAATCAACAGTTCAAGAAGCTTATGAAGCCTGTGGCTCTGCAACTTATGTTGTAGCTGGCATTGCACCCGTATTTTTGGCCATTCCTAATATGGAATTATCCTTACAATTAAAAGATGTGGATCAATATGGAGCCGTTGGAGGAACCATATTTGCAAACCACAGTTATGGTGGACGCACCGATGTTGAATATTATTTAAATGGTCGTTATGGTGGAGCGTTTGATCTTGAAAGTGTAACGACTTATGATAAGATATCTAAAACCATGTCTACGATGATGAATGCAATGTTGCGAAGAAGTTTGTTTATTTATCAAGAAAACAACCAACAAACACAAGAACAATATAATACGTTAATAGAAGCCACAAAAAATATTAAAAAAATAGCAGCAGGTAAGGAAAACAAAGAAACTATTGACAAACTGATTGCTGAATTAAACAAAATGTTAGAAAATGTTGAACAATATGCTTCATCATTTGCAGTTGAAAGATTGAAAGAATCGATTAATTATACGATTCATATTGCAAAATTATATTATACTTATTACAACATATTTTAATCGGAGAAATACATTATGGATATGTTAGTTAATCTTTATGATTTAAACGAAACGTTGGCTCAAAATACGGATTATCAAATTAAAAGAATTTTGTCGCCGAATATTTATCTTTTAGAAAACTTTATTAAAAATTATTTTTCTGAAGCTTGGGCTAGTGAAACAAAAGCTTCCTGTTATAAATCGAATCCGACCTGTTTTATTGCAGTCAAAGATGAACAAATTGTTGGGTTTGCTTGCTTTGATGCTACAACGAAAGGATTTTTTGGCCCATTAGGTGTTCATCCAAATTATCGAAAACAAGGGATTGCTAGGCAATTGATTTTAAGAACATTGTATGCTATGAAGGAAGATGGATATGCCTATGCTGTGATTGGAGGCGTTTCAGATCGATTAGTTCCATTTTATAAAAAAGTTTGTAACGCAATCGAAATTCCTTTTAAAAATCAAGTATACACGCGAATGATCTAATAGGCGGATAAAAATAAAATACAAAAAAGACCCTATTGTAATGAACAAAATAGGGTTTTTATTATGCAATTGAATGGTATATTTACAAATTAAATGAGCGCATAACAAATGGTAAAAACGCCGATAAAAACAAGATAAATTGAAAAATATTTAAAATGTTTAGGTTGTAATTTCGATAAGATTAAATGCAAGGAAAGATATGTCATAATAAAGGTTACTACCATGGCAGCAAAGGCAAATCCTAATAAATCTTGATGTGCCTTAAAAAGTAAATAAGCATCATCTAAAGAAAAGATAAAACTACCGAAAGCTACGGGAATAAATAATAGAAAGGCAAATTCTTTAGCTTTTTGATGTTCTAATTTCGATACCTTAGCTCCCGTTAATGTCATACCACTACGAGAAATCCCAGGGAAGACACCAATCAGTTGAAAAAGTCCAGTAATGATAGCAGATTTTAAGGTTACTTGTTCTTGTGTGCCATTTTTTAAGTTTGAGAGGAGTAACAACACAAAGGCAGTAAAAATAAAACTGATACCTACAAATAATAAATTAGAGAAGAGAGAATCAATTTTATCTTCTAAAAAAATACCAACAATAGCGACAGGAATACTGCCCACAATTAAATAAATAAATAACATAAAATCATCTTTATATTCTTTTTTTCGACGAAAAACATATAGAAAAATACCTTTAATCATCTTTATGATTATCTTTCTAAAATAAATTAATAAGGCTAATAAAGATGCAAAATGTAAAAGGACAGTAAAAACAGCTACTTGATTTGTATTTATTTTCATTAAAGATTGTGCTAATAAAAGATGACCACTGCTAGAAATAGGTAATATTTCGCTAACACCTTGAATAAAACCTAATAATAAATATTTTAGTAATTTGATAAAAAAATTCATTATTGGCATTCCCCCTTAAAATAATTATATATTTCTTGAACAGTGTTCATACATACATCAAACCATTTTACTTCAAATTGATGTTTTAACCATGTCATTTGACGTTTACGATATTGTCGGGTTTTGATTTTAATATCATTTTTACATTCTTCTAAAGAAATTTGATTGCACAAATATTTTTCAATGCTATGATAGCCGATAGCATTAGCGGCAGTTGAATGGGTTGGGTGATTTTTAACTTCCTCTACGACCCCTTTTTCAAACATTTGATCAACGCGTTGTTCTATATTTTTATTCAATTGATCTATAGGTAAAGTTAATCCAACAAAACAGCAATCATAAAGCAATTTGTGTTTTTGTTCTTTAATATAGGCACTTTTTTTCTTGCCGCTCGTTTCATAAATTTCAATGGCACGCAATACTCTACGGCGATTATTGTAATGTAAAACGTCGGCACTTTCAGCATCAATTTCTTTTAAATGTTGATAAAGTTCTTGATTACTATAATTTTGATATTTCGTTGCAAAATCTAAATGCATTTGGTTATTTGGATGGCTAAAATCATAATCATATAAAGCGGCCTTAATGTATAATCCTGTGCCCCCTACGAGGATGGGAGTTTTATTTTTTAATTCTATTTCTTTAATTTTTTCGCGAATATTGCTTTGATAATCTGCAACACTATAATTTTCATTTATAGGCAAAAACGAAAACAAATGATGAGGGATACCACACATTTCATTTTCGCTGATTTTATCGGTAATAATATCCAATCCTTGATAAACTTGCAATGCATCACCATTGATAATTTCACCATTTAAAAGTTTAGCTAACTCAACCGATATTTTTGTTTTACCAACCGCTGTTGGTCCGACAATAACTAAAATTTTTCTTTTCATAATCTTATTAAGTTCGTTTGAATGCCTTTTGAAGTTCAGCTAAACTATATTTTAATATCGTAGGTCTACCATGAGGGCAAGTATAAGGATTGTGACATAAGAAAAGGTCATGAATAATTTTTTCCATATCTGCTGTCGATAAATGTGAGTTTGCTTTTAAAGATGCCTTGCATGCGAGCGTAGCAATGGCATAATCTTTTAATTCATGCAAATCGATTTTTTTATGGTTGATGATTTGTTGAAGAATGGTTTCCACATAAAGATTTAAATCAATTTTATCTAAGTAATATGGAACGTGTGTAATTTTTATCGCATGATCTCCAAAAGGTTCCGCTTCAATTTTTACTTCTTTTAATAAATCTAAGTGTTGTACAATTTCTTGAAAATCTCGAATCGGTAATTCAATAATTAAAGGAACTAATAAGTCGATAGAATGATGATTTTCTAAAAATAATTGTTGATATTTTTCATAGCGAATTCTTTCTGCTGCCGCATGTTGATCTATTAAGATAAACCCATCACTACTTTGGGCAACGATATAAGTTCCATGAATTTGACCGATGGGATAATATTCAGTTGTATTTGTTTGATATTCTTTTTGATCAAAAGAAATCAATGATGAAGTATCTATATCAGAAGGATGATTTGTTTGATTGTATGTGATTTCTTGCTCTTTAACGTCAAAGTTCATAAATCCTTGTTGATTTTTTTGTGGATCATCAATAGGCGTAGATGATTTTATTTTTACTTCGTTAATTGGTTTTGTTTTTGTAATGGTTTCATGAATCGTTTGTTCAATCATCTGATTTAATTCAAATTCCTTTGAAATTCGAATATCTTGTTTCGTAGGATGAATATTCACATCTAATATGGTAGGATCAGCATCCACATATAAGACGGTATAAGGGTATCGATTTTCAAATAACAATTCGTGATAAGCTTTGATAATGCTATCAGTTAAATTTTTATTTCTTACATAGCGTTGATTGACAAAAGCAAAAATGCTGTATTTATTTGCTTTGCTAATACAAATGTCACTGGTAAAACCATGAATGACAAAATCATGATTATGATTTTCAAAATAAATCATGTTTTTAGCGATGGAAACGCCATAGATGGATGCAAGAATATCTAATAAATTGCCATTTCCATTACTTTGAAATATTATTTTATCATTATGTGTTAAACGAAACCAAATTTTTGGATGTGCTAGTGCTAATTTATTTACGATATCTGCAATTAAAGCAAATTCGCTATTGTCCGATTTAAGATATTTTAATCTTGCTGGAGTATTATAAAATAATTCCTCTACTTTTATAATCGTTCCTTGTGGCATTGCACAAGGTTCAATACTTTCGATATGACTATTCACACAAAGTAATTGCGTGCCGTTTTCTCCTTGTTCACAGGTCATTAAAGTAAATTTTGAAACAGCACTAATTGCGCTGAGCGCTTCTCCTCTAAAACCCATCGTTTGAATCGAAAATAAGTCATAATCGGTTTTTATTTTACTAGTTGCATGTCTTTTAATCGATAAAATGGCATCTTCTTTAGACATGCCACAACCATTATCACGTATCTCTATTAAGCTTCTTCCACCATCTTTAATGATAATTTCTATTTTTGTGGCTTGTGCATCAACACTATTTTCAACCAATTCCTTGACCACGTTGAAAGGACGTTCGACAACTTCTCCAGCCGCAATTTTATCTGCAAGTGAAGGACTTAATATGGAAATGCGGTTCATAACTATTTCCCTTCTTTCGATTTCATTTTTTTCTTTAAATCAAATAAAAAATTCAGTGCTTCTAACGGCGTTGTTTCTAATGGATTAATTTGTTTTAAATCTTCGACCCATTCAGGTTCCTTTTCTTGAACAATGGTTGGTTTAGAAATAGGCGTTGGAACTATAATCGTTTGATTTTTTTCTTTTTCATGTAAAATGTTTTTTGCTCTTTCAAGAAGCGTGTTTGGTAAATGTGCAAGACGAGCAACATTGACACCATAAGATTTGGTAGTTGCGCCTTCTTGCATTTTATATAAGAAAGTCACTTTATCATTTTCTTCGATAACCGCCGCATGAAGATTTTTAATTTCGGGTAAAGTAGTGGCAAGATTTGTTAATTCATGATAGTGTGTTGAAAATAATGTGATTGCTTTTACGTACATACAAATATGTTCAATGATTGCTTGTGCCAAGGCCATTCCATCAAAAGTTGCGGTTCCACGGCCGACTTCATCAAAAATAATTAGTGAATGTTCGGTTGCGTGTTGCAAAGCATAGTTGACTTCATTCATTTCGAGCATGAAAGTGGATTGGCCTGAAATCATATCATCACTAGCACCAATTCGAGTATAAATACCATCAAAGATGGGTAAAATGGCTTCATCTGCAGCCACAAAACAACCCATTTGTGCCATAATAATCGCCACAGCAACTTGTCGCATATAGGTTGATTTTCCACCCATATTTGGACCGCTAATTAACATAAAATATTGGTTTTCGTCGATATTAACGTGATTTGGAATATACGATGAATGACGATTAATCGATTCCATTACAGGATGTCTGCCATTTTTAATATAAATCTTTTTTTCATCATTAAATTGTGGACGAACATATTGATTTGCTACAGAAATTTCCGCAAAGGAACGAATGACATCTAAAAAAGAAATCGTATCAGCGACCGATTGGATATCTTTGGTTAAAGTTTTTACATAATTTCTTAAATTATTAAAAATTTCATATTCTAGATTAATGATACGATCATCTGCGCTTAATATAAATTTTTCTTTTTCTTTTAATTCTTCAGTAATAAATCGTTCAGAATTGGTAGTTGTTTGTTTTCGAATATATCCATATTCATCTTTAATTAAATGTAAATATGAATTGGTTACTTCAATATAATATCCAAATACTTTATTAAATCCTATTTTAAGATTTTTAATACCGGTTCGTTCTCTTTCTTTATTTTCTAAATTAGCAAGATAATTTTTACCATCCTTACTTGCTAATTTTAAATCATCTAACATGCTATCATAGCCGGATTTGATCATGCCACCTTCTTTAACACTTAAAGGAGGATTTTCTTCTAAGGCACGATCTAATTTATCCACCATTTCATTTAATTCTAATATTTGATTGCTAAAATCATCTAGAGATAAATCATGCAATAATTGTTTGATTTGAGGCATGACTTTAAAAGATTTTAATAGTTGAAGTAAATCCCTAGCGTTTGCATTTCCATAACTAATTTTTGCAATTAATCTTTCTAAATCATAAACTTCATTGAGATAAGTGGCTAATTCTTGACGTTTAATATAATCTTTTGAAAATGTTTCGACAAGATCCAAACGTTGGTTGATTTCTTCTTTATCCATCAAAGGCTTAATAATAAATTTTTTTAATAAACGGGAACCCATAGCCGTTTTTGTTTTATCTAAAAGCCAACATAAACTACCATAGCGATCATCACTTCTAACCGTTCGGATTAATTCCAAATTAATTGCTGAATTATTATCAATTTTTAAATATTGTGAAGATTTAACAACTTGCGCAACACGCAAATATTCGATAGGTCTTTTTTGTGTATTTGTAAGATAATAAACCAATTTTGAAATGGTAATGTTTTGTCGTGCATCATGGATGGAAGAGGTAAGTTCAAAAATTTCTAAAGGCATTGCTTCTTCTTCAGAAACAGTAAAAAAGAAATTTGCTCTTTTGTTGATTTCTTTAGCGTAAAGTTCTTTAAATTTTTCAGTAGTCACTATTTCTTTACATTCTAAAGCGAGAAGTTCATTGATTAACAATTGAAGATCGTGTTCAACATTTAAAATACCTAATTCACCTGTGGATAAATCACAATAGGCTAAGGTGAAAAAAGAAACAAAATCGTCTACATAAGCAATAAAATTATTTTTCTTTTCATCAAGGCCTAAGTTGATTAAAGTTCCAGGAGTAATAATTTGAACCACATCTCGTTTTACAATTCCTTTACTGATTAATGCGGGATCTTCTAATTGTTCCACAATGCCTACTTTATAACCATTTTTGATTAGTGTTTCGATGTAAGAAGTGATAGCATGGTAAGGTACACCACACATAGGGACTTTTTCATCTGCACCTGCATTTTTTCCAGTTAAAACTAATTCCAATACTTTGGAAGCAATTTTGGCATCTTCAAAAAATAATTCGTAGAAATCACCTAAACGAAATAAAATTAAAGTGTCAGGATAGTCTTGTTTAATACTTAAATATTGCATCATCATTGGAGTATATTTTGGTTTGTTTTCAATCATACAGCCACCTCATATCTTTTATTATTTTATCATAAAAATAATAAAAAAACATTTCTAAAACAAAAAATAAGAGATTTCTTTTTCTTTAGATTGCTGTTTTGTTCTAAATAAAGGGTAAAAAAAGATGAAATTATTTTTTTCTGTTGAATCATTTTTTTGAATAATTATGAATCTATCGAAAAAAATGCATGCTAAAGTTTTTCAAAAAAAGCACAGATGGGATAACAAAGCCCTCTTTTAAAATAAAAAAATAAAAAAAGTAAATGTTATAAAATAAACACATGAAAACATCAATGATCAAACAATCTTTTCTATATTTATCTAAGCATAGTAAAAAGAGTTTAATTTTTTACTAACTGCAATAAATTTTTTGCTTTTGGTATTCGGTTTGATCTTTTGACATTATTAGTCTATAATAACGCTATTATCTCGTCAGCATTTTTAAAATTTATTTAATAAATATATTTATTAAATAGTATTTTTACTTATATATATTATTTATTGATGCTCTTATTATTTTTTTATCAATGTCTATATTCTTTATTCTATTCTTAGCAATAGTGACCAAAACATTCATAGAGTTACCCTAGATTTTACAAATTAATAATCAAAATAAGATTTACCATTGAGATAATTAATGTGATCTACTTTATAAAATTGCATATAAGTTTTTGCATACCATTGTTTAGTTTCTTCGCGGAGCATTTTTTCTTGTTCAAGTAGTGGCAAAGAAGAATTAGGATAAATAGGATCGCCAACAATGAAAGTAACGAGTTGCTTTCTATGACAAAACCGCTCCCAGCGATTAGGTTGGCGAAAAGCAATAAAATGCGGGATAATCGGCACATTTGATCTACAAGCATAATAAAAACTACCTCGAAGCATTGGGCGAGGCTTTTCATAACCTAACCATAACCCTTGTTCAGGTAAGAAACCAACAAAACTTCTTTTTTCTAATAATATTTTGATTGTTTTTTGTAAATTGCGTTGATTGGAAAGATGGGGCCCAAAAGGTAAAGCGCCCCCCGCTTTTAATATTAAACCCGCTAGGCCTTTTTTGTTATTTGTTGGAGCAACGGTACAATAATACTTTTTAAAAGGGTGAGCTTGACGAACGAGTAAAGCACCATCTAACAACGAAACGTGATTACAAATACATATAGCACCGGTTTTAACTTCTTTTATTTTTTTAGATTTTTTAATTTTTAAATGATAGGCAAAAAAAGTTAAAACAGGGCCCAAAAGGAACAGAATGAAACGGATCAATTTTGAAAAGCAAAAGAAAAAGGGATTCCGTGGTAAATAGACATAATTTGCTTTGGGAATTTTATATCTTTTTGGACTTGGCTTTGTAAAACTTTCTGTAAATTCACCGTTTCTTTCGAGTTTTTCCGCAATTAATTTATATTTAGCCTTCATTTTGAGAATCCAACCCTATGACTTGTTGAAGAATAATTTCAGCAACTTGTGAACTGCCATTTTTGTATTTATCAATTTTTTTGGTGTTTTCTTGATATTTAGCCAATTCTTCTGGATGATCGATTAAATGTTCAACGGAATGTAACATTTTTCTTGTTTTATAAACAGCCACACCACATTTGTATGTATTGATAAATAAATTTGCGGTGGCTTTTTCGATAGGATGCGCATAATAGTCTACTAAAATTGGAGTGTTCATAAATACACAATCTAAGATAGCATTAGGGCCGGCTTTAGTAATAAATAAATCGCTTGCACGATATAGTTCATAAATTTTAGGTTGAAAAGGCAATACAACTAAATGGATATTTGGTTTTTTCTTTTTTAATTTATTTACTTTGTTGTTAAAGTATTTCGCCATTTTTTCGTTTTTACCAGCAACAAATAAAATATTTATTTTCTTTTTTGTTTTTAAGATGGCATTACATGCCTTTTTGGCTTTTCCACTAGCATAGGCACCATCTGCAATAATTATAGTAAAATTCGAATCAATGTGATATTTTTCACGGCATTGTTCTTTTGTTAAATTGGAATCAATAATTTCTTGCCGAGCAGTAAAAAAGACTTGTCTAACTTTAGAATAATCGAATTTCCGTTTCTTAATAGCTTCATTACAAGCTTTAGAATTGTTGTTAATAAAAATATCAGAACGATTGTCCCACCATACATGTACATTATTATCAGGGTTGTAAGTAATCACTTGCAAGTTAGGCAAATATTTTTTCTTTAGCTCAATAGCACAAAAAGTAATGAAATAATGTGTGCTAATTACGGCATCAGGGTGATATTTTAACATCGCTTGAATGGTGGCATCACTAGCTTTTTTGAACAAAGAATGATGTAAAATTCGCATTAAATGAATTTTACCCAAAGCAGACATTAAAAAGAAAACGGTATGACTAAAAATTTTCGATTTATTTGTGCCCTTAGTGCAATTGATTAAAAATTTTTCAAAACGAAGACAAACTTCATTTTGATCTTCTTGCATAATGTAAGAAGAAATAATTTCTAATTGATCAGCATAAGGTTTTAATCCATCTTCAATTGATTTCATGGACATAATGTGTCCCATTCCGGATTCAATATAAGTTAATAAAATTTTAGGTTTAGCACTACTTTTTTCCATTTTAATTCCCCTCAAAAGCGAAATGTTGATAATTAAAGGAACTTTAATTATCACTAATTATATTATATTCAGTTTCGAATTCTTGTCAAATCGTTGTCATTTTTGCAAGGATTGTGGTATGATTATACATAGGTGAAAATTATGGAATATAAAAGTAAAAACATTGAGGATACCTTAGCTTTAGCTAGTAAATTAGCTCATCTTATTCCCTATGGAAGCGTGATTTTGCTAAATGGTGATTTAGGTGCTGGGAAAACGACGTTTGTTCAAGGCTTTGCTAGAGCAAAAAAAATTAATGAAAAAATCACTAGTCCTACGTTTACTCTTTTAAAAATCTATGCAATCACCGACAAAAATTGTCTTGTTCATGTCGATGCTTATCGTTTAGAAAATGCTCTTTTTGAGGAATTAGAGGATTATATCAATGAAAATAATATTCTTTTGATTGAATGGAGTCACAACTTAAAAAATCAAGAAATATTTGAACAATATTTAGCGATTGATTTTACCTATATTAGTAAAAATCAACGTAAAATCACATTGACAGCCGTAGGCGAACAATATCAAAAAATTATCGAAGGAATGAAGCAAAATGTATAAATTGTTTTTAGATACGACCACAAAATTTTTATGTGTGGGCATTAGTCAAGATGACACCATCTTATATCAACACCAAGAACTCGCTGAAAAGAAACAATCAGAAATGGCGATTCCTTATATTGATTTGGCCTTAAAAGAAGCCAAAATTAAACTCAAAGACATTGGAGAGGTTGTTGTAACAATAGGGCCAGGTTCTTTTACTGGAATAAGAATTGGAATGTGTATTGCGAAAGTTTTAGCAACTTTTCACAACATTCCTTTAAAGGCAATTTCTAGTTTAAATGCTTATGCATATCAACCCAAATCCATCGTTATTTTAGATGCTAAGGCTCAAAGAGGATATGTCGGCATTTATCAAAACCATCAATGTATCGTTAAAGATTGTGTTTTAGAAATCGAAAAAATTCAGCAATTAATAAAACAATACGAGGATTATTCAGTTGTTTTGGATGGTCATTTGGTGGGTTGTACAGATGATTTTCCACCTAACGTTATTCAAAATATGTTACAAATCGAAAAAATAACACGTCCTATCGAGGACGTTGACAAATTAATTCCCATGTATTTAAAGGAAACGATAGAATGACCATTGAACCGATGCAAATAGAAGATTTGCCAGAAATTTTGAAATTAGAAAATGAACTTTATAAAAAACCATGGGAAGAAAAGGATTATTTATACGAACTCAATGAGAATCCATATGCATATTATTTTAAATTAGTTTATGAAAAACAAATTATAGGTTATCTTGGATTTTGGATTACTTTTGATGTTGCTCAAATTACCAAGGTATCTATTGCTAAAGCCTATCAAAACAAAAGATTATCGTACATTTTAATGGAAGATCTAGAACAACGCATTAAAAAAGCCAGATGTCATAAAATTTCTTTAGAAGTTAGAGTGAGTAATCAAAGAGCCATTCATGTTTATGAAAAATCGGGTTTTTATATTGCAAGTATTCGTAAACATTATTATAGTGATTTTGAAGATGCTTATTTAATGATTAAGGAGGTATAGCTGATGATTATTTTAGCCATTGAAAGTAGCTGTGATGACACAAGTGTCGCCATCTTACAAGATAAAAAATTATTAGCCAATGTAGTTTCATCACAAGTGGCTTTTCATAATAAATATGGCGGAGTTATGCCTGAATTAGCTAGTCGATTGCATGTTGAAAAAATCACCTATGTTATCAAAGAAGCGATAGCTACCGCTAAAATTTCTTTAGAAGAAGTGGATTATATTGCTTTTACCCAAGGGCCAGGATTGATTGGCTCGTTACATGTAGGAATGCAAGCGGCAAAAACATTAGCTTTACTTTATGAAAAGCCATTAGTTCCTATTCATCATTTAGCAGGACACATTTATGCGAATCGATTGAATCAAGAATTTCAATTTCCTATGTTAGCTTTGGTTGTTTCGGGTGGACATACAGAGTTTGTTTATATGGAAAATGAATTGAAGTTTAAAATTATAGGTTCCACGTTAGATGACGCAGTTGGAGAAGCTTATGATAAAGTGGCACGGGTTTTAGATTTAGGTTATCCTGGAGGACCAATTATAGATAAACTTGCACATCAAGGAAACCCTATTTATCCTTTACCGCTTCCTAAAAACGATCGAAGTTTTGATTTTTCCTATAGCGGCTTAAAATCGGCTGTCATTAATTTAATTCACAAATTGGAGCAACGTCACGAAAGTTATAAAAAAGAAGATATTGCTGCTTCTTTTCAAAAAGTGGCTACCGATATTTTAATTCAGAAAACAGAACGTGTTTTAAAACAAATTCCTGTTCGAATGATTGCAATTGCAGGAGGCGTTGCTGCTAATCAAGCACTGAGAGAAAAAATGCAAAATTTAATTGATAAAAAATTTAAAAATGTAGCATTAAGCGTTCCTTCATTAAGTCTTTGTGGTGATAATGCTGCTATGATTGGCATGTGTGCATATTATCGAATTTTGCAAAATCATGACAATGCACCCCTAGATATTAGCGCATTAGCTACTTATTCTATCGAAAAATTTTAAAAAATCGATATATTTCTATTTGTTTGACAAAATTCGTTTTTGAAAATGGGTATACTTTTTGTACTTAGAGGTGAGATCCATGAAAAAAACGATTTTTTTGTTGTTCAGTGTAGTATTTTTTCCTTTTTTAAATTCAAATTTTGAAAAAAAAGAAAATTTTGCAGTTTATGCACAACGAAGTAATAATTTTGATGTTTCAAGTGGTAAAAATCATAGCCTACTAAAAACTGATGGTGGCGAAGTCTATGCATGGGGAACGTGGGGAGATGTTAGTTTGGATAGTAATATTGAAACTTTTTCCAAAATTTATCCGTCTGAAATTACAAATCTTATTCCCTTACAACCTAATGATAAAATAAAATCTGTCAGTAGCGGCGATCAACACAGTTTTATTTTGACACAATTTGGTGATGTATTTAGTTTTGGTTTTGATGGACAAGGTCAACTCGGCGATGGAGGGGAAGTTTATTTGGTGGGCGATTTGAACTATGCTTCTCAATTAAAATCAACACCAACGAATATTACCGCAAACTTTCATTTAGAAGCGAATGATTACATTGTTCAAGTAGAAGGCGGGTCAGATTTTAGTGTTGCTTTATCTTATAATGGACATGTATATACCTTCGGTGAAAATAATTGGGGGCAACTAGGAATTGAAACTAGCGAAGAAAGATATCAAACGTCTCCTATTGATATCACGCATCGCTTTGAATTAGCAGCGGATGATAAAATTGTTGAAGTTGCTGCTGGGTCATCCCATGCGATGGCTAGAACCTTACAAGGAAATCTTTATGTTTGGGGTAACAACAACTTTGGCCAATTAGGCGACGACAAAAAAGAAGCCATACTTAACAAACCTACCAAATTAGATTTTGCTAGTGAAAAGGTCATTCAAATTGCCTGCGGAAGTTTTCATAGTTATGTTTTAACAAATATGAATTATTTCTATGGGTTTGGATATAATGGATATGGGCAAATTGCCGATAGATCCGTCACTTTACATTCAGGAAACGAAAAAATAACCCCTTATGAGATGTCGAAAAATTTTAATTTAGAAGTGGGCGAAAAAATTGTGGATATTTATAGTGGCTTTTTCTATGGCATGGCAGTGACATCCAATCATAATATTTATGCTTTTGGACAAAATACGAGTGGTCAATTAGGAATTAAAAACAACATTTCAACAGCGACACCTCAAAAAATGAATCAGAATATTAGTTTTTCTAGTGATGATGCCATTCAAACGATGGCATTAGGAGAAAAACATAGTTTATTAGTATCGAGTCGAGGAGAAATTTATTCTTGGGGAGATAACGGATCAGGTCAATTAGGTGAAGATTATAGTATTTCTTCCGTGCTAACACCGAATGATATTACCGAAAATTTTCCACCCATTATCAAATTGAGTATGGAAGGAAGTACAAATTATTGCAAATATTATTCTGTTGGCGTACAAGTGTATTATATCAATAGTACGAGTGTGGATAATTTTAGTTATGCATGGTCGCATTCTAATAAAGAAGTACCCATCACGACATGGAATGAATATCAAAAAAACGAAGCCATCGTATTAAACGAAGGTGATGGGACTTACTATTTATGGATTAAAGTTGTAAATTATCGAGAAAATGAGTTTTTTAAGGTATCTAAAGCGTTTTATCTAGATAGTGTTGCACCTACATTACAAATCAATACCACCGATCAAAAACATGTTTCAAACAACGAAATTGTTGATCAATCCGTTTATGTTAAAGCTGCAGATAATAATGAAGATGTGACCATCGCCTATCGATGCAATTATGAAGGAAATTTTAACATTTTAAATGAAAAAGAACATATTTTCAATCTCGATGGCACATATGAAGTGAAGGCAATTGATGTAGCAAAAAATGAATCTCAACTTTTTACTTTTAGAATTGATACCATCAATCCTTATATTATTAATATCAATCAAAAATTAATTCAAGACAATAAATTTATAACACGAAATAAAACCATTTCGATTCAAACAAGTGAAGTCATTATCGGTTATTTTTTAAATGATGATAATTTTATTACAACATTGAATCATGAAAGTAATACCTTTACTTTAAAATTAAAAAAAGGTGTAAATAAAATCAAACTTGTGGATGCTTCAGGAAAAGTTTCTGATGTTTATAAAATAACGTATAAACCAAGATTTTTAGAAGATACTGAATTATTGTTATGGATATTTGGTACAGCTGCTTCATTCATTGTTTTAATGGTGGTTATTGTGTATGTGATTCGTTCTAGAAAAAGAATTAAAGATGGGATGAATTAATCAAAAAATAGATAAAAATAAGTGAATAAATGGAGGGATTTAAAAGATACAACCATTTTACAAATGGTTGACAAAAATAAATAAATAGGTAATATAATATTTGGGAGAAAGGTATAAAATGGTAAAAAAACAATTCAAATCAATAGGATGGTTATTGTGTGTATTAATTATTGCTTTAGTTATTGTTTTATTGCCATTTTTATGTCGCAATAATTATTTGTCGTGGATAGGGATTTTAAAAGAAAAAGATGGTGTAACACAACACGCTTCCTTTTTA
This sequence comes from uncultured Bacilli bacterium, assembly GCA_947599835.1. Taxonomy (GTDB): domain Bacteria; phylum Bacillota_I; class Bacilli_A; order RFN20; family CAG-631; genus Caccosoma. The sequence goes on from CANQFQ010000015.1 coordinate 19,232, forward strand.
GAATACTATCAACAAGGAAACTATTTAAACAAAATCGGTACCTTTGATTTTAAAATAGGTTTAGGTGCCGATTTTTTTACAAGCTTTATTTATTATTTAATTTTAGACCCATTTAATTTGTTTTTATTAATTTTACCATTTAAATCATTTTTGCTCAATTATAGCATTATGATTTTTATCAAATTTATTTGCACTGGAATATTTATGTTTTTATATCTTAAACATAAAAAAATTACCGATAAAATCGCAATTATATTTAGTACCATTTATATGATTAGTGGTTTTTTAGTTTTTACTTTACCAAGACATCCTAACCTTGCTGTAGGTGCGATGTACTTACCTTTAATTATTTATGGATTAGAACTTTTATATGATCAAAAGAAACCTTATTTATTTGTCATCAGTTCGTTTATTTGCTTGGTCAGTTGTTTTTATATATTTTACATGGTTAGCTTGTTTGTCATTGGTTATACTTTGTTATATTATTTTGAAAAATATAGGAAAGAACAAAGAAATTTCAAGCACTTTCTGAAAGAAATAACCAAAATATTTCTTTGGTACTTCTTAGCCATATTATTAGCTTCTTTTGCTATCGTTCCTTTAATATATACTTATTTGAACGCGGCTAGAAGTGAGAGCAAAGGAATAGCGTCATTTTCTAATCGTTATTATTTAGACTTATTTTCAAATTTGTTTATTCCACTTAAACCAATAAATTTCTATACCCCTTATAAAATTCATATTTTCTTGATTCTTGCTTTAATTCCTTGCTATTTCTTTAAAGGAAATAAAACATATAAGATTATGTTTATTATCTTATTTATTGGGTTGTTGATTCCTTTGTTTGGATTTTTAATGAATTTGTTTAATTATGTGAATAATCGCTGGTTGTTTTTACTAGATTTTGTTACTTGCGCATTAGCAGCGATAAGTTGTAATCGAACGGATGAAACGGCCATTTTAAATCGACCGATCAAACAAAAATTCATGCGCTGCATTAACAATAAAAAATTTATTACATTTTTATTAGTATTCCATATTATTTATATTTTAGGATATAACATGATATATTCTAAAGAATTTGATAATGGATCTGTTTATCAATCTTTAAGAACTACACAAGAGCAATCCTTGCCTAAAAATGATCCGCATTTATTTTATCGAGTAGATAAAGAACAACAAAAAGAATTTACAGATAATTATGTGAATGTACCTATTAATAATCAATATCAAGGGACATATTCTTATAATACGATATCAAGTAAATATACCTATGCGTTTTTAAAAAGTTTAGGCGTATATAATGCTACACATACTTTAGGAATGTCGGGGTTAAATCAAAGAATTGTTTTAGAATCTTTATTATCCGTGAAATATTATGTTCAGCAAGACTTAGCTAATATTCCTTTTCAATTTGATTCAACGGATCAAGAAGGAGTATATGAAAATAATGCATATTATTTACCTTTAGGAATTTTTTATAAAAATAAAATATCCACTCAAGATTATTATCAATTATCTTTACTAGAAAGACAGGCCGTTTTAATGAATCATTTAGTAGTGAAAAAAGATATTGGTTCGATGGATGATTTGCAAACGGCAGTCACAAAGAATGTTCCTTATCAAATGATTCAAACCGATGGCGTTATTTGTGAAAATGATAAAATCAAAATAGAAAAACCAAGCGCTAGCATTCAATTTAAATTTGCGAAAGAAGTGCTATCTTTACAAGAATTATATTTCAATTTAAGTCAAGTAAACTCAGTGAAAAAAACATCCTCTTTTATTGTCCAAAGCAATACCACTTATTATATGCAAACTTTATTTCATAAAGGGAATATGATGGCAAACGATATTAAAAATTATTCTTATTTAATTGCAAATAATGGAACAGAGGATGTGGAACTTAAAGTTTCTTTTGTTAATCAAGAAAACATGGAATTTGCTTTTTCGTTTGAAAGTTATCATCTTGATTATTTCATGCAAGATTATCAAGAATTGAAGGAGCACGCAATGCGACTAAAATCTTATAATGGCAAAAAAATTGAGGGTGAAATCGATGTGAATGAAAGTGGCGCTGTTTTCTTTTCCATTCCTTATAATCAAGGATGGCAAGCTTTTGTTGATGGTAAAAAAACAAAATTATATCTTGCCAATGTGGGTTTTATGGCCTTAGATATTACAGCAGGCGAGCATCATATTCTATTAAAATATCAAACCCCTTATTTAAAAACGGGGATCCTACTTAGTCTTTTTGCATTAACTTTATTTGCAGGTTATATATTTTATGATATTTATCGGAAAAATCGAAAAAATAAATCTCTTGAAAAAGAAATTTAAACTGATTATAATGAAATAAACCGATGATAAGGAAGTAAAACTAGACGAACTTTTCAGAGAATTAGTGGTGGGTGAAAACTAATAAGGAAATCTAGATAAATGGACCCTTGGAGGGCTTTTGACGGAATCTCCCGTTATCGAGAAAAGAGTGGTTATATGAAAAATATAACAATGAAGGTGGCACCACAGGTATTTACGCTTGTCCTTTATGATAAGGAAAAGCGTTTTTTATTTTTGAAAGGGGTAGGATGACAATGAAAAAAAGAATGATTAGTGGAATTAAACCAACCGGCATCTTAACATTAGGAAATTATATTGGCGCATTAAAACAATTTGTTCGTTATCAAGATGAATATGAAATGTTTTTATTTTTAGCAGATTTACATGCTTTAACTTTGCCGATAGATTCAGAAGAATTAAAAGAAAATTCAAAAAATTTATTAGCTATTTATTTAGCTTGTGGATTAGACAAGGATAAAGTCGTTTTATTTCGGCAAAGCGATGTTCACGAACATGCAGAGTTGGGTTATATTATGTGTTGTAATTCCTATATGGGCGAATTGCAACGAATGACACAATATAAAGATAAAATACAAAATTTAAAAAGTGAAAATATCCCTACAGGAATTTTTGTTTATCCTACATTGATGGCGGCAGACATTATTTTATATAATGCAAACTATGTTCCAGTAGGAATCGATCAAAAGCAACATGTAGAGTTAGCTAGAGATTTAGTCATTCGTTTTAATCATCGCTATGGTGATACTTTTGTGTTACCTGAACCTATCATTTCTAAGCAAGGAGCTAAGATTTTTTCTCTTTCTAATCCAACCAAAAAGATGTCTAAATCAGAATCAGAAAAAGGAACGATTTATTTGCTTGAAGATTTAAAAATCACACGCAAAAAAATTATGAGTGCGGTCACCGATAGCGATAATGAAGTTCGTTATGATGTAGAAAATAAGCCAGGAATTTCGAATTTGTTAGTCATTATGTCCGAATTAACGGGACGTAGCATCGAAAGCATTCAAAAGGAATATGCAACCGCAGGGTATGGCACTTTTAAAAAGGCGGTAGCAGACGTGGTTTGTGCGGAATTAGAAACTTTACAAAAGAAAGTAGAAGAAATAAAAAATAGCCAATTAATCGATCAAATATTAATGGACGGCGCAAATAAAGCTAGAAAAATAGCCCAAGAAACTTTAAGTAATGTTTATCAAAAAATTGGTCTTAGATAATTGTTTTTTGAAAAATTTTAAATTTAGCAAAGCATGCCATTATCATCATGGCGATTCCTATAGGAATGAGCCATGTTTCAAATCTTTTAAAGAGAAGAAATAAATATTCATTAAATGAATATTCTACTTGCAAATAAGAAATATTAATGATGGAAAACATAATTCCATTGGTTGTTAAAAGCAAACCTGCAAAGAATAATAAAATTCGATAAATCATATGAATTTCACCTAATTGAATATATGTTAAGGATGTGGGAAATATGAAAGAAAAAATGATAGCGATAGATTTAGATGGAACATTGGCCTTAGATAATTCTTATTTATCGCCTTATACCATTCAAGGCATTCAAAAAATAGCCAATTTAAAAGATTATCAAGTCATTATAACAACTGGAAGAACATGGCTTGGGACAAAAGCTATTTATGATGCCTGTCAATTAACGACACCTGTAGTCTTATATAGTGGCGCTTATGTTTTGATTCCTCATAGTCATCAAATATTACAAGATGTTCGTATTGAGAAGGATTTTCTAATGTCATTATTAGAAAATGAATATTTTTTAAGTTTATTAGAAACCTTGATTATAGAATATGATGTGCAAGTTTTACGTTTAGATCATGTTTCTCAACTTTCAAAACAAGAAATTCAAAAGTTTAAGGAAAAAATAAATTTCGTTCCCACTAGTTTAGTGTTAGCTGTCAATCAAGGAAAAAATCAAGAATTAATGAAAAGTTTTATTGCCCAAAGTCAAACGTATGCTTATCGTTATTGGGGATCGGTTTATGGAGAAGTTTATCATCAAAATCTTTCTAAAAAAGAAGGAATCGATAAAGTTTTAAACTATTATCACGCGACACAAAAAGATTTAATTTTCTTTGGTGATGGTCAAAACGATATCGAAATTCTTCAATATGCACATACAGGGGTTGCCATGCTAAATGCAAAAGAATATATTCAAAAGGTGGCAGATGAAGTAACAGAGTTTTCAAATAATGAAGATGGTGTAATTAAACATTTGTTTAAAAAATTAAATATAAAAGAATAAGGGTGAATATTGTGAAAAACGCGGAATCTGTTAAAAAAGTTTCAATCCAAATTACAAATCAGTTTAATGTCAAACAAAGTATTTCATTGTTTGAATTTTTACAGTTAAAATTACCCACCATGTCAAGAAATAACATCAAACATTTATTGACGAATAAACAAGTTTTGTTAGATGGAGCAGCCGTTTCTCAATTTAATTTTATGTTATCTAAGGGAGATATTGTACAAATTTCAAAATACCCTGTAAGGAATACCAAGTCTAGCAATAAAAAAGAATTGCCCGAAATTCTTTATGAAGATGATGAAATGATAGCCATTAATAAACCTGCAGGATTATTATCCATTTCTAATGAAAAAGAAATCAAGGAAACCGCTTTTCGAATTATCCAAGATTATGTTTGCTTGAAAAATCCTAAAAATCGCATTTATGTTGTTCATCGTATTGATAAAGAAACTTCGGGGGTTTTGGTTTTTATTAAAAACGAAAAGTTAAGAAACGTTTTACAATTACATTGGAATGATTATGTAAAAACAAGAAAATATATTGCCATTGTCGAAGGAAAAATGCCACAGGATATAGGCGAAATTGTCTCTTGGTTACAAAAATCAGAAACCAATTTAATGTATTCAAGTAAATTAAAAAAAGGACAAAAGTCAATTACACAATATAAAGTTTTACAAGAAAATCGTAATTACAGTATGTTAGAAGTCAATATTGCAACAGGAAGAAAAAATCAAATTCGGGTACATATGAAAGAGGCAGGACATACAATAGTAGGGGATAGCAAATATGGACCGGCAAGTGACCCATTGCATCGACTAGGTTTGCACGCACAAATACTGACATTTGAACATCCATTTAATCATCGCCAATATACCTTTAAAGCAAAAATTCCTGCTTGTTTTCATCAATTATTTCAAAAATAGACAAGAATAAAAATTCATTTTAAATTAGTGATGGTTGCACAGGGGTCTAAATAGCATTGATGTTGGTTTGTATTTTTGCTTTATTTCCTTGTTTAACTTGATTTTTTTGAGAACTATCAAGAGTAAACAAATTGTTTTTGTTGACAAATCAATGTTCTCAAAGAAAGGAATGAACATAAAATTATTTCGTGTTTGAATAATTTTATAATCAAAGGAAAATGGAAATTTTTGATATGCATTGCGATACCATTGAAAAAATTTTTCACCATAGTGATATTCAATTGTATCAAAATGATTTAGCGATTGACTTATTAAAATTAAAAAAGGGACAAATCATAGCACAATGTTTTGCGATGTTTGTTCCTTTTACAACACCTAATTTGTATCAAACTTGTTTAGATATGATTCAAGTATTTAAAAAGGAAATAGAAAAAAATAACGATTTAATCGAACAAATTTATACTTATAGCGATCTTTTAAAAGTCCATCAAGAAAATAAAATTGCCGCCATTCTAACGATTGAAGAAGGAAATGTCATTGAAAATAATTTAGAAAAATTGCAGCATTTATATGATTTAGGTGTACGAATGATTACTTTAACATGGAATTATCCTAATGGCATAGGTTGTCCTAGTGTAATCAATCAAAAAGGTGGACTTACACCATTTGGAATTCAATTGATTCATGAAATGAATCGATTAGGAATAATTATAGACGTATCTCATCTTTCAGATCAAGGCGTTGAAGAAGTCTTAAAATATAGCACTAAACCCTTCGTGGCTAGTCATTCAAATGCCAGAGCCATTTGTAATCATCCTAGAAACCTTAGTGATAGGTTAATTAAAAAACTAGCAAACCGAAAATGTGTTATCGGTATTAATTTCTATCCAAACTTTGTAACCGAAGATGAAAATCAATACCTAGATAAAATTGTTGAACACATCTTACATATCGTTTCAATTGGCGGTATTGACTTTATTGGATTTGGTTCTGATTTTGATGGAATGGAAGCAAATAAAGAACTACAACATCCTAAAGATATTCAAAAAATCATTCATAGATTAATGAGTCAAGGTTTTTCAAAAACAGATATAGAAAAGATTTGTTATAAAAATGTTTTAAGAATTTTTAAAGCGAATTTAAAATCGTCAATGGAATAAAATTTGTCGGTAAAATCAATATAAATAATAAATTTTAACGCATAAAATGAGTTGAGTGATTACACACAAAATGATTTTGTTAAAAATTTTAACCATTTTTAAAAGATTGTGCTATAATAGTTAAGGTTTAAAAAAGGGGGCCTTTTTAAAATGTTGTTGTCTTTGACTAAATTATTCGCAACAACAACCGAAACCTTTGATATATATTATGCAATTACCTTCTTAGCCGTTTTATTAATCGCTGGAATGATCTTAGGAAAACTTGCTGAAAAGATAGGCATTCCTGCGGTAACAGGATATATTTTAGCCGGTATTCTTGCTGGCCCAGTATTTCACTTAGTTAATGATACAACGATTCAAGGATTGAATATTTTATCGGATATTTCGATTGGTTTTATTGCCTATCAAATTGGAATTGAATTATGGTTACCAAAATATAAAAAATCAGGAAAAAGAATTTTGATTATTACGATTTTTCAAGCCATTTTTACATTTTTAATTGTTTGCTTATTATTACTTGCTTTTAAACGTCCATTATGGATGGCTTTAACACTAGGAGCTATTGCTTGTGCTACTGCTCCGGCACCAATTATGATGATTATTAAACGTTATCGTGTTAAAGGTGAAGTGGCTGATACCTTAGTTCCTGTAACAGGACTAGATGATGGAGTAGGAATTATTATCTTTGGTATTTGTTTATCAGTATCTGCTGCTATTTTAAATAACAATGGTCATGTGAATATTGCAACAGCACTTCTTGATCCATTAAAAGAAATTGGGCTATCTATTTTATTTGGTATGGCCTTAGGTTTAATTATTGTTGTGGCTAACAAATTTGTGTTTAGAAAATATGGCAAGCACGAAAGAAATGATGCTTATTTATCCGTGGCTATTTGTGTTGTCTTTTTAAGTGTTGCTGGTTCTCGATTTTTAGGACTATCACCCATTTTAACACCGATGGTCGCTGGAGCATGTTTTACTAACTTTGTAAACAAAGATACCTTTAAAGTGCAACAAAAAACGGTGGATAAATTTGTTCCTCCTTTAATGATTGTTTTCTTTACTTTAGCTGGTGCAGAACTAGACTTAAAGGTTTTAATTTCTGCCGGTTTAGTGGGTGTTGTTTATGTTCTTGGTAGAGCCTTAGGTAAATTCTTAGGTGCATTTTTAGGAGCAAAGATAGCTAAGGCTAGTAAAAATGTTCAAAGATATTTAGGACTTGCATTACTACCTCAAGGAGGGGTAGCAATTGGTATGGTTCTATCATGTGTTAGCGCCTTTGGTTCTAAGGAAGGTGTCTTTATTCAAACGGTAGTTCTTGCGGGTATCTTTATATTTGAATTAATTGGACCCGTTTTAGTGAAACTATCATTTAAGAAAAGTAATGAAATCAATGCTGATGATTCAATACCGGTTTCTGAAACGGGGGAATTAGCACTTGAAACGCCTACCCCAAATCATCTTATAGAAGCAAAAGAAGAAAAAATAGAAACTAAATCAGCAGAAGAAACTAAAGAAATCCCACCTAATGAAGAAACTATCAAAGCAAAAGAAACCAATGTTTCTGAAAAAAACACTAAATAAAAATAAAAACCTCTTTATAATTTTTATGAACAGTTCAATTATAAGGAGGTTTTTTACATATTTAAAATTTTGTGAGGACAATCATTGTACGAATTTTATTTTTTTTAATACTTTTTCACATTGTGGACATAATCCATCTTCATTTAATGGTAAAGGCTTAAAATATTTTTTTATAAAATACACTTCCAATGATCCATCTACAGTTGTGATTTTTTCAGGCATGTTTGGCTTATATCCTTTTTCATGACAACATATACATTCGTTAATCCATTTTTTAAATTTTGGAAAAGCATTGATATATTCTTCGCCTTCATTTCCGTTTCTTTTCATTACAACTTCCCCCATTTCTCTAAAATTTCTTTTAATAAATTAATTAACTTTTTTAAATTATCGTGAGTACTATAAGGATATTTATTAATTTCTTTATGCAATCTTTGCCATAAATTCCTATTCTTAATATCTAATTGTCTCATTGCCTCTGCCCATTGCTTGTTTTGGTATTTGTTTTTTGGCAAGCCGCCTTTGAAAAACATATAAGTGACACCAAATATTCCTGCAACTGCAGCAATCCATCCTCCATATGGTAAAGTAACTACACCAACGGCTATTGCGGTAACGCCTATAATAACTAAGCCAATACCTTTTGCTATTTTTCTTTTTTAATATTTTCTAAATTTTTAATGAGCTAATTTAAATCTTCCATAAATTCCTCATCTTTCCAAGAAAGAAATTTATATCTATGTTTTTTATCCACGCAAACCATAATGTAGAGGCAATCAAAAACCTATCGTCAAATATTTCAATGAATTCATTTTTATCATTTAATATTGTTATGCTTAAATATAAGTTTTCTGATTTTTAATTTCCATGTTCTTTACCATATTCGCATACTAGATTATATTTTAACTCATCAACTAATTTTTGTAATTTAATATATAATTCACTATTTTTTAAATTTTCTATTTCATTATTGCAATATAAAGATAATAATTTATGCAAAATTTCATTCATGAATCTTTCTCTTCTTTTAGATTCTTGTTAAATTCAAATATATCATCTAGCAATAATTTTAGAAGTTTTAATGCTTATTAGATTTCATTTTTGAAGTTATTTTTTTAATACTTTTAATACCTTTAGCCAAATTTTGTCAAGGATTAAGGAATAGTAAATCTCTTGTTATTTCTCCTTTTTTTAGAAACGCATACTATAATAATTATTTAATTCTTACTCATTAAATATTTTCATTTAAAAGAATATTTTGATAAATTTATATTTTTAAATACTAGTTTATTGTTTTGAATACAACATTCATAAGCATAATTAATTTTGTCACTTTTAGAAACAACTCTATATAAACAAGCATCTTCTAAATGCGTATCATTTAGTATTTCTAGTACAATTCCTTTTCTATAAAAAGCAATATATAAATCTCCATATGATTTATAAGTAACCCTTTTAGGCTTTGCGTTTGTTAATATTGAATTAATAAATTCTAATTGTTTGTGTAAATATGATTTTTCTATATTTACTTGGCTTCTGTATTTTTTTACACTCATTTCTTTTCGATTGTTATCTAAATATAAATCATTAAAACTTAGTAAAACTTCTTTTTGATTTCTTATCCTAAAATTAGTTTCAATTTCAATGATGATTTCCTCATTATCTCCTTGAAAAGATAACTCAAATCTATTTTCAACTATACCTAATCCTCGAACAAAATTAACTTTATTAATTTTCGTGTTTTTTAATAAATTTTTAAAATCAATCATTTTAATCTCCTTACCAACTAAAGAATTATTCCTTAATTATTTGTTCAATTTCGTGATATGAATAATTTTGACCTGAAATATAATCATGTAAAATCCTTCTTTGCTCTTTTGTTAACTTATATTTGTTACATAATGAATTGAATTGTTTGTTTTCGTATTGGTTATGCCCTATTCTTGGTCCATTACCTTTAGCAAACATTAATAATCCAGTTGCCACCAAAGTTCCTGCTACACCAAGCACTTGTGCCCCAGTAACAGTTATTGCTGCTGTTCCAGTGATACCAAACATCAAAGCACCGCCAGAATTTATCCATCCAAAAGTTGGAATACTTGCTGAAAAACTCATTCCAGCAAAAGCTCCTGATCCTGCACCTATTATTCCATCTAACACTGTAGCTCCTAAAAATCTATATATGCAGCCACTCCAAAGCCAATGATAGCACCAACTATAGCACCGATAATCAATGCAGTAATTATAAAATATCCACTAGGATCTGCATACATTATAGGATTATTGTTGCAATAAGAATATAAATTTAATTCTCTGATAGCTTCAAAGCCTAAAAAGACAATTTCATCATAAGACATCCATAAATTCATCCAGTTTTTTGGATGTTTTTAGTCGTCTCAATTAATAGGTTAGAACTAAATGGTCAAAAAAAGTTTAAAAAAGTTCAATTATCTATATAGAGATAGCTACACTCTTGCAAGTTTGGGTTAATGCTTAATTGTTTTGTTAAAAAAAAACATCTGGCCATATTTCGTAAATGCTTTTGCCTTCAATTCTAAAATCTCTTAACAATTCAATAATAGAATTAAATTTTTCATATTTTTCTAAAATTTTTTTACCATCTTCATATCTAGTAACATCCATATATACAGTGCCATCCTCCAAATGTTCAACAAAATATTCTTTTTCACCATCTTTTTCGTTATAACAAAAATATAGTTCATCATTTGTTGAAAGCATAATTACAAATTCCTCATAGGACATATGTTTTCTCGCGTAATATTTTTCATAAGCTTCCTTTAGTATGTCACTACCATAATTTTTAATAAATTTACGTTTAAATATCATTTAAATTCCTCCTAACATCCATAAAATTAATCTTAAGTAATTCCAATGACCACCTGTTCTATTAGTTAATCTAGGGCCATCCACCTAAGCTCATCAAATCAACACCTGTAGAAATGGTTCCATAACCATTTACCATAGACGCTACTCCTCCCATTGCTTGAGCTATTTGTGGCTCTAACACATTCATAATTAATCCAGCTGCACCGCCAATTGCTAATGAAACACCTAATCCTTGCATACCGGGAGCAAAGCATAATGCAATTGTAATCCTGATAATGCCCAACTCCACCAAGGAGCATGTCCACTAGGATCTGCGTACATTATAGGATTATTACCACAATAACAATATAAATTTAATCCATTAATAGATTCTGTGTCTAAATATTCAATTGAATCAGGTGTAAGCCATCTACAAAATTCTGGTGAATAGTAACGTGAGAATACCCAATATAGTCCTGTTTCAACTGGGCCATCCTATTGCAACTCCAATCGTTGCATTACTTTTACACCTAATATTATATCATGAATTAGCTTAAAACGAAGTTAAATTGATATAGAATCATTTATGAATTTGTAATATATTTTAATAGTTCTTGGATTATCTCTATATCCAACTTTTATTCTAGATATTTACGAATGAACTATTAAGAAATTAAGTTCTTTAAACTCTAAAAATACATTTACTTTCTCTTTTAATAATTTGTAATTTTTATCGTAGACTTTTCTTCTTGTTTTTGGTGTTTGAATACTGTCAGATTCACCAACACTTCCATCATCTAATTGTCTATGATTTTTAGTAAGCATGGTATCCTAGTTAAATCAATGTGGCGTGAATCATTATGAAGCACGCCTTATCCTGTTTACTTTGGATGTAAGACATTCATAAATTCATCCAGTTTTTTGGATGTTTTTAGTCATCTCAATTAATAGGTTAGAACTAAATGGTCAAAAAAAAGTTTAAAAAAGTTCAATTATCTATATAGAGATAGCTACACTCTTGCAAGTTTGGGTTAATGCTTAATTATTTAGTAAAAACGACTTGGATATCATTTACTTCGGTAATTAGCATTTCAATTTCATATTTATTACAATTGCCTTTTAATAAAATTCCTTTTGCAAAATCCGAATAAAAATCTAAATAAATTTTAAAACTATCTTTTTTTACCATTTCAATAAATTTATTAAAAGATAAATCTTTTCTTACATTCTTTTTAAAAAGCTGTACAGAAATGTGTTCATAAACTTCTTTTTCATTTAAATTATCTACATTTATATAAATATTGCAGTTTTCAACAATCGTATACGTTTCGATATTATCATCAATTGCATAAATGCCATTAACAAAATATAAAATTACAGCTGAATCTTTTATTTCGATTTTGTTAATAATGCAATCATGTAAACAATATTTTGTATTCATTTTTTTATATCCATTTTTACCACCTATTAAATAATTTAACTATTTCTTCCCCAATTTTTTTAATACTTTTTCACATTGTGGACATAATCCATCTTCATTTAATGGTAAAGGCTTAAAATATTTTTTTATAA
>CANQFQ010000016.1 GCA_947599835.1 uncultured Bacilli bacterium
TAGCTCAAGACTGATTTTTTTATATAAGGGTGTAAAAATTTGACCTATACCCTTAATTTTCAAAATACAAAAAAAGCCCTATATTAGGACTTTATCATCAATGGCGGAACAGGTGGGACTCGAACCCACGCGCCAGTTACCCAACCTATATCCTTAGCAGGGATACCTCTTCACCACTTGAGTACTGTTCCATGCTGCTTTTGTATCATAACATAAATTTTTAAAATATGCAATATTTCTATGATTAAAAGCGAAAATATGTTAAAATATTTTTGCAGAGGTGAAAAATATGCAAGGTCAAAATAAAGCTAAAAAGCCTCATTTTTTGGATCGTTATTTCCATATTACTGAAAGAGGTTCAACTCTTGGAAGGGAATTATTAAGTGGGCTTATTGTATTCTTAGCTATGCTTTATATACTTCCGGTCAATACGAGCATATTAGGTCCTGCTTTAGGATCTAACGGAGCGGTATTTGTAGCGACAGCGATATGTAGTGCACTAGCAACCATTATCATGGGTTTAGTTGCCAAATTTCCAGTTGCTTTAAGTGCAGGAATGGGAATGAATGCGTTTATCGCTTTTACGGTTTGTGGGGCATTAGGATATAGTGCTGGAGAAGCACTTACTTTAATTTTTGTTTCTGGTTTATTGTTTTTAATTTTAACACTTACTCCTTTAAGAGAAAAAATTATCAATGCAATTCCGCAAAGTTTAAAATATGCGATTAGTGCAGGATTAGGTGCCTTTATTTGCTTTGTGGGTTTAAAAATGGGAGGCATTATAACTTCTGATGCAAGTACACTTGTCGCTTTAGGTGATTTTAAAAATCCTACGGTATTACTTGGGTTATTTGGTGTATTGCTAGTTTTAGTCTTATTAACTTGTAAAAATGATATGGTAAAAAAATTAGCCATTGTGATTGCGATGTTAGCGGTCACTTTGCTTGGTTTAATCTTAGGCTGGTGTGGTATTAAAAATATGCCAAGTTTTACCAATGATACAATGAAAATGGGAGGTATTGGTGAAATATCTAAAACTTTTGGTCAATGCTTTTTCAATTTTAAAGTTTTAGGTAAATTTCGTTCTTATGCTGTTATTTTTTCTTTAATTTTTGTCAATATGTTTGACACTACAGCGACTTTGCTTGCCGTAGGTAAAAGCGCTGGATTTATTGATGAAAATGGAAATTTAAAAAATGCGAAAAAGGCGATGCTTGTCGATGCTGGCGGAGCAGTGGTATGTGGTATTTTAGGAACTTCAACAGTAACGAGTTTTGCTGAAAGCACGATTGGTGTTGAAAGTGGTGGAAGAACAGGCTTATCCGCAACGTTTACGGGCCTACTATTTGCTTTAACGCTATTGATTCTACCTGTTTTTAATGTATTTATGCCTGTTAATAATTTGACACCGATTACTTCCCTTGCATTAGTCGCTGTAGGGGCTATGATGTTTGGAAATTTAAAAGAAATTGATTGGAATGATAAAATTATTGTCTTTTCTTCTTTTATTACCGTGATTATGATGTTATTGTGTTATTCGGTTTCAGATGGCTTGGGTTTGGGTTTAATTAGTTATTGCTTAATGATGTTATTTTCTAAAAATGGAAAGAAGGTTCATCCTTTAGTTTATGGAATTGCTTGCTTTTTTGTATTAAATTACGTTTTATCTGCATTAATACTTGTTGGATAGCCAGGCGATTTTAAATGAAAAAATACAAAGTTTTAAAATTTATTTGTATTTTATTTTTATTGGTAGGGTGTAGCAATTCTAACAGTAAGAAAAATGTAAATTCTTCAAATTATAGTTCCATCTCTTCGAAAAAGTATATTAATGAACAAAAGGTTCATTATGTAGAAACATTAATTGAAGAATTACCTAATCCATCGACAAATAATCTAGTAGTTCAGCAAATTTTTACAGCCAAAGAATTTTATGATGCTTTAGATGAAATAGATCAAGCAAATGTCTATAATTTTACCAAGCTAGAAAATTATGTATCTCAAATTTATGACTATGTAAAGCCAGAGTTAAGTTATACATCGAAATATGATGTTGCTTTGTATATTTTTTTATATGATGGATTACCTAATAATTATATTAGTAAAACAGAAGCCACAAAGAATGGATGGAATGGCAGTGGTTCAAGTTTGTGGCAAACGAATCCACAAAAAAGTATTGGTGGGGATCCATTTTATAATTTAGAGGGTTTATTGCCAAAGAATGCCATTTATTTTGAATGTGATATTGACTATAATGGAAAATCTAGGGGCGCTAAACGAATTGTATATAGTTTATCAAAAGATACTATTTATTACACACAAGACCATTATGAAACTTTTGAGCAATTATATTAATTTTAAAAGGAAGGTTATGTATGAAAAAAGTTGTTAATTATATGATTCAAGATGCTTTATTATTAGCCCTTTTGATTGTTTTTACCTTTATTAAATTTCCTCTTGGTGCCATACAATTTACAATGCAATTGTTGGTTGTTTTCATCATTAGCTTAATTTGTAATTTAAAAGATAGTTTGTTTATTGTGGGCTTATATCTGATTCTCGGTTTAATTGGCCTTCCTATTTTTAGCACCGGAGGCGGTTTATACTATGTTTATCAACCTTCATTTGGTTTTTTGATGGGCTTTTTGTTTTTATGTCCTTGTGTTCATTTGATACAAAAAGGATTAAGCAAATCAAAGCTCAATCCTTATTTTGTCAATATTTTTGCCACATTCATCGGTTTATTAGTTGATTATTTATGTGGTCTTTTTTATGCTTATTTTATTTTTAATTATCATTTACATGCAAATTATCATTTTCTTAAAGTATTCAGTCTTGTCATTGCACCATTTATTATATTCGATTTAATTAAATGTGTTTTAGCTGCCATAATTTCAAAAAAATTAAAGGATGTTTTAACGATTTTAAATCCTTAATCATAAAGATTTTGCAATGTGACTTCTCCATAATTTATCTTAATTTCATGATTTTCTTCGTCGACGATCAACAAACTGCCATCATCTAAAATCTCTTTAACTTGGCCTGTTTTTTTAGAATTACCATAGTCAAAAGTAATGATTTGGTTCAATACACATGAATAATTTTTATAAGTTTGCATTTGGTTATTAAAATATTGCAAACTTTTTTTTAAATTCTTTTTAAAATATTTGATTAAATTTTTTTCTACTTCTTTTAAAGAATAAATTGTATTTGTTTGTAAAAACATTGATGTTGCTTTTTTGCTGATGGCATCGGCAAAATTTTGATTATTAATATTAATGCCAACCCCTATAATTAGAAAATTTTGATAGGTATCATAGCGACCTTCTAAAAGAATACCACAAATTTTTTTCTTATCAATGACAATATCATTGGGCCATTTGATCATCGCTTTTATATGATATTTTTGTAACATTTCAATGATACTTAATGCAATTAAAATACTATATTGATTCATTTCTAATTTAGGATGTTGAATGAATATAGAAAGCGCCAAACTCGATTGGGGTTCATTTAACCATACACGTTGATTTCTTCCCTTACCATTCGTTTGATTTGTCGCAGTTACATAGCACAAATCGGGTAATTCATGCGCATGTTCTTTTAAATAATCATTGGTTGAAGTCAAAGTATCAAAATGAAAATGTTTCATCATCAAATCCTCCAAAAAAATAGTGTTACAAACGTAACACTATTATAACATATATTAAGCTCCAAATAATAACATCAATAAACCTGCAGCAATCGCACTGCCGATAACACCAGCTACATTAGGACCCATAGCATGCATTAATAAAAAATTTGAAGGGTCTTCTTTTAAGCCTTCTTTATGAACCACACGCGCAGCCATAGGTACGGCACTGACACCAGCCGCACCAATCATTGGATTAATCTTACCTTTAGTAAGTTTACACATTAACTTGCCAATTAAGACACCACCTGCAGTGGCAAAGGCAAAGGCGAAGATTCCTAAACCAAAAATGCCTAATGTTTTTAAAGTTAAGAAGGTATCTGCACTTGCAGTAGCACCGACGCATAGGCCTAATAAAATCGTTACTAAATAAAGAATCGTATTGCCTGCGGCTTCTGTAAGTTTTGGTACGACACCTGATTCTTTAATTAAATTACCTAACATGAGACAACCAATTAATGGTGCACATGAAGGAATTAATAAGACAACAACAACAGTTACAATAATTGGAAATAAGATTCTTTTTGTTTTGGAAACAACAATAGGTTCTTCCATTTTGATTAAACGTTCCTTTTTGGTCGTTAGTAAACGAATAATAGGCGGTTGAATGAAAGGAACTAAAGCCATATAAGAATAAGCAGCAATAGAAATGGAAGATAATAAATCAGGAGCTAATGTTTGTGTAACTAAGATAGCTGTAGGACCATCAGCACCACCAATAATTCCGATAGAAGCGGCTTCTTGAGGTGTGAAGTTCAATAATAAAGCACCTAAAAAAGTAATAAAAATACCAATTTGAGCAGCAGCACCTAAAATCATGGTTTTAGGGTTTGCGATTAATGGACCAAAATCAGTAGTTGCACCAATGCCTAAGAAAATTAAACATGGATAGATACCGGTTTTAACACCATAATATAGAAAACCAAGTAATCCTGAATAAGAAGTATCAGTACCTTTATTTAAAAGATTAGCAACCCTTTGAAGTTGTAATGCATCTAAAGGAGCTTCTAGGTTATTTAAAAAGCTTGGATTTTTAGATACGAGTTCAAAAAGTTTCGACAATTTCACAGTTTTTTCAGGATCGAGTCCATAAAGTTGAAATAATTCTCGTGCCTGTTCAACGGTGATGTTTGCTGCTTTTGCAAAGGCTTGAGCATCATATAAAGTGTTATTTGATTTTTCAAAAATTCCACTTAGAGGAAGATTTGCAAGTAATACCCCTACAGCAATAGGAATCAGTAAATAGGGTTCGGCTTTTTTAAATACGGCGAAATATAACAATAATAAAGCCACTAGAATCATGATTAGATTTTTCCAACCACCATCATGAAAAAATCCGGCAATTCCAGTGCTTTTTATGAAATCACCAATTAAATCTAAGATATTCATAAGTAATTACCCCAAAATAACGAGTTCTTGTTTACTTGCTACGGATTGTCCTTTAGTAACACAAATGGATTGAACAACACCATCTTGAGGTGCTAAAATTTCATTTTCAAGTTTCATTGCTTCTAGAATCATTAAAGTATCGCCTTTTTTAACTTTTTGACCTACAGATACTTTAACATCAAGAATTGTACCAGCCATAGGAGCTAAGACAGGAGCACCATCGCTAGTTTTAACATTTTCAACTTTTGGTTGTTCTTTAGTTTCTTTTGCAGGTTCAGTTTGAATCGTTTTATTAGATTCAGTAACACCTTCAAGTTCTACTTCGTAAACTTTTCCATTGACTTTTACTTTATAAATTTTCATAATTTGTTCTCCTAACCAATTTTATTCACTCTTACAAGACGAGCATCTTGCTTCGTTTCATTTTTGAAATCAATAGTTGCAACTAAAATAGCTACCATCATATCTTCATCAATTTCATTCATATTTATTTTAGTCTCTTCTGTTTTGTTATCACGATGCGATTGCTTTTTCACATCTAATGCCTTAATTTTATTCATTAAAGCAATAATTAAATAAATGAGTGTTAAAATAACAAAGACGATAACAATACAAAGTAGGGCTGGGAATAAGTTATCTACAACTTGTTTTCCGTTTAATTTTAATAATGAAATCATATCGTTCACCTACCTATATGTATAAATTAACTTCCACAATTTCATTTTCATCCTTAGGCGCATATTTTTGCGTTAAGAATTTAATGGCAACTTGTTCAAAAAGTGCGATAGAAAGAACATCTTCGTCACATTTTGCTAAGTCTTTATATTGTTCTTTTAATTTTTCAAATTGAGGAGGAATATCATCTGCAGGACGATGCGTAATGACAGAATCATCATGAATGATCTTATGTAATACCTCATCATTTATTTTAGCAGGTGCCTTACCATATAAGCCATGAAGATAATCATTGATTTCCTTTGGAACCATTTTATAACGTTCACCTGTAATCACATTAAATACGGCTTGTGTACCGACCATTTGCGATAAAGGAGTTACTAAAGGAGGATAACCTAAATCTTTTCTCACTCTAGGAACTTCTTTTAATACTTCATCATATTTATCCATCGCATTTGAACCTTTTAATTGACTCATTAAATTTGAAAGCATACCTCCAGGAACTTGATATTGTAAAATATTCGGATTAGAAGTTAATGCTTTTGGATTTAATGTTCCATTGGCTACATATTTATCTTTTATTTTAGTTAAAATGGCTGTAGCTGCATTTAAATGTTCAATGTTTAATTTTGGATCATATGGCGTATTTGCTAACGCATAATTAAATGCTTCCGTCGAAGGTTGACTAGTTCCACCGGCAAATGGAGAAAGCGCAGTATCAATGATATCAACACCCGCTTCAATTGCTTTTTGATAAGTCATTTCACAAATCCCACCTGTGCAATGTGAATGCAATTCTATCGGTAATTTTGTATTTTTCTTTAATTGTGAAATCAATTCATAGGCATCGTTTGGAAGTAAAACGCCGGCCATATCTTTAATACATAAACTATCTGCACCCATTTTCTCTACTTCTTTAGCGAGATTTACATAATATGCTATTGTATGTACAGGGCTTGTGGTATAACTTAAGGCAATTTGGCAATGTCCATGGTATTTTTTTGTTGCATTGACTGCACTTTTTAAATTTCGAATATCATTTAAAGCATCAAAAACACGAATAATATCAATGCCATTTTCGATGGATTTTTGAACAAATTTTTCAACGATATCATCGGCATAATGCTTATAACCTAAAATATTTTGACCCCTAAAAAGCATTTGTAATTTGGTATTTTTACAAATTTTGCGGATGGCTCTAAGTCTTTCCCAAGGGTCTTCATTTAAAAATCTTAAACAAGCATCAAAAGTTGCTCCGCCCCAAACTTCTAAAGCATAATAACCTGCTTTATCCATTTCGCCCACGCAAGAAAGAATTTCTTCCGTCGTCATGCGGGTAGCAATGAGGGATTGTGAGCCATCTCTTAATGCCGTATCAACAATCTTTACACCCATATGCTTCATCCTTAAATTTCATTAGCAACTTTTTTAAGGGCATTTAGAGCTTCATCAGGGAGTTTATCAAAATCACCTAAATCAGAAACATAATTTAGACGATCAAGCATTCTAGCTTTTACATTTTGTAAATAAGCTTT
Organism: uncultured Bacilli bacterium; assembly: GCA_947599835.1. GTDB lineage: Bacteria > Bacillota_I > Bacilli_A > RFN20 > CAG-631 > Caccosoma. The sequence continues at coordinate 7,291 of CANQFQ010000016.1, forward strand.
ATCTTTAAAATCTGGATTGAATCCTTCAATTGGTAAATATTGTAATTCACTAAATGGACCAAAAGCTTCAAATTTTGCTTTTTCTAAGACAATTTCTTCGATTGAACCTAGAGTGATTGCTGGAGTAACTTTCTTATCTAAGAAGAAACCAGTGTTAATAATGTAGCATTCAACACCCATATCTTCAAATAAAGATTTGAATTTTTCATAATCTTTTGACAATTCATATAATCTAAATGGATTTGCATAAGGAACAATGACTAATTTATCAGGATCTTCGCCTTTGATAAATTCAGCAGTAGTTCTTTTTGTGGCAAGTGTAGCTCCCATTACGGATGCTAAGGCTGGTGAGTTGACTTTAACCACAGGAGGTAATGTGTTATCTTTCATAATCCAGAAAATAGCATTGGTTTTTTCATTAAATTTGTATTCACGATTGCTCGTTGCAAATTTAGATTTTACAGTACGACCATTGCCATTACGAACATCTTCATTTACTGGGACAATACGGCCTAAATTATCTCTTGTTGCCCCCACATTTTGAATGGTAACAAAATATTTTGATTGAGGATTGGTTAAAGGATAATCTTGCGTTTTATCGAAATAAGATTGTTCAAGACAGATAGAAGAACCATCTTTGTTTGAGATAATAAATGCATCATCGTGCAAAACAGTTGTTTGGAATCTGCCTCCATGATTAGATAAAGTAATCGTTGATTTTCCTGAACCAGACAAACCAAAGACAGAAATAACTTTAGAATTTTGACCTAATTCAAAGCGTTTTTGTCCACCATGACAGGCTGTATAACCATGACGAGCAGCAAGTGACCATGCAAGCGTTAAAGTTCCTTTTTTATGTTCGCCAAAATAACGCATACCTAATAGACAAGCACAATTGTGTTCGCTATCAAATAAAGCCAGTCCTTCTGGATATTGGCTAGGATAATAATCAGGATCCGAATAAATGAAAATATCGCCTTCATCAATGACTTTAGAATCTTTGTACATTTTTGTATATTCTTCATTTACAATTTGGAAATTCATTAACCAAGAATATAAATTGTTTTCGTATCCTTTAGGTGTAAGTAAGTGGGCTTTTACCATAAAGTCTTTATCTAATCCAACGTATACTTGAGCATGGTAAAGTGTTTTATCTTTAGATGCAAATTCAACTTCTCTTAATAAAGAAGCAAAAGATTCAACATTGCTTTTATCTACTAATCTTCTTAAACGTGCTTGTCTTCCTGTAATTGCACCATCATTGAAAATTAATACTTTTGCATGTTCTTCAAGACCCAATTCTTTTGCGTGTGCCACTTCTAAATCACTAATAATTGTGCCATTTGCACTTTTTGCAAGTTCATATGCTTGTTGCATAGAAGTCACTTCGATCACATTGTTTCTATAAAACATAGTTTCGATCGTTGTTCTAACTTTTGAAAATAGAACATCATTTTTTAAGCCAATTTCTTCGATTGGCATGTTACTTTTTGTAGCCATAAATTTTATGCCCTCCATTTATCAGTTTATTTGTTTTCGGCTTCTAAAATGCAAAAAAAATAAAAAACCGAAAATCAACTTTATTTTAACATTATTTCATTATAAATACAATGAAATAAATAAAAAAAACAAAAAAATGTCCTTTTCTATTATAAAAAAAAGGTTTCTTATAGAAACCTTATATTTATTAATCATGAATAAACTCAATTAAAGCACCTAAGTCCTTTAAAACATCATAAAAATTATTCCAAATATAATCCACACACGAACAATTTTTGATAATTAGTGGATGTGAGGTTAGAAAAGCCACTAAAGATAAAGCAATTGCAAAATAAGCATCATTTTCACAATCCACTTGTTTTTTTACGGTCGGTAGATGTCCATCAATCGTGATATCATTTTCCGTTTCTTCATAACTACATTCCAAAGTTGTGAGAATATTTTTTAAAATATTTAATTGTCGATTTATATAATGATTGTTTTTGTCGATGTTTTTAATTTTTATTTTTAATTGATAAGTTAAAGCAATGCCCATAAATAAAGGCAAAACATTTTTGGTTGTATTTGCTTCTACAAGGGATAATGGCACCACTTTTTTTCTTCTAGAAAGATTCAAAGATAATTTATACAAATCAATGTTGTACTTTTTTAAAAAGGCGACTAAATTAAAATCAGAACTCATAGATCTACGATTTAATTTTTTTAATTGTACAATGCCATTATAAGGCTTTAATATAGAAAATAGACTTGCTAAGAAAAAATCACATTCCGTTCGAATCAAGCAAGATTTAAAACTTTGACCTGCAGGGATGGTTAAAGAATGGTCACTTTTATTTTCGATTACCGTGATTCCAAATTTTTTTAAAATTGTGATATATTGTAGAATATCTTCCCGATTTTCATAAGGATAACAAATAATAATTTTGCTAGGAGTAGGCATGATGGGCAAAGCCAAGAGTAAGCCTGCAATTAAAATAGAGTTATTATATCCATTAATATAAATATTATTTTCATTATTTAAGGATTGTTCTAATTTAATCGTATTTTTTTCAACATTATAAACACTATTACTTTTTTCAAAAATATGTTGATAAGGTTCTGCTCGTTCAATAATTTCCCGATTATTATTTTTTAAAACGACCAATTGATTCGTTAAAGATAATAAAGGAAGCATATATAAAAAGGTATATTGCGAAGTTTCTGTTGAAAAAACATTATTACTAATGTGAAATTGATTGTTTGTACCATGAATGACTAAACGATTTTTATAAGGTTGAATAATTGCCCCAATTTGTCGACACCATTCAATCGTACACAAGATGTTCTTACTATAGTTTACATTTCTAATAACAGAAGTTCCTTTTGCAAAACTAGCACAAATAATTTCATAATGTAAAAATTTTCTTGCTGGAGGAATGTTTATCTTTAAAACTTTATTTGGTGCTAATTGATAGACTTTTGCTTTCATAACGAATGCTCCTTTAATTTAATCATATTATAGCACAAAAAAACACTTCATAAAGATGAAGTGTAATTTTTTTATAATGCTTGATCATCAAAGGTATCTAAATAAGTTGAAATTGGTTTGATGACTTTGCGGATGCATCCTTTTTTAAAAGGATTTTCAAGTTTTACTGTTTTCAATAAGTTTAAGAAAGATTGACTACCGCCAAGTTTACATAATTGGACATATTGATTCCATGCTTCTTGATAATTTTCATTCATTTTATTAAAAAATTGAAAAGCACAAACTTGCGCTAAGGTATAATCGATATAATAGAATGGGGTTTGAAAAATATGGGATTGTCGAATCCATTTTCCACCTTTATCTAAATAAGAATTTTTAGGATATTTGAGATGAGGTAAATATTTTTTTTCAATTTCTCTCCATTTACTTCTTCTTTGCTCTGGTGTGATATCAACATTTTCGTATACATAGTGCTGAAATTCATCCACGGCTGCCCCATAAGGTAAAAAAGTCACAGCACTACTTAAATGACTGAATTTATATTTTTCAGTTTCTTCTTTAAAAAATCGTTGCATCCAAGGATAAGCAAAAAATTCCATGCTCATTGAATGAATTTCACAAGCTTCATAAGTTGGCCAAAGGTATTCAAGTAATGCGACGTCCTTACAACTATAGCACATAAAGGCATGACCCATTTCATGGGTTAAAACATCTACATCCCCACTTGTTCCATTAAAATTTGCAAAAACAAAAGGGGCTTTAAAACTTGGAAAAGAAGTACAATAACCGCCTCCTGATTTATTTGGACGAGCTTCTAAATCTAATAATTCACTTTCTTTCATGAAACGAAAGAAAGTTGCGGTTTCTGAGGACATTTCACCATACATTTGAGAAGCCACATTTAATAATTCGTTCGTTGTTCCTTTAGGAGTTGGATTACCATTTAAAAAATTTAAATTGTAATCATAGTATTTAATTCCTTTAATGTGGAGTCTTTTTGCTTGCCTTTTAAATAGTTTTTTAGTTACAGGCACAACATATTTATAAATTTGTTCACGATAATTTTCGACATCTTTAGCATTATAGTCGGTTCGATTTAATCTTAAATAACCTAGTTCTACATAATTTTTGTAACCTAATTTTAAAGCCATTTGATTTCTTACATGAACTAACTCATCATATAATTTATCAAATTGTTCAAGATTTTTTTCAAACCATCGAGATTGTGCTCTGCTAGCTGCAGCCCGTGTTCTACGGTCGGGATTTTGTAATAATTTTCCCATTTGTGACAAGTTATAAGTTTTTCCTTTAAAACGAATTTTGGCAGAAGCAAGTAAAGCGGAATACTTGGTTACCAGTCTATTTTCTGTGATGGTATCTTCAATAATTTTTTCATCAAAGGCTTGTAAAGAAACTTTTGCTATTTCAAAAATGAGTTTTCCAAATTCTTTTTCTAATTTTTTTTGATAAGGACTTTCAATGAGTGCTTTATAGTATTGATTGACTAAAGCACTATATTGAGGTGCAACTTCATCACAAAGTTCTTTTTGTTTACGATAATATGAATCATTCACATTTAAAGTAAAACGAACTTCAACTAAGTTAAAATTGGTTTCAACTTTACTTCGATATTCATTTATTTTATGGACTAAGTCGATTTGTTCTTGAGCATTTTTAGCATTTTCAAATGTCGCAATCATTTGAGTCATGTCTTTGGTAATTTGATCAATATCAATCGGCTCATATGGATAGTCACTGAATTTTAACATAGTATCACTCCTTTTTTATTTATTTTATCACGAAATGAAACAAATTATAAACGATTGTTTTGCTAATTTTTTTGTCGATTGAAAAAAGTCTAAATGATAGTTCAAAAGACATATACATTTTGAATGAATAATGGGAGGAAGTTCTTATGTATCATCACCAAACGATTAATGAAGTAGAAAAAGAATTAAAAACAAATGTTGAACAAGGATTAAGCGATCAAGAAGTACAAGCTAGAACCAATTTAAAAATAAAAAATGAACTCGTTGAACAAAAGAAAAAAAATGTGATTAAATTATTTATCAGTCAATTGACAGATCCATTAATATATATTTTAGGTATTGCCTTTGTTATTTCGATTTTGTTAAAAGAATATGTGGATGCTTTTATTATTTTGATTGTTGTGTTGTTAAATGCTTTTATTGGAACGATCGAAGAATTTAAAGCTGAAAAAGCATTAGCTGCGCTCAAAAAAATGACTTCTCCACATTGTTTAGTAAAAAGAAATCAGCAAATCATGGAAATTTTAGCAAAGGACTTAGTTGTGGGGGATTTGGTGATTTTAGAAACGGGTAGGATTGTGCCTGCTGATTTAAGAATTACACGATCGGTAAATTTAAAAATTGATGAATCTTCCTTGACTGGAGAATCTATTCCTGTCGAAAAAAACGCAAAAATGATTTGTAATTTAGATACTTCTATGGGCGATCGAAAAAATATGGCCTATATGTCGACCAATGTGACTTATGGTCATGGAGAAGGAATCGTGACGCATATCGGAATGAATACCCAAATTGGTTCTATTGCAAAAATGCTGAATGAACAACAAGAACATCTGACACCTTTACAAAAAAAACTTGCCGAATTAGGAAAAATTTTAGGAATTATTTCTATTACGATTTGTTTTTTATTATTAATTGTTGCATTGATTCAAGGACGAAATGTAATTGAAATGTTAATCACCTCAATTTCATTAGCTGTAGCAGCGATTCCTGAAGGATTACCTGCTGTTGTTACCATTGTTTTATCTTTAGGAGTGCAAAAAATGGTTAAAGTTAATACGATTGTAAGAAAGATACATAGTGTCGAAACGTTAGGGGCAGTTAATATTATTTGTTCGGACAAAACAGGTACTTTGACACAAAATAAAATGACTGTGGTACAAGCCTATATGAATCATCAAATATTTACGCAACAACAATTTAATGCTACACTAAATCCATTAGCCATGGGAATGGCCTTATGCAATGATGCAAAAATAGAAAATCAAAAAGAAATTGGTGATCCAACAGAAATTGCTTTACTTTCTTTTGCAAATGAAAGGATAAAAGAGTCATCTTTGATGGAGTATCAAAGAATCAATGAGATTCCCTTTGATAGTGAACGAAAAATGATGTCAACCTTACATAAAAAAGATTTTACGACAATAATGTTTACCAAAGGTGCTTTAGATCAAATTATTCAACGATGTGATAGAATTCTCATACATCAAAAAGTGGTTTTGTTATCTAAAAATGATAAAGATAAAATATTAAATATTGCCGATGAAATGGCAGAAAATGCATTAAGAGTCTTAGCGCTTGCTTATAAAGAAACAACCATTTTAGATGAAAATCATTTGATTTTTATTGGTTTAGTGGGAATGATTGATCCTCCTCGTAAAGAGGCTATTGCATCGATAAAAAGATTAAAAAAAGCAGGAATTCAAACCATGATGATTACTGGAGATCATAAAAATACAGCGTTTGCTATAGCAAAGCAATTAAATATCGCAGATACAAAACAACAATGTATTAGTGGAAATGATTTAGATTTATTCAGTGATGAGCAATTGCAGAAAGAAATTCAAAATTATCGGGTATTTGCAAGAGTATCTCCTTCACATAAAGTAAGAATCGTTCAAGCTTTAAAAAAGCAAGGAAATATTGTGGCAATGACAGGTGATGGTGTGAATGATGCCCCAAGTTTAAAAGTTGCGGATATCGGCATTTCAATGGGCATCACAGGAACGGATGTCGCTAAAAGTGCCTCCGACATGATTTTAAGTGATGATAATTTTTCTTCTATTGAAAAAGCTGTTCAAGAAGGTAGAGGAATTTATACCAATATTAAAAAGTCTCTATTATTCTTATTATCGAGTAATATTGGTGAAATTTTAACCATGTTTTTAGGTGTTTTATTAAATTTACCGATTCCTTTATTAGCTATTCATATTTTATGGGTCAATCTTTTAACCGATTCACTACCTGCACTTGCTTTAGGACAAGATGATAATGGACAAGAATTAATGGAGGAAAAGCCGCGAAATGCTAAAGAATCTTTATTTGCTAAAGGTGGCATGAAAATTTTAATTGTTTATGGATTGTTAATTGGCTTTATTTCACTTGCTGCCTATTTGATTGTCCCTGTTTATTTTTGTATACAAAATGGATACCACATCACGTATGCAACACTTTTAAAGATCTTAGAAAATCCGATGATCGTAAAAAAGGCACAAACTTATGCCTTTTGTACCTTAGCGTTAAGTCAATTATATCACAGTATTGGAATGAAAAATATGTTCCGTACGGCGTTTGACCAACGATTATTTAAAAATAAGTTATTGATTGTTTCATTTTTATTAGGGTATGGTATTCAAATTATGGTCACGGAAATTCCATTCTTCAATGTTATATTTAAAACTACGCATTTACAATTCTATGATTGGTTGATGATTACCTTATTTTCAATGATGCCTTTAGTGGTTCATGAAATGATCGCATTTGTGAATAAATTGAGAAAAGATCATTCAAAAACTTCTTGATAGGTTTGATTTTCTTTATCATAGAAAAAATCTTCTCTTGGTGGCTTAATCGTCCAGGAAGTAAAGATAATTACGATGCCGATGATAGCAATTAAAGAAATGGAAGGAGATAAATAAATCGCATTCTTCTTTTTATATATTAAATAGGCAAACCAGTTTCCTAAGCAAATACCTACAAATAAAGAAATAATATCTATTATCATGGATTCTAAATGGAAAATAAGTTGGAAGAAATAATAAGTGCCATACACGATAACAAATGTTGTAAAAAAAACAATTAATGGGAGAAAGACCCATTTTTTAAGATTTATTTGAAATGTATTATGAAATAAAATCCCTGTGATAAAAAAATATAGAACACAAGGATAAAAAAACATTTTTGCATGTTGAAAAAGACTTTCATTAATAGGAGTTAAATAACCAAAAAAAGGAGAATAATTAGACCATTTAAAAATAAAATGACTTAACGTTGATAAACCATATATCATCAAAGCACCAATAATAAAAAGTTTTTTTTCTTTCATAACATCACCATTATTAATATGGTAAGGAAAGTATAAAAATATTTAATGTGTCAAAATGTGGAAAGAAAAATGCCTGTTTTTACCGGCATTAATCGAAATAATCAAAATAATTACTTTGTTTGTTTTGCTTGTTTTTTAAGGCCATAATTTCACTGCATATACTTTCTACTTGTTTCATTGGACCAATTTCATAGGTTTGATCTTTTGTTTGTATTATAAGATAGCCGCTGGATGCATATAATAAATGAATTCCTTTGCTTTCTTTGGTATAGCATGCTTGTATTTCATCATAAGCAATAAACAAATCATTTTTTAAATAGATCCCATGTTGATTTTGATATAACAAAATCCTTGAATGGGTTCTTGAAATTGTGAATAAAAAGATAAAAACCGCCGATAAAACTGCAAAGATAATGATCCATAAGGCAGATTTATTTGGCTGAAAACACAATAAAACCAATAAAACTAAACTAACAATCATTGCAAATAAATAAACATTTGCTAAAACAAAGGAACGAAACCCCAAAGGTGTTTTTTGAATGTCTTTTTTACTTTGCGTCGCTAAGTCAAGTAACATTTTATTAGAAACATCGAAAGTATCGGAAATTTTTTTAATGATTTCCTTCGTTGGAATTTCTTCTCCATTTTCCCATTTTTTGACAGTATTAAGGGTTAAATTTAATTTCTTAGCGAACGCTTCTTGACTTAATTCCTGTTCTTTTCTTAAATGAATCATATAAGTTGAAAAATTATTTTCCATTTTATCACCCGTATTCACACGATTATATTCTTAAAATAAAATCAGTTTTTCTTCCATTAATTGATGATGAAATTCTTCTTCATCCATTATCGGAATTTGCAACGCAAGTGCCTTATCATATTTACTACCTGGATTATTACCTACAATCACTAAAGAAGTTTTTTTGGATACAGAAGACGTCATTTTAGCATTTACACTTTCTAATAATTCGGTTGCTTCAATTCTTCCAATAAAAGATAAAGTTCCGGTTAAAACGATAGTTTTATTACTGAAGAAAGAATCTTTGACAGAACGTTGACTTGTTTCTTGTCCCATGTTTAATCCTATTTCTTTTAAAGTTTCAATTAATTGTAAATTTTTTTGTTCTCTAAAATAATGATAAATCGCATCTGCCATGATTTCACCAATCGAATAAATTTCATTGAGTTGTTCCATGGTGGCATTCATTAATCGATCCATTGTAGAAAATTCATTCACTAATATTTTAGCTGTTTTTTCACCCACTTCAGGAATACCCAAACCAAATACTAATTTTTCTAAAGCATTATTTTTTGATTTTTCTATAGCTTGTAATAAATTAGCAATCGATTTTTCTCCCATACCAGGTAAATGTTTTAATTCATATTCAAAGTCTTTTAAATGATAAATATCAGCCACAGATTTAATAAATCCTTGCTCAACAAATAATTTGACATTTGCTTCACCTAAACCATCAATATCCATTGCTTTGCGGCTTGCAAAATGCGTAATGCTTTCTAATAATCTAGCAGGGCAATCAATATTAATGCAGAGATGTGCAGCCTTATCCTCTTCTCGATAGATGGGTTCATTGCAAATAGGGCAACGATCAATCATTTTAAAATCTTTAGCTGATTGATCTCGTCTTTCCTTGACTACCCGTACCACTTCAGGAATAACATCACCAGCCTTACGAATGACCACAATATCATTGATTTTAATATCTCTTTCTAAAATAAAATCTTCATTATGTAAGGTAGCCTTGCGAATGGTAGAACCTGCAACTTTTACAGGTTCCAAAACGGCATTTGGAGTAATTCGTCCTGTTCTACCCACAGTAAAAACAATATCTAAAAGGCGTGTGGTCATTTCTTTAGGTGGAAATTTATAAGCGGTTGCCCACTTTGGTGCTTTTGCGGTATAACCAATTGTTTCATACAAATCAAGTTCATTAATTTTTAAAACAACACCATCAATATCATAAGGAAGATGTTCTCTTTTATCACCTAAGTATTGAATAAAAGCAAAAATATCTTGAACATTATTGCAAATTTTAGCTTCTTTATTTACTGGAAATCCTAATTTTTTCATAAATTGTAAAGCATCATATTGTTTATGAATACCATGTTTTGTAGGATCTACTAAGGTATATAAGAAAACATCCAAATGACGTTCTTTAGTAATGGAAGGATCTAATTGTCTTAATGAACCACTTGCGGCATTTCTACAATTAGCAAATGGAGTTTCATGGTTTTTCATTCTGATTGCATTTAATTGGTTTAATGTTTCAATTGACATATACACTTCACCACGAACTTCTAAATCTTGTAGATAGTCAATGTTTTTAGGAATGGAATCAATATTGAAAGCATTCGCAGTAATATCTTCCCCAATGACGCCATCTCCTCGCGTAGAAGCTTGCACTAGATGTCCTTGTTTGTAGACTAAAGAAATCGACAATCCATCAATCTTGCATTCACACACATATTGATATTTTTGATGAAGCGATAAAGCCTCTTCAATTCGATGATTAAATTGTTCAATTTCATTTTCATCATAAACATTGCTTAAAGATAACATAGGGACAGCATGTTTAATTTTATTAAATTCATTACTATAGGACCCTCCAACATGTTGCGTGGGTGAGTCTGGTAATTTATATTGCGGATATAAAGTTTCTAATTCAATTAATTCATCCATCAAACGATTATATTCTTGATCGGAAACACTAGATTCATTTAATTGATAATATTCATAGTTATAACGTTTTAATAATTGATTTAAAGTTTGAATTCTTTCTAAAATTTTATTATCCATAAGTATGCTCCTTTATTGTTTTATTAACGTAATTGAAGGGTGATCTGCAATTAATGTTTTTCTTCCATATTTTGGGTCATGAAAAACGACTTCAATTAAACCATTTTCTTCATATAAAACAATTCCTTGACCAAAAATTTTATGAGAAATAATACTTCCTTTTTTAAATATAGTGTCGTGGTTATTGTTCTTTTGAGTATCGATTTGAACATTTAGATGTTGCTTTATAGCCACATCTTTAATTTCTCTTAAAAATCGAGATGGATATTTGATTCCAGCGTAATTTCTACCTCCACTATCTGTTAAAAACAGCCTTTTCTTGGCTCTTGTTAAAGCAACATATAAAATTCTTCGTTCTTCTTCAATGCCATCTATTTTTTCTTGAATTGCTCGAGAAGAAGGGAAAATTCCATCTATAAGTCCATAGACAAAAACATTATCAAATTCAAGTCCTTTAGCCGTATGAATCGTCATTAATTTTACACAATCTTGGAATTGTTCTTTCGTTTCCATTTCATCTTGTGAAGTATATAAAGCAATATCTTGTAAAAATTGATCGATGGTTGCATTTTCTTTTTTTAAAAAACTTTCGAATTGATTGATAAAAACTTTGATATTTTCAATTCGTTCATCTTGTTCACTGATTCTTAGTTCATCGATATAACCACAATCGAGTAAATAATCATAAAGTACTTTGTCGGCTTTTTTAGGTTCAACAAGTAATTTATCATGCAACATTACAATACTTTTAACGAAAGCATTTAAAGCATTAGCGGTTTTTGTAGAAATCTCAAAGGTCATTGGAAGATTTTCTTTATTTTTCAAAATGCATGGTAAAATCGGCATGTTTTCTGTTTGTGCATAGGCTTGAATTTTCTTTTCAGAAGTTTCTCCTATGCCTCTTCGCATACATTCTAAACAACGAGTAAAAGCCAAATCATCTTCAAAATTAGTCGCTAATTTTAAGAAACTCACACAATCTTTAATTTCTTTTCTTTGATAAAAACGTATTGCTCCATAAATCTTATAAGGAATATGTTTTTCGACAAACGTTTTTTCTAGTTCTGCGGTAAGACTATTTGCACGATATAATATAGCAAAATCTTGATAGTTTACATGCACGCCATCATACAAAGAACGAATATTTTCAGCTACATATTTCGCTTCGCTTAAACTGTCTATTGCATGGAAAAAATGAATTTCTTCTCCCTCACTTGATTGCGTAAATAAATTCTTTTTTAATCGATGAATATTATTTTGAATTAAACGATTCGCAATTTTTAAAATATTGCCTGTTGACCGATAATTTTGTTCGAGATTTATCGTTTCTAAGGATGGATATTCTTTGTTTAAATCTAAAATAATTTTAATATCAGCACCTCTCCAAGTATAAATGGTTTGGTCTGGATCACCAACGACAGTAAAATCATTTTCATCTCCGACAAGTAATTTTAGCAAAAGATATTGATTGGCATCTACATCTTGAAATTCATCTACCAATATATGTTTTAATCGACGTTGCCATTTTTCTAAAACAAAGGGATGATTTTTTAAAATCGTGATGGTTTTTAGTATCAAATCATCAAAATCTAAATAAAAGCCCTTTTTTAATCTTGTTTCATATTCTTGATAAACTTCTGCTTTTAAATGCTCATAATAATTATTAACACTATTTTTTAATACAGTATCGGGAGATTCCCAATTATTTTTTTTGTTAGCAATAAAGTCAAGCAAATATTTAATGGTGAAATCTTTATTACTAATCATTTTATCTTCGATAATTTTTTTGATGATTTTCTTTTGATCATCTTCATCAAGAATCGTAAAATTACTAGGATAATCCATATGCTTAATATCTTCTCTTAAAAGTCTAGCACAAAATGAATGAAATGTTGAAATCCGCATATTTAAAGAAAAATCATTTAACATTTCGCGTACACGATAATGAATTTCTTCTGCTGCTTTATTGGTAAAAGTAATTGCGAGAATTTGCGAAGGATATAGATTACAATGTTCAATTAAATAGGCAATACGAAAAGTCAGCACTCTTGTTTTCCCACTTCCAGCACCGGCGATAATTCTAAGATAATGTGCGTTGGATGTTACTGCTAAATATTGTTGTTCATTTAATTGTGACTTATAATCCATACCTATTACAAGTAAAAAAGAGTAGGAGAGCCTACTCTTTTTACGTTCTCCTTTTTACTTATTTTTCGTTTGGAGTCCGATGCGTTGGTTTTTCTACTTCTTTTTGTTTAGATTCAGTTTCTTTAGTGTTTTCAACTGGTTTTTGCTCTTTTTTCTTGAACAATTTTTTGAAAAATTCCATCCGTTTTCTCTCCTTTTTTAGTATATCATATTTGCGTGTGAGATAAAAGATTTTCAAGACTAATTTTTATCTTCAAATATGAATTAATGCATTCTAATTTTATGCGTTTATTTTTTGATTTTAGAACTACTTATCTTAATTTTTAACAAAAATTAAGTAAATCTCTCAAAAATGTAAAAAAATGTGTTATACTATTTGCAATGGGGTGATAGTCGTGATTAAGTTAGCTGTTGATGCTATGGGAGGAGATCTTGGAAGCAGTATCGTTGTTCAAGCCATTTTAAATTATTTAAAGAAGCATCAAGATGTAGAATTTCATGTTGTAGGAAAAAAAGAAGAATTAAAGGCCTTAGAAAATAAAGCCATTTTATATCATGCTGAAGATGTTATGGGAATGGAAGATGGGGCTTTGAGTATTTTGCGTAAAAAAGAAACAAGTATGAATAAGGCTGTTGAATTATGTGCCGATGGCATTTGTGATGGAGTCATTAGTTGTGGCTCAACTGGTGCTTTTTTAACCTTATCAACGTTAAAAGTTAAATTAATCAAAAATGTAAAAAGAGCGGCTTTAGGGACTTTATTTCCAACGCTTGATCCTAAAAAATTTGTTTTAATGCTTGACCTTGGAGCAAGCAATGAAAACACTGGAGAACAAATTGCACAATTTGCTGAAATGGGGCAAGTGGTTTATCAAAGTTTATTTCATAAAGAAGATGTTCAAGTTTATCTTTTATCTAATGGTGCTGAAGATAAAAAAGGATGTCCAGAGGGCAAAGAGGCTTTTGCTATTTTAAAAGAAAAAAAATATTCTTGGTTTAAAGGCAATATGGAATCAAAATTTGTTTTGAATGGTGAAGCTGATGTTGTAGCAACGGGTGGTTATGCTGGAAATGTTTTGCTTAAATCCATTGAAGGTACAGCTTCGATGATGTCAAAATTAATGAAAAAAGCATTCAAAAAGAATCTTTTTACAAAAATCGGTTATTTGTTTGCTAAATCCGGAATCCAACAAATGAAAGAACACATTGATCCAAATCGGGGTGGAGGAGCAATGCTAATTGGCTGTAATAAAATTTGTGTAAAGGCACACGGAAATAGTGATGCTTTAGCTTTTGAAACAGGAATTGATTTCACGATAAACATGATTAAAAGTCATATTTGTGAAACATTAAAGGAAAAATATGAACAATAATTTTGAAAAGTTATTAAAACCCTATCACATCCATCCCAAAAATCATGATTTATTTGTTGAAGCATTAACCCATTCTTCCTATGCCAATGAAAATAATCTCATGAAAGATTATCAACGATTGGAATATATGGGAGATGCTGTTTTTCAAATTGTTTCCGCTGATTTGATTTATAAAAAATATCCAAATATGCAAGAAGGCGAAATGACAAAACTTAGGATTAAATTAGTTCAAGAAGTGAGTTTAGCTCAATTGGGTCGAGAAATTCATATTAATGATTATATGTTACTCGGTCGAGGTGAAGAAAAAAGTAAGGGTCGTGAAAAAGAATCTTTAATTGCAGATTGTGTGGAAGCTTTTTTAGGTGCGATTTATATTGATCAAGGATATAGTGTAGCTAAAAGAGTTGCTATCACTTGGTTAAAAAGAATTTTAAAAGATTTACCTGAACTTGAAGTGAATGATTATAAATCCCAACTTCAAGAACTGATTCAAAGTGATAGTCGTGATCCTTTGCGATATGTTGAAATTGGAACCATAGGTCAAGATAATAATAAAACTTTTTATTTTAAAGTGGTTCATAATAACATAGAATTAGGAAGAGGAAAAGGAAAAACAAAAAAAGAAGCAGAGCAATTTGCTGCTAAAGAAGCATTATCAAAAGTTGCAAGATAGAAAGGAAATTACGATATGGGGTTATTTAAAAAGATTAGAGAGGCATTAGCTAAAAGAAAAACCACCCAACAAGAAAAATATGTTTCTGGTCTTGATAAATCCAGAAAGAATTTTGTTGATAAATTAGCTCGTTTAAAAGGTAAATATAAAACAGGGAATGAAGATTATTTTGATGAATTATTGCAAATATTAATTGAATCGGATGTGGGTGTTTCAACTGCTATGAGCATTATTGAGGCAACCCAAGCTGAAGTCGCTGTTTCTAAAGTCAAAGAAATTGAACAAATTAATGAAATATTAGTAGATAAAATGTTTGTTGCGTATACAAGTGATGATATTTTATCTTCCGAAATTGAATTTAAAAATGATTTAACTGTTTTATTAATTGTTGGGGTGAATGGTGTGGGTAAAACCACTTCTATAGCTAAATTATGCCATCGCTATAAAAAAGAACATAAAAAAGTTTTACTTGCTGCTGGCGATACTTTTCGTGCTGGTGCGATTGACCAATTAAAAATTTGGGCCGATCGCGTAGGCGTTGAGATTGTGACGGGCAAAGAAAATAGTGATCCTTCCTCTGTCATTTATGATGCTTTGAAGAAAGCAAAAAATGAAAAATATGATTTATTAATTTGTGATACGGCAGGTCGCGTACAAACAAAACAAAACTTAATGGATGAATTAGCAAAAATGAATCGTATTATTTTCAAAGAATTACAACGACCAGCGGATGAAGTTTTATTGGTCATTGATGCAACGACCGGTCA
The DNA here is from genome assembly GCA_947599835.1 of uncultured Bacilli bacterium. Lineage (GTDB taxonomy): Bacteria > Bacillota_I > Bacilli_A > RFN20 > CAG-631 > Caccosoma. The sequence continues at coordinate 23,129 of CANQFQ010000016.1, forward strand.
AAACGGTGTTTTGCAAGCAAAAGCCTTTTTTGAAGCCACTTCGGTGAGCGGCATCATTTTAACAAAAATGGATTCCACATCGAAAGGCGGTATTATATTGGCCATTAAAGATGAATTAAAAATTCCCGTAAAATTCATATGTTTTGGTGAAAAATTAGAGGATATAGAAGAATTTGATTTGGAACAATACTTATATGGCTTAACAAAAGGATTAGGGGATGAAGAATAATGAGAAGAAGTTTTATATTACAATTAATTTTTATTTTATTGATTCAAGTGGTAATTAATTATTTGTGCAGTCTTGTTTTTGGTGCGAATCTTTTAGTGGCACAATTAGTCAGCGATGCTTTGATTGCTTTGATTTTTGCTTATATGGTTATTCCACCTGAATATCGAAAAGGATTTTATAAGCAAGAAATTTTTCATAAAACAGCCATCACTTATTTTTTAATTTTTACATTAATTAGTATTTTATTTGGAGTTATCATTTAATGGATATTGAAAAATCAAAAAGAATCAATCTTTTACTTGACATATATCGCAATCTTTTAACAAGTAAACAACAAGAGATGATGGATTATTACTATGCAGATGATTTTTCATTAAGTGAAATTGCAAATAATATGAAAGTAAGCAGAACGGCAGTGTTTGACTTAATTAAAAGAACGACAACATTACTTGAAAACTATGAAAGTAAATTGCATATATTCAAGTTAAAAGAAAAAATTATGGCTGAAATTCAAGATTTAGATGAATCAAAAAGGAAAAAAATAGAACAAATTTTACAGGATGGTGAATAACGTGGCGTTTGAAGGTCTACAAGAAAGATTACAAGGTATTTTTAAGAAAATTAGAGGGCAAGGAAAATTAACAGAATCCAACATGGATGAAATGTTAAAAGAAATTCGTATTGCCCTTTTAGAAGCGGATGTTAATTTTAAAGTTGTCAAACAATTTGTTAATAATGTGAAAGAAAAAGCTATAGGCGAAAAAGTAATGGCTTCTTTGACTCCTTCACAAATGGTTGTTAAAATTGTCAAGGATGAACTGGTTGAATTGTTTGGAAAAGAAACTGCTCCATTAAAATTTGAATTAAATCGACCTACGGTAATTATGATGGTTGGATTAAATGGTAGTGGTAAAACAACAACTTCCGGTAAATTGGCTAAATTATTAAAGAAAAATGGTAAAAATCCACTGTTAGTAGCGGCAGATATTTATCGTCCCGCTGCCGTTGAACAATTGAAAACCATTGCCAATCAAATTCAAGTGCCTTGTTTTACGATGGAAAAAGCATCCGCAGAAAAAATTGCAACAAGTGCGGTGGATTATGCAAAAAATAATAATTTTAATGTAGTTATTATTGATACTGCCGGTCGTTTACAAATCGATGCGGCTTTAATGCAAGAACTTGAAAATATTTCTCATTTAATCGATTTGACCGAAACTATTTTAATTATTGATGCAATGTCTGGTCAAGATAGTGTGAATGTTGCTAATGCTTTTCATGAAAAATTAAATATTACGGGTTTAATCATGACTAAAATGGATAGTGATGCACGAGGAGGTGCAGCTTTATCTATTAAATTTTTGACGGGTATTCCAATTAAATATGTGGCTTTTGGTGAAAAAATGGAGGATATCGAAATTTTCCATCCCGATCGGATGGCAGACCGGATTATCGGTATGGGAGATATTTTAACATTAGTTGAGCAAGCACAAGAAAAAATAGATGAAAAAGAAGCTAAAAAAGCAGTGAACAAGATGATGAGTGGCAAATTTGATTTAGATGATATGCTAGCTCAAATGGAACAAGTGAATCGTTTAGGTTCGATTTCAAAAATTTTAAGATTTATTCCGGGTATGCCAAAAATTTCTGCAGAAGATATGAATCGAGCACAAGTTGAAATGAAAAAAACAAAAGCGATTCTTCAAAGTATGACTCCATATGAAAGAAAGCATCCAGAAGTTTTAAAAGCTTCTCGTAAAATTAGAATTGCCAAAGGCAGTGCAATGCAAGTTAGCGATGTAAATAATGTTTTAAAAAAATTTGAACAATCTAAGGAATTGATGAAACAAATGAAAGGAAAAATGGGGAATCGAAGTTTTTAGAAAAAATGGATAATTCTCATTTAATTAAATGTGGCAAGTAAAAATACTTGACAGATATGTTTTGAACCATTATAATTAGACTGCAACAAGGAGGAAATGAAAATGTCTGTAAAAATTAGAATGCAAAGAGTAGGCCGTCATAATTTGGCTAGTTATCGTATTGTCGTTGCTGATTCTCATAGTCCACGCGATGGTCGTTTTATTGAAATTCTTGGAACTTATGATCCAAAAGTAAATCCAGCTAAAATTGTTCTTGATGATGAAAAAGCTTATCAATGGTTAAAAAAAGGTGCCATTCCTTCTGACACAGTAAGATCTTTTTTATCACAACGTGGTATTTTAAAGAGAATTCACGAAGAAAAATTTGTTAAAAAAGAAACCAAAACTGAGGATAAGTAATCATGATGGAAGAATTAATTAGAAAAATAATTCTACCTATGGTTACGAAACCAGATGCTTTAATGATTACAACAATGCCTCAAATCGAAGGCGAACCTTTAGAAATTGTTGTTACGGCGGATAAAGATGATGTTGCCCGTTTGATTGGAAAAAATGGTGTGGTAGCTGAAGCTATTCGTGAAGTCGTTTCTATTAAAGCCCGTTTGAATGATCAAAGAGTGCGCATCAAATTTGAATCATATGAAGAAAATGAATAGATGGTAACATCTATTTTTTTTGAAAGAAGGTGAAAAAATGTTAGTTTTAGTCGGAAAAATTGTCGCTACCTATGGACTTATGGGGGCCTTAAAAGTTTATTCTTATTCGGATTTTTCAAAAAAAAGATATCAAAAAAATAGTGAAGTCATTTTAATACACCCAGAAACACAACAAAAAATTATTTTAAAAATAGCTTCTTATCAAAAAATAAAAAATATGGATGTTATTACTTTTATAGATTTTAATGATATTAATTTAGTTGAAAAATATATAGGCTATGAAATCTATAAAGAAGTATCAAGTGATGATTTACCCAAAGATCATTATTATTATAGTGATTTGCTGGATTGTAGTATTGTATATCAAGATATAGTTATTGGAAAAGTAATTGCTGTCATAGATTTTGGACGTCAATATAATTTGCGTATTGAACAACCCGATAAAACGACATTTTTGTATCCTTTTATCGATAATTTTTTAGAAAATGTAGATGTTAAAAAGAAAATTATTAAAATTAAACCTATTAAAGGAATGATTCCAGATGAAAAGAATTGATATATTAACATTGTTTCCACATTTTTTTAATGAATTTGTGAACACTTCTATCATCAAAAGAGCGATTGAAAAGAAGATTGTTGAAGTAAATTGTATCGATATTCGTGATTTTTCTTTAGATAAAAATAAACGTGTGGATGATTATCCTACAGGCGGCGGGGCCGGAATGATTTTACAATGTCAACCGGTTATGGATGCTATTCGAAGTGTGAAAACATCACAAAGTAAAGTTTATTTACTTTCTGCCAGTGGCGTAACATTTAATCAAAGCATGGCACACGAATTTGCAAAAATGGAACATCTCATTTTAATTTGTGGTCATTATGAAGGTGTTGATGCACGTATTCTTGATGAAGTTGATGGTGAACTTTCTATAGGTGATTATATTTTAACTGGTGGAGAAATTCCGGCAATGATTGTTGCTGATGCAACAATTCGGCTATTAGAAGGCAGTATTTCAAATGCTTCGCTACAAGATGAATCTTTTGAAAGTGGACTTTTAGAATATCCACAATATACCTTTCCAAGAGAATATGAAAATAAAAAAATTCCTGATATTTTATTTTCTGGAAATCATGAAGCGATTCAAGCTTGGCGATTCAAGCAAAGCTATCTTAAAACTTTGACGAATCGTCCTGATTTAATTGCTAAAAAAACATTTACCAAAAAAGAAAAAAAATGGTTAAATGAATTGTCAAATTCTTCGAGTGAAACATTAGCAATTGAAAAAGCTAAAAAGTTTATGAAATAAAACTTGCATATTTTTATTGTTTTTGTTATCATTATTATGCATTTTTGCTCTGATGGTCCGCTGGAATTTGAGTCACTAGTCCATGAACATCTTATAAAAATAAGAGGTGAAATCGTATGAATATGAATTTAGTTAGAGAAGTTGTTGATGATCAAATTCGTCATGATTTACCTAAAATTAGCATCGGCGATTATGTAAAAGTGGATGTTAATATTGTTGAAGGTGAAAAAAGACGTATTCAAGCATTTGAAGGTACAGTTATTAAAATGCGTGGAGAAGGCATTGCAAAAACGTTTACTGTAAGAAAAATTTCTAACAACGTAGGTGTTGAAAGAATCTTTCCATTCAACAGTCCTGTAATTGCTGGAATTAAAGTAATTGGACATAGTAAAGTTAGACGTGCTAAATTATATTATCTTCGCAAATTAACTGGTAAATCTGCAAAATTAAAACAAGTAATTAAGTAAAAGTGACTAAACAGTTCGTAAGAGCTGTTTTTTTTATCAATAAATTAAAAAAAATGTTAAGTGACAAAGTTATTGCAACGAAATAAATAATTTTGATGAAAACATAGAAAAATAATTAATCTGTTGCAATAACCTCGACTAAGTTTGACAAAAATTAATTTATATATTAGAATTCTA
>CANQFQ010000017.1 GCA_947599835.1 uncultured Bacilli bacterium
AATTCCTGCTGCAATTAAAAGACCACCAAAGACATAACACACAAAAATTTTGACTTTTTCAGGAAAAAAACATAATACAATTCCTAAAATAAGATAAACACAGGCAACAATTAATTTTTTGGTGGTTTCTTTTTGTAAAAATTGCATAATAGCACTTCCTATCTTAACATCATACTAACTATAACACTTTTTTTAAGCTTTGTCGAGGTTGCAATCTAATCAGTAAAATTAACGACCGTAGTCAATTTAGAAATATCATGGTGTGGGTTCGAACTATCAAAAAGACTTGTATCAATCGTATTATTGAATTGTCGTAGATAATCTGCCGTCAAGTCACGATAATTATAAATTTCATAACCTGTCTTTTTATAAAAATCAATAATTGTCATCGAACGAAAATAATTATAATCCCGATTCGTATTTCGATGTAATGCAAGATAATCTAACACTGCAATTGTATAGCGCCGATTATTCGAAAGTAGATTTGGATTTACGCGATACATACAATTTCCATATTGTAATTCGTTGCGAATATCTGAACCATCCACTTCTAAAATATAAATTTGATTATCAAAAGGTAAAGCCTTATATAATTGTGCATATGTTACATTACCAGCGCTTAAATTAGCACGACCTGTATTTGCAATCGCATAGTCGATATCGATATGATTTTGTTCAGCAAAGCTTGCCATTGCAGCACACACAAGATTTACAAGGGTCGAACTTTTATTTAAGGAACCAGAAATTTTTCCTAACACTTCTTTTCCCACTGCATCACTATTTTCTTTATAAGTATCTACTAAATTTCTTAATGTAGGATCTTCTTTAGAAATAGCAATACTACTTGCATTGAGATTATCATATTGTTCACATGTCACATTTCCATTCGTAGCAACAGATAAAGTAACAGACGAAATTAATTTTCCATTACATGAGCCTTGAATAAAAGGAACACCATTGACATAATCGGTTTCATCATAATGACTATGTGCACAAAAAACGGCATCCACATAGCGTTTATTAGAAATCGTTGAAATACTAGTAATACCTGAAGCATCCTCACCTAGTTCACTAGTTTCTTTAATACTTTCTTGGTTTGTATGACAATCTAATAAAACAACATCAACTTCTTGTTCTACTCTTAATTTATCGGATAAATTTTTGATGATAGGGGTTGGATCTTTAAAGGTATAATTATCTGCATATTGCGATGAAATGGAAGTAATTTGATCTTTTCCGATCACTCCAATAATTCCAACCTTTAAACCATTATCCATTGTTTTAATGGTATATTCATTTCCTAAATTTGCATAATCTAAAGCTATTTTATTATCAATATCGTAATTATAAATATTTGCGGCTAAAAATGGAGTTTGATAATTATCCTTGCTTTTTCTTTGTCGATTTCGTTGAATATAATCAGCACCCCAGTCAAATTCATGATTTCCTAATGTAAAAGCATCAAATCCGATTTCATTCATACAATCGGTTAATAATTCCCCATGATTTAAATTCGACTCAATCGAGCCTTGCCATAAATCACCAGAATTTAATAAAACCGCATCTTCCTCTTCTTTTTTAACTTTTAAAAAACTGCCCACTTTCACGATTCCTGCTTCATTTTGATTGGCAATGACCGATCCATGAAAATCATTAATCGCATATATTTGTAAGCTTTTATCTCCGATAGAAGCGGATATTTTAATATCATTTTCATCAAGAACCAAAATTTGATAACCGGATTGATCTAAATTAGGTTCTAAAATCCCCGTCAAAGTAACATTAACGCCTTTATCTTTTGCGTTTTGTAAAGCCTTCATCATCTTTTGGGTATTTTCTACACTATCCGCTTGAGCTCTAACATCAATCAATAAACTTTGCCATTGTAATTGCCCAAAAATATTTTGAGAAGTTTCATGATAAGAAAGTGAAGTTAAAATACCATTTTTCACTTTGACTAACCGATTGAGTAATTTTTTCGAATATAAACTCCATTGTTCATCCTCTATTTCTAATGGTTGATGCAAGTAATTATCTGTTCCATTTTGAATTCCAATGGATGAAGCAATCAGTTGAGGTAGGCCATTATTTTCTTCATATTTTCCTGTTACTTTAATAAATTCTCCAACATTAAAAAAGGTTTTATCACTTTTTACTAAAATAGCATCATCGTCCTGTTGTTTTTCATTATAATTTTGAATCCAAATATTCATTAAACTATCATCATTACGCTTAATTTTAGTTATCGAACCTTCGATATTATACGTTCCAGAACCTGTTTGAAGGATATCACTAATTGGGGTCAATACATTTTTTTGAAAAGAAGCATGCCCCTGAGTATCACAAGAAACAAATAAAAATAAACTAATTAAAACCACAAGAATTTTTTTGATTTTTTTCATGAATTCTACCTCTTTAATATAGATAAATTTTATTAAAAAAAGCCTATAATTGCAAGAACTATTTAATTTCTTACATTGATAGGCTTTAGTTCCGTTTCGTTTTTTAATTGATGAAAAGCTTTATTTTTTAAAATAAGAAAGAGAAAGAGATGTACAAGCGTCGTGATGAGCCAAGAAATTGGATAAGAAACACTTAAGCTTTGTAAATTATTATAGGCTGGAATTTGAAAAACTGTAAAAATCCATAAAATCCGTAACCCGCACCCTCCACAAAGTGAAACAATCGTCGGTAGAATCGAGTATCCAATGCCTCTTAAAGTATAAGCAAGCGTATCCATTAAACCACATAAAAAATATGTCGAGCAAATGATAATTAATCGTTTATAACCAATATCAATAATCGCTTTATTTTTAGAAACATACAAACTTAATAAAGGCTTACCAAATAAAATGACAAGACCTCCCAACCCGATACCAAAAAGAGTAACTAAGATCACTGTATAAAGAATCGATCGATAGATATTTTTGACTTTTTTTGCACCATAATTTGCACTAATAAAAGAAAGACCCGTTTGGGCAATTGAATTCATACTTGTATAGACAAAGCCTTCTAAACTAGTAGACGCACCATTGCCATCCATCACTAAAGTACCCAAACTATTCACACTCGATTGAATTAAAACATTCGAAATCGAAAAAATAGCTCCTTGAATTCCTGCAGGTACGCCGACTAAAATCATTTCTTTTAATTCTTGTTTGTGTAATTTTAATTGCTTTATTGCTAAATGACAATATCCTGAATGGCGCATTAAACATAAAACCACTAAGATAGCCGAAATTCCCTGAGAGGTAATAGTTGCAATAGCGACACCGGCTACGTCTAATTTAAACACAATCACTAAAATTAAATTTAAAATTATATTCATTATGCCAGCAATCAATAGAAAAAAGAACGGTCGTTTCGTATCTCCTGTTGCCCGCAAAAGAGAAGCACCATAGTTATAAACCATGGAAAAAGGTAAACCTAAAAAATAGATACTTAGATATTGATTCGATAAATGAATAACATCTTCTGGGGTTTTCATCCAAGTTAAAAAGGTAAATGAAAAAATCACACCTACCAAACCGATTCCAATTCCGATAATGATAGAAAGGATCATTGAGGTATGTACAATTCGTGAACATTTTTCTTTATTGTTAGAGCCATAACTTCGAGCCATAACTACATTGGCACCAATACTTAATCCTAAAAATAAATTACAAAGAAGATTGATTAATGGATTTGTAGAAGAAATCGCGGCAACTGAATGTTCTGAACCAAACTTACCACAAACAATTAAATCTGCAGCATTATAAAAAAGTTGTAAAACTCCTGAAACTAACAAAGGAATAGCAACAATAAATATTTTTTTAAATAAATTTCCACTCGTTAAATCAATCTCATTTTTTTTCATATCGAATAACCTTCTTAAAAAAACCTTTAATAGTATAGCATAGTATATGAAAAAATGTTACTGATATTTTTAAAAAAAGAATAAAATAAGAATAGAAAGGAAGAGCGCTATGAAACTAACAAACGATAAACATATTTTATTAAGCATTATTAATACTAAGTTAAGGGATCAATACGCTTCGCTTGAAGAATTATGTGATGATTTAGAGATTAACATGGAAGATTTAATCCAACGATTAAAATTAATTCATTATGAATATAATCGTGAATTGAATGCTTTTGTGGTTAAATCTAAGAAAGAGGTTTAAATTTACTTTCTATATCAAGAAGCATTTTTTTGATTTCGATACCCCCAGAATACCCTACCAGCTGTCCATGTTTTCCGATGACTCGATGACAAGGAATCATAATGCTAATCGGATTATGTTTGATGGCATTTGCCACAGCTCTAGTATAAGTTGCATTTAAATTTAAAGTTAAAGTGAATTGTTGATAAGATTGCGTTTGACCATAGGGAATTTTTAATAAGGCATTCCAAACTTGTTTTTGAAACTGGCTTCCTATAGGTTTGAATAAATTTTCATTAAAACAAGGATTTTTTCCAGCAAAATAATCATCTAACCAATGATTTACCTGTTGCAATAGTGGATGCTTAGGTTCATAAATTAAAGGTTGATGTTGTAAATGTTCACGATAATATTTTTGTTGTTCTATCCATAATCCAACCAACCCCTCATCGTTACACACAACAAGGAATGCTTTTATCCAATTTTTATATATAAAATAATAATACATAATTGTTCACTCAAAAAGTCACCTTTATCGTACTCTTTACAATAAAATGTAGACCTTTTGCTTGTCTTCTTTTATTTTTAGCGTCGATTCGGTGACTTTTTATTTATTCTTCGAAAACGTAATTTACTATACCTGTGGTTGGATCTTTTTCAATCCGAATATAATAAGTACTTTTTTCCTTATTTTTAGTATAAATGACTTCAACATAGGGTTGATTGTTTCTTGTGACATAAAAATATTTATAAGATTCTTTATTTGAAGAAGTTTCTTTTTCGAATTCAACTTCTAACCGATCTTTTTTAGTATTATATTCATATTCCATTTCGGTTTCGAAAACTTGAACTCCATTGCGATATTGCGTATATTCATAACTTTTTTCATTCATTTCAGATTCATGTTCAATGACCACATAATTTTGAGCATCCTTTTGAATTTTAAAACTGATTTCGCTTTCATCATCTTCTATTTCTTTGATTCCTGTCATCGTATATTCAACACCATCACAAACAACCAAACCATCGAGTCGAAAATTACTTTCACGATCCCAATCAAAATCATCATCGTCATCATCATTGATCTTACTTTCAGAATAATAAAAAGTATAACTTTCCGTACTATCTAAATAGGTAGAAGAAATCGTATACATTTTTTCAAAACCAGTTCGGTCAGAAATCGTTTCTTCGCTTTTAATTAACTGATTGGATAACATATCATCCACCATTTTTAAATGATCAATCATAATATTTTTTTCATCCTCAGTTAATGGAGCCATTTTTTTATTTAATCCTGTAGGTGCAGATTCACTTAACAAATGAATGCTACTAATTGCAGAATAATTGTACATGTTCGAAAAAGATAATGAAGATACTTCAGCATTTTCCTTTTTAGAACATCCTGTGCTCGCAAATAGTGTAAAAGCTAAACAAGGCAAAATTGTAAATAGCGCAAATCTTTTTTTCATCTTAATCACTCCTTTAAAATATGTACGATAAATACATATGACTTGTTTTCTAATATCATTATACCACGTTTTTTTAAAATCGAGTAAAAAGAATTATGTATAATTCTTTGCATAATGTTTTTTCTTATTTTCATGACTTTTTTTATGCACTGTAAAAACATAGTAAATATTAGCCAAAAATATCCTTTGGACTAAATTTATTTTTTAAATAAAAAGTCATATCTTTTTTGATGAAAATATAGTACAATTAAAATTGTTTTTGAAAGGATTGAGAAAAATGCAAAATAATGATGCCGTAACTCAAATCTTAATAGACGAACAAGAAATTATAGAAAAATGTAAGGACCTTGGAAAACAAATCAGTCAAGATTATGCAAACAAAAATCCGATTCTTATTTGTACGTTAAAAGGTGCTTTGATGTTTTATTCTGAATTAGTCAAACACATTACTTGCGCTTTTTCAATGGAATTTATAAAAGCGAATAGTTATGAAGATGATCATTCCACGGGAAAAGTAGAAATCAAATCAATGACCTCTTTTGAAATTAAAAATCGTGATATTTTAATCATTGAAGATATTGTGGATACGGGTTTGACATTACATCGTTTATGTGATTATTTTAAAGAAAATCAAGCCAAATCTGTAAAAATTGTTGCTTTGGTCAATAAAAAAACAAAACGTTTGGTTGAAATTCATCCGGATTATTTAGGCTTTGAAATTGAAAATCATTTCGTTATTGGCTATGGATTAGATTACAATGAACAATTTCGAAATTTACCTTATATCGGAATTATTAATCCAAAATATATCAAAAAATAAAAGAAAGGAAAAACACTATGAAAAATTACTATGATGTTATTATTGTAGGTGCTGGTCCGACAGGAATCTTTACAGCTTATGAATTGATGGAAAAAGCCAAAGATCTTTCCGTATTAGTCATTGATAAAGGACTTGATATTTATCGTCGTACATGTCCTATTTTACAAAAGAAAATTAAACAATGTCCTCAAGACATTTATGGAAATAGTGGTTGTAAACCAAGTTGTTCAATGACCAGTGGTTTTGGGGGCTGTGGTGCCTTTTCCGATGGCAAGTTTAACATCACAAGTAATTTTGGTGGTTGGATGACAGATTATTTAAGTGATGATGAAGTCCTTGATTTAATCCGTTATGTCGATGCAATTAATTTAAAACATGGAGCGCCACAAGAATTAACCAATCCACAATCTAAAGAAGTTTATGAAATTGAAAGACGAGGAATTGCGGTAGGATTAAAATTATTACGGAGTGAAGTGCGTCACTTAGGAACGGAACTCAACTTAAATGTTTTAAAAAATATTTATGAAACTTTGAAGCAACATGTCGATTTTTTATTTGCAAGTGATGTCAATGACATTCTTGTGGAAAATAATACTGTATGTGGAGTCATCGTAAATCAACAACAAATCATAAAATCAAAATATGTGGTTTTAGGCGTAGGTCGACCTGGCGCCGAATGGCTCACGAAAACCCTAACGAAACATCACGTTAAAACTTTTAATAACCGCGTAGATATTGGCGTTCGTGTGGAAACAAATAACATTATTATGGATGAAATTAATAAATATCTTTATGAAGGAAAATTCATCTATGCGACAACATTAGGCACACAAGTGAGGACTTTTTGCTCTAATCCAAGTGGTTATGTTGTTATTGAAAACCATAATGGTGTAATGGTCTGCAATGGCCATTCCTATCATGATAGTGGATTGGGAAGTCAAAATACGAATTTTGCTTTACTCGTTTCATTAGAATTTGATGATCCATTTAAAAATTCCAATGAATATGCTAAAGAAATCAGTGAACTTGCAAATAAATTAAGTGGCGGAAGTGTGATTGTTCAAAAATATGGAGATATTTTATTAGGCAGACGCTCTACTAAAAAAAGAATTGATGAAGGGTTTGTCAAACCGACATTAAAAGAAGCCGTTCCTGGTGATTTAGGACTTATCCTTCCTTATAAAGCAATGAAATCGATTATTGAAATGATTCAAGCATTAGACCATGTCACTCCGGGTATTGCAACCGACCATACCCTATTCTATGGTGTAGAAGCAAAATTTTATTCTGATCGGGTCGATGTAACCAATGAATTTGAAACGAAAGCAATTCAAAATCTATTTGTCGGTGGCGATGGCGCAGGAATTACCAGAGGTCTTGCTCAAGCAGGTGCCAATGGGGTTAAAATTGCTAGAGTGATTATTCAAAAACAAGAAAATGAATTCAATAAATGAACTCTTTGAGCTTTTCTTATCTTTTTATAGATTTTTTAACATATAAAAACATGATAAAATTTGACGATAAAATCGAAATTTAAACAATTTCATTTGCTGTTTCATCACCAAAAGGTGTATGAATTAAATTAATTAAACGAATTAAAGTAGCAATAGCAATGACAATAGCAACAAATAAATAAATGCTATTGGAATTGTTATTGTTATTTTTATAATTTTGATAAGCAAGGTATAAAAAATAGAAAACCACAAGGGTCGTTAAAGTTGAGGCAAAAACAGCATAGTCATGAAGTTCATCTTGACTATGCTTTGCTTGATATGGATTTCTAGCTAAATCTTTAAAACCCTCAATAACATAGATAGAAATACAAAGAGAAATGATGGCCAAAATTAAAAAGAAAATTTGAGTATTAAATTGATTTAGATTTTTATTACTATTCATGTAAGAATTCTGCTGATTATAAAATTGTTCCATGTTTTATTTCTCCTTGTTTTAATATATGGAAAAAATAACATGATTATTATTCTATCTTCATATACTTAAACGAGGAATCAAAAAAGATATGAAGATTGCACTAGTAGGAAATCCAAATTGTGGTAAAACAACACTTTTCAATGCCTTAACACAACATCACGCAAAAGTAGGCAATTGGCCTGGAGTGACTATTGAAAAAAAAGAGGGAATGATTCAAAATACAAATATAAAAATTACTGATTTACCCGGCATTTATTCATTAAATGCAATTTCAAAAGATGAACAAATTACTCGTCATTATTTATTAAATGAATCGTATGATTGTATTTTAAATGTAATCGACACTGATCGCCTTGAACGAAGTTTATATTTAACTTTACAATTACTAGAATTTGATTGTCCTGTTATTTTAATTTTCAATAAAATCGATGAATTCAAGGAAAATCAGGTTTTCAAAATCGAACAGGCAAAAAAAATTCTACAATGCCCGATGATTACTCTTTCAGCCTTAAAACAGCATCATTTTGATGAATTAATCGATTTGATTCAAAGTCAAAATTTATCTCGAAATCCACTGAAAATATTTGATTCAAACGTTGAAAACGCTCTTTTATTAAACCAAAATCATCATCAAAAACATGCACGCATCCAGGCGATTTTAACTTTATCAAAAATGAATCATTATTTTGATAAAATTGCTCAAAGTTATTATGATTTTTCACATTATTGTGCTTCATTTTTGATAGAGAAAAAAAACAATCAAATCACCATCAGTCAAAAAATCGATCATTTTTTATTAAATAAGTATCTAGCTTTTATTTTCTTTTTTATCGTTATGGGTTTAATTTATTATTTTTCTATTCATGTGATAGGTAAAATAAGCACACATTTTTTGGACAATTTGGAACAAAAAATCTTAAATCAAGTCAATCTTTTTTTTACGCAACAATCATCTCATAATTGGCTTTTAAGTTTAGTGAATAAAGGCATTCTCACGCCTATTTTTAGTCTTTTAAAATTTATATTTCAAATATTTTTTCTGTTTATTGGCATTGGCATTTTAGAGTCTTGTGGTTATATGAGTCGTATTTCTTTTATTTTTGACAAAATATTTCAAAAATTTAACTTAAGTGGAAAATCTTTAATTCCTTTTATTTTAGGTATTAATTGCAGTGTCCATGGCATTATGGCATGCCGAAGCTTAGAAAATGAAAAGGAAAGAAAACTGACAATGATTTTAACACCTTATATTCCCTGCCTTGCAAAATTGCCGATGATTACGTTGTTTTCTAGTCACTTTTTTGCCCATTATGCTTGGCTTGTAGCCTTATCCTTTTATTTTTTAAGTGTGATCGTCATTTTCGTTTGTGCCATTATCATCAATCGTCTTTATTTTAAAATTGAATATACGCCTTATTTATTTGAAATGCCTTCCTATCAAATGCCAAATATGAAATATGTCATCGCTGATGCATTCATAAAAACAATGCATTTTATTAAAAAAACAAGCACCATTATTTTGGCTTCTTGCATTGTAATTTGGTTTTTATTATCTTTTGATTTTCGATTCAATTATTGTTCAATGGATCGTAGTATTTTAGCAATCATAGGTAAAAAAATAAGTTGGATTTTTTATCCTATCATTGGTAAAAATGATTGGCGAATCGTATTAGCTAGTTTACAAGGAATTATTGCAAAAGAACAAGTCATTTCTTCTTTGACGATGATGTCTGAACTTTCGAATACAAATGCTTCTATTTTTAGTATGTTTACGAAAAGCAGTGCCTATGCTTTTATTTGTTTTAACTTATTTTCGATTCCATGTATCAATGCCATCATGACAATGAAACAAGAATTAAATCACTCTAAAACTTTTATTTTTGCGATAATTTTTCAAATTCTTTTTGCTTATTTGTTTTCAAGTTTCATCTTTTTATTGCTAAACCTATTAAAATTTGTATAATTCGTTAAAATATGCTATGATTTTATCGGCCTGTGGCTATAGCTCAGCTGGATAGAGCGATCGCCTCCTAAGCGATAGGTCTGCAGTTCGAATCTGCATAGTCACGCCAAACTTGAACCTAACAAACGGACCAAATCTTCCGTTTGTTTTTTATTTATTTTAATCAACTAATCGAATCCATAAAATGAACTTATAAGAAATCGAAAAATTATAAATTTGTAATTTTTAAAAGATATTGTTATAATTTAAACGTCGTTACAAAGGAGCTGATGATGTTGAAAGAAAAAACTAAAACGATTCAATCTAATTTTCCTTTTTCAACTAAGTTGATTTATGGGTTGGGAGAATTTCCAGCCACACTGATTATTTCTATTATCAATTTCTTTTTGATGAAATTTTGTACTGATTATTTAGGAATTGCCCCTATTTGGGCAGGTGTGATTACTTTTTCTGGAGTTTTCTTTGATGCAATTACAGATCCATATGTAGGTTATTTAAGTGACAAAAGTAAATCTAAATGGGGTCGTCGGCGTAGTTTCATGTTAAAATGGACCATCCCATTAGCTATTTCAGTGATTATGCTATTTTGTTTACCTACCTTAGCTGAAAATTCTAGTCAATTTTTAAAAGTTAGTATTTTATTTGTTCTTTATTTACTTTATATTTTACTCATTACATTGTATCATACACCTTATGGTACGATTGCCTCAGATATCACGCATGATTACGATGTTCGTACATCCCTTGCAGCTTTTAGAACCGTGTTTATTATTATAGCTACTTTAGTTTCAGTCATTCTACCAGATTTCTTTAAATTATCGAATGTTACTGGTGCAAGTGGCAATGGTTTTCGAATTTTAGGATTAGTATTAGGCGCCTTAGTCGCTGTTTTTGGTTTAGTTTCGGCTTTCTTTTTAAAAGAAAAGCCAATCGAAAATAAACCTGAAAAATTTTCATTTAAAAAATATTTTATTGATTCAATGAAAGTTAGACCTTTTCGATTAGTTTGTTTCAATTATTTATTTACGAATTTATGTTTAACTACGGTTAATTTAGCATTGACCTATTATTTAACCTCTTACATTGAATTACCACGTTTATTTACGCCAATTGCAGGTGCAGTAGTCATTTTAGCCATGTTATTTGTTCCTATTTTTACTTACCTCAGTAAGAAAAAAAGCAAAAAATTTGCTCAAAATTTGGGAGCAATTTTGATGATGATTGGTTTATTTATTTTATTATTTATTCCGCGTCAAGGATTAAGTACAGATCAATCAGTTACCAAAGTAGTTCCAGGCATGGTTGATTCTTTAAAATTGTTTCCTTGGTATGGCTATATCGCCGTGATTTTAATTGCTTTTGGTTTTGGTAGCTTTGAAATGATTCCGCATTCTTTAATGCCTGATGCGATTGATTTTTGTATTACTAAAGAAGAAAAAAATGAAGGGGCTTATCATGGTGTCGTTTCCTTTATGTTTAAAGTAGGAAAAAGTATTCCTAATTTATTGTTAGGATTAGCCTTACAAATCACCCAATATGTTAAGCCTAACGAAATAGTCAATAATGCAACGGATTTAATTATGCATCAAACAGATTTAGCTAGAGCAGGAATTGCTTTTGTATTTATTGGATTGCCATTTATTTTTTCTTTAGCTTCAATTTTAATTTTAAGAAAATATGACGTAGATCGTAAAAAATTACAAGCAAGAGTTGCAGAAAATGAAGGAGAATAAGCGTCATGAAAATTTTATTGAAAAATGGTTTGATTATTAATGGTAAAAACGAAAAATCTTATATTGGAAATGTGATTATTGAAGAAGATAAAATTGTTGCAATCAATCAAGATAAAATCGAGAATTTTGAGGGTCAAGTCGTTGATTGTAGTAATTTAGTGATTGCCCCTGGTTTTATTGATGCCCATTCCCATAACGACTGGAATGCCTTATGTAAAGATCGCGTGGATTATGCGATTCCTTTAGTCGGACAAGGAATAACGACAGTGATTACAGGAAATTGTGGCTATAGTACAACAGGTTGGGATAAAGATGGACAATATGTCGATACCATTGGTTCTGATACCTTTGATTTAGATAAAGATCATATTTATCCGGACTTTAAAGAATGGTTAGATGCTTGTGACCAACACACGCCATTAAATATTGCTAGTTTTATCGGACATGGTAGTGTCCGTTCCTCCATCAATGGTTTAGTCAATGAAAAAATGACACCAGAAAATTATAAAAAAATGATGGATTTATTCGAATATGCATTACAAAATGGTGCAGTTGGTGTCTCTGTTGGTTAAATGTATCGACCTGGTATTTTTGTTGAAAAAGAAGAATTAATGGACATTGGAAGAATATGTAAAAAATACGATAAAATCATGGCTTTTCATAACAGAGCAAATTCTGCTGTCTCGATGGGTTATAAAAAATTATTAGGCCGTCCGCATTTATTACGCGCCTTAGATGAAATCTATGATATTGGAATGGAAACAAAATGTAAAATTGAAAATTCGCATTTAATTTTTGTCGGTAAAAAGTCATGGAAATGTGTAGATGAAGCTTTAGAAATCTTACATAAATTAAATGATCAAGGCATTCAAACTGGCTTTGATATGTATTCTTATCCTTTAGGTGCTTCTACGATTACCGTAATCTTGCCTAAATGGTATCAAGCCCTTCCAATCGAAAAAAGAAATCGTTTCTTTGTTCGTTTTCGTTTAAGCATTCTAACGTATATCACGAAAAAATTATTAGGTTTTGATTTCGATGATATTCAAATTGCTTATGTTGAGAATGGAAAAGAATATATTTCAAAAAATATCGCTCAAATCGCAAAAGAAAAGAAACAAAGCAAGTTAAAAACATATCTTGAAATTTGTAATCAAAATAATTTTGAAGGTCGCATTTACTTATCTAAATATTATAATGATGAAATTATTGATCGGCTTGCTAAAGATGATTTAGCGATGTTTATGACGGATGCATGGTATCAAAAAGAAGGAATTCAAAATCCTGCGGTTTATAATTCTTTTGCTAAATTTTTAAGACTTGCTAAAGAAGGTCACTTTAATTCTCTTGAAGAAACGATTTATAAAATGAGTTATAAAACTGCAAAACACTTTAATCTTGAAAAACGGGGTTCCTTAGAAATTGGCAATTATGCAGATATTACTATTTTTGATTTAAATAACATTCATGAAAATCCTAAGGGAGATGATTTTCCTACAGGAATGAAATATGTTTTCATCAATGGTAAAAAAGTTTTGGATAATCAAATCTTTGATAGAGATTTGTTGGCTAATTCCGGAAGAAGTATTCGTGTAAAATAATAAAATGATGACATTTTAAGGTTGATGCTCAATCGAGCATCAACTTTTTTTATTGAAGCATATTTAAAAAAACTTTTTCATATAAATTAATTATTAACCTATTGTTTAGAAAACGATATTTTTTTATTTATGTTATAAATAAAGTTATTTTTTATAGAGTCAAGCAAGCAAAAAATAAAAAAATCAATTGAATTTATCGAACAATTATGGTATAATCTGAAAAATTATTATAAAAAGGAGAAAAAGTATGAAAAAGAAAAAATTTTTATTTGTATTATCTAGTTTTGCTATGTTTTGTTTAATTACTGGATGTCAAGAAAAAACGGCTACAGCCTCGAGTTCTAGCAATAAAACAATAAGTAGCAGTACGCAAACAACCGAGGGAATTCAAGATAGTAGTTCAAGAACAACTGAGGAAACACAACATAGTGGATCGCAAAGCAGTACCCATTCAAGCGGATCACAAAGTAGTTCTTCAACTATTCCCGAACCCACATTAGCTTTAACTGATGCAATGCTTGCTGGTTTAAATCAAGGCTATCGTGCCGAAGTTTTTGCACAAACCAAATATGAAGGAGCCTCTACATCGGCAAAAATTCTTGATTTAAGTGTGAATGAATTTAATGCAAGCATTCAAGTTTATACAACTGAAAAGGATAAACCGCTCGAAAGATATCATTTAACCCATGATTATCATTATCAAATTAATCCAACAGAAGAAGGAACGAAAATGTTATATGATGCTGGCTTAAGCATTGGCAATGACGTAATTTATAGTCCTGTTCTTGGTAAAGATCCTCATACATATGAAGAAATTGAATTAACTTGGGATGAAGGCTACTATTCTAATGCCTTTAAAGATATAAGGGCTAGTCATTTTACCCGCATCAATAATGATGAAAATGCTTTTAGTTTAAATTTAAACGAGCCATCATTACTTGAAAATCATACTTATGATAAAATCATGTGGCAATTATTTAATGAAAACATTAATGCTGAATGTGAATCATTTATTTTAAAAACAAATGGAGATCAAATTATTGGATTTGAATTAACTTATGAAACTACCTCTTCTAGTGAAACTTTTATACAAAGTTCATCTTATGGTAATTTTCTTGCGTTTGGAAGTGATGTAGTGGATTTTGTGAAACCTTTACAAGGTGAAGAAGATCAAACTTTTAAAACAGCGATTGATCAATTAAAAGCCTTAAATTTTGCAGCTGAACAAACACAACAAAACTACGATTTTAATCAAGAAAAATTTTATGTTTCTGGAATTTATAAATACAAAATTGAAGACGGAAATAAAATTGATTATGACATTTATAGCAATGCAACAACCAAATATGCAAATGGTGGTTACTATGGCGTTGTCGATGATGAAACTCAAGTCAGTGCAAAACAATCAGTTGTTAAAATTGAAGATGAATTTTATAAAGATTATATTTATTCTGGAAGCATGGAAGAATTTTTACCTGATTTTAATATTTCTTCTTTGTGCTTTATTAAAGATAATTCTTCGACAGAAACAAAACAAGTTTGGAAATTAAATAATGAAATTCGTTTTTCATTAGATAATTATATTACTGCTTTCAGTCCGTTTGATTCAGATGGTTATCCAGATCGATTGATTTATCTCACAATTACCATTGAAAATGATCAAATTAACATCCATAATGAAACAGTTGACCAAACTAGTGATCGTGGTGGTCTTATCTTTGATGCAACTTATAGTCAATTTGGTGAAATTCAAGATCTAATGCCTGAAACAAAAATTCATGATAGCTGTGACGATTTAACTTGGAGTCAACTGCTTTCTAATAATGAACAAGGTTCTAAAAACTTAATGAGTTCTTTTTCAAAAGATGTTATAGATAGTTTACCTACCATTGGTAATGGTCATAGTGATGTTTATGTAGATGGTAAAATCTTATTTATTTATACTTATGATTTGAATGAAACGAAAGAATTACTTGCTGAATATCAAGCAAAACTTGAAAATGCAGATTATGAGGTTTTAAATGTAAATCAAGAAACATTAGAAACGACTTTAAAATCTAAAAATAAAGTAACTATTAGTAATCGACAATATTACATGAATATTACTTTAAGCATTTGGTGGAATAGTATTATGGAATTTGGACAATTTCAAATTGCTTTATCCTTAACTTCAAAATAAAGTGAGGAAAGAAAATGAAAAGTTTTAAAAAACTCTTTGTTTTAGGATTTTTATGCATGAATCTTGTTGCTTGTAGCACAAAAACAACCACAAGTATTTCTTCTAATTCATCTAATTCATCGAGTTCTACTCAAAAACCTTTAGCAACGAGTATTACTCAAGAAATGTTAGATACGCTTGCTAAAGGTTATAAAGCAAGGGCTATATTTTCCTATAGCATTGGCGATGTTGTAATGTCAGAACAATATATTGAATTCGCATCTACCAATACAGCATATACTTATAGAGCTTATGAAGAAACAATTGAAAATCCATCCCTAGATGTTGTCACCAATGAATATCGTTATGAACCTAATTTGATTGGTGGACTTCCCTATGTCCATCAAGTAGAATTAGGCTTTGATAATACGATTAAAAAATATCCAATTGTCGATCAAAATTATCAATTACTTTCATGGGAAAATGCAGGATTTGGTAATTGCTTTAGTTTACTTAGTCCATTTTCATTTACTAAAGTAGAAGAAAATTGCTTTTCATTGAATATGACACCACAATTTGATCACAAAATTGCATCTGCGATTGCAAATCAATTCAGTGGTTTAATTGGTCTTACCTTGCAAAGTTTAACATTTTACATTGATGGTTATAACATCACAGATTTTTGTCTAACTTACGCTCCTATTTCCTCATTATATGGTGAAGTAACATATCAATCTGCCGGTAAATTTTTAGATTATGGGAAAGATGTAATTGAAAAAATTAAAGTGATTGAAGGAACCCTTGATGAAGATTTTGAAGCAGCAATGGAGGCATTAAAAAGTTATAACTTTAAATTAGATTATTCCATGCCAGGACAAACTTTAAAAATTATTTGTGAAGGAAAGACAAAAGTTTTGTATGAAATATATGATTCTAAGGGAAAAAAGAATTCGTGTTATGGTTATTATCAAGAGGGTGATTTAGTTCAAGGAATCACTCGAATTGACAATCAAATTTATAAAGATAGCACACCTTTTGAAGGAAGTGTGATGAATGCTCTACCTACTTTTGCAATTTCTTCCGTGTTTTTTGATAAATCATCAGATTCTACCGAAAATAAATTAATCTTCACTTATCGTAAAGATATATCTAAAGATATTCCTCATCCTTCCGATTATGGAATGCTGAACAAACAAAATGTGGGGGATTTAACCATTACAATTGAAGATCAATGTATTACGATTACAAATCAATTAACTTTAGGAAAAGAAACATTTAAATATTATGATTTGAATCAAGTAACCAATCTAATCACGAATATTCAAGATTCTTGTGACGAATTGACATGGTCGATGCTTGCATACAATCAACCCGATGAATTAAATACTTTGCTTCAAGCCATTCCTCAAACCGCTTTAGATCAAATTCCTACCATCGGAAACAACACTTCATATGTTATTTTAGATGCAAATCAACCTGCTGTCTTTTCGATTCCCATTGATGATTATGCATCTGGAAGTCAAATGATTGCAGATTACAAAGAAAAACTAATTGAAAATGGCTTTACTTTAGATACAACAAATACTTTAACGGGCGAATTATATCTTAAAACCATTCAAATAGATCATAAAACTTGTCAAATAGGAGCTCGTATTTATCTTGCCGCGGATTTCTTTGTGGCACCAAAAGTACTTGTCTATCCTACTTATATCGAATAAAAGAAAGGAATATACATTCATGAAAAAAAACTATTTATTCATTTCATTGCTAGCTCTTGCACTTGCTTCATGTAATGAAACAAATGCGAATCTTTCTAATAATCTTTCAAGTAGCAGTTTATTAGAGCAAAATTCTTCTTCAAGTCAAAGTATCAATGATACAACGACTTCTAGTTCTACAACTTCTGTCGTAGATACTCATGATTCATCTTCTTCAAGTAGTCAACAAGAATTTGCCGATCAAAAGCCTTTACTCTCTTATTTAAGTGATGGCTTTGCAGTCCAAACCATTTACAGTAAATCAGATTTAGATTCGTCTACACCTGCTTTGAGTTATTGTGAAGCTGCTGTTGGCGATGGTGTTGTAACTGCTAAACAATATCTTGGAATTAAAAATTCTTTTACTGACCCTGAAGCCTATATTTATAAGCAATTCCAATATCAAGAAGGGGAAGATGATGGTCTAATTTATCAATTAAGTTATCAAAATCTTTCTGGCGAATTAAAAAAAGAATTAGTGATGTTAGAAGATCCTTTAACCGAAGAAGATTATGAATTTACTTTTGCAGAATCTCAACTTTCTAATGCATTCAAAAAATTACAAGAAACTGATTTTATAAAACAAGATGAATATTTTGTTTTAGATGTTAGTGAAGAAAAATTAGAAGATATCGATTATGTTAACACCATTAATAGTATAAGCGCTCAATTCTATCCTTTAATCGATGGTGTTTTCACACATTATTTCTTAAAACAAGATTTAGTTTCTTTAAAAATTAAAGTCGATGAAACAAATAAACCATTATCTTATGAAATGGATTTAGGCCAATCCAATAGTTGGGGAACTATTTACGCTCATAAAATGGAAGGAACTTTTATTGGTTTGGGTAATGATGTGGCCGTTAAACTCACAGTCCCAAAATCCAAATATGCAGCGTTTGACGAAAAAATTGCTGCCTTAAAACAACAAAATTATGAATTTTTGGTTCGCCGTTCTCATACAGCAGACCCATCAGGCTGGGGACCTGCTGCAGGAGTTGATTGTTTAGCCTATGGAATTAGTGATGGTATAGACACTTTTGAAGTTACAAATTTATTAAATAACACACGTTATGGTTATAAACAAAACGAAGATACATCCTATCAAAAATATGAAATCAATAACAATGAAAAAGTCGCCACGGGTGAAGCAATTGAAGGTTTATTAAAAAATGATTTACTTCCTGCTTTTTTACTTTCTTCATTCTTTTTTGAAAAGATAGCAGATACAAATGAATATCGTTATGTACCAACCAAATTGATTACAAATCCTATGATGACCGATCATTACTTAAAGTTTGCCTTAGATTATGGTTCTTATGTTGTCATTAATCATTTAACGATTACGATCAATGAGGATTCTATTCGATTCTACAATTATCATGATGCTTCCAGCGATTATTATTGTGATATTACTTTCTTTAATATCGGTGGAGTAAAAGAAATTACTGCAAATATCTAATCTATTTAAAAGACTTTTAACTATGTTACTACATGGGTTAAAAGTCTTTTTGTTTCCATCAAAAAGGCTCAATTTTTGCCTTTTGATCGTGTATTTTAATATTATGATCGCCTTTAATTTAATCAATTTTTTTATCTTTTTAAGCAAAAAAAATGAAATCATCTAATCAAAAAGATCGCCATTAAAAAAATCACCAAAACAATTTCAGTGATTTTGATTAACATTTTTATTTAAATTTTTTGCTAGAGGATGCGTATTTTCATAAACCTCTTTTAATCTTTTTTTACTCACATGGGTATAAATTTGTGTTGTAGATAAACTTTCATGACCTAATAATTCTTGTACCGTTTTTAAGTCCGCATCATGATTCAGTAAATTCGTTGCAAAAGTATGCCGTAACATATGTGGAGAAACTTTAAACGGAATGGGTGCAACATCGGCTCTTGCTTGTAATAAATACTGAATTGATCGACTAGACATCGGCTTCCCATGATAGCTTAAAAAGAAATAATCAGTAGGCAAATCTTTATTTAATAATCTTGGACGAATCATTTCTAAATATTCTTTTAATAAGGTCTTTGCATTTTCTTTAAAATAAACAATTCGTTCCTTATTTCCTTTACCAAGAACTCGAATTGAACCATCTTCTAAATCAACATCGATTAATTTTAAATTACAAAGTTCACTCACACGCATTCCTGTTTGAAATAAAAGATAGACAATACATTGATTTCTATGTCCTAATTCATAAGGTTTTTCACTGATGATCATTAATGATTTCATTTGCTCCATAAATAAATCTTTAGGTAAAGGTTTATCCGTTTTTAATAAAGGAATATTAATCAAAGGATTTTCCATTTCTAAATGATTTTTTTTAATATAAAAGTGATAGAAGCCACGAATTGAAATAATCTTTCGATTAATACTTCTTTTATTTTGTTTCAATTGATGTAAATAAGCCAAATATTGTCGAAAGAATGGCTCATTTACCTCTTCAAGATTGGCTTCATATTCAGCTAAAAATTTAGCAAATTGATTTAAATCTCTTTGATAAGATTGACAAGAATTCATAGAATATCCTTTATTATTTAATAAATACTGAATATAAGCTTCTATACTTTGTTTTGTGTTTTCCATTGTGTTAAGGCCTCAATGCTTTCCTTTGCTATTTTTATTTTATCACGATGCGTAGCTAAAATTCCATAGTTTGCATTCATAGGTTGAAATTTTGTTACTGCAGCATGACTGATATAATAGCATAAACTGCCTAACATCGTGTTTTTTGGAAGCAGAATTAAAGATTGCTTACGATATTGATGAATGGCATTTATTGCTGCTAAAATTCCTGTTGCAGCCGATTCGACATATCCCTCAACTCCCACCATTTGACCGGCCATAAATAAATTTGGATATTGCTTACATTGTAGGGTTTCATTTAAAATTCGTGGTGAGCAAAGATAAGTATTGCGATGCATGACACCATAACGAGCAAATTTAGCATTTTCTAAACCGGGAATCATACTAAAGATTCTTTTTTGCTCTGCAAACATTAAATTAGTTTGAAAACCCACGATATTATAAAGTTCTTTTGCACTATCATCTTGTCTTAATTGAACCACTGCAAAAGGTCTTTTTTGATTTTCAAGTTCAAGACCTACCGGTTTTAAAGGCCCAAAAGTTAAGGTTTTATATCCTCTTTTGGCCATTGCTTCAATAGGCATACAGCCTTCAAAATAAATTTCTTTTTCAAAATTTTTTAACTCAACGGTTTTTCCATTCACTAAATTTTCATAGAATTTAAAAAATTCTTCTTCTGTAAAAGGACAATTTAAATAATCCGCGGTTCCCTTATCATATCGATCTTTAAAATAAACTTTACGCATATCAATACTATCTTTATAAATTAAAGGAGCGGCAGCATCATAAAAATAAAAAGATTCTTCATTGAATATTTCTTTTAAATGTTGCGCAAGAAGGTCGGAAGTTAATGGTCCTGTCGCTAAAATCGTAATTCCTTCGGGTATTTTTTTGACTTCTCCATAAATGACTTCAATGTATGGATGATTTTTGAGAATTTTTGTGATCTCACTTGCAAATAAAGTACGATCTACAGCTAATGCCTGACCGGCTTGAACTTGATTTTGATCTGCAACTTTCATAATTAAACTATCCAAATTTCGCATTTCCTCTTTTAATAATCCACATGCATTTTCTAGCGAATTGGATTTTAAAGAATTACTACAAACTAATTCTGCAAATAAATCGGTATGGTGAGCTGGACTTGAATGAATGGGTCGTTGCTCATATAACCGAACTTTGATTCCTCTTTTTGCAATTTGATAGGCTGCTTCACTTCCCGCAAGACCCGCTCCGATAACATTAATATAATCCATTTTACTTCTTTCCTTTATTTTGTAAAAAAGGCGTCACTTTGACGCTTTTTTCTCAACGTAATTACATTTTGGATAATTACTACAAGCATAAAAACTGCCATAACGACTTTTACGAACAACTAAATGACCCGTATGACATTTTGGACATGGACGAACCTCGGTTTCTTCTATAGGAGTTTCTTTTAAAATATACTTGCATTCAGGATAACCACTGCAAGCATAAAAACTACCATAACGTCCTTTTCTTAAAACTAATGGTTTTCCACAATTTGGACAAAGTTGTCCATTTGTTTGAGGTTCTTTTTTTACGACTTCCATATTTTCATATGCCGCTTCAATATCTTTTTCAAAAACTTTATAAAAATTGCTTAAAGTACTTAATTTATCATTTTCACCATTAGCAATTTCATCTAATTTGGTTTCCATTTGGGATGTATATTCTACATCCATAATATCTTTAAAATATTCCTCTAATTTAGATGTTGTCATTATGCCTTGTTCGGTAGGTAAAAAATAACCTTTTTCAAGTTCAACATAATTTCTTACTTTTAAGGTATCAATAATCATTGCATAGGTTGAAGGTCTGCCAATGCCTAAACGTTCCATTGTTTGAATCAGTTTTGCTTCATTATAACGACTAGGAGCTTTCGTTTCCGATTCTTTTATTTGTAATTTAAAGTTTTCAACAGCATCTTCTTTTGTGATGTCCATTTTGAAACTTTCTCGTTTGGTTTTTTCAATTTTTTGATAGACTTTAGTAAACCCATCAAAAATGGTCTTTTCACCGACAGCATAAAAAATATTTCCATTGCAATTAAAGTATACTTTTGTTTGATTATAAGTTTCTTCCTTCATCATCGAACATAATGTACGATAATAAATTAATCGATACAACTTAGCTTCATCTTTGGTGAGCTTACTTTCGATACTTTCAGGTGTTAAAGTAATATCTGTAGGTCGAATGCCTTCATGCGCATCTTGAACTTGAGTTTTGTTTTTATTTGCAATTTTTGCAATGCCCACATATTCTTTTCCATAGACCTCTTCAATTTGTTTTTTGGCTTGATTAATAAATTGAGGCGAAATACGAACACTATCTGTTCTCATGTAAGTAATTAAACCCACATTTCCATTTCCTAAATCGACACCTTCATATAGTTTTTGCGCAATGCGCATCGTTTTTTTACTATCAAAATGATATAAATTATAGGCATCTTGTTGTAATGTAGAAGTAATATGTACCGGTTTTGAAAAATGACTTTTTTGTTCATTAACCACATTTTCAATCACCATAGGTTTCTTTTTTAATTGTTGAATCCATTGTTGTGCTTCATCTTGTGATTGAAAATGAATTTCATTTTCATCCTTATCAATTAATTTAATTGGAATATCTTGATTTTTAATCGAAACTACACCATGAATCAAATAATAAACTTCTTTTTGAAAATGATTAATTTCTTGTTCTTTTTCTACAATTAATTTTAAAACCACCGATTGTACACGTCCGGCAGAGGGTGAAGAAATTTTCTTTTTTAATAAAGTTGACAATTCAAAACCAATGATTCTATCAAGAATTCTTCTTGTTTCTTGACTTCTTACTAAATTCATGTTAATGGTTCTAGGATGTTCAAATGCCTCATGAATGGCATGCTTTGTTAATTCATGGTATTCTACTCTTTTTGTCGTCGCAACATCTAAATTTAACACTTCTGCTAAATGCCAAGAAATTGCCTCTCCTTCTCTATCTGGGTCGGTAGCAAGGTAAACTTCATTGGCTTTTTCACTTTCTGCTTTCAAGCGATTTAAAATGCTTTTTTTCTTATTATCTATTTCATAAATAGGTTTAAAATCATCTTGAATATCCACACCTAAATTCTTTTCGCCTGAAATGGCTAAATCACGAATATGTCCATAAGAGGCAAGTACATGATAATCTGATCCCAAATACTTCATAATGGTTTTAGATTTATTTGGTGATTCGATAATAACTAATTTCATATAACCCATCCCTTTCGGTGTCCTAAAACGTTTTACTACATTTTTTTAATTATGTCAATGCCTATTTTTTATTACTTTAATACTTAATATTAAAAATAATATTAAAAAATTTACAAATTATTTTCAAAAATATCTTTCGCACATTCCACTAACTTTGCTCCTTGTTTAATCAGCAGATTACAGCCACTTTTTTGATTTGCCATATGGGGAACACAACAGATATCTTTTCCATATTCTAAAGCATAAGCCACCGTATTCATTGTTCCAGATTTATAGTTTGCCTCAATAACCACAACTTGTTCACTTAAAGCCGCAATTAATCGATTTCGAACTAAAAAATAATTTTTTTGTGGAGGAAGTCGATTCGGATATTCGCTTAAAATCAGTCCTTTTTCTTTAATGGCTTCATACAATTGAAGATGCGCTTTGGGATAACAATAATCGATTCCCGATCCTAAAACCGCAATCGTTTTGATTTGATGATTGATGGCCTGTTGATGCGCAATACTATCAATTCCATAAGCTAGACCACTAACAATTGAATAAGGATAGGATTTACTTTCAGCGACAATTTTTTCGCACATCCTTTTTCCATATTCAGAAGCTTGTCGCGTACCAATCATGGCTACCATTTTAGTGTTTAATAAGCTTAAATCCCCATAATAATAGATGACCCATGGGGGATTATAAATATGCTTTAAAGATTCAGGATAGTCTTTATCTAATAAAGTAAGATAATTACACTGAATTCGCTGTTCAATTTGTTCTAAGTCACTTGGGTCAACTTTTTCTTTATTTTGAATAGCTTGAAAAATTTGAGAATAATCTCCTTGATACTTTAATGAAAAATACAATAAAATTCTACGCATAAATAAAACCTCCTATTATTACTTATAGGAGGTTAATTTCAAAAGTACTCGTTTATTTATTTTTTAATAAGTCATCTAAAGAAATTTGTACATCATGCACAAGATAATTGGATACTGGAGAATAGGTTTTGCGATGATGCTCTACAATGCCTAGTTTTTCTAAAGCTTCCACATGTTGTTGGGTGCAATATCCTTTATTATGTTCCCAACCATAACCTGGATATTTTTGAGCTAAGGCAATCATTAAATCATCCCGATAAACTTTTGCAATGATTGAAGCGGCAGCAATGGTCACCGATTTTTGATCTCCTTTGATGATGGCTTCAACCGGACAAAAATCAATCATTGGTAAAGGCATTGCATCAGTTAAAATCGCTTGAGGGGTAGGTTTTATCTTTTTTACGGCTCTTTCCATACCAATTTGAGTCGCTTGGTAAATATTATAATTATCAACTTCTTCTACGCTAATGACTTCAATATGATAAGCAATTGCATCCTTTTTGATAACTTCCACTAATTTGCGGCGTTGCTTATCTGTTAATTTTTTAGAATCATCAATATTATCATTACTATAAAAAGAAGGAAAGATGACACATGCAACGACTAAAGGTCCAGCAATAGAACCACGCCCTACTTCATCAA
Organism: uncultured Bacilli bacterium; assembly: GCA_947599835.1. Taxonomy (GTDB): domain Bacteria; phylum Bacillota_I; class Bacilli_A; order RFN20; family CAG-631; genus Caccosoma. Next base: position 24,937 of record CANQFQ010000017.1, read on the forward strand.
CACCAGCAACATATTCATCGCCTTGCCACCAATATTGTTTTTCGTATTCAAAACCAGCCATCAATGTCACACCTTTCTAAACTAATTTTCCCAATTAAACCATTTTTTATATCGCTTAAAATCGCATTTGCGCTGCGTTCCAAGTCTTTTTTGCCATCCGTATATAAATGTCCTCTTTGGCCTGCAAACGTCTCTATAAAGGTATTAAAATCACCATTATAAGCAATATGATAACGATTTGTTAATAAATGATTATAGTTTCTATAAAGAAATTGAATCGCAATTTGTGCTAATTCTAAATTGGGTAGAATTTCTTCTTTAATAGATCCTATTAATGCTAATTTAACACCATTTTGATTTTCTGTCAAATTTGGCCATAAAACTCCCGGAGTATCTAATAAATCGATATCTTGGCAGCGAATCCATTGTTGTGCCTTAGTAAAACCAGGTCGATTGCCTACAGCAGCACTTTTTCTTTTGGCTAACATATTGATTAAAGTGGACTTCCCAACATTTGGAATTCCGACTACCATGGCTCTAACCGCTCTTGGCTTTAAGCCCTTTTTTATATCCTTTTCAAATTTAGATTGCGTAATGATTTGAATTTGATGAAAGATTTTTTGGTAAGCATCTTTTTTATTTAAATCGACAAAAACAGATGGAATATTTTGTTCTTGCATGTTTTTTTGAAACGCACGAGTACAAAGTTCATCAGCTAAATCAATTTTTGTAAATATCCGTAAATAATACTTGTTTTTGATATATTCTTGTAATAAAGGATTGCTACTTGCAAAAGGAGCCCTACTATCCACTAATTCAAGAACAATATCGACTAAATTGATTTTTTCTTTTATTTGTCTTAGGGCTTTCGCCATATGACCAGGAAACCAGTTAATATTCGTTTTTTGAAAACTTTTTTCTTCGTTTGACATTTTAAGCACTACCTTTTTTATTTAATAATATCATTTTTTTCTGCACGATTAAGCATATCCAATTAATCCTTTTTGTGTAGGAGGCACTTGTTGTAATTAGTTATCTAATTTCCCATCAAAAAGGAATCATTTTTAAGGTCAGATTCAATTTATATTTTCTCGATAAAATCAAATAAAACTGAACTTAATATTTTTTAATCTTTCGATAAGTAATTTTACAACCGTGTTCAAAAATACCCCAACCCGATTTATTTTCTTGACTACAAGTTTTAAAAACAAAACCATTGACACCATAAATTTGTTTTTTTGAAATAGATGCATAGGAAGTGCCTCCCAATGCTCGATTATCACCGATAACAAAATATTCATTTTCAAGTAATTGATACGTTTCTGTTGCAAACGTTTCATTAAAATAATTTTGAGATACAAATGGCTCATTCACTAGCACATCATTGATATAAAGATGGCCTTGGCTATAATATACTTTTTCATTCGGAAGCGCAACAATTCTTTTAATCCAATCCACTTCATCTGTATAATGTAGAGCGACAATATCAAATCGTTGAAGTATCGTCTTTTGTTTGACTTTTTTAAACATAATATATTCATATTTCCCAGCACTTCCAGAAAAAGTAGGATTCATTGAATCACCCACAACATAGCAAACATAATAAGCGGAACTTAAATAAATTCGCATAGCAAAAACAACAATTAAAAACACTCCAAAAAGCGAGAGTATCGTCGTTAAAATAATTTTAACAACACTTTTTTTGCTATTTTCCATAGAATCACCAAATATAGTATAACTTTTTTTCCTTCGTATATAAAGAAAAAGCACATTTTTTTTAATTTACGTTAAGTGACAAAGTAAACGCAACGGAAGATAGATATTGACAAAAAGACAATTTGATTATTTCCTTTTAATTGAAAGGAGGTGATTTAAATGAAAAGATTAAATATTGAAGAAAGAATGTTAATTCAAGCATGTCTATGCAAAAATATGTCGATAACCGATATAGCTAAAAGACTAGGAAGGAATAAATCATCAATCAGTAGAGAAATTAATGCGCATCTT
>CANQFQ010000018.1 GCA_947599835.1 uncultured Bacilli bacterium
TTTTATAACTGGATTTTTGTGTATGACTTAATTCCGTCCTTTTATATTGATTCTGGATTTTACTTTTTCAATTTACGTAAAAGATTATATCTTTTAAAAAGTGTTTTCTTTTACTTTTCTTTTTTCTATTGTGTGCTATACTTATATTAGATGAGAAAAGAAAATATTGGAGGTTTTAGTAATGAATCATCAAATTAAAAAAATTGGAGTATTAACCTCTGGTGGGGATGCTCCAGGAATGAATGCTGCGATTTATGCAATCGTACGTCATGCATTAAAAAGTGGCATCGAAGTCTGTGGTATATTAGATGGCTATAAAGGACTTGTGGAAGGACATATTGTTCCTTTAACATATAATGATGTTTCCGGAATTATGAATCGTGGAGGTACAATTTTAGGAACAGCTAGATTACCTGAATTTACCGATGCTGAAGTTCGTGAAATCGGAATTAAACAATTACAAAAAAATCAAATTGATGCTGTTATTTGTATCGGTGGCGATGGAACTTATATGGGAGGTCTTCGTTTATCTGAAATGGGAATTCCTTGTATTGGTGTTCCTGGAACTATTGATAATGATATTCCATCTACTGAATTTACGATTGGATTTGATACTTGTTTAAATACAATTGTTGATTCTGTCGATAAAATTAGAGATACGGCAAATTCTCATCATCGTTGTATTATTGTAGAAGTAATGGGAAGGTTTTGTCCAGATCTTGCGATTCGTAGTGGCTTAGCTTGTGAATCTGAATATATTATTTATTCTAAGGAAAATTATAACGAACAAGAAATGCTTCAAACGATTAAAGAAAATCAAGAAAAAGGAAAAAAGGATTTTGTGATTATCCTTGCTGAACATACAGTTCCAATTCATGAAATTGAAAAGGTCATTAAGGAAAATACAAATTTAGAACCTAGATGCACGGTTCTTGGTCATGTTCAAAGAGGGGGAAGGCCTTCCGCATTTGATCGTGTTTTAGCGGTTCGTTTAGGTATATATGCAGTGGATTTGATATTACAAGGTGAAACCGGTAAATGTGTCGGCCATTTTGGTGAAGAATTAGTCGCTACAGAAATTTTAAAAGCTAATGAATTACCTAAGAAACAAGCACAAGAAATCAAACCTTGTGTTAAAAAAATATAAATGAAAAGGAGAAATTATATCTAATGCTAAACAAAACGAAGATTGTTTGTACGATTGGTTCTCAATCAGAACCAGAAGCTGTTATGGAAAAAATGCTTCTGCATGGCATGAATGCAGTGCGGCTGAACTTCGCACACGGAAACCTCGCAACCCAAAGCAAGTACGTAGTTACGGCAAAAAAATTAGCACTCATTCATGGCAAACCTTTATCAATTATGATTGATACAAGGGGGCCAAAAGTAAGAACACATACCTTTACTGGGGGTACTGCTTTAATTGCTAAGGGTTGCAAAGTCGTCATTAAATCTGGAACTATTGTTGGCGATAGTGGTAATTTTAGTGTAACATACGAAAATTTATATGATGATGTGAATGTTGATGATGAAATCTTAGTCGATGATGGAAATTTGAGTTTAACAGTGAAAGAAAAAATTGCTGCAGAACGTTCTATTGTTTGTATTTCCAACAATTCACATTTAATCAAAGATGATTGCTCAGTAAATATTCCGAATGTTTTAACAAATGTTCCTTATTTATCTGCTAGTGATCGTGCTCGTCTTGATTTAGCTATCAATCAAGAATTAGATTATATTGATGCTTCTTTTGTTAGAACGGCAAAAGATGTTGAAGAAGTTAAAGAATACATTGCTTCTAAAAATGGTAATATCAAGGTTGTTGCTAAAATCGAAAATTTACAAGCGATTAAGCACTTAGATGAAATTATTGAAGCAGCGGATGGCATTATTGTTGCTCGTGGCGATTTAAGTATCGAAGTGCCATTTGAAGAAATTCCAGTGCTTCAAAAAAGAATTGTTAAAAAATGTAATGATGCCGGTAAGTTTGTTTTAGTTGCTACACAAATGTTAAGTTCGATGACTAGAAATCAAAAACCAAGTCGTGCTGAAGTTAGCGATGTCGCCAATGCTGTTTTAGATGGTGTTGATGCGATTGTTTTAGCAAATGAAACTGCTGTAGGTATTTATCCAGTTGAAGCAGTAGAAACGCTTGCTAGAATAACTTCGAGAATAGAAAACGAAATTTACTATAAAGGAAAAATTCAAAAAGCATATAATAGCAGCGAAAAAACTTTAAATGATGCCGTTGCTTTATCGGTTGCCGATACGGCCTTATTGGTGGATGCAAAATTAATTGTTGCGTTTAGTGAATCAGGAACGACGGCTAGAAGAATTAGCAAATTTAGACCGATTTGTCCAATAGCTGCTGTAACAAGTAGTGAAAAAATCCGTTTGTCGTTAACCTTAAATTGGGGGGTTCATCCTGTTGTGTCGAATCAACCTACTTCAGAATTAGATTATGTTGCTAAAGCCTGTGAAATAGCCACTTATTATGGAGTAAAAGAAGGGGAAAATATTATTATTACAGGTGGTAATGGAATTGGAAATACTAACTTCATGAAGGTTATAAAATTATGAACTATAGTATAGGCATCGATATTGGCGGTACGAATATTCGTATCGCCATTGTTAATGAAAAAGGAACGATGGTTAAGGTCATTAAGCAAAGTACCGATAAATCCAATGGAAAGATAAGTTTATTAAATCAAATCGTTCGATTATATCGAGAAATTATTGAAAATGAAAATTATTCTTTGAAGGGAATTGGCATTGGTGTTCCTGGTCCTATTAATCCAAAAGATGGTTCTGTCTATGTTATCCCTAATTTAAATATTACGGATATTCCTTTAAAATCATATATTGAAAAAGAAACAAAATTACCAGTATTTGTCGGAAATGATGCCAATGTTGCAGGCCTTGCTGAAGCTATAGTAGGAAATGGTAAAGGTTATCCTATCGTGCAATATTTAACTTTATCTACAGGTATTGGTGGAGGCCTTGTGATTCATCAAAAAATGATTACGGGACATTATGGTTTTGCTCAAGAAGTAGGAAGTATGGTTATTAAACGTGGTGATCGTCGACCTAGTGCTTTTAAAGCTTATGGTTGTATTGAAGGAATTGCATCTGGAGCCATGCTTGTTGAAATCGCTAAAGAAAAAGGCCTAAAAATTGAACATGCTGGAAAAATTTTTGAATTAGCCGATAAAAAGGATCCTATTGCACTTTCAATCAAAGCCGAATGGATTGAAAATATGGCTGCCTTTATTGGCAGTATTGTGGCCTATATGGAACCTGATATTTTTGTGTTAGGTGGCGGGTTGATGCAATCCAGTCAATATTTTTTAGATGAATTAAGAGAAAAAGTGAATGATTATGTATTTGAATATTTAAAAGGAAAAATTAAAATTGTTGCCGCCAAATATGATCAAGATGCTGGAATTATTGGTGCCGCGATGCAAGCCTTTTAAAGGAGGAAAAAGAAATTGGTTTTATTAGTAGACATCGGAAATACGAATATTTGTTTTGGTATCTATCATCATGAAGGAATAGTTAAAACTTTTCGTATTAAATCATTTTTAGATAAATCTAGTGATGAATTTTATATGTTGATAAAACCTTTTTTGGAGGATGTAACGATTCACGATATGATCATTTGTTCGGTGGTTCCTCAAATTACGAGTGCTATTGTTAAAATGGCACGAAAGTATTTTACTTTAGAACCTTTAATTGTTGGACAAAAACTCAAGATAGGTTTAAAAATTATTTGTGATGATCCTAAAACGGTAGGCGCTGATTTAATTTGTGATGTCGTTGCAGCTAGTCATTATTTTGAAGAAGGATTGGTGGTTGATTTAGGTACTGCATCCAAATTTTTGTATTACAAGAATCATACTTATTTAGGTGCTAGTATTGCTCCTGGTGTTGCCATTTCAACCCAAGCAATGATTAATCATGCGGCTTTATTGCCTAATATGGAATTTGTGACGCCATCCAAAGTCATCAATACTTCGACGATTCCATGTATGCAATCTGGCGTTTTATATGGCTTTGCAAGTATGGTAGATGGAATGATTCAACGCATTAAAAGTGAAGTTAATAATCCAAATTTAAAAATTATTGCGACAGGTGGTCTAATTCGGTTAATTGCGCCACTTTGTCAAGAAAAAATTGATCTTATTGATCCTGATTTAGTTTTATTAGGTTTAATAAAAATTTATTTGAAAAATAAAGCATAAACTACACAGTTGAAACTTAATATCGACTGAAATGCGTTTCAATGTTGATACTATATTTTAGAAAAAAGAAATTAATGAATTGTTAAATATTTAATTTCTTTTTTCTTTTAATAAAAAGAAAAAAGTTGTACAATAACTTTAAAGGATGGTGACTTATGAAAAGATTGTTAATTGTTGTCGACTATCAAAATGATTTTGTCGATGGAAACCTTGGTTTTGACAAGGCAAAAAAAATTGAACCAGAAATAAAAAATAAAATTAAAGAATATCATCAAAAAAACGATGAAGTAATATTTACCCTGGATACACATGATCAAGATTATTTTGCAACGATAGAGGGAAAATTTCTACCTGTTCAACATTGTATAAAAAATACGAAAGGACATGAGTTATTTCCTTCAATAAGCAAAGAAAAATTTCCTCAAGATAAAACCTTTGAAAAAAATACTTTTCCTTCTTTAGAATTAGCTAATTATTTATCGAATAAAGATTATGATAGTATTGAATTATGTGGTGTTGTTTCCAATATTTGTGTGATTTCAAATGCAATTATGGTTAAAGCAGCATTACCTAATGTTAGAATTATCGTGGATTCAAAGGCGATTGCAAGTAATGATGAAAAACTTGAGCAAGAAGCTTTAGATATTTTAAAAAATTTACATATTGAGGTTTTATAAATGAGTTCAAAAAATATTAATAAGGATTTACCCTATTATACTAAAGGTGAAGAAATTTTTAATGCAGTCACCCATATTGTAGGTGGTGCATTTGGCATAATAGCGTTTATTATTTCTTTAGTTTTTGCTATTCAACATCAAGTCGATGCTTTAGGAATTTTAAGTGTGATTGTTTATGGAACGAGTATGATTATTTTATATACGATGAGTGCTATCTATCATTTCTTAAGAAGAAATAAAGCCAAAAAAGTTTTTCGAATCTTTGATCATTGTACTATTTACTATTTGATTGTAGGAACTTACTCACCGATTTGCGTTATTTTGCTTCGCGAAAAATGGTGGGGAATTGTTATGTTATGTTTAGTTTGGATATGTGCGATTATTGGAATTGTTTTTAATGCCATCAATATGCATAAAAAATCCATAAAAATTCTATCGATGATTTTATATTTAATCATGGGATGGTGTGTTATTTTCTTAATTATTCCTATATTGAAAATATTACCATTCAATGGATTTTTACTTTTATTAAGTGGTGGTCTTTCCTATACCGGTGGAATTATTTTCTTTGCATTTGGTAAAAAAGTAAGATATTTTCATAGCATTTGGCATTTGTTTGTTCTCTTGGGAACGATTTTACAATTTTTAGCGATTATTTTATATGTGATTTAAATTTTATCTAGCATAAGTAAATCATCATCAACAAAAGCGTTTATACATAACAAAAAAAATCGAGTGAATCGATTTTTTTTATTGTTGAAAAATGATTTTTAAAATTTCGACCATTTGCTTCATTTCGGTTAGTGAAGCATATTCATACTTGCCATGACAATTATAACCACCGGTTCCAAGATTTGGAGTTAAAAGGCCTTCATAACTGAGTCTTGCACCATCTGTTCCTCCGCGAATTGGGATGAGTTGGTAATCTATATTCAATTTTTGATAGGCAGCATAAACCACTTCAAGGATTTCAGGTTGCTTAAGAATTAAATCTTTCATATTATAGTAAGAATCTATAATGTTACATTCAATCAATGGAAGTTGATATTTTTGATTGATGATTTCTTTGGCCTTGATGAGGGCTTGTTTTTTCTTTTCTAATTTTGTTAAATCATGATCTCTTAATAGATAATGTAATGTTGTTTTTTCGCATTGCCCATTTATCGCATCTAAATGATAAAAGCCTTCATATCCTTCCGTTTTCGAAGGAATCGCATTTTGATCGAGCAAAGCATGAAATTCTTGTGCAATTAGGATAGAATTTAGCATTTTATTTTTTGCACTACCTGGATGAATACTCCTTCCACGCACAACAATGGTAGCATTGGCCGCATTAAAATTTTCATAGTTGATTTCATGAATGGAACCGCCATCAATCGTATAGGCATAATCTGCATTAAAATAGGCATAGTCAAAATTATCGGCCCCATTTCCGATTTCTTCATCATTTGTAAAAGCAATCGATAGATTACAATGCAAATATTCAGGATGTGTCATTATAAATGCAACAAAATCCATAATAATCGCGATTCCTGCTTTATCATCAGCGCCAAGTAAGGTTGTGCCATCGGTAACGACTAAATCATCACCGATTTGTCTAGATAGGGTTTCAAAATCTTTAGGATCGAGCCATAAATTCAAATTTTTATTTAAAAGAATGGGTGTTCCATCATAATGAAAGATTATCTTTGGACGAACATTTTTACCGGTAAAATCAGGTGCAGTATCCATATGTGCAATCAGACCAATGGTTTTCTTTGAAGCATTATTTGCTGGAATATGAGCATAAACAACGCCATAAGGATCTAATTTAACCTCTTGAATATTTAAATCCTTTAATTCTTTGACCAATAATTTAGCTAAATCATATTGCTTTGTTGTACTTGGTTTAGAATGATTGTTTTCATCACTTTGCGTGTCGATTTGTACATAGGTCAAAAATCGATCATTTATTGTCATAAACGTCCCTTCTTTCTTAATAAAGTGTAACATAAGAAAATATAAAATGCCAAATTTTCATGATATTTTCTTGAACGAAAGTTAAAAAGTAATTATACTTATAAATGGAGGATCGCTTATGCCTAAATTTGTTCGTAATGTTTTTGATTGTGTTGGGAATACACCCTTGATTTTTTTGAATCATTTTAATCAAGAAAATCAAACACATTTATTTGCCAAAGTGGAATATTTTAATCCCACGGGAAGCGTTAAAGATCGCGTAGCTAAAATGATGATTGATAAAGCTTTTGAAAATCAACAATTAAAAGAAGGTTATACGATTATTGAACCCACAAGTGGAAATACAGGCATTGGTCTTGCTTGTTATGGTCGAATAAAAAAATGCCAAGTCATCTTAACAATGCCAGAAAATATGAGTTTAGAGCGGCAAAAACTTTTAAAAGCATATGGTGCTAAACTTGTCTTAACTCCAAAGGAAAAGGGAATGCAAGGCGCTATTGATCAAGCCAATACTTTACACCAAAGCATTCCAAATTCCATCATTTTAGGACAATTTGATAATCGTCATAATGTCGAAGCACATTATAGGACCACCGGGCCCGAAATTGCTGATGCCTTAGATGGGAAAGTCGATTATTTTATTAGTGCGATTGGTACCGGTGGAACCATTACGGGAGTTGGACGTTATTTAAAAGAAAAAAATCCGCAAATTCAGATTGTGGGTGTTGAACCCGCTGCTTCTCCATTTTTAACCCAAAAGAAAAAAGGCGTGCATAAAATTCAAGGGATTGGCGCCGGTTTTAAACCTTCTATTTTAGATTTGAATGTGATTGATACCATCATGACAGTCACCGATGACGAAGCCGCTTTAACGGCACGATTATTAGCACAGAACGAAGGCTTATGTGTAGGTTTGTCTTCTGGTGCTGCGATGGTGATTGCCAAAAAAGTAGCTTTGCAGCATCCCGATAAAAATGTTGTGGTTTTATTTGCTGATAATGGAGAAAGATATTTATCCACTTTTCTTTATGAAGAATAAAAAAAGCAATAGTATCTTAAATTGTTCTACGATTTATCAAAAAATTCCAAATAAAACCAACATTCAAAAAATCTTAAAAAATTTATTTAAACTTATTTATCCAGGTTATTTTGAGGCCATACCTCAAGAACGTGATCTTTATCTTACAAATTTAAAAAATAAGACAGAACTATTGCTAGCTAAAGAAATGATGAAAGTTCATCGTGATGCGACTCTTTGTCATCAATTTATGTGTCGCTTAGAGAGGATTAAAAGCATGATTGAAGCGGATGTCAAAGCAATGTATGAAGGGGATCCGGCAGCCAATAGTTATGAAGAAATTATTTTGACTTATCCGGGAATTTATGCAATTACAGTTTATCGTATTGCGCATGAGTTGTATTTACTTCAAGTTCCTATGATTCCACGAATGCTTTCTGAAATGGCACATTCGAAAACGGGAATTGACATTCATCCAGGTGCCACCATTGGAAAAAATTTCTTTATTGATCATGGGACAGGAATTGTAATTGGGGAAACAACGCAAATTGGAGATAATGTTAAAATTTATCAAGGAGTCACGTTAGGTGCCATCTCTTTGAAAAAAGGACAAGAACTGAAAGGAAGTAAACGACATCCCACGATAAAAAACAATGTAACCATCTACGCTGGTGCATCTATATTAGGTGGCAATACATTGATTGGAAACAATGTTACGATAGGAAGTAATGTATTTATTACAGAATCCATTGAAGATAATCAAATCGTTATTTTAAAACAACCTGATCTAGTTCTAAAAGATAAGAAGTAAAGAGGGGGGATTAGAATGGATCAAAGTAGAAAAATCGGAATCACTGCGGATTGTAGTTCAAATCTAGAGTATGCACCATTTCAACACAATATTAAAATAACTCGAACTTGTATTTATTTTGGAAAAGAAGAATTTATCGATGGAATTGATATTACTGCCGATGATTTCTATAAAAAATTACAAAATACAAGTGATATTCCTACGACCTCAGCGCCTACAATGAATGAAATCGTAAAGGCCATTGAAGAATGTAAAAAAGAAGGCTGTACGGATGTCATTCATTTTCCTATTTCCTTTGGTTTAAGTACCTATGGACAAAGTTTAAAACAAAGAGTAGATGCCTTAGATTTGGGAGTTAATTATTACGTCATTAATCCTAATACTGCATGTTTAATGCAAGGTTATCAAGCAAAATATGCTGAAATTTTAGTAAGTAAGGGTTATGATATTCCAACCATTGAAGCTGAATGTCACAAATTGGATAAGCAAACAAAAATTTATTTTGTTGTGGACGATTTGAAATATTTGGTTAAAAATGGTCGTTTAAGTTCTGTGAAAGGATACCTTGGCAGTTTTATGAAAATCAAGCCCATTATTACCTTTAGTGAAGATGGAAAACTGGTTACGCATGAACAAGTACGTACCCAAAGAAAAGCCATCGAAAGGTGTATTGAACATGTTCAAGAAGAAACAAAGGGCAAAAAAGAATTTATTATTTTAATTGCGCATACCGGTTGTTATGATCAAGCCGTTTTAATTCAAGATTACGTCAAAAAGCTGATTCCTAATGCACTCCGTTATGAAATTTTTACCATTCCACCTACAGTAGGTGCACATGTAGGCAGTGGCATTTTAGGTGTTGGCTATATGGATTTTGCCAATTTAATAGAAAAATTATAATAACTAAAAAGAAAGAATTACGCTTTCTTTTTTGTTTAAATGTGATAAAATATTTTTTTGAAAGTAGATGATGATATGCTTAAAAAAATTTCACAATTTATTGTCAATAAGCGTTATATTTTCTTTGGTATCTTTTTTGTTTTTCTTATTTTGTCATTTATTTTTATGAGTCATACGAATATTAATTATGATCTTTCCAAATATTTATCTAAAGATACCGAAACTAGGCAAGCATTAAAGATTATGGAAGAAGAGTTTAGCGCCACAAGTAGTGTCAATTTAATGATTGAAAAAGTAGATGATGAAAAGTTAAATCAACTCATCGATCAATTAAATGCGGTTGAAGGGGTTACGTTAGCTAGTGTTTCAAAACAAAACGATCACTATCATTTGATTACCATCATGTTAAATACAGGAGATTATGATAAAGAAAGTCAAAATACGGTTTTGAAAATTGAAGAATTATTAAAAGATTATACTTTTTATGTCAGCGGAGCTAGTGTAAATTCCATGACCTTAGAGAAAAACATCGAAAAAGAAGTAAGAATCATTTTACTTGTTGCCCTATGCATTATTTTAATTGTATTATTACTAACTTCCCATTCTTGGTTTGAACCGGTTATTTTTTTAATTGTTATTGGGGTTTCAATTTTAATCAATATGGGTAGTAATTTTGTTTTTGGTTCGATTTCCTATATTACACAATCCGTTCAGTCCATTTTACAACTTGCATTAGCGATGGATTATTCTATTATTTTATTACATGCTTATGAAGAAAATTTAGAAAAAGGTTATGAGGAAAAAAAGGCTATTCAACATGCCTTATGGCATTCATTAATTTCGATTTTTTCAAGTGCTTTAACGACGATTGCCGGTCTTTCCGCATTAATGTTTATGAGTTTTACGATTGGTTTTGATATTGGTATGGTTTTATCCAAAGGAATTCTATGTAGTATGTTAACGGTCTTTCTATTAATGCCAGGTTTAATTTTATTATTTAGAAAACCATTGCTTAAATTAAAGCATAAACCTTTACCGTTAAAAGGAAAATGGATTCATACCGTTGTGAATAAAACCAAACTTGGCATTAGTATTGTTTTGGTATTATTGATTGGTGTTTCCTTTATTTTACAACAAAAAAATGACTATATTTTTGCTTATGAAACACATTCCCCTCAATCTGAAAAAATCAAAAATGAATTTGGGGAAAGTTCTCAAATGGTCATTATATTACCTTTAGCCAAGACCTCAGAGGATTATCAAAAACAAATGCTATTAGAAGAAAAATTAAAACAAATTGAGGTCAATCATCAAATTATTGTTAGTGATGTAACATCCATGGCAACAATTCAAAATGGGGCATTGATTGAAAAAATGCCATTAAGCAAACTTGCAACAATGACCGAACTTAGTTCAGAAACTTTAACCATGATTTATGATTTCTTTGATTTGAATCACGAAACAGAAATGACCTATCATGTGGTTTTAACGATTGATGACTTTTTAATTAAATCAGAAAAAGAACCTTTAACGGCATATGATATGGCAATGACTTTAACCGCCAATGATTTCAGTGAATTTACCAAGTTTATTGTAGTTATTCCTATGATTTATAATAAATTAAATGTAACTGAAATGACACTTCAAGATTTTGTTCATCAAATTCAAACCTTATCAGAATTTCAAAGATTGGATTTAGAAAAACAAAATTTAATCATTCAAATGGATCAAATTTTCCAAAATACGACGATGCTAGAAAGCATCCACGGCATTGGTAATGAAATAAGAAAAGGGGTTGCTAATTTTAATAGCGAACAACATTCACGATTAGTTCTTAATTTAAATATTACCGCCAGTCAAAAAGAAAAAAATAAAAAAGCCATTGAATTAATTAAACAAGAAGTAGTGAATATTTATCCTGAAAAAAATTATTTAGCCGGTCAAAACATGGTTTCTTATGATATAGAAAAAGCTTTTCAAGGTGATTTATTAAAAGTTAATTTAATTACAATTATTGCTATTTTGATCATTTTATTCATTAGTTTAAAATCCTTACTCTTGCCTATTATTCTTGTTTTTGTCATTCAAGGAGCAATTTATATTTCAATGGCTATTTCTTTTGTATTTCATCAACCGATCTTTTTTATGTCCTATTTGATTTGTATATGTATCCAAATGGGTGCAACTATCGATTATGGAATTATTTTAACTTCAAAGTATTTGTATTCTAGATCCACAAAAGATAAAAATGAATCGATGCAAGAAGCCATTAAAAGCGCTCTACCTACCATTTTAACATCTGGTAGTATTTTAGTGATTGCTGGATTTATTGTTTATTTCATCTCTTCAGAAATGGCGATTTCATCGATTGGTTTATTACTGGGAAGAGGAACAATTATTTCCATTATCTTAGTGCTATTTTTATTACCATCCTTAATTTTATTGCTAGATAAACCTATTTTAAAATTAATGTGGCATAAAAAAGACAAAAAAACAGCTAAAATGAAGGATGAAAATGTTTAATTGTTTTTTTAACTATTTTTGCACGAATAAGCATCATCTTTAATTTTTAAGGTGGTGCTTTTTCTTTGTTTTAAATCATCATCTTGCAAATTTTGTTAGAAATATTTGAGAGAAGCAAACTCGCTTATCTTATCTGTTTTAAAATAACCCTGAAAATAGTAGCACCCATTTTATATGAGAATTAATTGACAAAAATCTGGGGGGGTTTATTATAAATTTAGTAATGCAAAAGAGGGATACTATGCTATTAAAATTGACTAAAAAAATATTAAGAAAAGGATTTTGTGCATTTATTATTGTCTTAATGTTTCTAACAACAATGGTTGGTTGTAGCAATGATAAGCAAAAAAATTTATCGCATCCATCTAATGGATCAAATTCTTCAAGTTTGTCGTCAGATCTACATTATTTTACTTTTAAAAAGATTGATGGCGGATATTCCATTGCTTTGAATAGTATGCCAGAATTGTCCACCACGTTATCTATTCCAAATTCTTATCAAAATGAACCCGTTTTAGAAATTGAAAATGATGGATTTAGGAACTTTAACAAAATTACGGAGGTTACACTTCCTAATAGTCTTTTGAAAATTGGAGATTCTGCCTTCTATAATTGTAGTTCTTTAACCCGTATTGAAATCCCTGCTTATGTAACTAGAATTGGATGGAATGCCTTTTATAATTGTAGTCATTTGCAAAGTGTGACATTTGCACCCAATAGTCAAATTGAAAGTATAGAATATGGTACCTTTTATGGTTGTAATTCCTTAACCAATATCGAAATTCCAAGTCGTGTTAAAACTATTGGTTGGGTAGCTTTTTATAATTGCACGCAATTACAAAGTGTAACATTTGAATCGAATAGTCAATTAGAAAGTATAGAAAACTTTGCCTTTTATAGTTGTAGTTTGTTAAAGCGTATGGAAATGCCAATGGGTGTTACAAGCATCGGAAATTCAACTTTTTATAATTGTAATTCTTTAATCAGTATTGTGATTCCAAGAGGGGTTATAAGTATGGGTCCAGGGGTCTTTTCTAGTTGTCATTCTTTGACCATTTATTGCGAAATTGCATCCCAACCGAGTGATTGGAATGGGGATTGGAATTCTAGTGGTAGACCGGTTTATTGGAGTGGTCAATGGTCTTATGTAGAGGGAATCCCTACACCAAATAATTAATCACTTGTGTATCTATAGCATAATAAAAAAATGTAGCAATTTTGAAAACATCAAAGCGCCTTTTTGTTAAAAAGATGCAAAATGATTGATAAATTGGTTTCATTTTAAAAAAGCATCACCTAAAAACGATGATGCTTTTAATTTGTCTTACATCAAATTTCTTTTTTCCTACGATATTTGATTCAATTCAAAGCGATTCAATCTTCAAAAGATGAAGATAAAATGACGATTTAAAAAAAGCAAAAACACAAACTAAAATCAATTGCAATTCTAAAGATGAAAACTTATAATGAATATAGAATCGATAAGGAGTGTGAGTATTATGGATGAGTTTGGGCGAAGTTGTAGTATAAAATCTTCTTGTGGTCTAAATGAATCCATAATATTTTAATATTGGCTTGGATTTTATTTTTTCCACAAACGTGAAAATTTTCACGTTTTTTTGCTATGTTTTTTAAAACTTAAAAAAGATAGAAAGGAAAAGCATTATGGAAGAAATAGAAATTTTTCAACAATTGGAACAATTATTGAATGAAAAAAATTATCGTACGTTTAGAGAAAAAATTATTGAATCAGAAATTCCAGAAGTCGATTTAGCACAATTCATCGACGAAAAACTTGAAGGAGAGCAAGTCATCATTGCTTTTAGAACACTTCCTAAAACAATGGCGACGGATGTGTTTTCATTTTTATCTAACGAAACACAACAAGCCATTATTAATGCCATTACAGATAAAGAATTGCAAAAGATTGTGGATGATTTATTTATCGATGATGCGGTCGACATGTTAGATGAAGCTCCCGCCACTGTGGTTCGAAGAGTATTAGAAAATGCTTCGGTAGAAACAAGAAATTTAATTAATCAATTTTTAAAGTATAAAGAAGATAGTGCAGGCTCTATCACGACCGCTGAATATCTTTATATCAAAAAAGATATGACAGTAGAAGAAGCACTTCGTCGGATTCGCAAAACTTGCAAAGATAAAGAAACGACATATACCTGTTATGTTTTAGATAAAAATCGTGTACTTGAAGGGGTCATTGCTGTAAAAACCATTTTAATGGCCAAAGATGATGAATATATCGAAGATTTAATGGATAGAAATATCATTTCTGTTACAACGGATGAAGATAAGGAACAAGTGGCTAAATTGTTTTCTAAATATGATTTATTTGCTTTGCCCGTGGTGGATAAAGAAAATCGATTAGTCGGTATTGTTACGATTGATGATGCTGTGGATGTTATTCAAGCTGAAGCAACAGAAGACTTTGAAAAAATGTCCGCTATGTTACCTTCGGATAAGCCTTATTTAGACAGTAAAGTGACTACTTTATTCAAGAATCGTATTTTATGGTTGTTTGTTTTAATGATTTCGGGAATGATTACCGGAAGTTTACTAGGACAATATGAGGCAAGTATTTCTACCATTCCTTTATTAGTTACTTTTGTTCCAATGTTAAATGATACTGGTGGAAATTGCGGAAATCAAAGTTCTACCATGGTCATTCGTGGTTTAACAACCGGAGATATTACCACCAAAGATTGGTTAAAAGTATGGTGGAAAGAATTTAGAGTTAGTTTATTAGTTGGATTGGTCTTAATTGCATTTAACTTTTTACGCATTATTTTATTTAGTCACACCCCTGAGGGCGTCAATGTTTATTTGGTTGCCGCGTGTGTTTGTGGAGCGATGATGTTAACCATTATTTTGGCGAAAAGTTTAGGGGCCATTTTACCCATAATCGCTAAAAAACTACATTTGGACCCTGCAGTGATGGCAGCTCCTTTAATTACCACCATTGTCGATGCCGTTTCGATTGTGATTTATTTTAGCCTTGTTACTTTATTACTTTTTTAATGACTTGTAAATCTTTATAGGCTCTATGCATACATTATTAGTAGGTGATGTCTACATGGAAAGTAAATTAGAGGAATTTAAAGCTTTTGTTAAAGATAAACCTTATTTGGCTAAAGAAGTCAAAGAGGGAAAAATTAGTTGGCAAACGTTGTATGAAACTTACGACATTTTTGGAAAAGAACATGAGTTTTTTAAAATGCCAGAAGAAGAAAAGGAATCTTCTCAAGAAACAGAAAATACCCAAACCAATGATACGAAAACCAACGAAGATAGGGTTTCTAAGATTATCAAATCGCTACAAAAAATAGATACGAAAAAAATTAGCGATGGTTTGGATAATGTAAAAAAAATTGTCGGAATGATTGATGAACTTCGTCCTACCGGTGGAAGTGGGAGATTACCTTCAATGAGAATCAAACCTTTTCGGAGATACAATGATTAATGCGAAGTGAAATTATTAATCAGTTAGATACCAATTTAGACTATTGGTATTATTTACGGGAAAATCCTACTTGGCATCGTATTTTATCGCGACATCCGGATCAATTGAAGGCGTTTTTTGCCGATTATAAGATTGGAAGAAAAAAAAGGATGATTGATAAAATTGATGATATCAATACTTTTATTAATATAGCTGAAGGGTTTCTAAAAAAATAGGTGATACAAAATGGAACGCGTTGAAATCTATCAAGATGCATACTTATTGCATGACAAAATCAGTCAGTCGCCAAAATTTATAAAATTAAAAAAAATGGAAGAACAAATGCAAAAGGATAGCGAATTGTCTTCGCTCTTTTTGCGTTATAAACAAATTCAAGAATCTTATGTACAAACCCAAAATAAGCAATTCATCCAACAACTATATGCTTTAAAGATTGAAATTGATCAAAATGAAAAAGTTAAAGCTTATAAAAAAGCATATTTTAGTTTTGTTAAAGAATTGCAAGAAATAAAAAATATCATCTTCAAAGACTTAATGTCAAAAGATGATATTCTTTAGGACTTTAAAGTGCTTAAATGGCACTTTAAAATAGGGAAAGAAGAAACAACAAGAAATGTGAGGGGGAAAATTGCATCTTGTGGATGCATACTTATCTTACCCATAAAATGCAAAAATATACTAAGGAAGTGAAAAAAATGCGCATTGTAGCAGGAAAGTATAAACATCGATTAATCAAAGCACCCAAAGGAATGCAAACGCGACCAACCGGTGATAAAGTCAAAGAAAGTTTATTTAATATTTTACAAAATCGAATTCTTGATGCAACTTGCCTTGATTTATTCGCCGGAAGTGGAAATCTTGGACTGGAAGGATTATCCCGTGGGGCTCATTTTTGCTATTTTGTGGATTGTCAACATGAGGCGATCAAAGTCATTAAAGAAAATGTGAGGTCCTTAAATGTTGAAACTCAAGTGAAAATTTTACAAATGGATTATTATCAAGCACTAAAAACTTTAAATGTCGCATTTGATGTTATTTTTTTAGATCCTCCTTATCGATATCATGTTTTTCATCAAATTATGGATCTTTTGCTAAGTCAACAGCAATTAAAAGAACATGCAGTTATTTTCTATGAATGTGATGCGAAAAAAGAAATCAATTATGAAGCATATTTGTTTCAATTTGAGGTGAAAACCTATCTTTATGGACAAACAAAATTATATATGTTCATTAAAAAAGAAATAGAAAAATCAAACTAAATAACCCTACACTTAGGCTCGCACATAAAAGGCGAGAAAAAAACAATTGCTTAAAACCAATCCCCATTTCTTTTAAATAAGGAAGGGCTTGAAAAAAGACACTAAAACCAGAAAAGGTTAGAATAAAAGTTAATAGGACATAATCCAAAAAAAGCAAATGTTTTTGGGATAAAATCGCAATGGAAGCCCCACTAAATTCAAATAGCCCCGCAACGAAATTTAATAGTTTTCCGGTAAAAAATAATTGCAAATAATTTTTTAACATGGAAAATACTAGAATTGAAAAGGAAATACTCAATAAGGATAGCCCCACATTTTTAGAAATATGGATAAATGATTGACTTAGATCATTTTTAAGTGGTTGATTAAGTTTCATTTTTAATTCATTTTTCTGAAAATAGGTGGCTTTTGTTTTCGAATTTCTAGAGAAAAACAATAAAATAAATCCAGAAAAATATACACAAAATGTAATGATATGAAAGATTTTTTGATTTTCTATGTGAATATTTAATAAAGTGGAAAGCATGAAAGCAAGCGAGGGAAAAAAGATATATTTTACGATTCTTTTAGCTTCTTGAAGTTCAATTTGCTTTAATTTTAAACATTCATGTGCCATAATGGCTGAGTAGGGAAATCCCCCAAAAATGGCGGTAAGTATTATGATAGCGCCATAGCCACTAATTTTAAAAAGAGGATAACTAAGATATTGTAGAACAAATCCTAATACATCAATGGCTTGATATAAAACTAAAAATTGAATTAAAATCATAAATGGTGTTAATGACGGAATAATTATTTTAACAATCATTGTGAGTGTGACACGAAATTGTTGCAAAGTATAATCACTATAATAAAAAGCCAAAAAAGTTAAAAGTAATAAAAAAATGGCTATGAATAACCGCTTTTTAATCATCCTATCACCCAATATATTATATGAATAGTAGTATTTACTTCATGACGAGCAAATCTTTAAAAACGCTGCGCTTTTTGAGGTTAGAAAACGTTCTTGTTTTAGGTTGCAAAAGAAAAAGCAAGAAGGAGTCATAAAACTTTTTCTTGCTTTTTTGTTATGGTTTCTTTTTTAAATCTTTTAAATGATTTGTTCGTTGAATTTTTTGCAATTGTTGATAATTTTTAATTAAGGATAATTCGTATGGACCACTATTGAAATTCGGTTCATAAAATTTCATATCTTTAATCAGCGTTGGAAGATATTGTATTTTATTCCATATTTCAGGATGGTCATAATCGTATTGATCCTCTTTGTTTAAGCCAACTGGAGTCAGTTTTAAATATTCTGGCATTGGGAAATGTTGCTCATTGACTAAGGCTACCGCCTTTTGAATGGCTTTACAAGATGATTTACTTTTAGGAGATAGCGCTAAATCACAAACAGCAAAACCTAAGGGAATGATCGCTTCAGGAAAACCGACAGTTTTAGCCGTTTGAATCGCATGAAAAGTACGATCGACAGCATTTGGATTAGCTAGGCCGACATCTTCATACGCTGTAACTAATAATCTCCGTTCAATCGAATCTAAATCTTCATAAGCGACAAGCCGTGCAAGATAATATAATGCGGCATCGACATCACTTCCGCGGATTGATTTTTGTAAAGCACTCACAGCATCATAATGTCCATCTTCATCTTTATCTAAAGTGGTATTTGCTTTTTGACATACATTTTGAATATTTTCCAATGTGATACAATTTTCTTTTCCTGTATTATAAGCGGCAATTTCCAATTTGTTTAAAGCAAAACGTAAATCGCCTCCACATAAGCGTGCAAGACAATCCATCGCATCATTGGTTATCGTATATTGTTGATTTAATCCTTTAGGACTCATTAATGCTCGTTGAATGGCAGTTTTAATATCTTCCATTTGTAAAGGCTTTATTTCAACTAAATGGCATCTTGAGCGAATGGCATTATTGATTGCATGGTAAGGGTTGGCCGTTGTTGCACCAAGTAATGTCAGCGTGCCACTTTCGAGATAAGGAAGTAAAATATCTTGTTTATCTTTATTTAAACGATGCACTTCGTCGATAATTACAATCAAATTTTCATGTAATTTGGCACCTATAATGATGCCTTCTAAATCTTTTTTATTGCAAGTTACCGCATTTAAACATTCATAAGGTTGTTGTAAAACCTTAGCAATGACCATGGCTAAGGTGGTTTTTCCTGTTCCTGGGGGTCCAAAAAAAATCATGGAACTAATGGTTTGGTTTTCAATCATTTTGGTTAAAAACTTATCTTGTCCTAAAATATGATTTTGACCTAAGATATCCGATAAAGTTTCTGGTCGCATACGATAAGCTAAAGGTTGTTTCATAATGTATCACCCATTCTATTTTAAATTATTCTCTTTTTCGTTGCAATCAAAGATGCTATAATTCTTATAGAAAAGTTAGAGG
>CANQFQ010000019.1 GCA_947599835.1 uncultured Bacilli bacterium
GTTTTTTTCATTCAGTGCCTCCATCCATTCGTTATAAAATCCATGAATGTCAGAACAAACAAAATATTTCATATTTCCCCCTTATCTGCTAATAATGTAAAAATTTATTTTACACATTAACTATTTTTTTCTTTTTAACCGCTATTTTTTCTTTAATTATATCTACTTAAAGATAATTTGTCATTAGATAATCGCTCCAAAAGACCTTATCTAAATGACAGCATTATCATATCAAATTTTTGAGAACTTATCTTTGATTTTTCATGCTTAAAACTAGCAAGGCATTGTGCTTTATGGATACATACCTTTTTCCATATTCATCAAATAAAGCTTGCTTGGTAGTTAAAAAGCTTGTTTCTATCGGTAAAATCATATCTATAAAATATGTATTATCTTTAATATTGCCACCTTTTGAAGAGACATATCTCACAATCTTTCTCTAAATTCATCGTTTCCTATTATTCCATAAAGATATAACTTGCATTGATTATATCAAGCCTTTTTCTTGTGACCTCCTGACAAATATTAGATTCGTTATTGCATACGAGAATAAATTTTCTATCTCCTCCATCTTCTTTGTTCAATTCAACACAAGCATGCCCTACCGTACCACTTCCTGCAAAATAATCCATGATTAACGATTTTTTGTTTGTCGTTGCTCTAATTAGTTCTTTCATTAATTTTAGCGGTTTTGGCGTAGAAAAATAATCTCTTCTTCCAAATAAATCGTTGATTTCATCTTTTGCAGACGATGTCGTCCCAAAACAATCAAATATATCGGGTACATCGCTAATTTTTTCTTCTAATACTCCATTTTCTATATAGGGCTGCATAATTTTGTTTAATTTTGCATCTTCAGTTTTTCTACAAATAATGATATATTCGTAAGGAACGACTTTTTTATTAGGATTGACATTCCTATTGGCGTCAAAAATTTCGTGTAACTTTTTCCATTTATATATTTTTACTAGTTTTTCTCCAAACTCATCGCTACAAAGTCTTGAAAGATTTTCTACTTCACCTTCATCGATATTGATTACTAGGAAACCTTTATCGGACAATAAATTATAGGAATTATGAATTCTCAATGCCATAAAATTATGGTAACCATCTTTGTAATTACCATCTTTGTAACCAATGTAATCAATATGCGAATTATATGGTGGATCAATTAAAATTGAATCTATCTTTCCTTTGTAAGCCTTTTGCATACTTATTAAGGTATATTTATTATCGGATTCAAATAAATAATTACTAAAATCTTCTCTTTTCTTTAATTTGGCTGGACAATTAGCAAAAACATTATTATCAATAATGATATCTTTTTTCACTGATACTTCTTGCAGCGAAGAACAATATGCAAACGCCCACTCTCCAATATAAGTAATTAAATCGCTACAATATATTTTCTTTAATGAAGTGCAATTTGTAAAACAAGACTTATTAACGATATTTACATTATGTAAATTGATTTCAGTCATCTTTGAACATCCTGAAAAAGCACCTCTTTCAAGATTGATTACTGTTTCAGGAATATTAACAACACCTTTTGCTTTCCATGCAGGATAACAAATAATCTTACTCATATCTTTGTTATATAAAACTCCATCTACAACCTTAAAATACGGAGAATGAGATTCAAAATGAATGTTAGAGCAACCCACAAATGGATTATAACCGATATCCTTTAATGATGCAGGAAACACG
Source organism: uncultured Bacilli bacterium (assembly GCA_947599835.1). Taxonomy (GTDB): domain Bacteria; phylum Bacillota_I; class Bacilli_A; order RFN20; family CAG-631; genus Caccosoma. The sequence goes on from CANQFQ010000019.1 coordinate 1,708, forward strand.
ATTGTTTCAATTCCTTTGCAATTCCAAAAAGAATTTCTATTTATCGTCTTTATTCCTTCTAATAATTTCAATTTCTTACTTTTAATTCGATTAAGGGCTCCAACAACAGCCGTTTTGAAACCATTATATATAACATCATCTTTGATAAAATATGCTTTAGATTTATTTATTAGTTCTAATTTCGAACATCCGGAAAATGGATTGTTTTCCATCTTTTCAAGAGTTGATGGTAAAGTAATTCTTATCAATCGATCACACAGAAAAAAAGCGTGTTTGCAAATTAAAGTAACTCCTTCTGGAATAACAAATTCATTTTCGTTTCCTTTAATTGAGCAATAAATCATAGTTTTTTTATCCGCTGTGTACAATGCACCGTTTTCAAGTATATATGCATTAGATTCATTCTTAATTTCAATCAGTGGACAACCAGCAAACGGATTGTTTCCCATCAGTGTAACCGAACTTGGAATATTTATTTTTCTAAGATTCTTGCAATTATAGAAAGTATCTCCTCCCATATTTTTTAGTGAAGAAGGTAGTATCACTTCTTCTATGTATTGATTATCCCAAAAAGCTGAAGATTCCAATTCTTCAATTCCATTAGGAACATAAACAACTTTTGATTTTCCAGTATAACGCATGACCCTATTTTCTTCAATAACAAAATTAGGAGCATCATATGCTACATTTGCTTGTTTTCTTAAATCAATCGAATTCAGTTTTTCAAATAAACCATATTCATAGATTTCACCATCAAATATCTTTGTTTTATATTCCAACACGCCACTAACAAGTCTTGATTTATAAAGAACTTGTTTATTATATAACCCATCTAATTCAAATGGATCATCCCAAACAATGAATTTGATTTGAAATCCTTTAAAACGCATCTCAAAATTTCCATTCAACAAGGTATAATCATTTGTAGAATAACCCAGCGTGAATAATCTATTAATGCATTCAAGTTTTACGAAACTCTCGTGAGAATTTAATTCAAATATTTTAATATCATTAATATAAACTGCTTGATTTAAAGAATCGATTTTTATATGCACTCCATTGCCATATGTTTTTTCAAAAATATCGGGAGAACGTTCATTAAAACGCATAGCTACATAAAGCGCTGTATATTTCATATCTTTACTTAATCTTAAATCGCTTAGTTTAGGCATTTTTATTCAATTCCTTTAGTATCTTGTCAACAACTTGCTTAGGACTCAAATTTGATGTATCTATAATAACAAACGGAAGATTCTTTTTTTCGCAAAATTCTATCATTCTTGAATAAATCATTTCTGACTTTTTTGCTTTTGCTATATCACTATCGTTTTTATTTCTTGAAATAAGTCTATTTATGATTGTTTCTACAGGTGAATATAAAATAACCGTTAGCTTGGGAACACTTAATTTTTGAATGAGCAAATCATAGATTTCTCCATTTGTATCAGAACCACTCCAAGCATAATTAGATGCAAAATGCCGATCCGTTACGATATTAGTATCTTTGAACAAATCATACATGTAAATACTGCCAAGCCCGTAAAACCAAGATGTAAAAACTCTATTAGAATTTGCATTAACCTGTTCTCTAATTCTCAAATAATTATCAAATTTATTTTCATTTTCATCAAATAAATAATGAAGAGGTTTTTCTACAAATTTATATCCTAGCTTTTCAGCTAAAAGTTGGCATACTGTAGATTTTCCTACGCCATCCATTCCTTCAATAGATATATGGATCATCTTGGTTTTCCTCCTTTAATCGAATCATTTCATCTAATGTTACCGGTTCATAATTAGTAACATCAACGCCACAATTGTATGCGGGTTTATCTAAATAATATTGTTTAATCTCTTGATATGCTTTTCTATTCTTATACGTTTTATTATGAACATGACCATAAACAAGAATTCCGTTTCTATTAAATTCCATCCAATCCATAACTGGATAATGGCATATACAAACTTTTCTACCTTCATCCTCTATCAAGCTCATAAATCCTATTGTTTCAAACAAATTTGATTTTTTAATTTCATCAAGCAGTTTCAAATCGTGATTACCTATAATAAAATGTTTAATTCCATTCAATTGTTTGAAAATACTGATTGAATTCGCATTATCATCTTCACAAATATCTCCTAAGACATAAACCGTATCATCCGGCTTTACTTTATTGTTCCATCTTTTTATAATTTCGGCCTTATATTCTTTTAACCCACTAAAAGGTCTTGAACATTTCTCAAAAATTTTTTGATCATCAAAATGTATGTCTGAAATATAATAAATCATTAGTTTGCTCTCCTGTTTTTACTTTCGTTCATCTTTCCTGATGTAAAGAAATCTTGAATTTCCAAATAACCACTCACTCTTCTAATACGAGTAATATTATGACTGCCACATTCAGAGCAATAATCGAACGTTCCGGTTGTTCCACAATCAGCACATACATCTTTTGGAAAATTAAATCCTAGATAATGAACCCCACTTTCGATTGCTATCTCAACAAGTTCATCTAATCCCACTGCATTTCCTAAAGGAGCCTCTGCTAACTCAACATAAGTAATACATCCTCCATTTGCATAGATATGGAATGGCCCTTCATATTGAATTTTTTTATAAGCAGGTATTTTACTATCAACATCTATATGGAATGAGTTTGTATAATAGTCTTTCTTTAGACTATCACATTCAAATAATTGTTTGTCAATTTCAGCAAATCTACCACTGATAAGTTCTCCACTTGTAGCTAGTAAGGAAAAATTTAAATGATATTTATTTTTTTGCAAATCCACATACATTCGCATAAACTTAACAAAATCTAAAGCAAGCCGATATGCCTCCTCATCTTTCCAATACTTTTTACCTGTTAAGATTTCTATTGTTTCAGTAAGACCGATAAATCCAATGGATAACGTTCCGTGTTTAAATATTTCTTTTAACTCATTTATATTGAAATCTTCGCACCAAAGTTTATATTCAAGATTTGTAGAGAATAAATTCTTATCACTATTACAAGTTTTTTCAAATCGATCTAATAAAATATCTGTTGTCAATTCTGCAATATGTGTCCAGTTTTCTTTTAAGCGACTATATCTTTCATAAATATCATTTGATTTACAGTCACGAACGACCTCGAGAGCTAATCGCGGAAGATTAATTGATATGTTGTCAATATTACCTCTTCCAATTGCACCTTGTTTTCCAAACAAATCATCAACAACCCTTGTTCTACAACCCATAATTGAAAGTTTCGCTGGATCCGTGTTTTTATCCGCCTCGCAATCACAAAGCAAATAAGTTGGTATCATCTTTTTAGCCGTGCAAAGCAATGCCTTTTCCAATAAATCATAATTGCTATCTTTAATATTTCTACTAACTCCTTTGTGAACCTTAAACACAATATTAGGCTTGTAAACAAGTGAACCACTTTTATAAAACTCATCTAGCAAAGTGAAAGCTAAAAATCTAGCAAAATCATTATTAGCAAGTCCAATATTAAAGGTTACATAATAAGATGTTTGTCCCATTCTAGTGTGGATATTGTTACAAAACATAATTAAAGAACGAATGGAAGCTGCAAAAATATCTTTTTTATTTTCATATTCAACATTCATATGGGTAAAAATCGTTGCAAAATCATTATCAAAGTTTGCAAATGACATACCACCTGATTGTTCATTGCCCATTTTAGCAATGAGTTCTTTAATAAAATCGAAGGCCGAAATAATCTTTTCTACTTCGTTTAGTCCTTCAAACTTTTTATAAGGAAATGCGTTTAATATATCGAAGGTTAAGCAATTATAAGTTAAGCCATAAGCATCCAAATCATGAATATGAATATAGCCCTCTTTATGAATTCTAGCCCATTCGGGGTTTAAAGAATTTAAAATAAAACTTTTGATTTGCTGTTCACCCATATTATAAACTTTTCCAACATAACTTTTTCTATTAGCCGCATTATCATTTTTATTTTGTTTTTCCAATTTTGTTCATCTCCATAAATTCTTGATTTTTTGAACCTACAAATGGTTTGGTTGTTGTTTTTAACTTTTGAACAAAAGGTCCTACTTTAATGAATGTTAAGTACGCCAAGATTTCGCTAGGCACTTCACTCAATTCATGTCCTGTGTAAAGGCACAAATCAAAATCTCGTAATTCTTTTAATAATTCAAGCAAAGCCCCCTTTTGCATTAAAGGTTCTCCACCTGTAATTGTTAATTTTTTATTGAAACATTTTTCTCTTAATTTTAATGCCAATTCTTTTACATCGGTCTTAATTCCTTTAGAAATATCCCATGTGCTTTGGTTTTGACAACCTGTGCAACGAAGATTGCATCCTTGAAGAAATAAAACTGTTCGATAGCCAATGCCATCACATAAAGATGGGTTCTCCATTATAGAATTGATATATAGATATTTCATTTCATTTAATTTACCTTTCCTTGATTTCCGGAATCAGCAATATATGAATCTAGGTTATTAAAAACATAAATAAGTTTTTCGGGATTAATAATTTCAGAAGTTTGGATTGGTTTTGCTCTATCTTTTAAATAAACAAGAACCTTGCCATGCTTTTTATTAGATCCTTTGCCAAGTTCCATTTTTTCAATTTCGGTTACTGGAACATATATAGTTCTATCAAATTGAGCATCGGACCAGCCTATAATAACAAAATGAGTTTGACTCAATGTCCCGAAGGAGGTATATCCTCCACCTCTTTTTATTTTTTTAATGTTATCAATAGGCAACGATAACATGCAAAGCAAACAAAACAATACTACCCCACCTGCATAAGCAATCCAACCAGCATGTGGTATTTTGTTAAGTAAACATAAACCTACAATGAAAGTAACAATAGAAAAGAACATAATTGTAAAATAGGTTATTACCTTAATATAATCTTTTTTTGTTATATTGTATTCGTAGATTCTATATCTAAAAGAATTATTAACTTTTTCTTTTTGATCTGCACTTAAATGATGTAACACAAAATTTAGTTTTGCCTTATCATTTAAATCGATGTCATCATCAAGTAATGCATCAAAAGAAACATCAAGAACTTTTGCCAAATCTCTAATGTTATTTAATTTTGGTTCGCAATTTCCATTTTCCCAATCAGACACAGTTTGTCTACTAATACCATTTTCATTAACTTTTGAAAGTTTTAATCCTAAACTTTCTTGTGAATAGCCACGAGCTTTTCTTATGATTCTAATTTTTTCCGAGAGTTGCATACTCATCGCCTCCTTGCTCCTATATGGTAAGGTAAAACCATACACAAATTCTACCATGTACAGCTTTGAATTTTGTCAGTTGCAAGTTTACATTGATTTAATTATATCACGAAAATCGCCTTTTTTAGATGTATTGAACGTCTTTAAATAAAAATGTTCATCTAAATCACAAAAGACAATGCAACATATACCGAATAAGGTTGTTATGACGCAAATGGATCATAAATCAAAAAAAAGCCTAACAACTAGGCTTTAATGTTTATTTTTTATAAATAGCATTACATGTAACATGATTACAATTCATATTTGATTTGCAATGTAAATCGTTCGTTACATTAATATTATCGCATTCGATTGAACCCTCAACATATAAATTACCTTTGCATTCAATATCACCATGTGTGACATTGACATTACCTTCAATTTTTTGACAAGACATATTACCCGCAGTAACAGTAAGATTTCCACCAACCTTTTGACAACACACAGCGCCAGCACTAACAATAAGGTTTCCACCAATTTTTTGACAAGACACAGCGCCGGCATTAACACTAACATTGCCACCAATGGAACCATCAATTTGGACATCACCAGCAACTTCAACATTAAAAATTACTTTGTCTTTTTCTTTGCTATAATCAAAAGATGGCATCTTTAAATTAATTTTATTAGTAATTTCATCAACAGCTAATAATTGATGACCATGATATTGAACAACTCTAATTTTATCATCATCGTCCCAAGAAAATGTTTCATGGTCTTCCACATCATCTAGCAGTAAGCTATCAATTGTAACATTTAAGGCTTTAGCTATAATAGGTAATAATTCAATATCAGGATATGATAAACAACATTCCCATTTGCTAACAGCTTGAACACTTACTTGGCAAATGTTAGCTAATTGTTCTTGGCTTAAATGAGCCTCTTTTCTAAATTTTTTAATTTTCGTTGCAAACGTTTTTTTCATTATGTCTCCCTCATCTTTCAAATAATTTATACCATAGAACACCTAAAAAACATAGCGAATATTTGTTGATATTTTGAAAAACAAATTAAACCAATGGTTGAATTAACCATTATAGACGCTTTGCGTATTTATTTCCACATCAAGAATATTAATGTGTTTCTTTTTTAACAAGAACCAATATACGCCAAGAAAAACTATAGTATCAAATGCATTTCCTATTCCAAAAAGTACTGCTGCTAGCATATTATATACATTATATCCCAGTCTCCCTCTTTTTCTTCTTTCATCAAGAATTACTTGTTCATTGATCAAATCACATACTCACGATGTGTCCAATAATTCTAAAAATTTATCAATTTTTTTTCGTTTCCTCAGCTTTTATAGTTGAGGAGCGTATTAAAAAAAGTTTGCCTTGTGTTATAATAATTCATGTAGAATAATGTGAACCATCAATATTCTACCACAAAAACGTCTCCGGGTTCGATTTCCCGAGCGTTTTTTGTATAAAAACGCAAAAAAAAGGCTGTGAAACCCATTATTTTTTTCACTGCCCCACTATATAGTTTCTTTCTTTAAAAACAAATCAATGGCATTGATATGAATGATACCATCCTTTTTATCTTTTAAGATATCTAGTGAAATGATATATCTAGGATAACCATCTCTTATATTTTTAAATGGTTTATACTCCCTTTCTTGAACTTTTTTATTGTCAGTCATTGAATATGTTACTTGGATATAAGCATAGTCACCATTTAAATTTCGAACAATGAAATCACATTCTAAATTGCCAATTTTACCTACACTTACTTGATAGCCATTGCTAACTAAATATAAATAGACCAAGTTTTCAAGTGATGGACCATAATTAAAGCGATTGTCCACATTATTTGAAAAATATAAAGCTAAATCGGCAAGATAATATTTTTGATGTCTAGCAATGGATCTTTTTGATTTCATATCAAATGGATTGCATTCATAAATAATCTTTGATTTCTTTAAAACTTCCAGATAATGTCTGATCGTTGTTGGCTTAGTATGAATTCCAATTTTAGTTAAATAATCATAAAAGTTTTTCAATGAAAAAGTAGAAGTATAATGATTAATAATGTAGGTTTGAACGATATCAAACAAATTTTTATTAGTTATTCGGTTTCTAGTTTTTACATCTTTATTGAAAATTTCTTTAATGATTTCTCTAGTATATAGTTGTTTTGAACTTAAATCATCAAACTCAATTGCTTTAGGAAACCCACCCTCAATAAGATATAAATTGAACTCTTCATAAAGATTATCACTTATTTTCTTATTGAAAAACTTTTTCATTTCTAGATATTCATAAAAATCCAAAGGATATGTTTCAAATGTTAGATATCTACCGGTTAATTTGGTCGATATTTCATCACTTAATAAATAAGAATTAGAACCAGTTAAGAAAATCGAATAGCCTTCTTCTTCATATTGTAAGATGACTTTTCCAAAGCCTTTAACATTTTGCACTTCATCAACAATTAAATAGTACAAATTAGAATCTTTTATTTGTTCTTCAATTCTTTTTTCTAATTCTTCAGGAGTTGTAATGTTTTTATAGCCTCTTTTATCAAGAGGCAAATAAATAATTCGATTAGAAAGATTTCTATCTTCTAATTCCTTTATTATTGATTTTAAAATGAATGATTTTCCACATCTTCTAATACCTGTTAAGGCTTTTACAATTGGTTGTTTAACATAGGGCGTTATTTGATTTAGATTTTTCCCTTATAACCATAATTTTTATCGCTTGATAGTCTTATTCTAACCGGAAAGCTTCTAATTTTTAATCACTTTTTCGGCTAGGAAAGACAAAATAAAAACCGATGAGTAGACACCATATAGTGACCATTTCATCGGCAAATTTTATAATTTAAGAATCTCTAACAGAGAAATCAGCTGGATTTAATTTTGTTCCTTCAAACGCTTGTAAAGTATCATAAATATATGTCACCTCTGAAGTCATATATTGATAATTAATTGCGTCTTGCAAAGCATATAGCATCGTTGTATTACTTGAAACAATCACTCCATTTTCAATCATTAAAATATCATCTCTTTGCACTTCTTCTAATTTCGTTGTACTAGAATTAGCATAATGGATAAAACGATATTGCAAAGTGACCGTCCCGTTTGTTGGAAATTGAATTTCTCTATAATTGGTAGTTAATGATAAACGCAAGTTTTCTTGTTCTTGCATTTCATAATAATAAATGGTTGTATCAAGTATTTGACTAATATATTCACTCACAAACCCTAAATTAAACATGGCCTCTAGATTCGTTTGATTATTTACATAATAGGAAACAGAGTTATCCCCATCTTGATTTCCATAATAAGTAATTTGATATAATCTGTTAGCATCGGCAATTCCTCTTTCTTTACGTCCAGAAACATTTATACCTTCGTTAATGGTTTGACTAAATTGATTAATCAAAAAATTATCTTGATAAAGTGTATAATAGCCCGTTTCTTCGATTTCCATATCAAGTCCTGAATAGTCATTCGTCTGTTCGGTATGATAGGTTCTTTTAGAAACATTTCCATCGAAAGACAATAATTTTTCTTTAAATTGATTTAGCAATAAAACCGTATCTTCAGAGCCGTTTACACTAGAAGAATTACTGCTTGTTGAAGTTTTAGTGCTGCTTGAGCTCGTAGAATTGCCTTTACAAGATGTAAATAACAATAAAGAAAGAGTAAATAGGATCAAAGATTTTTTCATGCTACAACACCATCTAATATTTCATAACGATGAACAAAATCAGTAACATTAACACTTAAAGTAATTTCTTCGCCATCTAAAGTGATTTCGCCACCATCATATTCATATGGAGACATAAATGTATTCATGTTTATAATGAAGTTTGAACCTTCAATTTCATAAGTGAAAGTAACGGTTTGTAAACATTCATCACCAGAATAATAAGAAATTGTTCCTTGACTTTCATTTTCAAAAGTCATCAAACTATACGTGTTTTTATCGTAAATATTGGTCCATTTATACGTGTGTGTTGTTAATTTTCCAATTAATTCGTCTTCACTTAAACGATCTTTAATATAATAAGTGATTGTTTCTTTGATATCCGTTTTTATCTTTGATTGAAATGTTACAGAAACAGCCTTTTCATCGTTATTTTTTAACACTTCATATTTTAAAGATAACAAATTTGCATTGGAATTTTGTTCATCAACGGTTACATTTAAAACCGACTCATCAGAAACAATGATTTCAATATCTTCAACTAAAGCAGCTGTTGGTCTTGGTGACACATTAATATTGGTATAAGTCGTATTTGTATAAATATACCGAACTTTATTACTATTTTCATCATATCCTGTTTCAATACCGCTATAGGTATCCACATAACTAATGCTAGCAACAGATGGAATATTTACTCTAACATCCACTTCAAGTTGAACGCCTGTTGCACTTTCAAGCATCAAAGTTGCTTCACCAGTTTTAAGTGTTTCAAAAACAGTTGAACTAATGGAAACCACATCGGTATTTGATGATGAAACTGGAGACATGGTTAAATCAACAGCTTTGCTAGGTGTATAGACACTAGCTTCAAAATGAATATAAGAGTTTAATGGTAAGTTATTAACATCAACATATTCTTTAGTTCCATTAGTATAGACAAATGCTTTTACTTCATCAACATCCATCAAGAAATAATCTTCAGGATTAATCAAATCCGTAACAGTACTAGAAGATACACGATTTTCATAAGAAACTAAATAATGACTTTCTAATTTTTGAACATAAGATTCATCATCTCTTGTTGATGTTGTTTGATATAGCGTTTTTGATTCTACTAATTCATTAATTTTATTTATCGTGATTTCAAAACCAATTAATACTTCGGTGGTAGAATCGTCATCATCACTATATGAATAAGTAAAACTGTCGATAGAATAGACTGTTTTTTCATTTGTTTTTGTAACATTTGCTCTAGGTAAAGCAAACGCTACATCAGGATTTCCAGTTAAATAACTAGCTATAAAGTTTCGAGTACGTAATGAAACTTGCATTGATAATTGTCCGGCCACAGATGATTGAAGCAAATAAGTTACCCCGTTTTGAGATTCATCACCGCTAGCATAAACTGGTAAGCGATAAGCACTATCTTCCCAACTAGCATTCAATGTGCCATCTTCATAATCAGTAACTTTATAAAATACTTTTTGATTATTGTATGTTTTAGTTGTATTAATTGTATAGTAATTATCAGTTACTGTTTCAGTTGTAGAATTACCTTTGTATTCATATTTTTGCTTTCCTATAGCATATGAAGTTTCATCATTATAAATGGATAAAGTTTCATTTGTAGTATAAAGTCTATCTTCCCCACGCATATCAGTTTCTTCAAAAACAACTTTACTAGAACTGCTTATTTCTCTTGGTAAATAATTAGTTTCAAGTAAGGTAATCAAGGAATCAAGTTCAATTTTTTCTTCGACTGTAGAACTTGAAGAAGACATAGAACTTGAATTGTTGTTTTGTTTACTGCATGCTGCTAAAGCTAAAAATGGTAATAACAAGAGCAATCTTTTCTTTTTCATTTTTGTTTAACCTCCCTTTCAAAATAAACAAGTATAAGTTAAATAAACAAAATAGAAATTATTTATATCCTTTTAAATCATCATCGGTTGCTTTTTCTAAATCAAGTCTTGTATCTAAGGCAGTTAGCGTCATATTTTTCTTACTGCTACTATATTTAAATTCATAATCCAAACTTGTTTCGGTTATATTACTGAAGTCGCCACCAGTATAGTATCTTGATACATCATCAGGCTTATCCCATTGATATGTTAAAGCTAAATTTTCTTTATCAAAACTCCATGTGAATGTCAATATTTTACCTTTACTACCTTCATAACATACATATTGACCTGTTCCATCCGTATTAAAATTAAAGAAGTGTGATCCAAAGCCACTATAAGTTCCAAATAAAGTGTTTGTTGTTAAGAAATTATATACAACATCAGCATCTGGCATCGTTTCAACAGTGAATTCTACTTCTACTTTTAATTTTTCTACGGATTCAGAAGTTGCAACTAATGTGCCCGTGCCATTTTCAATACCTTTGATAGTGAAAGTGCCATCATTGTTGTTGATGATTTCTACTTCAGCAGTAGAATCTTCTTTTAAAGTAACTACAGCATCTTGAACGGCGCCCGAAGGAAGAAGTTCTACTTTTAATGTGTTTGTGTGATCTTTATAGATCTTTGAACCATTTAATAGACTTGCTTGAATTTTAACAGCTTCTGGAACAACTGCTTCCATTGCAACCGATTTAATTTCTCCTAAGCCATTATCAAATAAAGCATGGAAAGCACCAATCTTACTAACTACTGGTTTTCCATCGGCATTAAATTGAATAAATCCTTCTTCTTGAGAACCAACTAAATTTGGTACCATAATTGCAGGATTATTATCTCTTTGACGGAATTTAAAAGATAATACACCTGAACTACCAACCACATTATCTACAGCGTCATAAGTTGTAGAAGTTGATACTTCATCATAAGCATAAGAAGTTAGCACATCATAATCATGTAATAAATATTGTGCCACATTAGTTTTTGTAAGATTTTTACGATAGCCTCTTGTTTGCTCAACTTTGATAAACTTAGAGCTATCTACTTCAGCACCATCATATGGTTTAAATTGTTCACTATCCCAATCATCGGATTTATATGAATTTTGAACAAAGTTTGCTTCATTAACAAAACCATCGCCATCAATAACTAGCGTTAATTGAACAGTATTTCTATAAAATGTACTTCTATATCTTGCGGTTAGTTCTGTTGTATAAAATTTATTTGAATCATCGATAGTATTTTGAACTTCAAAGAAATTCCAACCATCATTTTCAGTTGTGTTTAAGAAACTTTCGGTTTTGTTAGCAAATGTACGATCAAGTAATTTGTTAATAAAGCCAACCGTCGTCACTTTAGTATTTGCATCCGTTTCAACAACTTCATTTCCTTTAACTTCTTCTGTTTCATCATCCACAATTTTTAGAATTGTTCCAGATGAAGTAAAACTCATATTAGAACCAGTAGCAGAAGTTTCAGCAAATGAATATAATCTATCATCGCCAATTCGTCCATATTCTTCACCTATATAAACAGAATAATTGCTTGTACTAGAATAGTAACGTTGATTGATTTTTACCACATCATTAAAGCCAACTTCACCATCAAAATGATAGGTGTTTGAACTAGATGATTCATACGTTGAATCATAAGTTGCTTGGTTTAATAACACTGCCTCTTTTTCAACACTTGCTAATAAAAGATTATAAACATCTTCCGCCGTTTCAGGTAAACTTTCGGGATCTACATCGCTAATATTAACAATATCAGCAGAACCTAAAGACATTGTTTGTGTTGCAATCGTAGCGTCTTGATTTGGCATGACAAATTCATACTTATCATTAATCATAGCAATGGTTTTTTCATTAACCGTTGCTCCAATTAATGCTAATGATTCATCTTCTACTTCAACATTAAAAACAATGGTTTGTCCTGCTTCGTATTTACCGCTTTCATCAGCTGCTGTTTCAACATTAATGGTTGTCCCCGTAGCTGGTTGAAGGGTTAGCGAAAACGTTTTAAGTACTTCCTTAATTTCTACAGAAGTCGAGGATGAACTATTGTTACGTGTAGAAGAAACTTCTTGTTCATTACATGCTACTAGAAGCATAAACATAGCAGGTAATAATAAATACTTTTTCTTAAATTTCATGATATCATTCCTTTCAAATATTATTTATTAATTTTATCGCAGAATTGAATAAAAAACAATAATTATTTTTGAAAGGCCAATAAGGGGTTAAAAAGTTTTTAGTAAAAATTCCTCTTAATTATATTAATAAACAGTATTGTAATCATATATAAGAATAGATAAATTATGTTCACTACTAAAATAAATTATTCTTAATGCATAGATACAATCAGCATCATGGCCACAATAAAAACCAACACTATCACGATTTTCAAATATATATCCAGCATCTTGTAATATATTTACATAGTTTTCAGCGGATTTACTTCCGGCATTAAAGATATCAATCATACAACTTTTAGCATCATCGTAGGAAACTGAAAGTCCACGCCACAAAGAATAACTATCGCTTGGAAAACTAGGAATATTTCCGGTTAGATTTAAGTATTCATTAATTAACTCCATTGGCCAATTCGGACCAACATAATCGTATTCAAGGCCCGTTGAAACAGGAGTCTTTTTTGCTGTGCCAGTATCTTGACTTCCGCTTAAATCAAAATAAGCCCAATCAGCAAATTCTCCATCATAAGAAACAACAAAGGTAGTGATTTCGCTTTCACTGATAAATTCGCAGGCTCCTTCAAATCCGGCATATAAACCAACAAAATTAAATTTGATATTTTGTATTTTTAAAGTATAATCTGCAAATATCTCAAAGGAAGTGTTGATAGGAAGATTGTCCAACATATTGCTATGAACATACCAAGTTCCAATTAAATTTGTGTCAAAAAGAGTGTAATCAACGTTGTTTGAAGTGCTAGAAAGCGTTGAACTTGAAAGTATTGAACTTGAAGAACTAATATTTTCTACTTTTTTATTGCATGATACTAAAAATATTAAACTGGCTAACAAATAAATCTTTTTCATTCTTTTTCTCTTCCTCCACTATTCCGAAATATGTTTATATATTGTATTATAAACATTCCATTTTGTAAATGATATTCATTTTTAACTTTTGGATTGTTAAGTGACAAAGTTATTGCAACGAAAGAAAGATATTGACAAAAAGACAATTTAATTATTTTCTTTTAATAGAAAAGAGGTAATTAAAATGAAAAGATTAAATATTGAAGAAAGAATGTTAATTCAAGCATGTTTATGTAAAGATATGTCGATAACCGATATAGCTAAAAGACTAGGAAGGAATAAATCATC
>CANQFQ010000020.1 GCA_947599835.1 uncultured Bacilli bacterium
AAAACGAAAATGCATAGAAACCGAATTTGTCGTTCGTAACAAGTTTGGTTATACGATTTATTTAACTGCTCCAATTCGAACAGGAAAAACAACTTTATTAAGCGGATTAGCACATATCTTAACAAATGTTTTAATTCGTTTAGCTAATTCGACAATAGAAAAAACTAAGAAAATAATTGTCGAGTTAGATTATGCCGAGTTAGATGATTTTATAAAGAATTGTTATAACGAGCAGTTAGACATTGAAGAAACTTTTAAAGAAATCTTAGAAAATTTCTTAGTATCTTCAAATAAAACATTTGTTGATCCAATTGATAGAGAAATTTCATATAATAAGCTATTAAAAAAGTATGTAAAAGCAAGCTATGCATTGCTAACTAACAATTATGTTTTTGCTAGTAAAGAAACCCCATTTTATAATCGAATCACTGGAACTTATCGTAAGAAATTTGATTTCAAATCAATGCAATTAAAAGAAGCTTATGATAATGATCTCTTCATGCTTTCGAATTACAACATCATTCTTGAAGATGAAAAAGGCTTAGACGGCAAGAAGAAAGAAAACAAATATATGACAAGTGCATCAGAAGATGATGGAATGCCTGAGTTTTTGAGATTAATTGGTAATGCAGGCGAAGAAACGATTTATTACATTACGACGAATCAAAATGCTAAAAGATGGGTAACAACTGAAAGGCAGTTAATGACGTCAAGCGTTTTAATTAATGAATTTGAAATTCATAAGAAATATGGATTCTATCGATGTTTTTTAAGAATGTTTAATAAGTTAATTAATTTAGTTTATAGTGTTGTTATATTTTTGCATTTTAATAAAATTAAGAAGCTAGTTTATCAATCTAGAAATAATGTATTTAAGCGATTAAATCGAAAATTGTATTTACTTGACCAAAAGTTATTTAGTAAATCAGTAATCGAGTATAAAGTATCACTTTACGATAACGTTGAAAATGTCGGTAAAAAGAATACAGCAAACGCTGCTTATTGCGAAGATTTATCGCTTTTTATTCCCTTGATTTATTGCTTTGGAAACATTGATACACATTTGTATTCATTCATATTTGATATTCTTAACGAAAATTCAAAAGTAGATTTGTTTAGTGCAGTGAATGAAGATGCGTTAATGTCAGAAGAAGAAAAGCGAATTATTGTAGATAATTTGCTTAGAAGGCCTAAAAAAAAGACGAATGAAAATGCATCAAATGGATCAAGTGAAGATGAAGAAGAAACAATTATTGATGAATTTGAAAATGAAGAAAGGAAATAATAGATGGAAAGAAATAATGAAAATTTAAAGGTTAAAATTGTTGAAAATGGAATCGAAAACGATTCGCGCGTGGACGGGTTGAGTAATACCCGTCCTAGCGCGGACAATTTTAGTAAATATACAACTATAAATAGTTGTATAGATTATTTAAAAATTCGTTTTGTTAATTTTTATGATTTTGAAGATAGTTTTTTAAACAAAATTTTAAAGAAATTGTATATTAACATTGATAAACGAACCTTTAAAAATAGTTCGATTTATAAAGTGTTTTATATTTTTGATGAAGATGTTGATTTTTATGGTGGTGCAGAAACTCAAGTAGACACTTTTGGCAATTATACTTATTTTCTTGAATTGAAAGGTCATGCATTAAGAATGTTTGAACTTAGATTAAAGGAACATGAAATGGATATTAGAAAAGGGTATTTAGATTTATTTGAATTCATATTTGAAAATTTTACTACAAATAGAAAAATACAAATTAAACGAATTGATTTAGTAATTGATGATTATACGAATTTGATAAGCAAATCCGAGTTTGACAAAAAAATGAAAGAAAAATGTTTTAGTTCTTTTTTTAAAACATTATCAAATGTTGATTCAAGTGTTTACACTAAAAGAATTGAAAAAGCAAATAAAGGTTGGTCTTGGTATGTTGGTTCAAGAAATGGAACGCATATGAATGTATATGATAAAGTTCAAGAAAGAAAAAATCGAGCGAATTTAGATGTAAGTGTAAAATCTTGGATAAGATATGAAGGTCGTTTTATTGAATCTTATGGGGATTATGCTTTTATTGAGGTTTATAAGTCTTTATTAAATAACGAATTTCATAATTGTGTTTGTAAACTTTTGGGTTCAATATTAGATATTAAAGAAAAAAATAATTATTCTCAGGAAGATATTTGCAAGGCTCCAACCTGGGTTAAATGGAAAAAACTTTTAAATTTTAATAAACCGATTAATTTAAGAAAGTATTCTCAAGCGGAGTTAGAGCAATTAATGATCATTCGAAAAAAAGAAGAAACAACAGCTGAACGAACGTTGAGTTGGTTAAATAAAAATGTTTATCGTGGTATATCTTTGATGTTTTTGTTAGACGCTAATAATTTTGAAAAAAACATTGCGGACTTGTTAGATAAATTTAGTACAAAATTTGATGAAACTGATTTATCAACAATAAATAATTATCGTGTTCAAAATGGTTTAGAAAGATTAGATTATAATGAAGCTTTGCGCTTATTGTTTTATAAAATTGATAATTTAAGAAATATTTCAAATTCAAATGTTGTTTTGGATATAGCAAAAAAAGTTTTTAATACAGATTTGAATTTAAAAAATGAAAATTAGTAAAGATTTAGTTAAATTATCAATTAAAACAATTCTTGATGGCACAAAAGATTTTGAATTATATAAAACATCAGTAAGTGTATTAAAAGAATTATCAAATAATTTTAAAGATTGGTGGTATCTTTCATCAAATGAAATAAATTTATCGCTTATCAAAAAAGCATTGGAACAAGATTTTGAATTTAAAAAAGTAATTTATTATAAAAAAGAAAATAGAGTTTATATGCATGTACAATCTTTTATTCAAATCATATTTGAAAAGAATTTGATCATACAAGTATTAGTTTATAAAGCATATTATGATGCTCGATGGCTTTATCGTTTATATTTAAATGAAACTTTTATTAGATATGATTTATTTTTTGATTATAATTTTGACTATGAAAAAATTGAAAATTAACTAGGTGATTAAAAAATGTTATTAAATGATATGTTTAATTTGTATTTATTAAATTTAAAAATTTATAATTCAAAAGGGTATATTGATTTTACAATTCAATTGCAACATAAAATTATAAATTATTTTGGCAATATAGATAGTGCATCTTTAACTTATGAAAAAATATTAGAATTTATAAATGATATGAAAAATTTAAACTTATCAAATAATACAATTAATAAGCATATATCCTATTTGAAACGATTATATAAATTTAATGATGTTGAATGTCCATTTTTTAAAATAAAAAAATTAAAAGAAAAATTTATAACTTTGGGATGTTCTGATAATATAAAAAATATATTACCGAAAATTTTAGAAACTCAAAGTTTAAGAAATCAATTAATTATAATGTTGTTTTTTGATACGGGTATACGATGTAACGAGCTAATAAATATTTATACAAAAAATGTAGATAATGAAAATAGATGTATTTTTTTAGAGTTTACCAAAACAAATAAACCCAGATGGATATACTACTCAAAATACACTCAAAAATTAATGAATAAATATTTGAAAAAAACCAAATGTGAACTTTTGTTTTTTAGTAAAAAAAGCAATCAAAAAATGAATCGCTTTACAATAAATTCAATTTTTTCAAGAATTAAAAAAAAGTTTAAATTAAAAAATTTTAGTCCTCACAGATTAAGGCATTCATTAAGTACAGAGTTATATAATAATGGAGCCGATTTGTTGTTAATTTCTAGTATTTTAGGCCATTCTAACGTTAATACAACAAAAAGGTATATACATTCAAACCATGTAGATAATTTAAAAAAATATGATAAATTTCATCATATAAAAAACTAGGCTTTTAAGAAAAAAAGTCTAGTTTTTATTATTGAATGGTGCCCAAGGCCGGAATCGAACCGGCACGGGTATCACTACCCACAGGATTTTAAGTCCTGTGCGTCTACCGATTTCGCCACTTGGGCAACAACTGGTATCCTGTACGCGATTTGAACGCGTGACCCCTTGATTAAAAGTCAAGTGCTCTACCAACTGAGCTAACAGGACATTATGTATGGCTGGGACACCTGGATTCGAACCAGGGAGATGCCAGAATCAAAATCTGGTGCCTTACCTCTTGGCTATGTCCCAAAAGTAAGTGGTGGGAGAGGACGGATTTGAACCGCCGAACCCTCAGGAATTGATTTACAGTCAACCGCGTTTGGCCACTTCGCTACTCTCCCGTAAATTCCGAATAGTTTAACAAAAAATGGTGGGTGTTGACGGGCTCGAACCGCCGACCCTCTGCTTGTAAGGCAGATGCTCTCCCAGCTGAGCTAAACACCCATACCACTGCGCTTTATTATAATACCCTTTTTTTTGTTAAAAGTCAACAAATAAAAATAAAAACATTACTTTTCGTTAATTATCATTTGGAAGTCCGTTTAATAATTAATAACGGCATTAAGTTTGAATATGGTATATTAAATTAAGTTTCTATGCAGATAAAGGAGAGAATCGATGAAAACAAGTCTATTTATCAAATTAAAATTGAAAATAAAAATGAAATTCATAAATCTATCACTACGCTATACAGATATATCAATAATGGGTATTTAACTACTAAACGATTAGATTTGCCTTATGCAGTAAAATATAAAAAAAGAAAGCATAATAAAAAGTATGACTATTCTAACAATGAAATTGATAGAACCGGTCATACTTTCCTAGACTATCTAGCTTATATACATAATCACCCTAATGTAAATGTATGGCAACTAGATTTCCTAGGAGCTATTAAATCAGATAGCAAGAATATTCTATCATTCATTTTGCCAAATGTCCATTTAATTTATTGGATATAATAGTAAATCCTAATTCTCATAAAATTGTTGAATTTTTTGCTGATATCAATGGAATTTGCTTTTCTAAAATTACAGGTGAAGAAAGATGCAAATTATTCTTTTGTGATCCTTATGTGTCTAATCAAAAACCTAATGTTGAAAATATCAATAAACAAATAAGAAAATTTTTCCCAAAAGGTAAATCCGTTGATCATTTATCTAAACAAGATGTTTTAAATAAAAATCTAACTTTACTGAATACACCAATTAAATCTTTAGATGGACACACTCCTATTGAAGCTTTTAAAGTTGTTTATGGCGAAGATTTATTTTTGAAAATTTTTGATGTTAAGAATGACAAACATTTTTAAATTCATTTAATCGCTGACATCATATTATTTTAAAGTAATTTTTATTCTGCATAGAAACTAAAACGGCTTTAAGTTTAAAAAACGGACTTTGCTCTGTTATTTTTGTCATGGAAAAATTTACGTTTTTTACGATTATTTTGCTTACTTTTTTTCAATTTATTGATTTTCAAATTATAATTTTAATTCTATCAAAAACACTTTTTATTTTATAATATCTTTGACCGTTTCGAAAACTTTGTCCATCAAGAAACCATTTTTTTCTACTTTCATTAACTTAATTCGCCCATGATTTAAAATAATTAATGCTGTCGGTGTAATACTTACCCCACCGCCACTACCACCGCCAAAAGGGAAAATTTCATCAGCAAATTCTTCATGATCATTTTTTTTAGGAATTTCACTGCCACCTACACCAAATCCACAACTTACTTTACTTAAAGGAATTGCAATACTATGATCCGGAAGTAAAATGGGTGATCCTACCACTTTACTTACGTCAATTAAATCACCTAGTTGAATCATCGAATTTTTTAAAATTTCGCTTATTGGATGTTCTTTCACTTTTTAACCTCCTTATAATAAAGTAATATTTTACAATTCTTGCTATTTTTATTTGCATTTTTAAATAAAAATAATACTCTTTTTTTAAATTTTTTTCTATGATTAATTTTTGATTAAAGATATTTTCATCTAAGCTTTTTAAAATCCCAAGAATTGGATAAATGAACAATGCTTTTTCCGCCATTCTATCGATAAATATTGCATTAACTTGAATTCTATCTATCGCGATGGATTCAATATATTTGATATTGATTGGATCTGCATTTTTCAATTTTTCAATCGATATTTTATGTTTAAGTAAATTTTTTGTTTTTGCATGACTGACATAAAAAATTGGAATAGAAAAAATATAGATTCCAAAACAATTTTGGGAAATATAAATATGAATAATTATTGGAATATAAAATAACAAATCAATTAAAATAAAAAGAATTAAAAAAATAATTAGTGCAATGACCATAAAATTCGAAAAAACTGCCTAAGGCAGCTTTTTATTTTGAACTTCTATTTTTTGAAGATGTTGACCGATTTTGACGATTCGTTTGACGTGATCTGTTTTCAGATTTTGTTGATGTTAAATCTTCACCAAATTCCATATCTTGATCTTGCTCTGAAGTTCGGCAACTAGAAGATTGACTTTTTTGTCTACGACATTGCTCTGTTTCTCTTTCTCTGTTGCGAGTATTTCTAGATTGTGCCATGTATTTCACCTCCGGCACAAATAGTTTTTACAAGTTATTTTAATTTATACAAAAAAAGAGAAGTTTAGTAAAAAACTTCCCTTAAACTGTAACATTTTCAATTTCTGTTTTATCAAACCAACGAACAAATGCCTTATTACGTGAACGAATAACGCATAGGTTACGATCTACTAAAGGCGCTATATCAGCAATTTTTTCTGGTGGCGCAACTAGAATTGCCTGTAATTTGAATTGCTTTAACAATTCGATACTTTCTTTAATTCTTTGAGCATCCATTTTATTAAATGCTTCGTCAAAAAGAATCAAACGAGGGGTATTATTACTTGCTTCTTCCTCCATATCAATTCGATATTCACTAGCAATCGAGGCTAAAATGGAAATATAAAATGGTGTTTGGGTTTCCCCACCAGATTTTGTATTCATACTTGCAGCTAAACTTTGAATTAATTTCGTATCTGAATTGATAACTAATAAGTCAAAGTCCAAATAAGTACGATAATCCGTATATCGGGCAATATTTTTATCAATAATTTCTTTTATTTCTTGCGTATTTGTACCTGGAGCCGTTGTAAGAGCTGCAAAAAATTCATCAATCGTATCTTTATGTTTTTCATAAAAAGCATTGGAATTAGTTCTTGCATCTTGCATTAATAAATCATCCATAATCATATCATAAATCTTAATATAGGTAGGATTAGGACGCACCACAAATTCATAACGATCTCTACCAAATTGGAAATTTTTTAAAGAACGATTTAACAAATTAATTTGATCATAAACAATTTCAATAGAAGATTTTAATTTAGCGAGAAGATCTTCTTTAAATTGTTCATAACTCTTTTCCTTTGCATCCATGATTTGGTTTTGAAATTTAGGTAATTCGATCGAACGATATTTTTCTAATTCATTGTCGAAAGCTGCATTCGAATCATCGCTCATATCTAATGAAACACTGAATTGACGAATATATTCAGTTCGACTACGATCTAGATTTCGTTTCTTTAAAGCAAGATTCCCCAAAATTTTTCTTGCCTCGTCAAGTTTAATTTTAACTTGATCTTGCGTAATATATTGTAGCATTTCTTTCATTTCTTCGCTGATATTTTCTTGTACCCAATCGATTGGATAATTCATTTCCAAAGCAATTTCTAATTCAGAAAGTTTTCTTTTTGCTTCTTCAAGTTTGACTAACCGGATTTCATCTAATTTAGCTAATATACTGCCTCTTTCTTGGTTGTTTTGTCTTAAAGAATTATTAGCCCTTAAAATAGAGTCATCGACATCTTTTATTTTTTCTTCAATAGCAAAAACATCCGTCATATCAATACTTTCAATTTGATGGTCAATCGTATCGATTTCTGCCTTAATATCATCTAATTGATAAATTTTCTTTAAATTATTAAAATGATAGGTTACATCCATAGGAGATAAATCATTTAATTTACCTAAAGATAAGAAGATTTGTTCCTTTTCTATTGTATTGGCAATCTTTCGATCTAATTCCTCAATTTCCTTGGTATAAATTTCAATTTGGGATTCATTAGCACGAGTGCCAATATAAAACGTTCTAGCACGATTAAGATTTAATTGACGTGCAGTAAATTGTTGATATAACATACAAGTAGGAGTAATCGCACGATCATACTTATTAATATCTTCAATTGCCTCTACTTTAACCAAAGTACCAATTAAAAAATCAATATAAGCACGAACATATTTATTATCTGTTTCAATTTCTTTAGCTAAAGCATTTGATAATACTGGAAAAGGTCCTTTTTCATAAACCTTTTGTGTATCTAAAATAGCTACATCAGAAAATTGATGTCGATTTTGATTATAAATACTAATCGCATCTTTAAAATAATGGCTATCAATAACGAATGAAAACTTTTGATTACCTAAATAACATTCGATCGCTTGTTGCCATTTTTTATTTTTAATTTCCATTAAATCGGCAATAAACGTCAATTCAATATTTTTATGATAAACTTCATATAATTTTTCTTCAACAAAATGCTTAAAAGCAACTAAATGTTCAGGATAATTCTTTTTTCCAGCTCTTAAATTATTAATCGTGGCTAAATGATTATTTTTTTGTTCACGATAAGTTTGTTTAGCCGCTTCTAAAACATTATGCATTTTTATAAAATCATCTTCCAAACTCATCATATTTTGAACTAATTCAATAATTTGATTTTCTGAATACTTATTTAAATTATCCGCATTTAATTTGGACAATTCTTGAGATTTAACAATCACTTTATCTGCTTTAGCATAAAATAAATCCAAATCTACATTGGCCATGGATGCAATATCCTCATCAAAAAAGGTAGATTTTATTTCAGTTGCCTTACGAATGTATTCTTGGAAAGAAGAAATTAAGCGCGTCGCAGAACGACTAAATTCTTGACTAATCGCATCCATATCTCTTTGTAATTGATTTTTTTCTTTTCCATAAGATTCGTGTTTATTTTTCGCATCGTTTGTATCTCTTGCAACAATTAATTCATCACGATCTTTATTCCAACTATCAATCGTAGACTGAATGTTATCTTCTTGAACGTTTAGATCATCAAACCGCAATTGATATTTATTAATTTCTTCATTATAATTTTCAATTTCCTTTTTCTTTTTTAGAATATCTAAACTGGCTTCCAAATAATTCACTTGTTTATATTTATTTTTATCACTCGCATAATCTTCATAATATTTATGAATATTTTCTAGAAAATTAATTTTACTTTCGATTTGCTTTGCTTCTTCTTCTAGAGAAGTATAGTTGCGAATGTTTTCTTGCATTTTTTCCAAATCGCCTTTGATATCATATTTTTCATCACAAACGAATTCTGTGATAAATTTACGAATATCATAAATAGGTTGAAAAGGAACAGCTTTTTTAAATAAAGCAAAAAATCTTTGACTTAATTGTCCTAATTTCTTACGCATTTCTTCTTTATACGAAGCCAAAGATTCAGGTAAAATAACATTTTTATAATTATTTTTTACGAAATCTTTAAAAATTTTATAAAACATTGCACGATTATTTTCAACAAAACAATTTTCAGGTATACAACCATCATAAATAAATTGATGAGAAATTAATTTGTCGCCAAGAACGTCAAATTGCAAACCAATAACAAAAGGAATTTTATTTATATCATCATAAAATTCTAATGCCACATAAGAAGCAAAATCGCCATTACGAATATAACGTTTATTTCCTTGTTCATCGCCGCCAATTTCGCCCTTTAAATAACTGAGTACGGTACGACCGGATTTTTCACTTGCTGCCTTATTGAATGAAGTTCCTCTAGTATCCCCTAAAATAACTAATTGAATAGCATCGACAATCGTAGACTTACCTACAGCATTTTTACCAGTTAAAAAATTAATATCTCCAATTTCGATTAATTCTTTGCTGAAAGAGTGCCAGTTGATTAATAAAACTTTAGTTAACTTTTTCATTCAATTTCTCCTCCAACTTGATTCGGTTCTATGATACTTTCATCATTTTCTTGTTCGTCATTTGTTTCATACTTTTCTTTGAGTATTAAAGGAATATGTTCATCACATAATTCTTTAATTTTATCATAACTAATAATTTTTTTAATTGTCGGTAGAATCATAATTTTCCAATCTTCAACATCTTGTGAAGTATTTAAGCGTAAGACTAAATTAAATTGTTCTAAACGTCGATAAGCCATTCGCGTAGCTTCTTTTGTTGGCTTTTTTAAAAGCATATTAAGTAATTGCATGGTTTTATTGACATCTTGAACCGTCGTCACAATACTATTTCCTAAATTGATTTGTGGGGGTTGTTCTTCATAGATTACCATTAATGCTAAAAGTAAATATGTTGTATATTGGTCAAACTTAGCAACATTATAGCCATAAATATTGGAAACGCTATAAATTCCGTTTTGAGCATCATTAATTAATTGCCAACCCGCATAACTTAAATACTTTTCAAAAAGACTAAAATTATTTTCTACGAATATATATTCTGGTGATTTGATCATTCTTTTTTGTTGTCTATCGTAAATATCTCTAAGAATAAAAGTTTTAGAAAGAAGATAGTTACAAATTCTTTTAAATTCTTCCTTTTCACCTTCAAATAATTGTTCATATTCTTCTTCAAACATTAGTGCTTACCTTCTTTCATAATAAATTTAAGATTTGGAACTACATATTGATGAACTTTCAAATAACCCTCTTTAAATTCAACAACAAATGGTAATTCTTTTTCATCAGAACGTAACATTGCAAGAATGGTTAAAATTAAATCATTATCGTTAGAAATATCTAAGTCTTCTATATTAATTTCTGAATTTTCGCCCACATGCGATTTAATAAAATCTCGAATTTGAGCAAGACTAATGCCTTGTTGTAATTGTTTCAACAATTCATTTGCCTCATTAATATCTTCTTGTGTCGTTAAATCATCAATTTCAGGCATTTCAGCAACGATGGTTGGCATAATATCCCGTTTTGAATATAATCCTTCATTCGTTGCAATTTCCAATGAATTTAAAGCAAAAGCATCTTGAATGGCATCTAAAAGTTCATCGTTTTGCTCACGATTTTTAGTTAAGACATTAATAAGATAAGTCAATTTACCTTTATAACTTTCATCAATATTTACTAAACGCTTAATTTTATTAATCGAATTTGTGGTATAATCAAAAATTTTCTTATCAATAAGCGCCATTTTATCGTCAATGTTTTCATAGGTTTGTAAAATATATTGATATAATTCTGTGATATATTCAAATAATTTCCCATTATCCATATCCGGGAGTTTTGCTTTTGCAAGTTGTAACATTTTTTTTCTTATTCCATTATCGATTTGCCAAGCTTTCAAAATTTTCATAATTGGATTACGATATCTTTGAATTGAATCAAATGTTTTATAAGGATGATAAAATTTATCATGTAATTTTTCGATATATTCATTAAAATGAATACGAACGACTTCATTAATATTAATATTTTCAGCAATTCTTTGTTCAATACTTTTGATACCATAAAATAGATTGGACAAAGACTCATTCAATCGTTCCGTATTTTTATATGCTGTTTGTAAAGCAGTATAATAATCATTATGTTCACTATCAGCGATTTTAAGTGCTGAATAGACACTATACACCAATGAATTGTATTCCGTTTCAGCACCTTCACTCAAAGTATATAAAAAGTTAATTGCCATACTAGAATAAGCCGGTACAGCAATTGATTCTTCAAATGTATTCTTAGTATTAATATCAATATTGATCCAACCATACTCTTTTAACTTACGAACTATAAAATAGGCTTTACTACTATTATTTTCCAACTTCACTTCTGTTTGTTCTTGTTCGTCGTCATCATATAAATTAGAATTTTTAAATTTTTCATCGAGAGCAATTTGTAATCTTTCAACGAATTCATCTCTTGTTAAGTCTAATACTTGACGAATTGCTTTTCTTAAAACAAATAAGGATGATATATAAAGATCTCTATTTTTAGAAACCAATAAATTAAAAAAATTAGGTGGCAAAGTTTCAAACATTTTCAGTCACCCCGATTTCATTTTTATTATAACATAATTAAGAAAAAAGTACATATATGAATAATAAAAAAAGCGAAAATCATATGAATATTTATGGTGCTAGAAAAGCTACGCTTGATATCGCCAAGGAATTAGAAAAAAATAATATACTAACGGATTATAAAACGAAAAATGACCTTTGGGCGAAGGATTTAGAACTGTATTTAAAACAATTAAAA
>CANQFQ010000021.1 GCA_947599835.1 uncultured Bacilli bacterium
AAGATTTACAAGACCTGAATCGAATAGTAAACAAAATTAATAACCAAACAATTAATTCACAAAAAAATGACAATATTCCAATAGGAAATAACAACAATATAAAAAACAGTTTTAATAAAAGATAAAAAATTAATTTTATATGAAAAAAGTGTAATTAGAATTTCATCTAGTTACACTTTTTTGTGCTCTTTTTCATGATTTCATTCGTTTATTTTTTTTGCCTAAATCTTAATGGGACCCGTTTTTTACCCATCAAGATTTCCTATTGCGAAAGCCTAGCCCTTTCTTTTTTTTATGGGGGAAAAAATAATCACACACTTCGTGTGTGCCAAGGTTTATTTTGTTTTTTTTCTTTTTCTTAACGTGTATATATCGTCAATCGCTTTTGTAAGCCCATTTTTTTTGTACTCGTTTCTTGTATCACCTTAAAAAAACTACCCCTTTTTTTTATTTTTTAAAGGTAGTATTCTCCGAATCTCCACCTTGAAAAAACAAGGCCAAGGCTAAAAAAAAGTCTTTTTAAAAAAGATGGTGATACAACTCATACAAAAAAAAGTTTGGTTTTAAGGAATTAAGAAAAAATCCCTTAAAAAAGTTTTTCAAAATTCACAAAGGGGGTGATATAGAAAAAGTTAAACAAACTTTAAAAAAATGGTTCACTTTCGAACTTGCAGAAAACGAGGTGAAAACATGAACAAAAAAGAACTTTTAAAAATTGTTAATGAAATTATAAACAAACAATTTAATAAAAAGTTAATTAATTTTGTAATTAAAATCTTACAAGAAATAAAAAAAAGTAAATAGCCCAACTATTCACTTTTAAAAACATTAAGGAGTTCTTGCAAGTTCTTTAACTCCTTAGCCATTTATATTTTACAATAGCATTTTTAAAAAAACAACAAAAAATTGAAAAGGAGCAAAAAAAATGAGTTTAAGCGAAAGTGTTTAATTAAAATTTAAACTTTTATATCGTTGTGTAAAATATCTTTAATTTTACAAACAATTACATCAACGGCTACTTCATGACTTTTATCGTTTGGAATAATAATGTCACAATATTTTTTTTGTGGTTTTACATAAGCATGAAACATAGGTTTAACTGTAGATAAATATTGTTGAATCACATTTTCAACTGTACGACCTCGTTCATTAATATCTCTTTGTAGTCGGCGAATAAATCGTAAATCATCGTCTAATTCTACAAAAATTTTGATGGATGCTAAATCACGAATTCTTCTATCGATTAAAGAAAGAATTCCTTCTAAAATAATAATTTTTTTGGGAGAGATTCTTTCGGTTGTCTTAGCGCGATTATGTTCTATAAAATCATAAGTTGGTTTTAAAATAGGCTGATTATTTAATAAAGATGTCAAATGATTATATAGCAAATCATTATCTAAAGAATCTGGATGATCATAATTCACCTTTTTTCTTTGCTCAAGTGGTATGTTGCTCAAATCGCGATAATAATCATCGTGGCGTATAATTGTAACATCGTTGGATTTTAATTTATTAATAATTTCGTTTACAACAGTGGATTTTCCAGAAGCACTTCCGCCGGCAACGATAATCAAAATGGGTTGCATTATATTCATCCCCTTACGACCGTTATTATTATAACAAAAAAAGCTTGGAAATAAAGAAAAAAATATATAAATTCTATAAAATTTATAATATAATAAAATTGCGAGGGGAGTTTTTTTTAGTGCTTAAAGAATTTTTTAAAAAAATATATGAGGCAATATTTTCAACTTTGCCAATAGTGATAATTGTATTATTTTTACATATCTTTAAAATTGCTTCCATTGGTGAATCTTATGATGTCATCAAGTTTTTCTTGTGTTCTATTTTTTTAGTTTTCGGAATGGGATTATTTACATTAGGTTCTGATATTGCTATGACACCAATGGGAGAACACGTGGGTAAAGAAGTCATTAAATCAAAAAAGTTAGGGTTAGCTGTTTTAATCATCTTTGTATTGGGAACTTTAATCTCCATAGCTGAACCCGATTTATCTGTTCTTGCGAATCAAGTTCCCATAAATTCTATGAAATTTATTTTAATTGTTTCCCTAGGTGTTGGCTTTTTTTTAATTGTTTCGTTACTTCGTATTGTTTTTAAAATTGATTTAAAATTATTATTATTTATTTTTTATGGTATATTATTTTTATTATTAATGTTTATTCCGCAAGAATATTTGCCTCTCGCATTTGATTCTGGTGGAGTTACAACGGGACCAATTACTGTCCCTTTTATAATGGCATTAGGAATAGGGATTGCTTCTGTTAGTGGAAGTAAAAATAATCGAGCAGATAGTTTTGGTATGATTGCTTTATGTTCTATTGGTCCTATAATTACCGTAGTGATTATGAGTCTCTTTGTAAACGCTCCCTTAAAATGGGAAGGATTAGATATCATATCAAAAGGATCTATTTTCAAAGATTTATGGTATGGTTTTTCTCATTCATTGAAAGAAGTTTTCATTGCCTTATTGCCTATTTTAGTTTTTTTCTATATTTTCCAAGCTTTCACTGTAAAATTACCCAGAAAAAGATTGCTGAAAATTTTTATTGGCATTTTATATACTTATTTTGGATTAGTATTATTTTTAACTGCTGTAAAAGTAGGCTTTATGCCATTAGGTGTGAATATTGGAAAAAGATTAGCAATGCAAGCAAAATACTTTTTAATTCCATTTGGTTTTATTATCGGCGTATTTGTAGTTTTAGCTGAACCTGCTGTTCATACGCTAAACAAGCAAGTGGAAGAAATTAGCGGAGGTACAATTAAGAAAAAGTCCGTTTATTTAAGTCTTGCTTTGGGTGTAGGGATATCGCTTGCACTATCTATGATGCGAATTATTTTTAAATTTAATATCCTATGGCTACTTATACCAGGGTATTTCATTGCATTACTATTGAGTTTGTTTGTTCCTAAAGTTTACACAGCCATCGCCTTTGATTCGGGAGGGGTTGCTTCCGGGCCAATGACAGCAGGGTTTATTTTACCATTTGCGATTGGAACTTGTTTAATCATTGATCCAAATAACATCTTTGCCGGTGCTTTTGGCATTGTTGCTATGGTGGCTATGACACCTTTGATTACCATTCAAATACTTGGATTTTACATGGTAGTCAAGGAAAAAATGCAACGAAGAACCATCCAAAGACGTATTAAAGTGGAAAATGAAAATCAAATTATTTATTTTTAAACTATAAAAAAAGAAGGAGTGACTTTTATGAAAAAGAAACATATACCTTTGCCAGTGTTTTTAAAGCGAAAACAAGAAAAAAAGAAATCAGAGTCTACCCCTGAAAAATTAGAAATGATGATAACCATTGTAGAACGTGGAAAAAGTGATAAATTCATCGACATTTTTCAACAATACAATGTTAATGTTTCAATGGTAGTTTTAGGAAAAGGTACAGCACCTACTGAATTATTAAATTTACTTGGTATTGCTGAACCAAGTAAAGATGTGATTTTAAGTTTAATTTTAGAGAAAAATATCATACCTTTATATGAAGAAATTCAAAATCTTCTAAAAATTGAAGGAAAGGGTGTTTCATTAACCATTCCATTAACGAGCATGGTGGGAATAACAATGTATAAATTTTTAAGTCATGAAAACATCAAGAAGGGAGAAATAAAAAATGGATAATACGCAACAATATGAAATTATTTTTTGCATCGTAAATTATGGATTTACCGATATTGTTATGGAAACAGCAAAACAAAATGGAGCTCGTGGTGGGACCATTATTAATGCAAGAGGAACAGGAAATGAAGAAACAGAAAAATTTTATGGTATCGTTATTTCTCCTGATAAAGAAATTGTAATGATTATTATTGAAAAAGAAAATAAAGATAAAATCCTACATGCTATTTATGAAACCGCAGGACTTGAAAATTTAGGACAAGGAATTATTTTTTCTTTACCGATTTCTCATGTTTTGGGAATCAATAAAGAAAATAAATTAAATACTGAAAGTAAGGGAAGCTAAGAATTTTTTAACTTCTCTTTTGTTTTTTAAAATAATAACCTTTTTATCGGTAGTTTTTAACATTTCTATAATCTTTGGTCGGCTTTCTTTATGAAAGCCGTTTTTTACCCATCTAAGATAATCTTTAGTTAATTTTTCATTACAATAAATACTTCTAGATTCACGGGGTTTATTTTTATATTTAAAATATCGACGAATCACTCTAAAAAAGCATCGATAACGATTCATATCTAAAAAAATGATAGTATCACATAAAGTAAAACGTTCTGGTACTTTCTTCAAAAAATTTCCATCACAAATCCATTTTTCTTGGGTAATAAAATTTTTAATTTTATTTTCAATTTGAGAATATTCATCTTCTTGCCAATCATGCTTCCAAACAATAGTATCTAAATGCAAAAAGGGCAGGTTCAATCGAGCTGCTAATTGTTTTGTAAGCGTTGATTTTCCACTACCAGAATTTCCAAGTATAACGATTCTATTCATATTTTTACCTCGCATTGATATTATACTCAATTTAAATGATAATAACAATTATTTAAATATAGCATTAGCAGCATGAATCGTGTATACTAAATTGTGTAGGTGATGAATCAATGGATAATTCGCAAGAAATGATTTTAGCGATTGATACGAATTTATTCGAAGCCTTTTGGGAGGCATACGGAAAAAATATTACATTAAACAAAGAATTTATAAAAAAAATTTTTATTGAAGTAGATACAAGATATAAAAAATTTATTTCGGAAACGTCAATTCAAAGTATTATGATTAAGAATTTAAGTGTATACGATATTTGTGTTTATATTTGTGAAGAACACATTTTTAATTTACAATTTATTAAAAAAGAGGAAATCGCAAATTTAGAAAATAATAAAGACTATATCAATGAATTAATCTATTTGGTTTATGATAAATTAATTTACAATGATTATGATAATTTGATTGGTAAATCTTTAAGAAGCAGATATTCAGTTGAAATATCTACTTTGAATATGTTTATTAATCGATTATTTACTTTGTTTTATTCGTTAGATTTACAAACGATAAAAGATAAATTATTGATGGATATTTTTACCAAGTGCCTTTTACTCATTAAAAGTACTTTAAATCAATTAACTAGCGGTTTGGAAACTGAAGCTTTGAGTTCGTGGCGTACTTTGCATGAACTCGAATGTGTTTTAAAAATTATTTATGATTCAAATGAAGAAGTTGCTAAATCTTATTTTCGACATTTAGAATATGGTGCTTATCATAGAAATGAGATCACTGATCCAAAAAAAATCGAAGAAATCGAAGAAAACATGAAAAAAGATATGGAAATTTTGCAAGTTAAGAAATCCAATAAAGAAAAATTTATTAATTATGGTTGGCTTCATTGGGCAAGCAAAACAATCAATGATGAAGAAATAAAATTCAATTTTTTAGGTGGATTACAAAAACTTGCTGGGTTAACCGTTTATCGCAAATGGTATGAAATTGCAAGTGATGTAACCCATTCGACTCCTTTGCTTGTTTATGCCGATAAAAAATATCTTTTTGGCGCAACAATTGTGATTACTTACGAATCTTTTTTTAGAATTGAAACTTTGTTTTTTAACTATGCTAAAGAACATTTAAAAAATCCAACCTACTTAGATAATTATTTACACTTTAAGAAAATTTACAAAAATCGTTTAGAAGTGATTTATAGTTGTATGGCAAATCCAAAAAAATAAGAAGTATATTTAACTCTTGTTCAAAAGTATTTAAGTATACTTCTTTTTTATTTGCTATTATGATAAATAAACCATGTGTCTTATTCCACCATTGGAATTGGCAAGAAGATTATATTCCATTACGATTTGAACAACTGTGTGTGCAGGAATATCCAGCGTGTAAAGATAGGAGAAAGATTCATTATTAAATGGAAAAGTTTCAACAGATGTGAAAGTAAATTTTTTATCTAATATTTTACCATTAGCATCTCTCATCATAACGGCAACACTACCACCATCACGAAAACCTAAAGTGATTTTACGATTTCGTGAGCCTTGATTGACAAAATTATAACGGTCTTGATAGTCAATCATCCAATTACCGATATTCGCAAGATTGCCCTTTCCATCATAGTGATCAGAATCAATTACCACTTCTTCTTTGGTAATGGCATCAATGGTAATGTATCGCGTCATATCCGTTCCAACCGCAGTAGAATTATATTGTGGATTAATATGCGTATACCATGTGAACAAAGTATTTTGATGCGCAGTGCTATCTATTTTTTCATAAGGATTTCCTTTGGCGCTGACATGATCTTTATAATAACTTGTAAATGTTACAGGAAGTTTATTAGAAATTGTAGTATCATCAAAAGAAAAAACCATTTCATTTTCAACGATACCATTACAAGTGTCATAACCAATATATTGACTTCCAAAATCTTTGTCATCTCTGGAAACCACATATCCTTGATGGACCTTTTCTACGGCAATGAGATCTGGATTTGTATATACATAGAAGGTTGCTTGTGCATATCCGCCAGCGACATTAAATAAAACAGCGGCATTAGAACATCCTCCCCTTACTGTTTTATTTGCTGTATTGAAGCAATTAAAATTCATAAAACTATCTTTTGTCGTGCCACCCATTACATAAATTTTTTCATTGGGTGGTAAAACCACGGTTAAAGGTTGATATAATTCAGGTTGATAATCGCTACTGAAATTGTAATAGGCAATAAAAATTTCCTTTTGTTGTTCAGACCATTTGGTTGTATCATAATCAAATTTAGTATTGTAAAATTGAATCCATTCATTTTGACCGAGCCAAGAACCTGGACCATCTAATTGAAAACCGAGATTTTTAATGGTTATATAAAGATTGTGATCGGTAGTATTTTTTACTTGGTAACCATAATAAAAAGAAGAAGTTGGACCATTATTATGTTCAAAGGTAAAAAACACTTCACCAGTGACATTATTTCTCGTTAAGGCTTGATTTAAGTCTGCATCAGTTAATAGTTCGGGATTATTTGAATTAATGTAGGTGCCTTGAGGTCTTTTTACATATTCGATTTTACTAGCGTTTTTAGAAGCAGTACCACTGGTTTGGAAATCAGAAGGTTGATGAGAAAAAACAGGATCATAAGGCATTACAGCTTCATTGTGTGTCGCTGTTATTGTCGAACGAATGAGACACCCTTTGGATACTTGCATGACTACATAGATAATCGCATCTTTTTTTAATTCATTGGTAGTAAATTCCTTTTGTGATTCTTCAATTTTGTTTCCAATTTCATCATAAATGAGATAATTTAAAACATAATTATTAAATTGAACTCGATAAGTATCATCATACGGAACTTTCATTTTATATGCGAGGGTTTCAGTATAGGCATATTCAAAAGTTGAACTGAAACGAACTTCAGGTAAATCGATAAAAGGTTCAATTGTAGGAAGTGTACTTACCGTAGTTTTATTACTTTGAGATGTACTTTTAGTGGTAGAAGGATGACAAGAACTTAAAAGACCAATAGTAAATATACTTATAAGTAATGCTTTTCTAAATTTCATATCAAGCACCTAGTATAATCAAACTAATTATACATTTTCCTTTCTTTAAAATAGAGTTAAATGATGATCATAACACAACTTTTTAGATGTTATAAAGAAAATAAAGCCATAGTTAGTTGTGTCATTTAGGTTTCTTACCTATAACTATCTCTTTTCTTTTTTTGTTTAAAAAGATAACAAGTAATAAGCCTAACATCAAAGTTTAATTATAAACGGACTCATATTTTCTATTATTTTATCATAAAAATCACTAAAAAACATTAAAAAATGTTTTTTCATTTTATGATGGGATTATTCATACAATAAAATGAGGTGAAATCAAATGATATATAAAATAGAAAATGTCCCAAAACTAGAAGGAAAAATTGCCATTGGTGGTTCTAAAAATGCAGCTCTATCCATTGTTGTAGGCGCTATTTTATGTAAAGATATAGTCATCTTGAAAAATATTCCTGATATCACAGATATTCATGATTTAATTGAAATTTTAAATTATATTCATTGTCGGGTAACCTATCAAAATTTTACTTTAACGATTGATGCTAGACAAATTGAATATAAGGATTTAAGAATTCAGCAAATAAAAAAATTAAGAGCATCCTATTACTTTATGGGTGCATTTTTGTCCTTATTTGAAAAAGTTGAAATTTATAAACCTGGGGGCTGTAATTTTGGGAAACGACCGATAGATATTCATTTAAATGGTTTTGAAAAAATGGGAGCAATAATTAATGAAACAGAAAATGATGTATGTATGACTTGCCCTAATCATTTAAAATCTCAACAAATTACCTTATCCTTTCCTTCCGTTGGAGCTACAATTAATTTAATTCTAGCTTCAATTTTAATAAAAAAAACAACGGTTTTAAGAAATGTAGCGACAGAACCAGAAATTGTTGATTTTGTACAATTTTTAAAAGCAATGGGCGCAAACATTGATGGAGAAGGAACAAAAACAATTATTATACGAAAAATAAAACAATTGCATGGTTGCAGTTATACAATTATGCCAGATCGTATTGAATGTGGAACTTATTTAATCTATGGCGCTGCATTAGCAAAAAAATTAACTTTAACAAATATTATTTCAAGACAAGTTCGTTCATTATTGTCTATTTTCATTGAAATGGGAGTCGATATCGATATTAAACAAGATCAAATTACTATTTATGAAACGAAACATTTAAAACCGGTAAAAATTGTGACTGGTCCTTTTCCTTCGTTTCCAACTGATTTACAACAGATTATTTGTCCATTACTTTTAAAAGCTGATGGACAAAGTATGATTATTGATACCATTTATTCTAAAAGAATTTCCCATATAGAAGAGTTAAAAAAATTAAATGCAAATGTAAAAATTGTCGACAATTGCATGTTAATTTCAAAAAGTAATGATTTAAAAGGAAATATTGTGACATGTAACGATTTAAGAGGAGGAGCCGGCATGTTACTAGCCTGTTTAATGGCAAAAGGAAAGTCTTATTTGATGAATACCCAATGGATTGAAAGAGGATATCAAAATATTATTCATAATTTAAAATTATTAGGGGCTTCAATTGAAAGGTGCGATGAAAATGAAATTTTATAAGAAAAAAATTTTAAACTCATTATCATTACTTTGTATTTTTAGTATTGTGTTGATGGTTACATTAATTATGAAAAAAAGTCGGATTGAACGGAACACTTATATGGTTTTTGGTGAAAAGAAATATATGGAAGAACATATTCAATATGTCTTAGATCATGCAAATCAAAAATTATTCAAGCAAACAGATGATACTTTTGTCACTTCGAATAGCAACAGTTCCATTTTATTGAAAATGTTACAAGAAAACGTTTCTAAAAAAATAAATCATAAAATGGTTCCAATTGCCGATGTGATTACATGTTCAAACTACATTTCAATTTTTTTAGGAAACAGTGATTTTACCGATAAAATTAGATATAATAATCAAGAAAAATCTTTAAAATATGATATAGATATTTTAAATCGACAAATTGAAATTACGACATTGAATGTTTTTCATATTATTGAAGAAATACAATCGATTAATGCAGTTGCAAAAATAATATTAGTAGGTGCTTATTTACCTTATTATGATAGCAATGTTAATCAAATTTATGAACTGGGTAATATCTTTTCAAAATTAAATCATTCTTTGAAAGAAGTTTGTCAAGAAACGCAAATTTCTTTTGTTGATATTTCGCTTTTAGAAAACAAAAATTATTATGCAACCAATAGTGATGAAATCAATGAATCAGGGTTAAATTATTTGAATCAAAAAGTATATCGTTGTGCAATGGAAAATATTTGTTAATAAAAATACATGTATTTTTATTTTTATAAATTTTTCTTGGCTTTTATTAGGATAATGGCTATAATATTAATAGTATATGAAGGAGGTTATAGCGGTGTATAACGAAAATCAATATGAAAATTATGAAAGTTATAATGGAGAAAATGTTGTAAATTCTCGCGTTACTTATAATTTTAGTCTTGTTTTTTTATGGATGTTTGCTGCAATTTTTGTGACTGGACTTGTTGCATGGCTTGTAAGCCTTAGTCCTTTAATATTAATTACCACATTATCGTGGCCTTTTGTCATTGTTACAGGAATTATACAAATCGTTATTGCTGTAGTTTTAGGTAAAAATACATTATTAAGATTAAATAAGACAAAAGCGATTATTTTATTTTTTACGTATGCCATTTTAAATGGCTTAACTTTTGGTTTTATTTTTTATTTAGTCAATGCAAAAGATTTATTTATGATTTTTGCAATTAGTGCTGGTTATTTTGGACTCATGGCTTTATTTAGTGCTGTTTTTAAAAATGCTTTGAGAAATGGCTATAAATTTTTCTTTATCGGTTTAATTAGTTTATTGATAATGTCTTTAGTTAGTCTCTTCTTTTGGTATAATAATACTTTATTACTTGGTATTTCTATCTTAGGTTTAATTGTATTTGGTGGTTTAACTGCTTTTGATATACGTTGGATTAGAGATCTAATGAATCAATCGCCAAATTCTGTAGGTGTTGCAATCTATGGTGCATTTCACTTATATTTAGATTTTATTAATGTTTTTGTTTATTTTTTACGTATTTTTCTTTTATCAAATAATCGTAAAAATTAATTTTGTTGTTTTATAATCTAAAAAGAAATATAAATAAAAAATTGTGAAAAATCGTTTTAAATACAATTTTAATTAATATAAACTTAAAAAGAACTGTTTTTATGAAATTCAGTTCTTTTTTGTAGCATTAACTAAAAAAAATTTGCAATAATCATAGGATTACGCGCTTATATAATTCAAATCAAATTTTTTCTATTTGTAGAAATAAAAATAAATATTTCGAATTGAGTGGCAATTTTTAAGAAATTCATGGAATAAAAAACAGGGTAGATTGGAAATGTTTTTAAGTTTATG
Organism: uncultured Bacilli bacterium; assembly: GCA_947599835.1. Lineage (GTDB taxonomy): Bacteria > Bacillota_I > Bacilli_A > RFN20 > CAG-631 > Caccosoma. Next base: position 10,988 of record CANQFQ010000021.1, read on the forward strand.
TGAAATTAAAATTAACTAGAAAAATAAAAAGATAAGGGTGAAATGAAAATAAAATTTTGTATTTAAACAAGGAATGACTTCTTATTTTAATTCGTAAAAAAATCTGTTAATCTAAATTGAAAAAGCAACACAACGTTGCGATATGAAAGTGTTGCAAAATGAAATGAAAAAATAAGTGAA
>CANQFQ010000022.1 GCA_947599835.1 uncultured Bacilli bacterium
ACATTAATTTACATTATGAAAATAATAAAAAGCCCTAAAAATAGGGCTTTTTTGACGATTTGGTGCTGTTAGTCGGAGTCGAACCGACATGGATTGCTCCAATGGTGTTTGAGACCATCGCGTCTACCTATTCCGCCATAACAGCAGCTTCATACTTGCTTGCTTATTTTAGCATAGATTAGGTTGACAGTCAAATAAAAAAAGTAAGGAAATACCGAAAGGGAATCCTTACTTTAAAATCGTATTTATCCGTTTTTTGCCGTTGGAACTCCGTCTACTAAATCCCATTCCCCATTGAGATAAACAGACTTTGTAAAATTAAACCAAGTACTATCTTTTGAATGGTCGTTTAAGTAAGTAAATACTAAAACATTTTGCGTATCATGAAATGCCCAAGAACCAATATCGACGATGGAAGCAGGAATGATAATGGTTTTCATTGTTCTAGCATTATTGAAGGCGTGTGTACGAATATGCGTAACATTCACTTCTTTTGATTGATCTTTTAATTGAATTTTTTCTAAAACAGTGAAGTGCTCAGCTTTCGTTTTAAAGCTAACAACTTCAAAATAGTTTTGACTTTCATGGTATAGATATTGAATGCCATCGATTTCATAAATTAAATCTTCTCTAGCAACATCATAATATACATAATCTAAAGAAAATGCATTGCTAGACCAATTTGCTGAAAGATTAGAACTAGAAGCGTTGGTATAAACCATATAACCCACAAAAGCATCTTTTTCAATCGTTGTTATCGTTTTTGGAACATACATATAATGTAAACCAACCAGATAAGAAAAGGCACCTTCACGAACGGTTCTTAAAGAATTAGGTAATGTGATTTTTTCTAAGGAATCACAAGTAACAAAGGCATGTGCTCCAATTTCACTGAGTGTACTATTTTCTTCAAAAGTAACCGTTTGTAAATTTTTGCAATTACGGAAAGCATCTTCGCCAATGGTTTTAACCGTATTCGGAATGAATACCGATTGGATATTTGTGTTGTACCAATAATAATCATCGCCATTTTTCATTTTATTGTCAAAAGCACGTTTACCAATGGCAGAAACAGTTTTTCCATCATAAGTTTTAGGAATGCTGATGTTTGTTTCTTCACCAATATAATCCGTAATCGTAATGGTTTGATCTTCATTTTCAGTATATAAAAAGGTTTTTTCAATGACATTTTTAACAATTCTTCCATAAACATAAGCATGATAGGTACCATCTTCTTTTTTTACCACTGGAAGATGATGAGTTTCTGGAGTCGCATTACATTTCATCGTATATTGATCATCTTCATACCAACCATCAAACTTTTGATTGATAAGTAGTCTAAAGTCATCAAATTTTTGTAATGTTTCATTGGTGGCTTGATTTGAAAGATAGTAATTTTCAGAATAACCAGTGTCATATTCTTTACCATCTAACATGTAATGTAATGGAATACCTTTAGTATTTAAAGAAACTTTTATGGTTTTAGATTCAGTAACAGTGATTTCCACTTCGGGTTGAGAAACAAAACGATCTAAGTGCCATCCAGCAACTTCGATAATTGGAAGATCACTTTCAATTTTTAAAGTTACTTTTTCTCCATATTTATAATTTCCTTCACCAATGACGGTAATATGATCTAAAATCGCTTGATAAGTCGGAAAATTAAAAGTAACAGAAATATGATAAGTATTTGCTATATAATGAGCTTCAACTTCAATTCCTGTCGTATAAGTATAAGGATTTAAACTAACCCCTTGATTATTGGTAAGTTGAACATCATTATAATACCAACCTTCAAAACCATAGCCATTTTTTGTAGGAACTTCTAAAGTATAATTTTCATTATAACGGACTGATTGTTGAGTGTTTTGTAATGGATTTGCTCCTAATCCAGCATTTAAAGTAATTTGGTATTCTTTTGCTTCCCATTTTGCGGTTAAAGTAGTTTCTTGCAATAGTGCAAAATTATAGGTTAAATCATGAGATACCGCATCATCTTCGACATTAAGATACCAACCTACAAAGGTATAACCAGGATTTTCCGTCGCTGTAACCGTAATGTTAGTCCCATAACTATAATCGCCATCTCCAGAAACACTACCCGCATTAGGATTATCATTAATAATCGTTACATGATATTGATTAGCTATCCAACTAGCATATAAGGTCATGTTTTCATCAACTAAATCAACATCTAAATTCCAACCATCATTTCCATTTTGGGTCTTAGTCCATTGTTGAAAACCATAATTTTTTTTGGATGGCTTGATCACATTGGCAGCACCAATAGAAGTGTGTTCATCCACTTGAATTTGCCATGTTGATTCTTTATTATCAAATTGACCTCCATTGGCATCGAATGTAACCGTATATTTTGATGTTGGAGTTTGACTTGAACTAGATGATTGTGTTGTAGAATTAACACTAGAATCACTCGACAAATTTGAAGAAGAACTCGTCACACTATTTAATGAACTAGATAAACTAGAGGACTGCTCAGTTTGTTGATTGGAACAACCATTTAAAAGTGTGATTGATAATCCCAAAATTGCCATAGTGATGCACCAATATTTTTTTGATTGCATAAAATTATCTCCCCTCTTTTTCTATAAATAATTGTACTTGAATAATAAAAAATGTCAAGATGGAGGTAATTTCCAATCTTAACATTTTCTTATTATTTTAAGTGAATATAATGTTTAACACTTCCACCTGTGTTTGCTGGTAGAACAAATTGCATTACCAGCGTTTTTGTTGTTTTTGGCGGAATCGTACAGGAATAAATAGGAATTTCACCGGTACAAACATTCACTGTAGCTCCACTTTTTAAAATATGATTTTCTAAATCTTTCATGATATAGAATACGGAGCTACCATTGACTAAATAAAAGTTGACCGTTCGGGAATGATTACCTTCATTGACAAAGGTACAATATTCTTGGTATTCAATCATCCAATTTCCAAAATCCCAAATTTTTCCAGTCGGATTGGCCACATAATTTGATAATAAAATTTCTTGCCCATTACAAATTCCTATCAAATCGACCATATCTTTACCACAATAGTTATGGTGTAATTGCGCAGATAAATGTGTTAACCAACAATCGTTATAAACTTCATGATAAGTACAATGCGTTATTTTTTCAAAAGGTTGATATTCTTCTTTTAATTGATCAGCATAATAGACTTGATAATAAACTGGTAAATTGCCTTCTTGCGTATTGTCATCAAATGTCCAAACGGGATAATTATCGATAACACCATGAATAGGGCTGTAACCAATTCTGCCGCCAAAATCATCATTTTCCCCATATCTTCGTAAATTTTGAATGGGGGCTTTATGACTATTGATAAAATCAATATCATCATAAACACAGAGTTCACCTAAAGCCTTACCATTGGTAATAATAAATTTAACATTTCCATTGATGCATTCGTTTAAAGCGATTTTGATATCTGCACTATGGTGAACATTAATCTTTTGATAGGCATCTTGGCTAGTACCACCAATGACATACAAATGAGCTTTTGCAGGTAATTTATAGGTGGTGATTTGAATTGGATTAGGTTGGTATTGACAATCATAGTTTAAATAATCGTGAAACCATTGCTTTGCAGTGAATTCTTTATTTTCATATTGAAATGGTTTTGTATAAAATTGACTTTCATCCGCATATAATTCAACACCATAATAATCCATCCATGCCTTTTCTCCTTGCCATGAACCTTTTGTTTGATAACCAATGTTAGTGACAGTAATATAAATGTCATGATCTTCGATATTCGTTAAGCGATAACCAAGATAAATAGGGGATTTTCCCGTTTTATTTTGATGTTCAAAGGATAAAAAGCATTCGCCAGATAAATTTTTATTTTGCATTAAAATACTATTTAATGCTTCATAAGGCATACTTTCTGGAACATTAGAGTATAAGTATGTTCCTCCTTTTCTTTGAATATAGTCAATTTTAGCTTCATGACTTCCTTTTTTGGGTTCTTTCATGTTTAATTTATAGGGAGTAACAATTTTATGATTGAATGGATAACATACAAAATTAAAAACCGTATGAGGTTGTAACGTTTCAATTTCAAAATAATAAATTTCATTTTCAATTAAATCTAATGTTGTTTCTGTCGTGTTTTCTTTCATTAATTGTTCTTTTTGATTAAAAATACGAAGATTTATGGCTTCCTTACAAGAAATGAAATAACGATCACTGACCGGAGCTATGAATTGATAAGTTTTAGTTTTTAACTCGCCACTATCATCATTTAAATTTCCTACATAAATTAATTCTTGATTGATTAAATTTTTCATATGTTTTAGGCCTTTCTTTTTACTGCCTTATTGTATCATAGGAAAACAAAAAATTCCATGATGAAACTGTTAAATTAAATCATCTTTCTATTTTTTTGATAATCATGTATAATATTTACGAGCGGGGTGAGATTTATTTATGGCAAGTTTATCAATTAAAAACTTCGCAATTGAAAATCATTTAACGGTTGATTATGGGTATACTTACGGATGGTACAAAGGTTTCTATATTTCGATTAAAGAGGGAATCAGTTATAAAATTCTTACAATAATCACTAAATTGGGTGAAAATAAGAATAATTTAAAAAAAGTTCTTTCAGAATTTAATAATGATTTAGAAAAATATTGTGTCAACGATAACCAATTTCAAAATGAATATTTGCAATTTACTTTCAATCTTAATAATGATAAAGCAAAGTTGGTCATTGAATTTTTAGATCGATTTATCGAGTCTTATCACAATAATTCGATGGAAGTGGGAGCAAATTGTCATTTTTGTCATAAACCAATAAATGAAAGCGAAAAATTAACAATAGTAGATATCGAAGGAATACTTTATCCAGTTCACGAAAATTGTTATGATGAAAAAAAAGATAAAATGAAAGAAAAGGCAAAAGAAAAGTACGATGAAATCAATAAAAATCGTTCCTTTTTCAAAGGTTTAATTGGCGCCATTTTATTTAGTTTATTATTTGTCCTTTTATTAGTAGGTGCTTATACGTTGAAAGAATATTTATTAGGCAAGTTATCTAGTGATCCAGATTCTTATGATAATTATGCCGCTAATTTGTTTCATTATTTGCCAGCATTATTAGGTCTTATTGCACCATTTTTAATTGATGTTGGCTATCAACTTTTGAAGGGAACGAAAGGAAACAAGCGTTATGGCACGGTAATTATTCTTTCATATATCGCCTCTATTTTAGGAATATGGTTTGGATTTACGTTTTCAATTTATTTCTTATGGCAAGGTGAGCCTGTTTCTTATTTTAATTTAGTTTCCGATATTATGAGTGTAATGCGGATTTATCCTTCATTTAGACTTTCGTTTATTCTTTTTGCTATTTTTACATTAGTATTTACCACCATTGGAGTTATTATTAAATTTACGACAATGAAAGAAGTCAAAGAATCAGAAATGACAACAATGGATAAATTAAATTAATCTCAAGAAATTGAATTCGCTTTATTTAAGAAAATAGCATTTGCATCGTTTGAAACAAAAAAGTCAATGGGTTCATTGACTTTTTTTGATTTAAACAGAAAAAAATTATAAATTATTTTTGAAATCTTGCAACTTGATGTGGGTAAAGACTGGATAGTGAGAAGGATTCCAACAATGATAGACTTCTTTATCATATTCAATAACATGAGAAGTAAAAGAACCACTCGAGCGATGAAAGTTAAAAGCATCATCTTCAGGAGTTGTTACTTCTTCTTTGATATGTTCCATGGCTTTTTTGTCAATCCACTTTTCTTGTACTTCGCCTTGACAATAAATTTCAACATTTTTGTTTAACAAAATAAACGCATTTTCCTCAATAATTTTTACAGTGTTAGGAATATAAATTTTTTTTAAGTTGAAACATTCACAGACAGCAAAATGTTCAATTGTTTTCACGCCATAAGGAAAAATAAGAATCTCTAAATTTTTTTGCCGATAAAACGCATGTGTGGAAATGATTTGTATTCCTTTTGGAACATAAGCAATTGTAGAATTAGGATGTTCTGCATAAGTTAATAATCGCTTTCCATGGCTATAATATTTTTTATTCATAAATTTGAACACCTCCATTAAAATATAATTTTTGTTTGTTCACTAATAAATGTTTCTTGATGTACTTCTTTTATTTGATCATCAGGCATTAGATTGCCAATTAATAGAGGAGAAGCATCATCATGTTGAGCATAATTTTTTAAAATCGTTTCTTTATTACTATTGGCGTAACAATAACGACATAAATGAGGACAAGAATTATAACTTCCAATATCATTTGATAAATAGCAAGCGCAATATCCTTTTCTAGCTTGCATTTTTTGTTTGATATCTAATTTTTTCATAATACTTCTTTCATAATCTTCGATTCGCATACAACCATGTCCATCAATTCCATAGGCATTTAGCCATTTTTCTTTAGAACAAAGTCTTAAATCATAATGATGTTTTTTAGCAATTTCTAAAAAAGCTTTGGATAGATAGATTTTTTCTTCATCCGAACAATCTTTTATTTCTGGAAAGTTTTTCTTTACTTTAGGATATAAATCAATAAATCCAAATACCACTAACGAGGTATAATTTTCTAACTGTTCAGCAATCCATTGAAAAGTATGAAGATGCCATTCTAACGTATATTTTTCATTTAGTATTATCGGTGTATATCGCCAACCTATAGCGTTTTTTCCTACTTTGCTAGAAAGATATTTAAAATTTTCAATTCTTTGCTTTAAAGTAGGAACATGAGGTTCTAAATCTTGTTCAAACCCTGTAATTGTAATATACCAAAACTGACCAAATGATTTTAGTTGATCTAAATATTGAAACATCGGATGTGGATTTTTAGTGCAAAACCCGATAACATCCACGACATTAGGATTTAATAAAAATTTGGTTACAAGATGTGGATAATAAGGATTTCTTACTAAAACATATCCTTCTTTGATTCGATTCATCAACCATTTTGAATAAAAAGCAGGAATATCTGTCCTTTGCCCAGTATTGATTATCACAAAAATCACCACTTTTACTTTAGTACAAATGAAAAGAAATTTCAATCAATTTACCAATAAAAGTGCAAATGATTTTTTAAATTTCATAAAATATATACAAAAAACTCGTTTGTTTAATTATCCACTAGGCAAACGAGTTTTAAATGTTTAAATTCAAGTCATTTGAAAATTCTACTATTCTTTTTCAAGTTCAAATTCTTCTTTACCAACGCCACATAAAGGACACACATAGTCAGCAGGTAAATCTTCAAATTTAGTCTTAGGAGCGATGCCATTATCAGGATCTCCTACTTCTTCATCATAGACAAAACCGCAAACTTTGCAAACATATTTCATTGTATTTCCTCCTTCCTTTATTCAATTTTTTCAAAATCACTTGCCCCATGCTTACATAAAGGACAAATAAAGTCGTCAGGTAATTCATCACCCTCATATACATAACCACAAATTTTACAAACATAGCCCTTTTTCTTGTCGGTTTGTGGTTTTGGTTTAACATTTTTTTGATAATAGGTATAGGTCATCGTATCTTTATCGTTTAATACGCGAGATTCAGTCACACTACAAATAAACATACCATGTGTTTGTAAATCAACATAGTCTTCTACTTTTAATGACATAAAGGAATTAATATAATTCGGTAAATAAGCTAATTGATTATCCGCAATTTGTGCTTCAATATTTGCGAATTTATCGACATTTCTTCCACTTACAAAGCCGAAGTTTTCAAAAATTTGAAATGGGGTATCTACAGTTAAAGTATTTACATTTAAAAGACCGGTTTGTTTAATCACGTGGTGAGAATAATTTTCTTTATTAATGGTAACGGCAATTCTTAATGGATTTTGTGTTAATTGGGCTACGGTGTTAACAATTAATCCGTTATTCTTTTTACCATCATTAGAGGTTACTACATATAAACCATAGCCAATATTAAATAAAGCATTTAAATCATTTTTATTAGCCTTTTTATTATCTCTTGCTAAGTACTCTTTGCATAATTCATTCACTAATTGATCCATTTCATTTGCATTTTCTTGATTCATAGCGGATTTTATTTTAACAATCGTATCGATAAAAGTTAAATTTTTACAAACTTGTAATTTTTCTTTCATTACCTTAGCAGCTAGAGGAGCCCAGCTACCATTTTCAATCAAAGCAATCGTTCTATTTTGATAATTTCTTTCGGTTAAATGGTCTAAAAATGTTTTCATAAATGGAAAAATTGAAGCATTATAAGTCGTTGTAGCTAAAACAAGTTTTCCATACCTAAATGCATCTGCTACAGCCATTGACATATCATCACGAGCTAAGTCATACAATACGATAGCCGGTGCGCCATTATTTTTTAATTTTAAAGCCAGTTCCTCTACAGCTTTTTTAGTATGTCCGTAAACAGAAGTATATGCAATCATAATGCCATCGCTTTCAACTTGATAACTTGACCATAAATCATATAAATGGAGATAATAGCCTAAATTGCTATCTAGTGTCGGACCATGTAAAGGACAAATTTTTTCAATATCTAAATTGCTAGCTTTTTTTAATAAATTTTGCACTTGTTGTCCATATTTACCAACAATACCTATATAATAACGTCTCGCTTCATCTTTCCATTCTTCTGGTTTGTCTAAGGCACCAAATTTACCAAATCCATCGGCAGAAAATAATATTTTTTCATAACTTTCATAGCTTACCATGACTTCTGGCCAATGTACCATTGGTGCAAAAATAAAGGTTAAAGTGTGTTTTCCTAAAATTAATTGGTCATTATCTTTAACTATGCGTTTGTTTTCAATATCTTGATTGAAATATTGTTTTATCATTTGAAATGTTTTTTCGTTTCCAACAATCGTGGTTTTAGGATAAACCTTGATAAAATTAATAATATTGGCTGAGTGATCCGGCTCCATATGTTGAATGACTAAATAAGTAGGAGTTTTTCCGTTTAAAACTTCACAAATATGATCGAGCCATTCATGCGTAAAATTTTTATCTACAGTGTCCATAATCGTGATTTTTTCATCCATAATGAGATAAGAATTATAAGACATTCCGTTTTTTACTACATATTGTCCTTCAAATAAATCAATTTTATGATCATTTACGCCAATATAATAAATATCATTCGTAATATTTTGTTTCATTTTCATCGCTCCTAACGCTTTAAAATCGTTTCTTTTGATATTATAACATTAAAAAAATTTTGTATAAAGATATTTTGGTTCATCCTTTAGGATTGATGGATAGCGTTTGAATTTTTGAAAAATCATCATTGAATTTTTGAGTAACGGCCATGAAAATTAAATAAATATAGGGCATTCCTAAATTCGTTTCTATTAAAGAATCGACGATTAAGGTCGTTAGGCTGGCCTCATTAAAAGGTCGAATCCCATGAATTAATAAGGCACACTCCCAAGCAAATTGTACGGAAATACCGATTAAATTTAAAGTCAAAATCGGTGAACGATTTTCCTTTTTAGACCAAAGATCTTTAACTATTAAAATAAGATAACCAAAAATTAAAATAATTCCCATGATTCCATGATAAGCGTTGGTTGTACGATAGGTTTGAATCGTATCATGGCCACCCAGACTTGCAACGACAGGGCAAATGAGCCACCAACCAATAATTAATAAAAGCCAATACTTTAAATCTTTATCTTTTTTTAAACATAACCAAATAAATGCAAAGTTTGTGATCCCATAACTGAAAGACATCCAAAGTAAAATGAGCGCCGTTTGTAAGGTACTTGCTTCACTGTTGTTTAGCATAATGGTGCGACTATGGCTAAGTAAATAAAAATAACCAAAATCGACAATAAAATAAAGAAGGCCACCCAATAAAGACCAAATTAAAGTGATATATCTTTTTTTGAATAATAAAAGCAAACATAACAATAAAATAAAACAAGAATCTAAAATAATATAAAGCAAATTAAAA
>CANQFQ010000023.1 GCA_947599835.1 uncultured Bacilli bacterium
TATTTATAAACGTACAAGAAAACAATTTTGACAATTGTTTTTAGATGGAAACCAAATCAATGATAAATCCAAAGATTACAACTTTATTTTTCGACATTCATCCAAATGATAATCAAAATAATTTTTACATAGAAAGGTAAAGGAAGCAAAAATAAATATTGATAAGTAAAGTGAAATTGGGTTGTGTTTTCGTTTTCTTCTTTATCTTTATTTGGATCTTCTTCTGGTGTATCAGGATCAGGAATTTCTTCTTCCTTTTGAATTACTTTCAATTGGATTGTTTGGGTTAAATATTGATAGTTGCTAGCATCTTCTCCCACATATTCACAAACAACATTCATTATACCGGGAGTTAATACTTGATTTTTATTTTGCCATTTCCAATTTTTAGGAAGTAAAATGTCAAACAAATATTTTGTTTCATTAGAAATGGTAATTTCTTTTTCAATCAAGCTTTCATCGAAATAAGGATGATCTGCTTTTGCGATCATAAAATGAAGCGTTTGACTGCCTTCATATGGCTTAAGCCCCGTGATGATAATGCTTGCATTACCAGCATTTCTATTATTTTGATATTCCACGGTATAATCTTGATTTTGTGTAAGAATGTAATCGTTATATTTAACGATGACTTCCGGTTGAATATCCTTTCCATTATAAACATATTGTCGTTGATCATCTTTAAAAGAAATTTCAAACTGATCTGCCGAAAGTTTTTGCATATTGTAATTATGACGTAAAACTTTCAATCCAAACTCGTAGCGTAGATAATTTTCCCTATTTTGTCGATATTCAATCATCCACTCATAGGCATATTCAAAATCTATATAAGGAACATCTAAAGCAAAATTAGGATTCATCCAATACCAACCATCAGGTAATGGAATTTGTCCAAGTCTCGTAATTTCTAAACCGACTTCAATGGTTTCTTTAGGTCGATTCGGAGGCTCTTGCGCTTGATTAATACGAAAAGCGACACTTTTAGTTCCATGAAATTGATTGATTCCGGTAATGATTACCTTAGTATTTTGTAAAGCATTCAAATTATTTTGATATTCTAAGGTATAATCTACATCTTCAAACAAAGTCATATCATTATATTTAACGATAACTCCAGGAGTTTTTTCAGTTCCATCATAAGTATATTCTAATTGCTCAAGACTCACCTTAGCAAAAGCAATATCATTTTCAATTTTCGTCGTTCTTAAAACATCTTTGGTATAGGCACGAAGATATGCTGTACCCACCCGATTTAAAGCTCTTTGTCTAGCATTTTCCCATCTTTCTTCTTCATTATTATACATATAGGTCATATCATTTTTAGACGATTCTATCGAGTAATTTATTGAAGCCGTATTTCCTGGATTGGAAACTTGTACCACAATTGAAAAACTTTCCCCGTTATTTAAAGGTAAAGGATTTTCAAGAGGAATCGAATAAACCCCTGAGGTGGCAAATTTTTTATTGATTTGTTCGTGTAAAACATCGCCAATAGGACTTTGAACAGCCTCAGAATTACTATAATTTGGCGTTAACCCTATATAGATTTCAACATGACAGTCCACATCATTCCCAGTTAAACTAACATTGACTTCAGTTAAATATTCTTGGGTATCTTCTGTTGAACATTTTGCTTCATAAATTGCAGCAAACTTTTTAGGAAGACCATCATGTGAAGTAAAGGAATTACCATTGTCACTTTCTAACATTTCACCATTATAAAAATATAAATGATCATAAGAATCCTTGTCTGTCATTTCAAAAGCAACTGTACTAGAAATATCTTTTTCAGTATTATCATAAGAAAGATAAAAATAGCCATTTTTATGATAACCGGTTCCCCAACTATTTTTTACAATCCATGCACCATTTTGATTTGGAATAGAAGGGCGGAAAAATGATTTTGAAATAGTGTCATCCCAGCCAACAATCACGCAAGCATGTGAAGAGGATGTTTGACCTTTCGTAATATTATAATAAGTAGGAATTTCATAGCCATATTCCGATTTCATTGTAGAAAATGTAATCGTTACAGCCCCATATTTTGCGATGGCCTCTTTGATGGATTGAATATTTCTTGGAATGGTAATATAATTTTTTAATCGATAAGCTGGATCATAAAAATTTTCAAAAATGGAAAGATCTCCCGTTGCATAATTATAATTATCATAATTAATGTGATTTACAGGGGCCATTTCTTGTAGCATAGCCTCAGCTGCACGACGGGTAAAAGCGCCTTTATCCCAGGAATTTTGAACTGTCAAATAATTGCTATCTCCATAGGTATTATTTAATTTATCAACATTGCGGTTAAAACATACATATGCTAAATTTCTTTCATCCAAATTTAAAGTAGATACATTTGCATTTCCAATTTGATTTTTTAAAATGTTGGTTTCAGCAGCCGCCATCGCAGAAAAAGCCCAACATAAACTATAACGATTTTGGTTTTTAACTGGTGTTACAATACCATAATCTACACTATTAAATTTTTCAAGTTGTGCTACATCTTTAGGATTCATTTGATTCAATTCTTCTAAAGTCGTAGGTGCAGTGATAACACTTTCATTTGCAAGCACTACAAAAGGCATCCATTGATGTCGATCAAAAGATGTTAAAAACAACAACAAGCAAATAAGCAATAAGAAGGGTTGATATACTTTTTTATTCATAAAAAAAGTATATATTTTTTTCAAGTATAAGTCAATATCCCTTAACAGATTATGATCTAAATAGTAAAACAATCAATCATCGTTCTAAGCATTATAATGGAATTTCATTTTTTTATTATTAAAATATGCAATTAAAAAGGCCTTACCATCATGCAAATAAGACCTCATATTATTAAAATTGATATGAAAATGCATATATCAAATGGAATATTTCAAAATGGTGAGGGTAACAAGACTTGAACTTGCACGCAAGGCACTACCTTCTGAAAGTAGCGTGTCTACCAATTCCACCATACCCTCTTATAAATTGATAAAAATGACAACCATCCAGAATAAAAATAAAACACTCCCGATACAACTCAAAATAATATCACTCTTTTTTTTGCTTAAATATAAACTAATGCCTCCACAAATAGGCGCAGCTAAGCTTCCAATTAAGCCAAAAAATACCGATAGAATCGATAAAATTTTTGCATCCGTCATTTCTTTTTTAATTTTCTTATGGTCACTCATTTTCATTCACCTAAATTCATCTTTTTATTTTAAGAAAGAATTTATAATTAACCCACATCCTAAACATTTAGGTCCTGTATGACAAGAAATACTTAAAGATAAAGGGTCGATAAAACGAAATGGAACATCTGAAATTTCTTTTAAAATTTCTTCCTTAAATTTTAAGGCTTCCTCATAATTTTGCGTGTGAGCAATGGAAATTGTAATGATTTTCTTTTCATATGCCTCTTTAAAATCATGGCTTAATTCATATTTTAACTGTCTAATCATTCTTTCCTTTGCTTGCTTTAAACTTCGACATTTGGATAAAGTATCAAAAGCACCACCTTTAGAGTATAAAACGGGCCGAATCCCTAAAATATTTGCAATCATAGCGGTAGCGGGTGTTACTCGGCCTCCCTTTTTTAAATATTTTAAGGTGTCCACATAAATATAAATGATGGATTGGTTTTTCGTTTTTAATAAATAATTTTCGATTTCATCGATAGAATATCCTAAATCACGCATGTGGATTGCTTCTAAAATACTTTCCTTTAAAGGCACCGATATTCTTAAATTATCTACAACATGGACCTTACCATCAAATTTCTTAGCAATATTCATCGCAGTTTTACAGGTTCCGGATAATCCAGAAGTCATCGGAATAAAAAGAATCTCATCATGAGATGCCAAACCTTCTTTGAACGCATTATAAAGCGTATCCATAGAAGGTTGCGAGGTTGAAATCTCAGCATCATTTTTTAAAAGTTTGAAAAACATTTCTTCTGACAGATTAATATCTTCAAAATATTCTTTTTTATTAATCAAAAAAGGCATAGGAATTATTTTTATTCCTAATTTTTTTGCCTCATTCAGTTTGATTCCAGAATTTGAATCAGACATAATTAACAGCCGGCTCATTCCCCTCTTCACCGCCTTTGTTTCTATTATTTTAACATAAATAGACTATGAATACAAATCAAGTTTTTTATTTAATGAAATGCGTAGATACGCGAGGTTCTTTTTTTGGATAGCCATATTTTTCTTTTCCAAGCGCAATACTTTTCATTAAAAAAGCCATATTTCGAGCAAGCGTTCGCATAGTTTGTAAGCCTTCTAAATCTTGCTCTACATCTTCACTTGTAAAACCATGAACCATATTCCAATATTGACTCGCAGCCACCGGCATACTATTGATTGTAAAATATTTATTGAGTTCATCAAAAGTTGCACTATTTCCTCCACGTCTTGCGGATACTACAGCAGCACCCACCTTCAGGGTCTTATCAAAACTAGAACTATAAAATAATCGATCTAAAAATGAAATTAATGTCCCATTGGCAGAAGCATAATACACAGGGGATCCAATAATAATTCCATCGGCAGATTCGAATTTTTTAGATACTTCATTAACGCAATCATCAAACACACAGCGGCCTTGTTTTTTACAAAATTTACAATCCATGCAACCGTTGAGTTTTTGATTTCCCACTTGAATTATTTCCGTTTCGATTTGTTCTTCCTTAAATACCATTTCGAGTTCTTTAAATGCTCTTCCTATACAACCATTAGGATGAGGACTTCCATTAATCAATAATACTTTAAGCATATCTTTTCACTCTCTTTCTTTTTTAATTATACTATGAAATGAAAATGAAAAAAATTAATTTTAAAAAAAGAAGCATTTTTTTGCTTCTTGTATTGATTTACAAATATTTTCTTACATCTTTAGCTAATTTTTCTTCTAAGTGAATTAATTTTTTCGTGATATCTTTGGATTTCTCATCCGCCGCTTTATACTGATTTAAATATTTTGCAAGTGATTTGACACCCATATTGCAACCATCAACCATTAAATTAGCAATGGTTTTGTCTGACTTATTCATCATTAATTTTACATTTGTTTTAAATGTTGACATCGTTTTAGCAACGGGATTGGGATCTTTTCCTTCATCTTGAAATTGATCTAATAATGTTTGAATTTCTTCTTTTAATAATTCATGGGAATCTTTGCTTTGCGTTAAGGTACTTCTTAATGAATTAGAACGAACATAATCTAACACTTCATCAATGGCCGAAACCCCCATTTTAATTCCGGCATCGCATTCTCTTAATAGTTTTATGGTATCTGGTTCGATCATCAAATCCCTCCTTATTCATTTACATTATTGCCAAATATAAATAAGATATACATGCTTTTTTCAATTACTTCCATGTTTTGGTAACCATTTCTACACTATATTTTTTATCAAGTCCGTGTTCTTTTAAAAAGGCATTGAATTCTTTTGAAAGTTGTCTTAGTGAATATTCACTATTTTCATTGGAATTAACTTTATGAGCATTGATACTTGCTTTTGTCTTTTGATTGAGTTCATCAATTTTTCTTGCAGTATCCACATGGGCATTTTTAGCCCCTTTTTTCATGTTTTCAATTACAAGACGACATTTGGCTTTGAAGCCTTTCGTGTGAAGAAATTCTTTAAATTCTTGATTTTCTTTTGAACTTTTTATTGCGTTGAGGTTTGCTTTATCTTGCTCATGTTGACGATGAGCATTTTCTTTCATTTGACTAAAGGCTACTTTAAATTTAGCCTTAATTCCTTTTGTATTACAAAATTCTTTAAATTGTTTTGAAATTTCTTCTTCAGAAACGACATCATCAGTTTGATAGTTTTCCATATTATTTTTCCTCCTATTTTCAATATTTTCTTGATTATTTTTTGAATGTATTATTAATATTTTAATTTTTTCTTTAAAAGTTTTAGCTTCCATGAATTGATTAAATTCATCCGCACTGATGACATTATTTGTATAAGTATCCTTATTTTTCATTTTAAATGATCATCACCTTTTAAACCAAACTTGTTTTGTTAAGGATGCATTGACTCACAAAAGCAAGGCCAATACTAAATAGGATTCCACCAGCAAAACACATAACGACATTGAATATTCCTGCATCTAGGGGTGTCATCATAGGAATCATCATAAATAAAAGCATTCCACCACCTAAAACACAAATAATAGATAGCCATAATTTGGTTTTTGCAACACACGCTAACGTTAAAGCGATAGCAATAAAGATAAGCAAAACAAACATTTTTGAAAGTAAGCAACAAAGGATTGTCCCTACATTAAATCCATCCATACTGAATGGAAGTCCAGCAATGGCTCCACCCATCATGCCACCAATAAAGAATAAAAGGAGCATGAATATACTTGCAATAAAGCAATTCATTGTTTTAGATATAACATATTCCATTCTCTTTGCTCTAATGGTAAATAAATTTTTCACATACCCACTTCTAAAATCTTCACTGACAAAGATACAAACAAAGATGGCAACAATGAAATAAATAAGATTAATATTACACATACTAGTTAAATCCATAGCCATACCAGCATTTGATGTTGCACCTAATATTTGCCATACATTCGTAAATGTTTGCATTGTTGTTTTTTCTCCTGTTGAAGGATCTACAACGGAGGTATTCCCCATAAAACTAGTCATTACAAGAATTAAAACGGGAATCATAAAACAAATGCCAAACATGATATAGACTAAAGAAGTCTTAAACATTCTTCGACTATCTACTTTTAACATGCTCTTAAGATTATTTAAATTCGCTTTATTCATTAAAATGTCCCTCCTTTATCCATAAGATGAATATAATATTCTTCCAAATTAATTTTGGCAGTTTGAACATAAGTAGGTAAAATATTTTCACTATATAGATAACTTACAACATCTTTTGCTAAACAAGGATCATAAACACGAAGTTTTTCATTTTCTTCGATGACTTTTTGATATCTTTTTTCTAATGCTAGTTTAGCTTTTACATTATCTTTTGTTTTTATCGCAACATAGGTCGGACATTCTTTTTCTAATTCTTCCGCGGTCATTTCTTTTATCATTTTTCCATTTCGAATGATTCCATAATGCGTCGCTATTTTTTCAAGTTCAACTAAGATATGAGATGAAATCAAAACCGTACAATTTAAATTTTTAGTGATATCGATTAATACTTCTCTCATGATTCTCATTCCATCAGCATCAAGTCCATTGATAGGTTCATCCAGAATGAGTAGTTTAGGATTTCCAAGTAAGGCAAAAGCAATACCAATTCTTTGTTTCATACCTAAGGAACAATTTTTAAATTTATTCGATGCTGATCCTTCCATTCTTACAATTTTTAAGACTCTTCTAATTTCTTCATTTTCATTTTTAATACCAAGATTAGCAGC
>CANQFQ010000024.1 GCA_947599835.1 uncultured Bacilli bacterium
CGACTCATTAAATAAAAGAGTTGCTCGTCAGAAATTTTAGAAACCGTCGCTTCATGTTCAATAATGGATTGATTATTATAACAACGATTTTTAGGAATGGTATCACTACTTGAAAGAGAATCTAGAATTAAAGTATCACATTGAACAAAACTTCTTGCGCCTTCTGCTTGTGTTCCATGATGTACAGTGCCTCGATAATTTACCTTTCCACCTTCACGGGAAATCGATTTAGAAATAATTTGACTGCTCGTATTTTTAGCAAGATGAATCATTCTTGCACCCGCATCTTGATATTGCCCTTTAGAAGCCACAGCCACAGAAATACAAGTTCCTTTAGCACCTTCTCCTTTTAAAATGCAAGCTGGATATTTCATATTCACACCTGAGCCGATATTTCCATCAATCCATTCCATCGTTCCTTGTTCTTCTACGATGGCTCTTTTGGTTACTAAATTGACAATATTTCCAGACCAATTTTGAACGGTAGAATAGCGGCAAGTTGCACCCTTTTTAACGATAATTTCCACCACAGCAGCATGCAAGGATTCACTAGAATAAATAGGGGCAGTACAGCCTTCGACATAATGCAGCGAAGCGCCCTCATCGACAATAATTAACGTTCTTTCAAATTGTCCCATGTTTTTCGAATTAATTCTAAAATAAGATTGTAAAGGTCTTTCTAGGGTAACATTTTTAGGAACATAAATAAAAGATCCACCAGACCAAACGGCACCATTTAAAGCAGAAAATTTATTATCTGCATAAGGAACGACACTATTAAAATATTTTTTAAATAATTCAGGATATAATTTTAAAGCACTATCCGTATCTAGAAAAATAACCCCTTTTTCTTCAACTTCTTTTAACATATTATGATAAACCACTTCAGATTCATATTGAGTAGAAACCCCGGCAAAAAATTTAGCTTCTTGTTCTGGAATGCCTAATTTATCAAAAGTATTTTTAATGGTGGAAGGAACTTCATTCCAATCCTTACTAGAATGGTCACTTGGCTTAATATAATAGGTAAATTGGCTAAAATCTAAAAAAGACAAATCGGGGCCAAATGAAGGTAAAGGTGCATTAGCAAAATGATGATAAGCTTTTAAACGAAATTCTGTCATCCATTCAGGTTCATTTTTAATTTTTGAAATTTCTTTAACAATTTCCTCATTAATGCCCTTTTTTGTTTTATAGACACTCGTATCTTGATCTGCGAAACCATATTGATAATCCTTTATTCCCTTGATTTCATCGGTCATTTTTTATCACCTCTGATTTGTAAGAGTAAGGTTTTCAACCCATGATAACCAATCGTTGCACATTTGATACGATTGGCTTGCTTACTCACATCTTTGAAAACAACAGCCTCTTCGAGTAAATCTTCATCAAAAGGTTCTTCTTGAAGCATTTGTTCATAATTTTTAATGATTTCTAAAGCTTCATCTATGGTTTTATGGATAATGAGCTCACCTAAAATAGAAGTTGAAGCCGTAGAAATAGTACAACCCACGCCATCAAAACGAAAATCTTGGATGATATTATCTTCAACAAAAACTTGAATATCTAAGTCATCAATACACGATTCAGAATTCATATTAACTTTTAAATATCTTGGATCGTCCGATAATTTTTTATTTCTCGGATGCGTGTAATGATCCATGATAATTTCTCTTTTTAGGATCGGATCATTTAAAGAAAGCATCTAAAAAGTCACCTCCATGTTTACAAGCTTCAACAAAAATATCAATTTCTTCTTTGGTATTATAAAAATAAAACGAAGCCCGCACCGTACCATTGACATGTAAATAATCGGGTAAGATTTTTGCACAATGATGTCCACTTCTTACAGCAATTCCTAAAGAATTAAAATACGTACCAGCATCTTGGCAAAAAACATCTTTAAGATTAAAAGTAAGAATCCCACTCGTTGCATTCACATTGTAAATTTCAACATTGTCTAATTCTTTTAAACGCGAGATCGCATATTTTTTTAATTCTTGTTCATAATTTTTAATATTTTCCATGCCAATTTGATTCAAATATTCAATTGCTCTTTTAAGACCAATCGCCCCTTCAATTGCAGGAGTTCCACCTTCAAATTTAAAAGGAGGTTTTTTTAGCAATATATTTCCGCAACGATCGAATTTTGCATTCATTCCTCCACCTAATAATGTAGAAGATGTTTGTTCGAGTAATTCATATTTTCCATATAAAACACCCACACCTGTAGGTCCACACATTTTATGGGCTGAAAAAGCAAAGAAATCACAATCTAAATCTTTTACATTAATCGGAATATGTGGCGCACTTTGCGCACCATCGACAACGACAATAACACCATGTTCATGAGCCACTTGAATGATTTCTTTTAAATCAATTTCGAAACCCAAAACATTACTTATTTGAGCAATAGATAATATTTTTGTATGCTCATTCAAACAATTTAAAACGGCTTCTTTCGTTACTTTTCCTTCCGTATCTAAAGGAATAAATTTCACGATGGCTTTGGTTTGCTTACAAATATCATACCAAGGTAAAATATTACTTGCATGTTCGGCTTCATTAAGTAGAATCTCATCATTTTCATGTAAATGCGTTAAAGCATATCCATGTGCAACTAAATTTAAAGAGGCAGTTGTTCCACTTGTAAAAACAATTTCGTTTTCCTTAGCATGAATAAAATCAGCCACTGTTTTTCTAGCAAGTTCATAATTTTTATCCGCCATAAAAGCTAAATCATAATCTCCACGATGAACATTACTTGTATAATTTTCATAATAATCTTGAATGGCTTGAATCACACAATTGGGTTTTAATGAAGTGGCGGCATTATCAAAATAAACAAGGGGATGTCCTTGCATTTGTTTATTATTCAACATTTGAAAATCTTGACGAATTTTATATACATCCATAATTAACCAATCCTTTTTTGTATGGCCATTTCAACTTTTTGTTTTAATTTTTCATCTTGAACATATTGATAAATCGGAGTGAAATAACTCTTAATTAATAAACTTTTTCCTTGTTCATAACTGAAACCTCTCGTTTGCAAATAGTATAAATGATCTAGGTTTACACTACCTACACTGCAACTATGTGCGGCTTCAACATCATTTTCATCAATGTGTAAATCAGGAAATATGGTACCACTAGCAGTTTTAGTTAGATTAATAATTCTACCTTCTTGTGTCGCTTTGGTACGTTTAGCTCCCTTTTTAATATATGCATCGGTGGCAATGACCATTTGTGCGAAATCATTACATACTCCAAAAATTTTACAATCACTCAAGGTATGTAAGGCTTGATGATTAAATTTTGTTGCATATTTTTTTTGAAAATGGTCTTTCGCATAGATGGCACTAAAAAGATGACATTTACTTTCTTGTGTTACTAATTCTACCTCTTCATCATGTAACAAATGCGCATCACTTAAGTCTAATAGAACATTATGATACGTACCTTCATTATGAATTCTTCGAATTAGTTTAACTTGATTTTGCAATTGAAGGTATAAACCAAAGCGAAATAAGGAGGCATTTTTAGAAACAAAAATTTGCATTTGCAAAGAATCTAATTGACCTTGATATTCTTCAATCAAAGTTACATGGCTATTTTCAATGATTAAAAATAAAGAAGAAATGGTACAATCATCATAACAAATATGCAATTGTAATTGCTCTTGATTTTGAATCACTATTTTTTGCGTATTTGGTTGATATAAATGCAAGGAATCTTCCATAACCTCATCATGATAAAAAGTAATTCTAGCGTTTTTCATTGATTTTTTCCTTTACACCACAAAGACCAATACTATTCGGTCTTGTTGTTTTTTTATCACGTACATGGTATTCAGCTTTTACCCAATCAAAACCCTCTGTATCAATACGATGAATCAAACTTGCATCTCCACTAACCACAATTTGTCCATCCACAATAATATGGACATGACTAGGTTGAATCAATTGATAAAAACGCGCATAATGTGAAACCACTAAAGTACTACCACCCCGTTGAATCACTTCCTGAATCGCTTTTACAACAGCATTTAAAGCATCTACATCCAAACCAGAATCAATTTCATCCAACATTGCTAATTCAGGTTTTAATAATTTCATTTGAATAATCTCATTACGTTTCTTTTCTCCACCACTAAAACCATCATTTAAAGAACGATGCACAATATCTAGAGGTAAATCCACTTCTTTAGTGGCTTCTTCAAGTTCTTTGATAAAGCGATATAAAGATACAGGCTTTTCTAAACGTGTGTTGACAGCTGCCTTTAAAAATTCACTATTGATCACACCTGGAATTTCAGGAGGATATTGCAAAGCTAAAAACAATCCTGCTTTAGCTCTTGCATCAACACTCATTTTGAGAACATCTTGTCCTTTATAAAAAATGCTTCCTTGAGTAATTTTATATTTAGGTTGTCCCATAATGGTTGACAATAAAGTGGATTTTCCATTGCCATTAGGTCCTAATAAGGCATGGATTTCATGGGCATTAATTTCCAAATCAATCCCTTTTAAAATTTCTTTACCTTCCACTTCAACATGAAGATTTTTTATTGTTAATAAAGACATTTGCATCACTCTCCACATCTTTTTATATTTTACACTTATTTATTTGATAAATCAAATAAACTTTCATTAGTATTATGGGCATTTTGCGATAAAAAAAGCAACGAATCTAGTGATTTCATTGCTTAGTCATATTTTTTCTTTGAAAAAATACATAAATGCTGTTTCAAATTTTCTATTTGAATCGTTTTGGAGCAGCCTTTTTCACCATCGACACACCATGGCCAATCACTATCGATATGCACGATTAATGAATCTGTGACCTGATGCACATGTTTTCTTTTATGCAATACATTGAATAAGCCACTGGCAAACCCAGGTTGCATTACATAAACATCGAACTTACCATCATTAATCTTTGATTGTTTATTTACCCTAAAGCCGCCAACATTACTCGAGTTTAAAATTAAAACCAAAGGGGTTTCCATTTCTATACTTGATTGATCTTTACCTGTGATTTTAACGTTAAAAACGTGCTTTTTCAACACTTCTTTCACAACTCTTAAATAATAAGCAATCCTACCAAAATGTCGTTTATCACTTTGCTTTGTATCATAACTTACATGCGCAAAACTGCCCATCGCCATAACATAAACAAAATAATTTACTTTTAACGTTGGATTATCTAAATAAGTTACTTTTCCAATATCAAATGATTGAATATAACCATTTTGTATCACTTTAAGTGCTTTTTTTACATTTTTGGATATTTTGAAATTTCTTGAAATATCATTGACCGTTCCTGCTGGAATGTAGCCTAAAATAGGTCTTTTAGGTTGATTGGCAATGGCATTAACAATATTATTAAAAGTTCCGTCTCCACCGGCAAAAACTAAGACATCAAACGAGCTACATGCCAGTTTTGCTAAGGCTAAAGTTTCATCTAAATTCGATGGGGTTTCGATGCGAACGTGTTGAAAAGTCTCTAATAATTTTTTTTCAATATAGTTCAGCTTTTTGGCTATTTTTCCTTTGCCACTATTTGGATTATTGATAAACAAACACCTGAAGTTCTTTTTTTCTTTCATTTTATTATCAGTCCCTCTTATTTTTTCATCATTCTAATAAAATAAAATACCAAGCCAACAACAATAGATAAGACAATCAAGATAATCCCAACTAAATATTGATTTGCAATAGAAAAGCCAATTCCTGATACCAAGCAAAAGGCAACGAAAAAAGAAATAAAATTACCGGCAAATGAACTATTTTTTTCTGATTCAAACGTGTTTTGGGATTTTCTTTCACATAAGGAAACATAGTCATTATAGTCTTTGATAGCAACTTTTTTTTCTTTTTCAGGCAGAGAAATTAAAGCTTTTTGAAAATAATAGTCGAAATTTTCTTCAACATTCATTTTGCTATAATCTTCTGTTAAAATACGCACCATGGTAAGATTGGCACGTGCATCATCAGAAAACGATTTTAAATATTCATCGAGCAATCGTTTTGCGGAAGAATATTCTTTTTGATCACATAGCGCAATGGCTTGTTCAAGAAAATGGCGATTTTCCATTTTATCACACATCAATCACATCATCCTCTTTATCTTTATTTTTTGCATGATGATGAAATCCTTTTCCGTCAAAAGTTTTTTTCAATTCATCCATATTTGCACTTAAAAAGGCCATGGTTAAAAAATTAATCAAACTTTGAATAAATAAGCTAATTGCCGTTAAATAAACGACCAAATTTCCATCTTTAAAAACATCAACAACAATTAAGACTATAGAAAAACAATTTAATACGATTCCAATAATCAAATCTAGCCACCAAAAAGAAATACCGGCAAACCGATAAGATTGAGAACGCACAATTTTTCCAATGCCTTTTAAAATAAAATAAGCACCTAATAATATCGGATAAATTTTAAATACAATTTTATGAAAACAAATAAAAACAATGCCAAAAACAATCGATAAAAAGCCAGCTAATGGACCATTAATTAAAAAAGAATGAATTCCTTTAAATTTAGAATAATAACTAATGATTCGCGTAATTCCTGCTGCAATTAAAAGACCACCAAAGACATAACACACAAAAATTTTGACTTTTTCAGGAAAAAAACATAATA
>CANQFQ010000025.1 GCA_947599835.1 uncultured Bacilli bacterium
TCCTAGCAAGTGAAGAAGCAAGTTATATTAATGGAGCAATAATTGCCGTTGATGGCGGTCAAGGCGCAGCTTAAAAGAAAAAAATTTGATAGAAAATGTATATCTCTAAAATCTTATAGCGCAAAAAGAAAATAGAAACTATAAAAGCATTAAATTAAAATAAACCACCACTAGCTATTATGCCTTTGGTGGTTTTTGTTTGTTTATAGCCTGCTTGCATTGTATCAAAATGGTATTCTTTTACTTTGTTAACAGACGTATTAAACAATAATAAGTTTTATTCAAAGAAAAGAATGGTGGTCTAAAAAAGTTACATTTGATATTCAAAAAATTATTATCATAACTTGAAAGTGATTTTTAAGTTCGTTAAAAAGGGGATAGTTATCTAAAAAATTTGAAATTCATTTCTTGTGAGAATGATCAGTTGTTTCATCAATAAAATACACGATTTACTCGATAAATATTACGATTCACCTATAAATTATGATTTAAAATAATATCTTTTGGTAGAAAATTTCGTTAAAATGCATTTTTTTGATATTCCAATGGAAGAACTAGATTTTTATTAATAAAATCTTTTATCTATTGAATTAAAAAGTTAATTATTTTATGATAAATGGGACAAAATTTAAGAAAGGAATCGGTCATTTCAATCGATATGAATAAAACACTAGCCTTAAAAATATTAGAACAACATAAAATAGCTTACAAATGTCATGCATATGATCCCACCCTTGTGAATGGACAAGAAATTGCTAAGGTATTAAAAGAAAATTTTCAAAAGGTATATAAAACATTAGTTACTGTCGATCATTTACATCATTATCTAGTTTTTGTCATTCCTGTAAATGAAAACTTAGATTTAAAAAAACTCGCTAAGGACTTAAATAAAAAGAGTATTGATATGCTCAAACAAAAAGATCTAGAACCGCTTACGGGTTATGTTCATGGAGGATGTTCCCCTTTAGGTATGAAAAAAAAGTTTTTAACTTATTATGATGAAGCGATTCTTCATTTAGATAGTGTTTATGTAAGTGCTGGAAGAGTAGGATTGCAAATGGAGTTAAATCCTAAAGATTTAATCAAAATAACGGATGGAAAAGTGATCAAAATTATTTGAAAATATCTAAATTTTGTCATGATGTAAGGCTATCAAACATATGATAGGTTGTAAAATAGATAAAAAGCATATGATTTTATCTATTATTTTTGTTATCAAAATTTAACTAACATGGTTAGTAAAATATCTTGACTTGACATAAGATATTCTTTATAATTGCTAACAGTGTTATTGAATTTTAAGGGGGTTGCGTTATGGATGATCATCTTGAAAATTATATAAAGCAATTTTGTAAAAGGAAACCTTTTCGTTTTATGAATCGCATTAAAAAAGAAAATGAAGGATTAAATTTTATTATAGGTTTTTTATTTGTAAGACAAGATAAAATCGTTTATGCCGGGGATCTTGCTATGGAAACTAATGTTTCTACGGCACGTGTCGCAGCAGCGATTAATAAACTTGTACGTTTAGGCTATGTAGAACGTAAAAAATCTAAAAAAGATGCGAGAAAAACAGAAATAAAACTGACGTATAAAGGATTAGAAAAAGCCCAATTGATGCATGAAAAATTTTATGATTTTATCGGTAAAATTATTGCTAAAATGGGAACCGAAAAATTTGAACAATTTATCCAATTGTCAAATGAAATTAATGATTGTGCCGTTGAAATCATTCAAGGAGAAGAAGAACATGTTTAAACTATACAAAAATTTGAAAGCAAAAGATTGGCTTTTGTTTACCTTAATCATTGGATTAACCGTTTTACAAGTTTGGTTTACAATGTCGATTATCGATTATATGAGAAATGTAATTTCTTCGATTATGTATGTCAATTATCATCATCATCCTACGTTATTAGGCAATGAAATGGGCACTCTCATTCAAATTTATGGTTGGAAAGATGCAATTGAAGTTTTGAAAAATGCAGGACAATTAGATCCAACCATATATGCCACTTTGATGGCGGTTTCTAGCGCAACGACAGGAGATATTTGGAAAAATGCAGGAATTATGCTAGGGTTTGCAGCCTTAGTTGTTTTAGTTCAATTAGTTATTGCGATCATTGCAAGTTATATATCGGCGGATTTATCGACGACGATTCGTAAAAAAATTTATTCTCAGGTAAATAATTATTCCAATCATGAAATGAATCAATTTTCCACTGCAAGTTTAATTACAAGAACAACCAATGATATTCAAAATGTCCAAATGACAAATGTTATGATGATGAGAATGGTCTTTACAGCCCCTGTGACTGCCATTTGGGCGATTATTAAAATTAGAGCCACAAGCATGGAATTAACACTTGCTACGGCGATAGCTGTCATTGCTCTATTAATCTTTATTATCATGATGATGGTAGTCGTTTTACCAAAATTTAAACAAGTCCAAAAATTAATTGATAAAATTAATGGTATTTCAAGAGAAAATCTTACAGGAATTCGCGTGATTCGCGCATTTAATGCAGAAGAATATCAAAAAGAAAAATTTGAAAAAGCAAATGATCAATTGACGAAAACGCAAATTTTTACGGGTAGAGTCATGTCTTTAATGAGTCCAGGAATGATGATTATTATGAATGGTATTACTTTAGCGATTTATTGGATTGGGGCTTCGTTAATTAATAAGGGAACCATTGATTATGCTACTGTGACCTCTTTTTCTACATTATCGGGACAAATCATTATGTCTTTTATGATTTTAATGATGATGTTTGTATTATGGCCACGTGCTTCGGTATGTGCAAAACGAATTAATGAAGTTTTAATGACAAATACGACTATCGAAGATCCAGAAAATGAAAAAACACGCCTAACAAAAGGAAGTATCGAATTTAAAAATGTTTCTTTTAAATATCCTGATGGAGATAAAAATGCTTTGACTCATCTTAATTTTAGTGTCAAACCGGGACAAACGATTGCTTTTATTGGTGCCACAGGAAGTGGCAAAACCACTATCGTGAATTTAATGATGCGTTTTTATGATGCTACGGAAGGTGAAGTTTTCGTTGATGGCGTCAATGTAAAAGATTTAAAACAACAAACCCTGCATTCACTCATAGGATTTGTTCCTCAAAAAGGATTTTTATTTAAAGGAACGATTAAAGAAAATATTGCTTTGGGCAATCCTGACATGAGTGAAGAAAACATCATCAATGCTTGTGAAATTGCGATGGCTAGTGAATTTATCGAAGAAAAAGAGAACACTTATGATTTTATGATCTCTCAAGGCGGTAAAAATGTATCGGGCGGACAAAGGCAACGATTATGTATTGCTCGAGCTGTCGCATTAAACCCAGAAATTTATATTTTTGATGATTCTTTTTCAGCGTTAGATTATAAAACAGATCACCAAGTTCGTGAAAATTTAAAGCATATGGATCATCAAGCCACAAAAATTATTGTAGCACAACGCATTGGTACAATCATGGATGCGGATCAAATTATTGTGATAGCGGATGGAAAGATGGTTGGTATAGGTACACATAAAGAATTGTTGAGCCATTGTCAAACCTATTTAGACATTGCTTTATCACAATTAACTAAAGAAGAATTAGGTTTACAATAAAATGTGTAAAGGAGGAAAATCATTATGCCACCTATGATGGGAATGAGAAGACACCCAAGCTTAAATAAGCAAAAAGTTGACATGAAGAAAAATGTCGGCTTATTAATAAAATCATTTAAAAGATATTATGCACAAATTATCCTTTCTTTTCTTTGTATAGCAATATCTGTAGTTTTATCGATTCTTGCTCCTCAATATTTATCAGATTTAACCAATGAAATTACTCAAAATGCAGGGTTAAAAGCTATACATATGGATAAAATCTTAAGAATTTCTATCATTTTAATTACTTTCTATGTATCTAACGCAATATTGACATTTATATCAGGGTTTGTAATGAATACAATGACTCAAAAATATTGTAAAGATTTAAGAAATGATGTCACAGCAAAGATTAATCGCATGAAATTAAAATATTTTGATAATCATGTGTATGGGGACACTTTATCTATTATCACCAATGATATCGATCAAATTGCCCAATCCATGCAACAAAGCATCACGATGTTATTTCAATCGATTTTAATGTTAGTCGGTGTATTCATTGCTATGTTTGCAACGAGTTGGCAAATGGCCTTAGCTGCTTTAGCTGCGATACCAGTTGTAATGATTATCCTCATGTTTATTATGAAAATCGCTTTACCTTTATTTGCGAAAAGACAACAAGAAGTTTGAGAAATCAATGGTGTGGTTGAAGAACATTATTCAGGTCATTTGGTCATTAAAGCCTTTAATGCCGAAAAGGCAAAAAATAAAGTTTTTGATGAAACGAACGAACGCCTTCATCAAACGATGTTTAAAGCCCAAATTGCCGGTGGAATGTTACAACCATTTATGAGTTTTCTTTCTTATTTTTCTTATGCAGCGATTTGTTTAGTTGGCGGACTATTGCTTTCAAAAGATACGGCTGGTTTAAGTTTTGGAACAATTACTAGTTTTTTAATTTATGCAAATTTATTTCAAAATTCTTTTACGCAAATTTCACAAGCGATGAATTCATTACAAATGGCAGCCGCCAGTGCAGAACGCGTATTTGGATTATTATATGAAGAAGAACAAGAAAATGAAAGTCATAAAAAGCCATTATTAGATTTTTCTAAAATTAAGGGCGAAGTTGAATTTCGAAATATTCAATTTGGTTATGAAAAAGATAAAGTGATCATTCCTGATTTTTCAGCAAAAATTAAACCTGGAATGAAAGTAGCTATTGTGGGACCAACTGGAGCTGGTAAAACAACAATTGTTAATTTATTAATGCGTTTTTATGAAGTCAATTCGGGAAATATTTTTATTGATGGAATCTCTACAAAGGAAATGTCACGCCATGAAGTGAGAGATGTTTTTGGAATGGTATTACAAGACACTTGGATGTTTGAGGGAACTTTAAAAGAAAATATTATATTTAATAAACCTCAGATTACGGATGAACAATTAAAAAATATTATTCAAGAATCCAATCTTGATTATTATGTTTCCACTTTATCTCATGGTATAGATACAGTAATAACAGAAGAAAGTTCGCTTTCTTCTGGGCAAAAACAATTAGTTACGATTGCGCGTGCGATGGCAGAAAATGCTCCATTACTGATTTTGGATGAAGCTACTTCGAATGTCGATACAAGAACGGAAATCGAAATTCAAGAAGCTATTGATAAATTAACGCAAGGCAGAACAAGTTTTGTGATAGCCCATCGATTATCAACCATAAAAAATGCCAATCTTATTTTGGTTATGAAAGATGGTAATATTATCGAAACAGGAACCCATGAAGAATTGCTAGCACAAAATGGTTTTTATGCGAAATTGTATAATTCTCAATTTGAATTGGCATAGCAAAAACATCATTTTGATTTAAGAAAAATTAGGAATAGTTCATCGAATTGTTCCTAATTTTTTAAATGTGGAATGAAAACCTATCTTGTAGATAAGTTAGAAACATTATATTTATATAATAATAAGGATAATTAATCGAAGCGTTTTTCTTTTTTATAAAAAGTGTGAAATTCAATTCATTTGATAAGTTGAAAAAATTATTTTTATCCATTTGTTATGCTTAAAAGCTACTTTTTCTTTTAGTAAAAATCATAAAAAAACAAGAATGAAAAAAAGTAAAAAAAATGTTTGACAATGATTCTATGTATTTGTTATAATGAATGAGCGCTCAAGGAAAAAGAGCGACGAAAAGAAGAGATCTTTGAAAACTAGATAGATGCAAACGTCAATTTAAAAAAAAGAAGCACAGGGACAAACGAGAGAAAAAGTAACGGAAGTTACTCAAATAAAAAAAACATAAGAGAGTTTGATCCTGGCTCAGGATAAACGCTGGCGGCGTGCCTAATACATGCAAGTCGAGCGGGG
>CANQFQ010000026.1 GCA_947599835.1 uncultured Bacilli bacterium
CGTGGTGTGGGCATCCGATGGATATCCGGTTTTGTTTGATACGTTGGCCGAGTGTGAACAATATCTGCAGGATGCGTTGCAGGAGGATCGTGCCTGCGTGAACAAGCTACGCGGCACCAAAGGCGTTGGAATAGATCAGGAAAACTACGATGACCGTAGCTTTATCAGTTTTGTGGTACGTTGAATAGCAGTTGTTTCTGAGGATCTTTTGCTGATAAAAAGCTAAGTCCAAACAGTCGATGGCTCAAATCTATGAAATTCAAGCTCCCCATTATCGAGGAAGATATGGAGTTGAGTTTGGACAATGATGAACATGTGGAAAGTATCTGTGTTTTAAAAAGAACATAAACAAAATGACAAATGATGAAAAACGTCCATCTAGAAATCATTGATATAATATAAAATTTAACTCAAATTAGCAGTTTAAATATTCACAACAATTAAAATAAAAAGTTCTTTAAACATTGACATTATGCTCATCAATTTAAAGAACTTTTTTCCATTTCATCGATAAATTTTATAATATTTCTTTCTTTAATTCCAATCTATCTTCTTCAGTTATTTGACGTCTTACTTTACATGGATTACCAAAGGCTAGACTATTAGCAGGAATATCTCTAGTAACTACACTACCTGCGCCAATAACACATCCCTCATTAATAGTAACACCACCACAAATCGTAACATTACCGGCAATCCAACAATTATCCTTTATTGTAATAGGCGCACCATATTCTTTATCCGTTATATAATTTTTATTTTTATCAAAATATTGATTTCGATCTTGATATCTTAATGGATGTAATGGTGTATAGATTGAAACATTAGGTCCAAAATAAACATTGTTACCAATCGTGACTTTGCAAATATCTAAAACTGTGAAATTAAAATTAGCATAGACATTATCTCCCATGGAAGTAAAAATACCATAATCAAAATAAAATGGTCCTTGTAGATAAACATTATTTCCTTTATTTGGAACTAACTTATCTAAAATTTCCTTTCTTTTTGTCGTTTCTTCTTCTAATGTATCGTTATATTCTTTAGATAAACGATGCGCCGTTTGTCTTAATTGTAATAATTCACTGTCATTAGGATCATAGATTTTTCCTTGTAACATTCTTTCTTTTTCAGTCATAAAAAATTCTCCTTTAAGCTATTTTTATCGGTTAAATTATAATATTAAATTTTGTCGTTTTGCAATATTTTATAATATATTCATAAAAATTTTATTTGCAGTATTTAATCAATAGTAAAAACTGTATTCAAAATCAGCACAATGATATTGTGTCTGTAAATAACAAAAAAAGGACAAATCAATTATTTGAACGCAGAGGGCTCTCAATGCCCAAGCTGTCAAACACGGATTTATCCCCTATTAATATTATAGGATAGTAAAAGAAAAAAATGCAACAAAAAAATAAATTCTTCCTTAAATTCATAAAACCAAAGAAGCGATTTTTATTCAATTTATCTTTAAAAAACAAATTAAAATAGCTATGATATAATTATGAAAGGTAAGATCACCATGAATATATTAGTATTATCAGATAAATTTAAAAATACGATTTCATCTAAAAAGATAGGATCCATCTGTAAAAATGTTTTTGAAAAACAAAATCATCATGTTACCTATTTTCCTATATCTGATGGTGGCGATGGTTTTTTAGATAGTATCAATTATGCACATCAAATGACGAAAGTTTATTGTTCTACTTATGATGCTGATGGTCATAAAATAAAAACTTATTATCTACGAAAAGATAATATTGCTTATATTGAAATAGCAAAGATAATAGGGGTTAGAAAAAATTCATCATACGATATTTTAAATGCATCTTCTTATGGTTTAGGAAAAGTGATATTACATGCCATTAAAAATAAGGCAGATACATTTTATATCGGTTTAGGTGGAAGTCTTACAAATGATGCTGGTTATGGCATGCTTTTGGCTTTAGGATATCAATTTAACAAAGATAAAATCCTCATTCCTAATATAATTAAAAATAAACAACTGACTTTTCATATTGTAAGCGATGTAACAAATCCATTATGCGGTCGTAATGGAGCCACTTATGTGTTTTCAAAACAAAAAGGTGCTACAAAGAAGCAAATGCCTATTTTAGAAAATAAAATATTGAATTTATCGACGATAATAAACAATTACTATCATAGTGATTATACGCAATTTAAAGGTGCTGGAGCAGCAGGGGGCTTAGGTTATTGCTTTTTAAGTGTATTGAATGCAACATTCCATTTAGGTATTGATTTTATATTAGACTATTTACATATCGATGAAATGATCAATCAATATGATTTGATTATTACAGGTGAAGGGAAAATTGATCATCAATCTTTAAATGGTAAAATTGTCATGGAAATATTAAAAAAATATCATAAACCTACGCTTTTGATTTGTGCCATCAATGAATTAAAAAAGAAACCAAAGGATAAAAATTTAATTGATATCTATAGTATTATTCCCTGCATTGCCAATCAAAAAGAAGCATTAGAAAAACCTGCTATATGTTTAAAAAAATTATTAAAAACGATTAAATTATAACCGATTCTATCGGTTATTTTTATTATGGGTTGAATTTGTTTGATATCACAATACGATTAAAAACCACCAAAACGATATTAGGCAATGGTGGTTTATAAAATTTTTGTATTCGTTTCTATAGTTATAAAATACCAAAAACATTTAACTTTTATTTTACTAATTAAATTACATTGGTTAATGGTTATTTCCATTATTTTTTATTTATCATTTGCTATTTTTTTCTTACACTTAATTAAATAAACAAGGTGGAAAACCGTAAACGCAAGTAATATAATGCTTATTACAAGATTTCTAACACGATAGGATTGCATATAAGTAAATTCTTCATTAAAATCATTGAATATTACATACGCAAGCCAATTAAAGAACAATATAACATTATATGCAACATAAATGACTTGATATATCGTATATGTTTTAACAGATAATTTAGAGTTTTGGCGGCATAATAAGATGATTTGTCGAATCATAAAGAAAATACTAAAAAGTAACAAGCCGACTCTTAATAAATATCCAAAAAAGTATAAAAAACCAAAAAAGGATTTCGATTCGTCTAAAATTCCAAATGATGTGAAAAGGCCACCTATCAAATCACCATACTCAGAATGATCAATATATGTTATTGGTGTAAATAGCGTAACTACTATCAAAATAAAGACTATAAAACTAAAAAGATAATTCCCTTAAACTTTGGATTGTTATTCATTAAATTTTTCATTCTATCACCTCAAAATTATAATTAAGATACTTTTCAATGATTTTTTAACATGTGTTCATAAAATTAACAAAACTTAGAAAAACAGAAGGAAATAACATCATCAATGTTTTGGAGCTTTTAATTACAAGATAACATCTCCTTATTTTTAAAATTTATCTTTTCCTATTTCTATTATAGCACTTGTTGTGTGTTGTTAAATACTTTTATATCTCTTTCCTGTTAAACGTTAATTATCATTTGGAAGTCCGTTTAATAATTAATAACGGCATTAAGTTTGAATATGGTATATTAAATTAAGTTT
>CANQFQ010000027.1 GCA_947599835.1 uncultured Bacilli bacterium
TAGTAAATTAGAAAGCATAGAATACAATGCATTTTCTAATTGTACTTCTTTAACTAGTATCATTATCCCAAATGGTGTTACAAGTATTGGAAATTCTGCATTTTCTAATTGTACTTCTTTAACTAGTATCATTATCCCAAGTGGTGTGACTAGCATAGGAACTGAGGCATTTTATGAATGTAGTTCATTAACAAACATATTCATTCCAAATAGTGTGACAAGTATCGGAGAAAAAGCCTTTTATGATTGCCGTTATTTAACAATCTATTGTGAAGCAGCATCAAAACCAGAAGGATGGAAAGAAAATTGGAAAGGTAGTAGTTCTGTTTATTGGGGAATGAATGACAATAATTATTTAGAACAAGAGGGCATAATTTATGTGATTATCGATGACAATGCAGTCATTACAGGATATACAATTGAATTAGAAAATAATATAGTCATCCCATCACAAATAACTATTAATGGAACACAATATGATGTAACAAAGATAAACGGATTTGCATTTCGTCATTGTGATTTAACAAGCATAATAATCCCAAGTAGTGTTACAAATATAGGAACTTATGCGTTTTATAGTTGTAATTCATTAACAATTTATTGCGAAGCAGAAGCAAAACCTAAAGGTTGGGATAATGATTGGAATCCAGATAATAAAGCTGTTTATTGGAGTGGTGAATGGTCCTATGTAAATGGTATTCCTACTCCCAATAATTAAAATAAAATAAAATAAAATAAAATAAAACTAATTAGAACATTATAAAATAAGTCTCGTTTCTGAAACATAGAAATGGGACTTTTATTATTTTTTCGAGTAAGATAGTCTAAAACTTATTAAAATGAAATGGAAAAAGCTTTAAAAAACTTCGAAAAAAATTTTTATATTAGCGTTTTGATTTCAAAAAATACATTCATCAAATCGCTCATAAACACAAAAAAGCAAGCAAAAAATTACTTAGACACCCATAAAAAAAACGTTCTGACGAGCAGAACGCTTATTTTTAAAATTTGCTTATTTCTTACCGAAGATAGCAAGAACGCCTTCGACAATAAGAACGACACCAGCAATGATAATCATCACGTCAACCACTTTTGCGCCAACAGCACCGCCGACTACAAGAAGGACACCGGCTACTATCGTTACGCAGTTGACGATAATAGGTATGAGCTTCTTAGGTCCCTTGATGAGGTTATACGCACCATAAACAGCGATAACGATACCAAAGAGCCAAACAAGTATACTAGTAAGTGCCCAACTGAAAATGATAACGAGAACACCAACGACAGCAGAAACAATACCGCTTATCATATCTCCGGAAAGAATTTGCAATACACCAGAAACGATAAGAATTACACCGATAATAGTCGTAGCTATGTTGAGAGATCCACTACGGAAAATCACAAGAAGCGCACCGATAACGATGTAAAGAACAGCCATTAAGATGTTCGATGGTACGTTAAGCTTAACTTTTTTTGCCATTTTATTACCTCCTTAGTTATGATTATAACACATAAAAAATGGGCTGTAAAGTTTTGGAAAATTTAAACGATTACTTTTGTTAATCTCAATCAAAAAGGGTGAATTAGAATTTAAAATGCAAAAAAAATCAAGGGTTATAAGCAAAATACATCCTTGAGTTTAGTAGCATTTTTACTAAAATAAAAGGCTATATTGAAATCCCATACTTTTTCAGTATTTGATTCCTTTATAGCCTCTTTTATTCGATAATGATAATTTTATCAATGGTGACATGAAACACTTCGGCTAAAATGACAAGATTATCAATACTTGGTAAGCATTCACCTCTACGCCACTTATAAATGGCTTGAGGATTTTCAAAACCAAATATTTTTTGTAATTTAGAAGTTTTTAATGAATTCTTTTTCATCAATCTTGTAATATTATCACCTGTTTTTTGTAAGTTAATTGTTGGATATTTCATAACAGCCTCCCCATATTATAAGATTTCATCAATAAAAGAATATTTCTTTAAGGTTTTCATCATAAATTGATAAGGATTTAAGTCATCATGATCCATAATCATTTTGATAATATTTTGACTTGCTCCAGATATGAGATAAACCCCATTTTCATCTTGTCTTACGGCAAGGTGTCCACTCGCATTGACATTCCAAAATACTAATTGTGGCATGGAATAATTTAACTTTTGAAATTCTTTTTTGAAATAATCGAAAGTCGATTGATTGGGTTCATTAGAATCATCTAAGCAATCAAATTCCATGTCAGAAATAATAATGACTTGATCGAGTGCATCTTCTTTAGTGAAATCTTTACTTTGATAAACATCTAAAATCAATTTATATACTTTTTCTATGGATGTATTTGAACAATCATTATAATTCATGACATAATTTACCTTTTCATAAATGTTGTTTCCTTTCAGTGATACGAATTCAGGTTTTGAAGAAAAAGTAATAAATTGATTGTGAAAAGCACCCGTTAATCTTTCTGCCATTAATATAGCCATAGAGGTAGCAACTTCCATGGGTGAAGGATGATAGTTTTCTAACATCGAGCCCGAACCATCCCGTACGACAAGGCATTTAGCTTCTATGGGTTGGAGAAGAAAATGATTCCAAATCGTATCTAAAGATTGAATTTCATCTTGACTTAATTTTTTCGAACGATCAGTAATTTTTCTAATGACTTGATAAGGAAATAGCGTGTCTACATTCATTTGAACGTGTCCTTCAGCAACGTTCTTTAAATATGCATCATAACGTTGAAAATCATTTTCCATAAATGCATGTTGATATTTAAATAACGCACCACCAGGTAAGTTTTCATAAGAAAAAGTATAATCTTTTTCTCTGAGATGATTTTCAACGATCATTCCTTTTCTTAAATAACTCAAGGTTTGACGATATTGTTTTTTTGTCATTTTTAATTCTTTACAAATTAAAGTCGCTAAAGCAACAGCTTCATGATTACTTGTGTTTATGGAAGGTAACCATTTGGCAAGTAAACTATAAGGCTGATTGTTTTTCTTATTTTCCATGTCTTCTTTTAACTGATGTTGGATCATTAAAATAACATCTTGTTTAACTGGCGTATTTAATAAAACTAATAGATCATCATATCTACCATATTGAGGAATATAAGGAATTAATTTTTTAGCCACTTCAGGATATAAATTACCTAATGTATTTAAAACCAAACGAAATGAATTTCTTTCACCTAGTCCATTACGAATATCTCTTGCATAGAATAATAT